>NZ_NCXO01000022.1 GCF_002104795.1 Mycolicibacillus koreensis
GAGGGATACGCATGCCGCGATGGACGACAGGCCGCCCCGGCACCCAGGGTCAGTGTCGCGACCATCCCGGCAGCGCTGACCATCGCGGTCAGGCGGCCTGTCGTCCATCGCGGCATGCGTATCCCTCCATTGCACAGGTTGTCACCAGTCTCGCACAGCGAGCGGACCAGCTAACTGGGCAAACGGTGGCACACATCCGCCCGTTCGCCAACTCCACAGCGCTGACCTGCAGGGCTTATCGGAAAAACGTGGCCGGCGTTACAGCCGGGCTAGACCGAACTGACCACCGAGGAAACATCGAAGACCCGGCGGGCGACGACGATGCCGACCAGCACCGCCGCGAACAGCCCCGTCGAGGTCGCCATCATGACCCCCAGCCCGGCATGGCTGGACAGCACCCCGCCGGCCAGCGATCCGGCCGCGATGCCGATCTGAAAGGCCGCCACATACAGCCCCGAGGCCCCGTCGGGATCGGTGGGTGCGGTACGCATCGCCGCCGACTGCAGCATCGGCGAGACGGTCGCCGCCGTCGCGCCCCACAGCAGGATCATCGCGATCCCCACCGGGATCGTCACCCGGGTGGGCAGGTCGGTGAACGCCAGCGCGGTCAACACCACGAATGCCACGCACAGCACGCTCATGCACAGCGTGGCCACCGCGGCGGGCCGGCGGTCCAGCGGACGGGCCACCGCGCTCATCGCCGCCACCCCGATGATTCCGTAGCCCACCAGCAGCCAGGACACCGCGTGGGCGCGGTCGACGACGTCGATGCCGAGCACCTCGCGGATGATCGCCAGGATGAACGTGTAGGAGATGAAGTGCCCGATCACCACCACCAGGGTCAGCACGGCCACGGTGATCAGCCGGCCGTTGCGGTGGTGGCGGGCGGCGGCCCCGACGACGGCGTGCTGGTCGGCGGCCAGGTCCATCGGCGGGAGCACCGCCCGGGCTGCCAGCAGCACCCCGATCCCGGCGGCGGCGACCAGTGCCACCGCCGGGCGCCATCCCAGCGCGAGGCTGATCCAGGTGATGGTCGGGATACCGACGACCAGGCCCAGGCTCGAGCCGACGTAGATCGCCGTGGTTGCCCGCCCGAAGTGGGTGGCCGGCACCAGCCGGGTCGCGATCGGCGCGATCACCGCCCACAGCAACCCGTGGGTGACCGCGCACAGCGTGCGCCCGATCACCAGCACCGCGAACGTCGGCGCCAACGCGGAGACGATCTGGGAGACCGCCAGGCACGCCAGCGCCAGCAGCAGGGTGCGCCGGCGCGGCCAGTGCGCGGTCCAGCGCACCAGCGGCACCGTCGAGACCGCCGCCACCACCGCGTACCAGGCCAGCAGGCTGCCGACCACGGCCTCGCTGATGTCGAGGTCGGTGGCGATCGCCGAGAGCGCCCCCACCGGCAGGATCTCGGCGGTGACGTAGGTCAGTGCGGCCGCGGCGAGTACCGCCAATTGAACGACGACCCGCGGTGTCCACGGGCCGGCCGAGTTGCTGACGCGCTGAATTGTCATGGTGGTCGCGACGTCAGGGTCGACCCCGACGCTGGCGCCACCGTATCGGGTTCAGGAGCGAACCAGTCGGGCAATCGCCGCAGACGCCTCCGCCAATTTGGCGTCGGCCTCGGGACCGCCGTGGGCGGCCGCCCCGCTGACGCAGTGCCGCATGTGCTCGTCGAGCAGACCCAGCGCCACCGACCGCAGGGCGCTGTTGACCGCACTGATCTGGGTGAGGATGTCGATGCAGTACTTGTCCTCGTCGATCATCCGCGCGATGCCGCGCACCTGGCCTTCGATGCGGCGCAAACGCTTGGCATAGGCGTCTTTGACCTCATCATCGGCGGAATAGCCATGTGTGCCAGGCATCTTAGCCGCCCATCATCTCGTTCATCTTATCGATCTCGGCCTGCTGGTCGGCAATGATGTTGGTGGCCAACTCTTTCGCGGCCGAGTTCTCCCCGTCGGCGATCTCGGTCTCGGCCATCTGCACCGCGCCTTCGTGGTGGCCGATCATGGACTGCAACCACAACGTGTCGAATTCGCCGCCACGCAACGTTTCCAGCCGATCCAGGGTGGCCTGGTCGACCATTCCGGCCATATCCGCATGGTGGTCGGAGTGCCCGTCGGGCAGCGGTGCGCCCCACTGATTCAGCATCGCCTCGAGTTGGTCGATCTCGGGTTGCTGAGCGGCGGTGATCTCCTCGGCGAGCGCGATCACGTCGGGGTTGTCGGTACGGTCGGGCACCAGTTCGGCCAGCGTCAACGCCTGACGGTGATGCGGGATCATGTCGGTGGCGAAGGTCACGTCCGCCGCATTGTGGTTGTCCGGCACCGCCGTGCCGGGGACGGAGGTGACCGACGTGGTCGTCTCGGCGGCCGGCGAGGTGGCATCGGTGGAGTCGTCACCCGAACCGGAACACCCGGCGAGCACGACGGCGGATGCGGTCAAGACCGCGGCGAACGACCTGGGACCAAGGGATGCGGGGCCAACGGCGACAACCTTCATGAACGCCATGCTACCTCATACCCCAGCGGGGTATATAAACGATTTTGGCGCACCTCCCCGCGCGGGCATACTGGACGTCATGGCCGCAGACCGCAAGTCCGTCGACATCAAACCGCGCAGCCGCGACGTCACCGACGGCCTGGAGCGCACCGCCGCCCGCGGGATGCTGCGGGCGGTCGGCATGGGCGACGACGATTTCGCCAAATCCCAGATCGGGGTGGCGTCGTCGTGGAACGAGATCACCCCGTGCAACCTGTCGCTGGACCGGCTGGCCACAGCGGTCAAGGAGGGCGTGTTCGCCGCCGGCGGCTATCCCCTGGAGTTCGGCACGATCTCGGTCTCCGACGGCATCTCCATGGGCCACGAGGGCATGCACTTCTCGCTGGTGAGCCGGGAAGTGATCGCCGACAGCGTCGAGACCGTGATGTCCGCCGAGCGGCTCGACGGCTCGGTGCTGCTCGCCGGCTGCGACAAGAGCCTGCCCGGCATGCTGATGGCCGCCGCCCGCCTGGACCTCGCGGCGGTGTTCCTCTACGCCGGATCCACCATGCCCGGCTACGCCCAACTCTCCGACGGCACCGAACGCGAGGTGACGATCATCGACGCCTTCGAGGCCGTCGGGGCGTGCTCACGGGGGCTGATGTCCCGCGAGGACGTCGACATCATCGAACGGTCGATCTGCCCCGGGGAGGGCGCGTGTGGCGGCATGTACACCGCCAACACCATGGCCAGCGCCGCAGAGGCGCTCGGGATGTCGCTGCCGGGCAGCGCGTCGCCCCCGTCGGCCGACCGTCGCCGTGACGGATTCGCCCGGCGCAGCGGTCAAGCCGTGGTGGAGTTGCTGCGGCGCGGGATCACCGCTCGCGACATCTTGACCAAGGAGGCCTTCGAGAACGCGATCGCTGTGGTCATGGCCTTCGGCGGTTCGACCAACGCGGTGCTGCACCTCCTGGCGATCGCCCACGAGGCCGAGGTGGACCTGACCCTGGCCGACTTCTCCCGCATCGGCGCCAAGGTGCCGCACCTGGCCGACGTGAAACCGTTTGGCGCGCATGTCATGTTCGACATCGACAAGATCGGCGGCGTGCCGGTGATGATGAAGACCCTGCTGGAGGCCGGCCTGTTGCACGGCGACGCGCTGACCGTCACCGGCAAGACGATGGCGCAGAACATCGCCGAACTCGACCCCCCGGTGGTCGACGGCAAGGTTCTGCACGCGCTGACCAATCCGATCCACCCCACCGGAGGCATCACCATTTTGCACGGCTCGCTGGCCCCCGAAGGCGCGGTGGTCAAGTCGGCCGGCTTCGACGCCGACGTGTTCGACGGCACTGCAAGGGTTTTCGACGGCGAGCGCGCCGCTCTCGATGCTTTGGAGAACGGCACGATCCAGGCCGGCGACGCCGTCGTGATCCGCTACGAGGGCCCCAAGGGCGGGCCGGGGATGCGCGAGATGCTGGCGATCACCGGAGCCATCAAGGGCGCCGGGCTCGGCAAGGATGTGCTGCTGCTCACCGACGGCCGGTTCTCCGGCGGCACCACCGGGCTGTGTGTCGGCCACATCGCGCCGGAAGCCGTCGACGCCGGGCCGATCGCGTTTTTGCGCGACGGCGACACGATTCGCCTCGACGTCGCGCGCGGCACCCTCGACGTGCTCGTCGACGCCGACGAATTCGCGGCTCGCGCCGACGGCTTCACCCCGCCGGCCTCACCGTACTCAACCGGGGTGCTCGCCAAGTACCGCAAACTGGTGCACTCGGCGGCAACCGGCGCGATCTGCGGCTGAGCCACACCCGCGCGGCCTACCCTGGGGACCATGCCCACAGGTGGTTTCGGCGATCTGGCCGATCGACTGCGTATCGATGTCCCCGTACTGCAGGCCGGGATGGGCGGCGGCATCGCCGGTCCGCGCCTGGCGGCGGCGGTGGCCTCGGCCGGGGCACTGGGAACGCTGGGGTTGGCCCCGCCGGCGGCCCTGCGTGAGGCGATCGGCGGGGTGCGCGACGCGGCCCCCGGGCGTGCGGTGGCGGTGAACCTGCTGATGCCGTTCGTCACGCGCGATCAGGTGCGCACCTGCATCGACGCCGGCATCGACATCGCGGTGCTGGCATTCGGCGCCCCGACGCCGGCGTTGGTCGCCGAGTTGCGCGACGCCGGGATCGTCGTGATGCGGATGGTCGGCACCATCGCGCAGACCCGCGCGGCGGTCGGCGCCGGGGTCGACGCGGTGATCGCGCAGGGCCGGGAAGCCGGTGGGCACCTGGTGGGCACCCGCGCCGCACTGCAGTTCCTGCCCGACGCGCTGGCCGCCGCGCAGGGACGCCCGGTGTTCCTCGCCGGGGGGATCGCCACCGCCGCCGACACCGCGGCGGCACTCGACGGCGGTGCCGCCGGCGTGGTCGCCGGCACCCGGTTCGTCCTCACCGACGAGTCCGGGGCGCACCCGGGCTATCGCAGCCGGATCCTGGCGGCGTCGGCCACGGTGGAGACCACGCTGTTCGGGCTTTCTTGGCCGGAGCGCCACCGGGTCATCCCCAACGCCGCCACCCGCCGGTGGTGCCGGGCCGACGGCGCGACGCGGGCCCTGCCGGCGGCGCTGAACGCCTGGAGCGCACCGCTGGCCCGCCTCGCCGACCGGATCAGCGGGGTCGCACCGCGGCTGCAGCACCCGGCGCTGCCGCTGTTCAGCCCGGTTCCCCCGCTGGCCGGGATGGCCGAGTCCGCCCTGGACCGCACCGCGCTCTACGCCGGGCAGAGTGCGCTGCGCATCGACCGTGTCGTGCCCGCGGCGCAGGCGGTCCGCGAGCTCACTCCTCGGTGACCAGCGCCATCGCGAAGCCGTCCCAGCCCTTGGCCCCGACCGTCTGCAGGGCGGTGACCTGCAGACGCGGCTCGGCCCCCATCTGCTCGAGCACCGCGCGCGCACCCCGGCTGGCGTCGTCGGCCTCGGCATCGACGACCCGGCCGTCGCGGATGACGTTGTCGACGATGATCACCGTGCCCGGACGGCTCAGCTGGAGCGCCCAGCGCAGGTAGGCGGCGTTGTTCTCCTTGTCGGCGTCGATGAACACCAGATCGAACGGCGCCTCGTCGGCCAGGCTCGGCAACGTCTCCAGCGCGGGCCCGACCAGCACGCTCACCCGCTCGCCGACCCCGGCGCGCTCCAGGTTGGCCCGGGCGACCTCCGCATGGTGCGCGGCGTACTCCAGGCTGACCACCGCACCGTCGGCGCCGACCGCGCGGGCCATCCAGATGGTGCTGTAGCCGCCCAGTGTGCCGAACTCCAGGATGCGCCGGGCGCCGATGGCGCGGGCGATCAGCTGCAGAAAGGCGCCCTGCTGGGCGGAGACCGCGATCGCGGGCAGCCCCGCCGCGGCGCTGTCCTCCAGGGCCGCGGTGAGCACCGGGTCCTCGGGGAGCAACAGCTCATCGAGCAGGCCGTCGACCTCGGAAGGATCGGCCTCGGTAACGGTTTCGGTCTCGGCGGAGTGCTGTCCCATGCGCACCAGCGTAGCGAAACACCCCCGCGCATCCGCACGACGAACCCCCTTTACCCAATACCCCTATGGGGTATATGGTGGGGCCCAGGTGTTCATCCCGAACACCGGCAAAAGGAGGAGATCATGACCAACGACGCGACGGGAACACTGTTGACCTGCAGCCACGCCGGATGCGGGTGCCGCATGCGGATCGAGGTGCCGTGCCACTGCCCCGGCGCCGGACAGTCCTACCGGTGCACCTGCGGCGCCGACATGGTCGAGGTGCAGGGCTGAGCCCCGGCAGACGCGCCAGAAGGCGCCCCTGCCGGATCTAGCCGCCGAGGCGGACGCCCTCCTTGGCGTAGACGACCCGCAGCACGTGCCCGGCCTCCGGCCCCATCACCACCTCGGCCAGCCGGCACATCGTCGCGGCGAAGCGGGGGCCGTGCGGCGGCGGGTCCGGGCACAGGTGGTGGGCGATCTCGTGGAGCACCACCAGTTCCCGCAACGCCCACCCCTGCTCGCCGGGCGCCTCATCGGCCCCGGCGTGCTCGGGAACCGCGATGACCCCGGTGCCGGCGCGGTGCTCGTAGTGCGCGGCACTCAGGCCGCGACGGGCCCGCACCGTCACCGGGGTCGTCTGCGGCCAGGCGGTTCGCACCGCCGGAAGCGTCAACACCTGATCGACGTAGCGCTGCACCGCGCCCACGGAGGCGAACCGCGCCTCCGGCGGCAGGGTCAGCGAGGTCCCGAAGAAATCCAGCACCCCGCCACCGCGGTCCCCCGCCCGGGCGAACAGTGTGCGCACGAAGTCCTCGGCGGCATACACCTTGGCGCGCTGGGTGTCACGGGTGGTCACCGGCCCAGCGCGGTCCGCGCCGAGGAGAGTTCGGGCTCGCCGCCGAGGCGGGCCCGCCGCCCGGCCCGGTCCCCGGCGCGCCGGGCCGCCGAGGAGTAGCCCGCCGAGGCCCGGGTCGCCCGCCAGGTACCGCGGGCCTGCGACGCGCTGCGGTAGTGGTCCCGCAATTCGAGGTCCTTGTCGCGCAGCGCCAGCGCGGTCCCCGGCGCGGCGTCGGGCCGCTCGGAGGCCTCTCGGCGCGCCTCGTCGCGCGCCTCGGCGAGACGCTGGCCGATGCGCGCACCGAACGCCAACTGGAAGTTGAGCCGGGCGGTGATGGTCGGGGTGGGCCGGTGCGCCCCGCTGGCGATGTAGGCATCGGAGGCCCGCACCATCTGCACCACCAGGCTGGCGTAGAGGGCGTGGCTGGCGTCGATGTCCTCGCCGAACCCGTAGGCGTAGACGAAGGTGGAGTTGGCCGCCACATCGCAGCGCACGTCGTTGGCCGCGGCGATCACCACGAACAGCTGCACATAGGTGCGCAGCCCCTTGGTGCCGGCGGCGCCGATGGTGATGGTGCGCTGGGTCGGGGCCTGCGCGGGCGAGCGGGTGCTCGCGTGGGCGCGGGCCACCGCGAGATCGATCGAGGTGGTGGTGGCCAACCGCTGCGCCGCCGCCATGAAGGCCTCGGCTTCGTGCGGGTTGTCGGTGCCCTCGGCCTGGCGCAGCAGCGCCGCGATCCGCGCCAGCATCTTGTCGTCGTTTCGGTCGCCGTTCATGCGATCAACCTAGGCGCGCACTCCGACACCGTTCACAGCCGCGCGGAGATCCAGGCCACCACGTCGTCGAGGACGCGGTCACGTTCGGGTTCGTTGAACACCTCGTGGTAGAGCCCGGGGTAGACCTCCAGGCGGACGTCGGTGCAGCCCACCCGGGCCACCAGTTCGTGACTGCCCGAGACCGGCACCAGACGGTCCTCACCGCCGTGGACCACCAGCAGCGGGGTGTGCAGCGCCGAGGCCCAGCGCGGCATGTTCTCCCCCACCACCAACAGGGCACGGGCCACCCCGGCGGGCACCTTGCCGTGGTGTACCAGCGGATCGGCCAGATAGGCGGCGACCACGTCGGGATCCCGCGAGACCGCGGTGGCGTCGAGGGCCTGCACCGGCAGCCCCGGCGCGATCGACCCGAGGACCTTGCCGACGGCGGCCAGCACCGGCCCGCCCATCTCCTGGGCGGCGATCGCCGGACCGGAGAGCACCATGAGCTGATAGTCGTCGGGGTGGTCGGCGCCGTAGCTGAACACGATCGCCCCACCCATGCTGTGGCCGAGCACCACCCGCGGCAGCCCGGGATGCTCGGCGGCCGCGATGCCGACCAGGGTGGCGAAGTCCCCGGTGTACTCGCTGCGATCCTTGACGTAGACCCGCCGGCCCCCGGAGCGGCCGTGGCCGCGGTGGTCGAGCGCATAGGTCGCCAGCCCGGCCTCGCCGAACCGCTGCGCCACGTGGTCGTAGCGGCGGGCGTGCTCGCCGAACCCGTGGGAAAGGATCACCACCGCGCGGGGCGTGCCGGACGGGGTCCAGGTGTCGTAGACGATCCGCACGCCGCCGACACCGGTGAAGGTCCGCTCGGTGTGGCTGATACTCATCACGCAGGAGCGTAGCCGCTCGCCGCGCCCTTCCCGCCGCCCCACCCGCGATCGGCCACGTCGCCGACGTACCCTGGCCGCCATGGGGCGCGTGGCGGGCCGAGTGGCAGGCAAAGTGGCATTGATCAGCGGCGGCGGTCGCGGCATGGGCGCGGCCCATGCGCGGGCACTGATCGCCGAGGGCGCCAAGGTGGTCATCGGCGACGTCGTCGACGACGAAGGCGCCAAACTCATCGACCTCCTCGGCGAGCAGTTCGGCGAACAGTTCGGCGAGGTCGCCGACTTCGCCCGCTTCACCCACCTCGACGTCACCGACCCCGACGGGTGGCAGGCGGCGGTCGCGCTGGCCGTGGAGGCGTTCGGCAAACTCGACGTGCTGGTCAACAACGCCGGGATCGCCAACATCAACGCGCTGGCGCAGTTCGAGTTGGCTGCGTGGCGGGCGATCATCGACGTCAACCTCACCGGGACGTTTCTGGGCATGCAGGCCGCGGTGGAGCCGATGATCGCCGCCGGCGGCGGGTCGATCATCAACATCTCCTCGGTCGAGGGCATGCGCGGCAGCCCCGGGCTCTACGGCTACGTGGCGTCGAAGTTCGGGGTGCGCGGGCTGGCCAAGGCCGCAGCGGTCGAGTTGGCGCCGCACAACATCCGGGTCAACACCGTGCTGCCCGGCCTGGTGCGCACCCGGATGGCCATGGCGATCCCGGACGACTCGCTGCAGATCCCGCTGGGCCGGGCGGCGAAATCCCCGGAGGTCGCGGCCTGCGTGCTCTATCTGGCCTCCGACGAGTCGTCGTACTCCACCGGGGCGGACTTCGTCGTCGACGGAGGATTGACCGCGGGCATCCCCCACAACAACCCGTAGCGCACCATCGTCGCAGGTCACAATTGTGATCGGGGCCACGATTGAAACACGTTCAGTATCCCTGGTTATGATCGCCAGTCATGAAGACCAAGGGCGCACTGCTATGGGAACTCAACCAGGGCTTCCGAGTCGACGAGATCGAGCTGGGCGACCCGGTCGCCGATGAGGTCCAGATCCGGGTGCATGCCGCCGGCATGTGCCACTCCGACTACCACCTGACCACCGGGGCCACCCCGATCGGGCTGCCCGCCCTCGGCGGGCACGAGGGCGCCGGGGTCATCACCAAGGTCGGCAAGGGCGTGACCGGACTCGAGGAGGGCGACCACGTCATCCTGGCGTTCATCCCGGCCTGCGGTGCCTGCCCGCCGTGTCTGAAGGGTTTCCGTTCGCTGTGCGACCGGGGCGCGGTGCTGCTGGGCGGCAAGGCGATCGCCGATGACACCAACCGCATCCACGCCGGCTCCCACGCGGTCTCGCCGATGAACCTGTTGGGAACGTTCGCGCCGTACATGACCGTGCACAAGGATTCGGTCGTCAAGATCGACCCGGACATCCCGTTCGAATCGGCGGCGATCATGGGCTGCGCGGTGCCCACCGGGTTCGGCTCGGCCACCAACGTCGCCCAGGTCGAGCCCGGCGAGACCGTGATCATCGTCGGTGTCGGCGGGATCGGGATGAGCGCGCTGCAGGGGGCGGTGCTCTCCGGGGCCCGCCACGTCATCGCCATCGACCCGGTCGCCTCCAAACGCGACGCGGCGGTGAAGTTCGGCGCCACCCACGTCTACCCGACGATGGCCGAGGCGATCGCCCCGGTGATGGAGTTGACCTGGGGCATCATGGCGCAGAAGACGATCATCGCCGTCGGCGAGATGCGCGGGGAGATGCTGGAGGAGGCGATGATCCTGACCGCCAAGACCGGCACCTGCGTGGTCACCGGGATGGGGTCGATGGTCGACGCCGACGTCAAGCTCAACCTGTTCCTGTTCACGATGCTGCAGAAGACCCTCAAGGGGAACATCTTCGGCGGCGGCAACTCCCACGTCGAGACCCCGCGCCTGGCGGCGCTGTACAAGTCCGGGCTGCTAAAGGTCGACGAGATGGTGACCAACACCTACAAGCTCGAGGACATCAACGACGGCTACCAGGACATGATCGACGGCACGAACATCCGCGGTGTGATCACCTTCGACGAATCCGACTGGTAGGCACCGACTGCGCGGTCCGGCCCCGATACCCTGGGCCGATGACCGCCTCGGTCGAGCTGCGGCGCGGCGCTGACCGCCACCGGACCACCACCGGCTGGCTGCGGTCGTGGCAGTCGTTCTCCTACGGCGACTACTACGACCCGGCCAACACCCACCACGGGGTGCTCATGGTGTGCAACGAGGAGACCCTGGTCGCCGGGTCCGGCTACGACACCCACCCGCACAGCAACCTCGAGATCGTCACCTGGGTGCTCGACGGCGGGTTGCGGCACGCCGATTCGCTGGGCAACACCGCGGTGGTCCGCGCCGGCCAACTCGGTTGCCTGTCGGCCGGCGCCGGCGTCACCCACGCCGAGCACGCCGACCCGGCCACCGGCGGGGTGCACTTCCTCCAGATGGGCGTGGCGCCCGACCACCCCGGCGGGCCGCCGCGGTACCAGCAGGCCGACGTCACCGCGGCCCTGGAGACCGGGACGCTGGTCACCGTCGCGTCCGGGATCGCCGGGCTGCCGGGTGCGATCACGCTGGGCAACCGCCACACCGCGCTGCACGCCGCTCGGCTACCGGCGGGCGCGGCTGTGACACTGCCGACAGCACCGTATCTGTACCTGCAGGTCACCCGCGGTACGGTGCGAGTCGACAACCGCACCGAGATGCGCGCCGGGGACGCCCTCCGGTTCAGTGACAGCGACGGGCCCTCCGTGCGCGCGACGGGTGCGGCCGAGGTGCTGGCCTGGCAGATGCACGCCGCGCTGGGCGACTGAGAGGACTGAGACAGATGGGAGACCCGGTGGCCGACCCCCCCGCTACCCCCCAGGATCCGCCGCCGGCGGTGGTGACCCGGGCGATCACGATGCGCGGGCCGTGGGGCCCGGTGTACGGCCCGATCGACCTGGAGATCCCCACCGGCGGGGTGACCGCCCTGATCGGCACGGCCGGGCCGGGACGCACCGCGCTGCTGATGACCGTGGCGGGGCGGATGAAACCGTCCAGCGGCACGCTGACGGTACTCGGATCCACCGCGCCCACCGAGATCTTCGCCCACAGCGCGCTGGCCGGCATCGAAGAACTCGACACCGTCGCCGAGTCAGTGCGGGTGCGCGACCTCATCACCGAACAGCTGCGCTGGGACGCGCCGTGGTACCGGCTGGTCGGCCGGGCCGGGCACGCGGACCTCGAGGCGGTGTGCCGACCGGTCTTCGGGTCGCTGCCGCTGCCGCATCCCGACGAGTACGTCGAGCAGCTCACCGAGCTCGACGGGTTGCTTTTGCGGATCGCGTTGGCCAACACCGCCCGCCCGCCGCTGCTGGTGGTCGGCAACCTCGACCAGGTCACCAGCCACCGCAACCATGACGCGTTGGTGCGCCGGCTGGTGGAGCTCGGCACCGAGCAGACCGTGATCACCTCCTCGGCCAACGACCTGCCCGACGAGCTGGGCGTGCGCACCCAGCTGCGGGTTGCCAATCTCTCCCACGCCGAACTCGTCGCGCGCACACAGGAAGGGCAGGACTGAACCCATGCTCGCCGGGATGTCTTTGGGCACCGACATCAAACGCTACGCCCGCGGCACGATGCCCCGGGTGGCTCTGATCACGATCATCGTGTTGCCGCTGTTGTACGGCGCGATGTATCTCTGGGCGTTTTGGAACCCGTTCTCCGCGGTCGACAAGGTGCCGGTCGCGTTGGTCAACGAGGACCGCGGCGCCACCGTGCAGGGCCGCGAGCTCCGCGCCGGCGACGAGGTGGCCGACCAGCTGCTGAGCTCCGGCGAACTCGATCTGCGGGAGGTCTCCGCCGCCGAGGCCGCCGACGGCGTCGCCCGCGGCGACTACTACTTCTCGATCACGCTGCCGGCCGACTTCAGTGCGGCGATCGCCTCACCGACCACCGACGATCCGCACAAGGCGCAGATCGACTTTCGGTTCAACGACGCCAACGGCTACCTCGCCTCGATCATGGGTCAAAACGCCGCCCGCGAGGTGCTCAACCAGGTCAGCGCCGGTGTCGGCAGCCAGGTGATCGGCACCGCGCTCGGTGAGCTCACCGATTCGGGCTCGGGCATCAAAAAGGCCGCCGACGGCGCCGAGCAGCTGTCGGACGGACTGGTGACCGCCAACGACGGGGCCCATGAGCTCGCCGACGGCGCCCACACCCTGGCCGCCAACCTGGTGGTCGCCCGGGATGGCTCGGCGACGCTCGCCAGTGGGATGAGCGAGCTGGCCGACGGTATCGACACCGCCACCGACCCGCTGCTCAAGGTGCTCACCAGCGTCGAGGGGCTCGGCCTGGACCCGGTCGAGGTCGGCGACACCGCCGCGCATCTGGGACGCTCGGTCAAGAGCGCCGCCGACCGGGTGGCCGGTCTGGGCATCGACTACGTGCAAGCCGCCTCGATCGTCGACCAGGTGGCAGCGACCCTGAGCGCCAACCCCGACCCCACCATCCACCATCTGGGTGAAACCCTCACGGGCGCACAGAATCTGATGCGGCAACGCGGCGTCGACCCGGCGACCCCGGAGGGCCTCAACCGGTTGCGCGCCGACGCCGCCGACCTCGAATCCGAACTGACGGATCCGAACAGCAAATTCCGCCAGTTTCTGACCAGCGCGATCAACGGCGATTTGAAAAATGACGTCCTGAAATTGCGTAGTGGCGCAGCACAATTGGACTCCGGCGCCCAACAGCTCAGTGACGGGCTGGTGCAATTGACCGACGGCAGCATGCAACTGGCGACCGGTGCCGCCACCCTGGCCGACGGCACCCAGCAGCTCTCCGACGGCGCCGACGAATTGGCCACCGGGCTGCGCGACGGCGCCGACCAGGTGCCTACGTGGACCCCCGATCAGCGCACCCAGGTCGCCCAGACGCTGGCCAACCCGGTCGGGGTGGACCTGGACTTCACCAACCGGGCCGCGACGTTCGGGACCGGTTTCGCCCCGTTCTTCTTGCCGCTGGCGCTGTTCATCGGTGCGCTGATCATCTGGATGCTGCTCACCCCGTTGCAGACCCGTGCGATCATGTCCGGGCTGGGATCGCTGCGGGTGGTGCTGGCTTCCTACTGGCCGGCAACGCTGCTGGCGTTGTGCCAGGTGGTTCTGATGTACGCGGTGGTGCATTTCGGTGTCGGACTGCAGGCGAAGTACACCCTGGGCACCGTCGCGTTTCTGATGCTGATCGCGGCCACGTTCTTGGCGCTGATCCAGGCGTTCAACGCCGTGTTCGGGGTGGCCGTCGGCCGGGTTCTGACCCTGGCGTTTTTGATGTTCCAGCTGGTCTCCTCCGGCGGGGTCTATCCGGTGGAGACGACCGCACGGCCGTTCCAGATCCTGCATCCGTACGACCCGATGACCTACGCCGTGGACGGGTTGCGCGAATTGACCGTCGGCGGTGTGGACTCCCGACTGTGGTTGTCGGTGGCGGTGTTGTCGGCCATTCTGCTGACCTCGCTGGCGGCCAGCGCGCTGTCAGCGCGCCGCGATCGGCAATTGAGCATGGAGAAACTGCACCCGCCGATCGAGGTGTAACGAAAAAGGTTGACGCCGTGGGTGATTAGCCTGCAACCAGAACGAGATACGGCTGTTATTTAAGTTGACAGCGTTACCAATGTGACTATCGTGGCATTAGTTGTTCGCATGTCGCTGGTTGCTCACCGCAGCGACCGTCCCGCGGAAAGGGCAGCCGTGCCGACTCCAGCCACCCTGCTCCGGCGCGCGAGCGCCGGGTTCGCACTCGCGCTGTGCGCGCTGCTCGTCGGCGGCGTCACCGCGCCGGTGGCACGCGCCGACGGCCGCGACCTGCTGGGTGCGGCGATCGCGAACACCCGCGGGTCCTACCTGGTGTACAACTTCGGCAGCGGGCACCCCGCGCCGATGCTCAACGCCGCCGGCACCTGGTATGAGTCCACCAACGGCGGGCACCTGATGACGATCAAGGGGGCCTCCCAACGTCTCAAGCCGCATCTGCTGGTCGACACCCACACCGGCCAGCAGGCCCGCTGCGAACGGGATCCGCGGGCGCGCACCGGTGACGGGCTGTGGCAGGCCTCGGAGGTCTATTCCCCGCTGCAGGCGTGGCAGGCGTTGGGCCGGCCCACGATCGCGATCAACGCGAACTTCTTCGACGTGCGCGGCCAGAAGGGCGGCTCGTGGCGCTCCACCGGCTGCAGCTCACCGCTGGGGGTCTACGTCGACAACACCCGCGGGCAGGGCAAGGCGAACATGGCGGTGACCGGCACCATCCCCTACGCCGGCAAGCAGGGCCTCTCCGGCGGCGGTGAGCACTGGTCGACCCTGGCGACGATGATCCTGCCCGCCGGCGGGGCGCCGCAGGTGATCTGGCCCAAGGGCGGCCGTGACGGCGGCGACTACGACGCCGCCGGACCGACGGTCTCCGACCTGGTGACCAAGGGTGTGCGGTTCGTCGCGGTCAGCGGGCTGGGGCTGCTCGCACCCGGGCACACCGGCCAGCTGGGCGACGGCGGTCCGAGCGCGGCACGCACCGCCTTGGCCTATTCGCGGGCCAAAGACGAGATGTATGTGTTCCAGGGCGGCAGCTACACCCCGGACAACATCCAGGACCTGTTCCGCGGGCTGGGCAGCGACACCGCGATCCTGCTCGACGGCGGCGGCTCCTCGGCGATCGTGTTGCGCCGCGACACCGGGGGGATGTGGGCCGGTGCCGGGGTGCCGAAAGGCTCGTGTGACACCCGCGAGGTGCTCTGCGACTCCAAGGAACGCGCGCTGCCCAGCTGGCTGGCGTTCAACTGAGCTGCTCGGGCGCGGACGGGCGCGGGCCGAACCAGAACAACGCCAGTACCGCGGCAACGACGGCGGCGGCCAGCCCCAGCACCGGGGCGACCACCAGTTTCGACAGCGTCGCGCCGACCGCCGCCCCGGCGATCATCGTCGCGACCACGCTGTAGCGCAGCTTCTCCCGCTCCCCCCCACCCCCGGCCAGCCGGCTGTCCATCCCCAATCCGACGATGGTCGAGGTGAGCACCGTGGTGTAGAGCTCCTGGATGCCGAACTGGCGGGCGGTGCAGTTCTGCAGCCCGAAGGCCAATGCCAGCCCGGCCACCAGGATCAGTTTGGTGTTGTCGTGGTAGCGCAGCACCCCGGCCCCGGACAGGGCGGCCATCACGGCCAGCACGGCGATCTCGGCCCCAAGGGCTGTGGTCAGCCAGACGCGCAGCCGGTGCCCCAGCCACCGCACCAGCCGGCCTCCGGCCACCGCGCCGAGTAAAAACCCGGCGACCGCGACCACCGCGCCGGTCAGCGAGATGCCGGCGTTGGGCACGAACAGAAATCCCAAGAAGATGGCGTTGCCGGTCATGTTGGCCACGAACACATGCCCGAGCACCAGCACACTGATCGCATCGACCAGCCCGGTCGCGAACGTCAAACCCAGCAGGGCCACCACCGTGGCGCGTCGGCTGACCGGGGAGCTGATCGCCATGGGTCCGGACGGTTACCGACGCCCGCTCACGGATGTTCGATGTCGCTGGCCAGCCACCGCCCGTCGATCTTCTCCATCACCAGCACGATGCGGCTGCGGTCCATCTGCGGCTGGGGCAGTTCCTTGTTGCGCACCGACTGGTCGACGAAGAGCATGACCTCCACCTTGTGGGCGCTCGCCGATTTCACCGCGGCCTCCACGACCCGGCCGTGCGCGGCCGCCTCGTTCTCCACGAGGACCGTGCGCAGATCCTCCATGGTCTCCGAATACATGTCCCGGAACCGTCCGGTGGAGCCGTCGAGCACGTCGGCTTGGTTCTGGTCGACGGCGTCGGGGTCGATGGTCGCCAGCTTCATCGTGAAATCCTTTGCCGCCGCGACGGCGTCGGTCTTGGCCACCTCGACGCGGTGATGCTGGTAGAGGAACCCGCCCTCGACGGCGGACACGATCAGCAGCACCGCCAACAACGCGGCGCCGCCCAGGCGCAGCCACCGTTTGGGTCCACCGCCCGACGACGCGGCCCAGGCGGACGGGTCGACTTCACTGGTCTCGGCGGACCCTGTGGACCCTGTGGACTCGGTGGACTCGGTGGCCCCGGAAGTCTCAGTGGCCGAGGTTTCGGTCACCTCGACGCCGGCGACGGTGTCCTCGCTGGCCTCGGTCGCCTTCTCGGCACGCGGCTCTGCGGTACTCAAACCTACTGATCCCTTCGTGTCGCGGCCAGGCTACACCCCACCGGCCGGCCCGGCGCCGCTCGATCACCCGGCCCCCGGCCGCCGCGATCGCGCCCGGCCCCACCGGGCGCCGTGCCCGGTCGGGCTCAGGCGTTGTTGCAGGCCCCCGAGCCCTTCAGCGCGTCGCCCCACCCGGTGGCGTGCACAATGTTGGCGTGGACCACCCCGGCGGGTTCCCTCTTCTTGATCTTGTCGCTGATCTGGGTCAGCTGGAACATCGCCTTGGTGATGTACTCGCCACCATAGATCGGTGAATACGGACCGAAGTTGTCCGGGTTGTTGCGGATGGTCAACGGCTGCAGGCGTGGGCCCAGGAACGCCGTCGACTGGTCGATGTTGGCGGTCACCGCATCGGCCTGGGCCGCCACCCCACCGGCGGAGTAGTCGCTGGCTTTGCTGTTCAGGTTGCCGTGGAAGTCGTTGATCTGGCCCATCAGCGGATCGAACTGGGCGTTGAACCACTGGCAGGAATCCGACATGCCGGCGATCATCTGCGGGGTCACCTGGTAGGTGAACGTGCTGTACGGCCAGATGTCGAAGTTGGGTTTCCAGGCGGTCGGCCCGGGGGTGAACACCGGCAGCGGCGGCGGGGGCTGATCGGAGTCGGCGGCGGCCGCCCCCGCGGGCACCAGCGCGGCGGCCACCATCACCGCCAACACCCCGAGCGCGCCCCGTGCGCGCCAGCTCCTGCTCGGGCCCATCTGTGTCCTCCCGGCGTCCCGCGTTGTTCGTCGCTTGCTGTGTCGCTCGTGTCGAGTATCACGGAGATCGCCGCCGCGGTCGGCGGAATCGACTTTCTTCGTTACCGCTCCCGCCCGTCGCGCCGTCGGTCATGCTGTCGACCATGGCGGACTCGGGCGACAGCGGCACCAGACTCAGTCCGGCCCTCATCGAGCAAACCCGGCACCATACCCCACGGTGGGGTGAATTCGCTGAACCCACTCCGGTATTGGCCGAAAACTACCTTTTCGCCCGTGAGCTAGCTAACATACCCGCCGTGCAACACCTCTCCCTCACGCCGACTGCGGCGTCCTCCCGTGCGCCGCTGGTGGTGGCCCGATGACGACGCAGGAGCACGCGAGCCGTTCCGGTGACGGTGTCGCCGCCATCGAGCAGTGGAGCTCCGGCTACGTCAAGCGCCACCCGGTGGCGTCGCTGCAGACGGTCGGCGAACAGTACGTTCTCGGTGTTCGCACCATCCAGTACTTCTTCATCGACCTGTTCACCGGCAAATTCCAGTGGGGAGAGTTCGTCCGTCAGGGCGCGTTCATGGCCGGCACCGCGGTGCTGCCGACGGTGCTGGTGGCGCTGCCGATCGGGGTGACGCTGTCGATCCAGTTCGCGTTGCTGGCCAACCAGGTCGGCGCCACCTCGCTGGCCGGCGCGGCCAGCGGGCTGGCGGTCATCCGGCAGGCCGCCTCCCTGGTCGCGGCGGTGTTGATGGCCTCGGCGGTCGGCTCGGCGATCGCCGCGGACCTCGGCTCGCGCACCATCCGCGACGAGATCGACGCGATGGCGGTGATGGGCGTCTCGGTGGTGCGCCGACTGGTGGTGCCCCGCTTCGCCGCCTCGATCATGGTCGGTGTGGCGCTGACCGGCATCACCTGTTTCGTCGGCTTCCTGGCCAGCTACCTGTTCAACGTGTATTTCCAGCATGGCGCGCCGGGCAGCTTCGTGGCCACCTTCTCCTCGTTCGCCACGCCCGAGGACATGATCGTGGCGCTGCTCAAGGCGGTGATCTACGGTGCCATCGTGGCGGTGGTCGCCTGCCAGAAGGGGCTGTCCACCCGCGGCGGCCCGACCGGGGTCGCCGACTCGGTGAACGCGGCGGTGGTGGAGGCCATTCTGGTGTTGATGCTGGTCAACGTCGGTATCAGCCAGCTCTACGAGATGCTGTTCCCGCGGACGGGGCTGTAAACCCATGGCCGCCACACCGTCAACTTTTGCGCCGGGTTTCACTCGGCCGTTCATCAACAGCTACCAGCGACTCAGCGGCTCGGTCATCAAGTTGGGCCACATGCTGTTGTTCTTCATCCGCGCCGTGGGTGGCATCCCGACCGCATTCCGCCAGTACCGCAAGGAGTTCCTGCGGCTGCTGTCGGACATCGCGTGGGGCAACGGCTCGATCGTGGTCGGCGGTGGAACCGCCGGGGTTGCGGTGGTGCTGGGTTTCACCGCCGGCGCGCTGGTCGCCATCGAGGGCTACAACTTTCTGAACCTGCTCGGGCTGGGCCCGGCCACCGGGATCATCTCCTCGCTGGTGAACACCCGTGAGCTCGCGCCGATCATGGCGTCGCTGGCATTCGCGATGCAGGCCGGCTGCCGGTTCACCGCCCAACTGGGGTCGATGCGCATCGCCGAAGAGATCGACGCGCTGGACTCGATCGCGATCCGCCCGATCCCCTACCTGGTCACCACCCGGCTGATGGCCTCGATCATCGCGGTGATCCCGCTCTACGTGGCCTGCCTGGCGGTCACCTACCTGACAGCCCAGGTGATGTCCGGGGCGATCAGCGGCGGCTCGATCGGGCCGTACCTGCACTACTTCACGATGATGCTGTCCGGGCAGGACATCATCTACTCGGTGATCAAGTGCGTCATCTTCGTCTGGATCGCCTCGACGGTGCAGTGCTACTACGGCTTCTACGCCGCCGGTGGCCCGGAGGGCGTCGGCGTGGCCGCCGGCCACGCCATGCGGGCCTCGATCACCGTGGTGATCATGGCCAACATGCTGCTCACCATGGCCCTGTGGAGCATCGACTCCGGCGCAAGGTTCGGTGGTTGACGTGGGTGCTGGGAACTCTCTGGACACCGACGGCCGCGGGCCGTCGAATACTCAGCTGCTCGGCTCCGGGATCGGGGTGCTGCTGCTGATCGCGGTGATCACCGGGAGTCTGCTGCTCAAGGCGACCGGCAAGCTCGACGCCTACGTGCGGGTGGTGGCCGACCTGATCAACGTCGGCGACGGCCTGCCGAGTCAGTCCGACGTCAAATACCACGGGCTGCTGGTCGGCACCGTCAACAACGTCATCCCCGCCACCCACGGCCAGCCCAACTTCGTCCACATCGACTTGAAACCGCGGTACGCCAAGGACATCCCGAACAACGTCACCGCCCGGGTGGTGCCGTCCAACGTGTTCGCGGTCTCCTCGGTGCAGCTCGTCGACCCGGGTGAGCAGGGCGGCACCGGTGAGGCCCCCGCGATCAGCGCCGGGTCGCACATTCCCGAGGACACCGAGCTGTCCACGGTGATCTTCCAGACCACGATCAGCAAGCTGCGCGACGTGCTCGCCGCGACCGGGCGCGGCCGTGACGACCACACCCTGGGCATCCTGGCCGCCGTCGGTGCGGCCACCGACCACCGTCGGGTCAAGCTGCTGCACGCCGGTGCGCACCTCAACCGGATCCTCGACGAGCTCAACGCGACCGTGGCCACCGAGCCCGGCCCGTCGACGATCACCGCGCTGCTCAACGCCACCGAGGGCCTCAAGGCGACCGCCCCCGACCTCGTCGACACCCTGCACCAGGCGGTGCGCCCAATGCAGACGTTCGTCGAGAAACGTGCGGCGTTCACCTCGTTCATCTCCGGGTCGCAGTACACCTTCGGCACCACCCGCGAGGCGTTCGAGAACCACGCCGACCAGATGGTCGACATGACCCAGGGGCTCACCCCGCCGATCGGGGTGTTCGCGATGAACGCCCACCAGTTCGTGCCGATCTTCCGGCGTCTGAACACCCTGAGCCAGAAGTTCTTCGACGAGGTGTGGATCCCCGAGGCCGACGTGGGCAACATACGCGCCAACCTCTCGGTGACCCCGTTTTTCACCTACACCCGGGCCGACTGCCCCCGCTACGGCGAGATGAAGGGCCCGAGCTGTTTCACCGCCCCGGAGATCCCGGTGCGCCCGGAACTGCCCGAGGTGCTGCTGCCGCAGAACTACCACCCGCCGGCCGGGCTGGAGCCGCCGCCGGGCACCGAGATCGGTCCCGACGGCAACCTCATCGCGGTCGGCCCGCCGTATGTGGACCCGACCCCGAAGAACCTCGACGACCCGATGTGGAACCCGCCGCTGCCGTGGTGGACGGGCCCGTCGCCGCGGGTGCCCGGCACCGCCGACCCGGATGCCGCCGGCCCCCCGCCGCCGCCGTCGCCGCCGATCCCGACCGCGCCGGTCGGCCCGCCGCTGCCGGGCTCACCGGCCATCCCCGGGCTGCCGCCGCCGGGCGCCCCGCCACCCGGACCGGCCCCGGCCGCCCC
Organism: Mycolicibacillus koreensis; assembly: GCF_002104795.1. Classification (GTDB taxonomy): domain Bacteria; phylum Actinomycetota; class Actinomycetes; order Mycobacteriales; family Mycobacteriaceae; genus Mycobacterium; species Mycobacterium koreense. Next base: position 20,996 of record NZ_NCXO01000022.1, read on the forward strand.
GGCCGCCTGGGGCGGCAACGTCGGTCCGGTCGGCAGCGAGCAGGAACGTAACCAGCTCGGCACGCTCATCGGCGACACCGGGCCGGCCACGGTGGCCACCCAGCTGCTGCTCGGCCCGTCGGCGCGTGGCAGCGTGGTCTCGGCCGTCAACAGCTCGACCTCGGAGGCACCGAAATGAGATTTCGCGGGCCGATGATCGGTCTCACCTTGTTCATGATCGTCTCGCTGGTGTTGACCTGGCTGGTCTATGCGACGCTGCGGCGCGAGGTCTCCGGGCCCACCAACGCCTATGCGGCGATGTTCAGCGACGTCTACGGGCTGCGCGAAGGCGACGACGTCCGGATGGCCGGTGTGCGCGTCGGCCGGGTGGAGTCCATCGAGCTGGTCGGCAAGGAGGCCAAGGTCGACTTCATCGTCCAGAAGGAGCAGAAGCTCTACGGCAACACGATCGCCGCGGTCACCTACCAGAACATCATCGGTCAGCGCTATGTCGGTCTGTCGCTGGGCAAAAACGGCGATCCGGGTGAGCTGGCCCCGGGCAGTGTGATCCCGATCGAGCGGACCGACCCGTCCTTCGACGTCGGCTACCTGCTCAACGGGTTCGAGCCGCTGATGTCGCTGCTGGATCCGAAGAAGGCCGACGACCTGACCCAGGGGGTGATCCAGTCGCTGCAGGGGGACCGGGCGTCGATCACCGAGTTCGTCGACCAGACCTCGGTCATCACCGAGTCGGTGGCCGGTCAGGACGAGGCGCTGGGCAACCTGATCACCAGCCTGAGCAAGGTCACCGAGAACATCGCCAACCAGAACGACAGCCTCGACCACACCTTGACCCAGGCCCAGACCATCATCGGCGCCTTCGACGCCCGGCGTCCGGAGTTGCAGGCCTCGGTCGGGTCGATCGCGCGGGTGACCACCCGGCTGTCGGCGATCATGGACGACGTCTACCCGTCGCTGCAGGAGCTCATCGACCGCGAGCCCGGGTTCTCCAAGCACATGATCGGCATCGAGCCGCAGCTGGCGTTCACCGGCGCGAACCTGCCGCTGCTGCTCAAGGGGCTGGCCCGGATCTTCTCCGAGGGTGCCTACATCAACGGCTACGCCTGCGACCTCAACGCGACCGGGTTCTTCCCCGGGCTCAACGACATGACCCAGTACATCGTCAACGCGGCCACCCCGGGCAACGCGACCCCGCTGACCCGGGAGAACCTGGGCTGGCACACCCCCCGATGCAGGAACATGGCCAATGGCTGACGACACCACCGACCCGACCGCACCCGAGCCGCAGGACCAGCCGGATTTCCGGCCGGATCCGCCGGCCGAGGCGGCCCCACCGAAGCGCAAGAAGCCGCTGGAGGAGTACAACACCACGATGCTCGGCGTGATCGCCCTGGCGGTGGTGGTGGTGCTGGTGGCCGCGCTGCTCTTCGTCAAGCTGCTCGGGTTCGGCTACACCCACTACACCGCCGAGTTCGCCCAGGCCGCCTCGCTGCGCCCGGGCAACCCGATCACGATCGCCGGGATCGAGGTGGGCACCGTGTCGAGCATGAAGCTGGCCGGCGACCACGTCGAGGCCGGGCTGACGGTGCGCGACGACGTGGCGCTGGGCCGCGACACCAAGGCGGTCATCAAGGTGATGACGATCCTGGGGTCGCGGTATCTGGAGCTGGTGCCCGCCGGCGACGGCACGGTGCCGCACCAGACCCTCGACCTCGAGCACACCGAGGTGCCCTACGACCTGCAGTCGCTGCTCGAGGACGCCACCACCACCTTCGAGAAGGTCGACTCCGACCAGTTCGCCGACTCCCTGGGGGTGCTGGCCCACCAGCTCGACGGGCTGCCCGCGGTGCTGCCCCAGGCGATGGAGAACCTGCACACGCTGTCGAAGATCACCGGGGACCGCCGTGACCAGCTCGGCGTGCTGCTCAAGAGCACCCAGCGGGTCGCCAACACGCTGCGCTCCCAACAGTTCGCGATGGGCAAGCTGCTCGACCAGGGCCAGGACCTCATCGGCGAGTTCGTGGTGCGCCAGGCCACCTTCCATTCGATGATGAACGCGCTGACCAACCTGGTGGCCACCCTCGACGACCTGGTGGTCAACAACCGGCCGATGCTCGACGAGACGATCCAGAACCTGCGGGAGCTCTCCGGGATGCTCGCCGACCACGACGATCTGTTCCGCAACATCCTGCAGGTCGCGCCGGCCCCGATCCGGGGGCTGGCCAACGCCACCGGCAACGGCCCGTCGGTGGACTTCTTCGTGCCCAACGGCCTGCTGGTCGACTCGTGGATGTGCGCCATCAGCGGCCGCGCCAAGCAATTCCAGATGATCGAGTACTACAAGGACTGCAAATGAACCGCGGCAGGGCACGGGTCGTCGCGCTGATCACCGGCATCGCGGTGGTGGCGGCGGTGGCGCTGTTCGCGGTGGGCTCCTACATCTACAAGAAGCTCGACACGATCACCGTCACCGCCTACTTCGACAGCGCCGCCGGGCTCTACGAGGACAACGTGGTCGCGGTGGTGGGCATGCCGGTCGGCAAGGTGACCAAGATCGTGCCGCACGGCGACACCGTCGAGGTGCAGTTCACCATCGACAAGAAGGTGAAGGTGCCCGCCGACGTCAGCGCGGTGACCATCACCACCTCGATCCTCACCGACCGGCAGATCGAGCTGACCCCGCCGTACCGGGGCGGTCCGACGTTGAAGAACCACGACAACATTCCGCAGTTCCGCACCCACACCCCGGTCGCCTTCGACCGGGTGCTCGACATGCTCAACAAGATCTCCGAGTCGCTCTCCGGCGACGGAAAGGGCGGCGGCCCGGTCGGCGATCTGATCAACGCGGCCAACGACACCCTCGACGGCAACGGCGAGAGCATCAAGGCCGCGCTCGGGGAGCTGTCGCGCACCCTGAAGCTGTCCTCCGAAGGCGGGGTGCAGACCCGCGATCAGCTGACCACGATCATCACCGATCTGAGCTCGCTGATGGAGGCGACGTCACGCAACGACGGCAAGCTGCGCGAGTTCGGATCGACCATCCGCCAGCTCTCCGCGATGCTCAACGACGAGGCCCTGGGCACCGGCGACACCGGGCGCAAGATCAACCAGATCGTCGAGCAGGCCACCCTGCTCATCGACGCCAACCGCGACAACATCCGCAACGCCGTGCAGAACGGCGACACCGCGGTCGGATCGCTCGTCGACCACCAGCGCGAGGTCGCCGAGCTGCTCGACGTGCTGCCGATGACGATGGAGAACATGTACAACATCGTCGACCGGGACAACGGCGCGATCCGCATCCACGCGCTGGTCGACAAGATCCTCGCCGACTCCCAGTCGGCCAAGGAGATCTGCAACCTGATGCATCTGCGTCAGCTGGGCTGCAGCACCGGCACGCTGCAGGACTACGGGCCCGACTTCGGTCTGACCTACATTCTCGACGGACTCTCGATGATGGGGCAATGACGTGAGCGCGCATCCTCTCCCCCGCCGCAGTGACCACGCCGGCCGCTGGCGCCGTGGCGTCGGCGCGGCGGCCATCGCCGCCGCCACGCTGCTCAGCTCCGGCTGCGGGGTCGGCCTCGGCAGCCTGCCGCTGCCCGCGCCCGGGATGGCCGGCGGCGGCTACGAGCTGACCGCGGTGTTCGAGAACGCCTTGAACCTGCCGGCGCGGGCGAAGGTGAAGCTCGGCGGCGCCGACGTCGGCGAGTTGGAGTCGATGGTCGCCCGCAACTACACCGCGGTGACCACGCTGCGCATCATGGACGGCGTCGAGGTCCCGGTGGGCAGCACCGCCGAGCTGCGCTCGGCCACCCCGCTGGGCGACGTGTTCGTCGCGATCAACCAGCCCACCCCGCCCGACCCGGACGCCCCGCTGCTGCGCGACGGCGACACCATCGAGAACACCGCCGCGGCGGCCACGGTGGAATCGGTGCTGGCCTCGGCGGCGCTGATGGTCAACGGCGGCACCATCCGCAACTTCACCAATATCGTCAACGGCGCGGGTGAGGCCACCGGCGACCAGGGTCAGGCGCTGGGCAGCCTGATCAACAAGTCCAATGAGCTGTTGGCCAAACTCAACGCCCGCTCCGGCGACATCGACGCCGCGTTGACCTCCACCGCCGAGTTGGCTGACCGCCTCGACGAGAAGAACGAGAAGCTCACCGAGGTCCTCGACGCGGCCGGCCCCGCCACCGACGTGCTCGCCGACAACACCGAGCAGCTGACCAACGTGGTGCTCGAGGTCGGTGCGGTCACCGACCAGTTGAACAAGTTCCCGTCGATCAACGGCACCGACGAGTCCGGCCGCAGCGTCATCAAGGACGCCAACACCGTGGCCGCCGCCTGGAACGATGTCGCCCTGGACCCCGACACCCGCCTGGCCGCGCTCAACCGGCTGGTGCCCCCGCTGGTGAAGTCCACCGCGGGCACGGCGATCTCGTTGCGGGTCAGCATCGACCGGCTGATCTTCGGTTCGATGCCCGACGCCGGGTTCAAAGGCGACGTGGCCGCGCACGGCCCGAAGCGCTACGACTGGGCGAAGATGGTCGGGGCGATCAAATACGTGCTGTGGCGGCTGCAGGAACGGGTCGTCGGCAAGGGGCCGCAGGCCGCGATGGGCCAGGAGCAGCTGGTGCCGGTCGGCCCGCCGGCGCCGCCGCAGCCGGCCGAGCAGTCCCCCACCCCGCCGGGCCCGCCGCCCGGGCCGCCGGCCGGGGAGGAGCCACGATGATCGACACCCTCAGCCGCGGCGTCGTCTCGGTCGTGCGCGCCGGGCACCGCAAGAAGACCTGGCTGTCGGGGCTCGCACTCGGGTTGACGTTCGTGGTGGCGGTCGCCTACCTGCTGGTGGGGGCGCTGCGGGTCAACCCGTTCAAGTCCACCTATCACGTCACCGTCGAACTGGCCGACTCCGGTGGCCTGCTCGACAACCAGGACGTGGCCGTGCGCGGGGTGCCGGTCGGGCGGGTGGAATCGATCGCTCTGACCCCCGTCGGGGTCAACGCCCTGGTCAACATCGAATCGGGGGTGAAGATCCCGCTGAACTCCCCGGTGCGGGTCTCGGGGCTGTCCCCGGCCGGCGAGCAGTACATCGATTTCATCCCCGACACCACCGAGGGGCCGTTCCTCAAAAACGGCGACGTGGTAGGCAAGGAGCAGACCGAGACACCCGAACCGCTCTACGCGATGCTCACCCACGCCGACGGGCTGCTCGCCCAGGTCGACCCGGCGAAACTGGAGGTCATCAAGGCCGAGCTGAGCCTGACCAAGGAGGGCCCGCAGAAACTCACCGACATCATCGACGGCGGCAGCTTCCTGCTCTCCACCCTCAACGGGGTGCTGCCGGAGACGGTGAGCCTGCTCAAATCCAGCCGGGTCACCCTGGAGTTGCTGGCCGACAAGAACGCGGGTCTGGCGGCGACCAGCGCCAACCTGAGCAACGTGCTCGACGGCGTCAACAAGATGGACGGCGGCTACCGCACCCTGGTCGACCGCGGCCCCGCGCTGCTGTCGGCGGTGGACGGCCTGTTCGACGACAACTCCGACACGATGGTGGGGTTGTTGGCGAACCTGACCACCACGTCGCGCCTGCTGTATGTGCGGACCCCCGCGATCAACGCCCTGTTCCCCGACTACCGCGGCTCCACCCTGGAGGCGCTGGGCTCCGCGATGCACGACAAGGGGCTGTGGGCGACCGCTGATATCTACCCGCGCTATGCCTGCGATTACGGCACCCCGCGGCGGCCCGGCACGGCGGCGGACTACCCGGAGCCGTTCCTCTACGGCTACTGCGCCGACACCGACCCGGAGCTGCTGATCCGCGGCGCCAAGAACGCGCCCCGTCCGGCCGGCGACGACACCGCCGGCGCGCCGCCGGGAGCCGACCTGACGAAGACGGCCGATCCGACACCGCGGGGCCGGTTCTCCATCCCGACCCCGTACGGTGGACCGACCCTGCCGATCGAACCGCCGAGCTGATCGGCGTGCCGCAGCAGCGAAGGAGACCGCAGCGTGGCTGAGCAGCCCGACCCGACCGCCCCCGAGGACACCCCCGAGGACACCGCCGAGAACACCGAGGTGGCTGAGACCGCTGAGGACGCTGAGCCCGCCGAGGACGCTGAGCCCGCCGAGGACGCTGAGGCCATCTCGGCGGCGCGCACCACCGCGGCCGGCGCCCCGGCGACGGTGTTCTCCAGGGCCGCGGCGGCGGCGCGCTCCCGCCCGGCGCAGTCGTGGCTTCGGGTCGCGGTGGCCGCCGCGGTGTTCGTCGGGGCGTTCGCCCTCGCCGGGGGGCTGGGCTACCAGCTGTGGCGCCAGCACGTGGTGACCCGTGCCGGTGAACAGGCCGAGCAGACCGCGGTCGACTACGCCGCGGTATTGACCAGCATCAGCTCCGAGCACGTCGACGAGAACTTCACCACGATCCTCAACGGCGCCACCGGGGAGTTCAAGGACATGTACGCCGAGGCCTCGATGGATCTGCGTGACGTGCTGTTGGAGACCGATTCCGGCGCCGAGAGCGCGGTGATCGATTCGGCCATCCAGTCCGCGTCCGCCGATCAGGTGGTGCTGCTGTTGATGGTCGACCAGAAGGTGACCAACAGCCAGATGGAGGAGCCCCGCACCGACAGCCTGCGGATGAAGATGACCATGGACAACATCGACGGCCGGTGGCTGGCCAGCAAGGTCGAACTGCCATGAGCCGAGCCAACCCGGGTAGACGACGGTAGGAGACCGTGACATGTGGATGACCCGATTTGTGGTGAGTGCGGCGCTGGCGGTGGGCACCCTGGTGGCCGCCCCGTCGGCCGCGGCGTCGGCGCCGTCGTTCTGCGAGGATCTCGGCGGCTCGTTCGACGGGCACTTCTGCAACACCGAAGTGCACTCGGAACGCAACGCCACCCGCTACATCCACATGGCGGTGCCCGGCGACCTCATCGAGCACCCGACCGCCGGCCCGCCGATCCGCGACTATCTGACCAAACTGTTCACCAACTGGCGCTCCAAGGGCGCCTCGATGGTGCAGGACAGCTTCGGCAACGAGAACTACGAGATCTTCCAGCACGGTAACGCGTTGAGCGCAGTGTTCCACGAGGACTACCACGCCGATGGACCGTGGATCAACAACGCCTACAAGACGTTCACCTTCGACATGGCCCAAGGCCGGCAGTTGCAGCTGCCCGATGTGTTCAAGGACGGGGTCGACCCGTATGCGGAGATCCCGGTGCTGGGCAACCAGTACATCGTCGAGGCGCTGGACCGGGCGTTTTGGGAGCACTCCCCCGGCAGCTATCCCTTCACCCCGGACCGGTGGACACCGGACAAGGCGTTCTCCGGCGGCTACCGGTCGTGGGCGTTGACCCCCACCGAGCTGATCCTGTACATGCCCGACTACCCGGTCGGCCACGATTCGCCGGTCCAGTACGACCAGCTGCAGCAGTGGTCGATGGACGGCGGCAACGTGCAGGCCCACATCCCGCTGTCGGCGTTGGCCGCGATCCTGCGCCCGGAGTACGGCGGCGCCTGAGTCCCGCCGCCCGCAACTGCTTCAGAATCGCTTCAGAACTGCTTCAGAACTGCGGGGTGAGGCTGAAGTTGGTGATCGGCTCCAGCCGGGCCACCCGCCAGCGGTTGGCGTCGCGACGCAACGTCACCACATAGGAGCGGTACTGCAACCCGGGGATGTCCTTGGTCTGCGGGCTCGACCAGGTGGTGTTGGTGTAGACCAGGGCGCGGGCGTCGTCACCGTTGACGGTGTCGACCGCCACCCCCACCACCTCGCTGTCCAGGCTGATCTCGGCCTGCCGGTAGCGCACGGCGATCGCCTCGATGTCCTTGCGGTACTGGGCGGCCAGGTCACCGGTGAGGTAGTCGGCCACCCGGTCGGGCAGGGTGCCGATGTCCTCGGGGGTGTAGGTCCACAGGGTGGTGATCGCGGTGGTCGCCGCGCGCGCCACCTGCAGTCGGGTGGTCACCGCCGCCCGGTCGGCGAGATACGGCTGCACCGCCGCCCCGGCCCAGGCGCCGGCACCGATGACGGCCGCGACCGCCAGCCCCAACGCCGCGGCGCTCACCCGCGCGCGACGCCGCCCGGCCGGCCGGTCCGGTTCGGTGGGCTCGGCGTCGGTCGGCTCGCTGTCGGCAGAATCGGTGTCGGTCGGCTCGGCCTGCCCCTCGGTCTCACCCTCGCTCTGAGCCTCGCTCTGATCCTCGGTCTCGGCGGCGGGCGCGGTGGACTCGTCGTCGCTCACGCCACCGGGCTCAGGTTGCTGATCTTCCACCGGTCCCCCTCCTGTCGCAGTGTCTCCAGGACCCGTTCCGTCGGTTCGGCCACCGTGTTGCCGTCCTCATCCTTGATCGCCCGGCGCACCACCACCAGCACATCGGCGCTGCCGTCGTCGTTCCACCGTTCCAGCCCGGCGGCCAGCACCGTCGCCTCGATCTGCGGGCCCTTGGCGACCTGGATCAAGATGGCATTCTGCTCCTGCTCCCACCACTGGCCGAACTCACCGGTGACCTGCGCGGTCATCCGGTCCACGTAGCGGTTGGCGCCGAACTCGCCGGTCGGGTCCGGGGACATGAACTCCACGGTGAACGAGCGCGCCACATCGAGCACCGCGGCTTCCTGGGTGGTGGTGCGGTGATGCCGTTCGTGCGGGATCACGATCGCCACCCCGGCGGCCAGCGCCGCCACCATGAGCAGGGCGGCGGCCACCCCGGCGGCCACCAGCCCGCGGTCGCGGGGCCGGCGTGCCGCCGCTGCCGACGCATCGGCGGCTTCGCCGGCGTCGAACGCCGGCACCGGGTGCGCCCCGGTGACCCGGCGCCGGGGGCTCACGGGCCGTCCTTGTCGGGCGGTGGCGGCGCCTCCGGGCGGCTGTTGGGGAAGATCGTGGCCCCGTCGATGAGCCACCGTCCGGCGTCACGCACGAACTGCACCTGCGCGGTCGCGGTGCTGATCCACACCGCGGGCGGCTCGCCGATCTCCCCCCGCAGATAGATCAGCATGCTGGCCTTCTGCGGCGAGGCCGACAGCACCGCGCTGTTGGGCACGATATAGGTGTGCCGGGCCGGGTTCTCCCGGGCCTGCTGCTGCGCGGCGTCGAGTTCGTCGCGATAGGCCGGTGTGGTCAAGCCGGCGGCCCGGGCGAAATCCTCATCGAGGGTGTCGGGGCTGTAGCTGAGCAGATCCACCATGAGCTGCGGGCCCGCCCGGCTGATCTCGGCGCGCGCCTGCTCGACGGCGTTCTCCTGGCGGTACACCAGCAGATAGCTGGTGGCCGCGGTGGCCACGCACAGCCCGGAGGCCACCGCCAGCACGATCAGCACCGCCCGCCGCGGCGCGGGTGGGCGCGGCACCACCGGGTGCACCCGGGTGGCGGTGAGCAGGTCGGCGACGGTGCGCCCGTCACCGTCCCACAGTGGCCAGAACCACCCCACCGGCAGCGGCAGGGTGTCGAGCAGATGGGCGAGTTCGCGCGCCAGCAGCCGGCCCGGCCCGACCGGGGCGCCGCCGGGGCCGGTCACCCGCACCCCGACCAGCCGGCGGCCCAGGGTCCAGCCGGTGACCGCCGCGACGAGCACCCGCTGACCGGACACCGCGAGCACACTCACCCCGAGCACGCCCAGCCAGATCCACCACCACGGCCCGGGCCCCGGCGTGGTGAGCCACGCCAGCGCCGCGCAGCCGGCGACCCCCAGCCCGACGAGCGCGTCGACGGCGAACGCGGTGGCCCGGGCCGACCAGGGGGCCACCGCCGCGATCGGGGTGCCGGTCGGCTCCGGGGCGCCGGAATCGAGGTCGACCGCCGCGGTGGTCGTGATCTCCGCGGTCCCGGTGGTGCTCACTGGGAGACCTGGGCGACGTCGGCGACCTTGTACTGACCGTTGTCGGGGGCCATGTTGACCCGCAGCCGGTAGTTCACCTGCTGATTGGTCGAGGACACGAACACCTTGAACGCGGCGAGCACATCGATCGACCCGTTGTCGTGGTGGCGCTCGACCGCGGTGTGCATGTCGCGCATCTCCACGTGCACGTTGCCGGTGGCGTACGCCTCGGCGGCCACGCTGATCCACAGCGGCGCCTGCGCCAGGAACGCGCCGGTGGCGCATTCGAGGACCTTGCGCTGATTGGCGTCCATGGTGGCCGGGTCCGGGGCGTGGATGGCCAGCAGACAATCCTCGGCGGCCGACATCGCGGCGAGGTCGGCGGCGGTGGCGGCCTCATTCTGCTGATGGGCCCGGTACGCCAGATAGCCGCCGGCACCCACCGCGGCGGCGACCAGCACCAGCACCACGCCGATACCGGCCAGCCAGCGCCCACGCAGGCGCGACGGCGGTGCCGCGCTCACCGCGGCGGATTCGGCGTCCTCGGTCTCCGCGGACGTGCCGGTCTCCGCGGGCGTGTCGTTCTCCGCGGGCGTGCCGGTGTCCTCGGCGAGACCAGCGTCCTCGGGGGCACCGGAGTCGGCGGCGGCATCGGTGGGGGTCAACTGACCGGGGCCAGCATCTCCTTCCATCCGTCGTCTCCTGTGTCGGTCGAGTTGTCGATGTGATATCTCACCCCGTCGGGTCCGACCAGCTCACCGCTGGACGGGGTGTAGACCGCGGCGGCCGGCGCGGCACTGGGGGTGTACACACACGGGTTGGGCTGCTGCCCGTTGCACTGCACGGTACCCGATCCGGGCCGGGTCACCGGGTCGTTGATGACGCTGCTCTTGCCGCCCGGCGACGCCGGCGGGGGCAGCTTGTCGGCCGGCGCCGGGTTCATCCCGTTGTTCACCGACGGCGCCGGGATCACCCGGCCCGGGTCGACGGGCTGGTCGCAGCGGGCGCCGGGGGCCGGGCAGTTGCGGTACTGCTCGGGGTCGCCGTACCACGGGTTGGTGCCCAGCGGCTCGTACGGCTCGTCGCTGCGGCACTCCTTAGGGGTGGCGGCACGCTTCTCGGGCACGTCGGCGCACGGGATGTTGCGCGCCCCGCGCACCACGTTGGCGGGGGTGTCCTTGGGGATCTTGCAGTACAGCCCCGACGGCGCCGGTTCGGAACTGGTGTCCGCCGGGGGGCGCCACTCGGAGGCCGGCAGGAAACCGGTCATGCACGGCGGCGGCTGGTTGATCGTCAGTCCCAGGTCCAGCAGTGCGCGGGCCTCGTTCTCATAGGGTGCGGTCACCGCCTGCGCCGAGGCCGCCTCCTGCGGGAACGCCACCAGCATCGCCTCCACATAGGGCCGGTACCGCTTGAGGATGTCCAGCACGATCGCGGTGTTGGCCAGGGTCTGCGGCAACGTGTCGCGCATCCCGCCCATCACCTCGTTGAGCTGGTCGGCCGACGTCGCCGCCTGCGGCAGCAGCCGGCGCAGTGCGGCATCCTTCTGCGCCGACTGGGTGGCGAGCACATTGAGGTTCGTCGCCCAGCGCTCGATGGCGTCACCGGAGTCGACCTGGCTGTCGAGGATCGGCCCGACGTTGTCGACGATGTCGTTGATGTCGGCGATGTTGGTCTGGAAATCCCCGGCGATCGCCTGGGTGGAGTCGACGAGCCGTTGCAGCGCCGGGCCGAGCCCGCCGACCGCCACCGCGGTCTCGTCGAGCAACTCGCCGACCTTCTCCTTGGGCAGCGCGGCCAGCATCCGGTTGGCCTCGTCGAGGATCGGCCCGATCGGCGCGGGCACCGTCGTATCGGTGATGACCGCGTTCTCGGCGAGCAGTTTGTCGGTGGTGCCGGCCGAGACCAGGTCCAGGTACTGCTCGCCGACCGCGGACACCGAATGCACGTGGGCGGAGGCGTCGGCCGGGATCTTGTATTTGCTGTCGAGGCGCAGGGTGGCCACCGCGCCCTCCTCGGTGGGTTCCACCGAGGTGACCTTGCCGACCGTGATGCCCTGGTAGGTGACGTTGGAGGTGGCGTACAGCCCGCCCGAGGAGGGCAGCTCGGCGGTCAGCGTGTACTGGCCGATCCCCATCAGGCTGGGGATCCGCAGGTAGTACCAGCCCAGCGCCAGGAACGCCGCCAGCGTGATCACCGCGAACAGCACCAGTTGGCGTTTGATGAACGGGGTCAACAGCATCGCTTTAGTCCTCCGCCCGCTCGATCAGGGGTCCGCCCTCGGCGCTGAGCGGGTTCGGCGTGAACCGCACGTCCGGGCGCATCGTCGCCGGGTCGCGGCCCCAGGACTGTTCCAGCGCGCGCAGCATCCCGGAGAGCCCGGTGCCGGAGAGGATCGCGTTGTCGACGGTGCTCAACGTCATGTCCACCATCAGCGACACGTTGATGTAGTCACCGCGGATCGCGATCGGCACCCCGTTGATCTCGAACGGCAGGGTCACCATCAGATCCAGCGCCCCGGAGAGATACGGCGATCCGCGGCCCAGTTGTTTGAGCGGACGCTGCAGCAACTCCAGGTCCTTGCCGAGCGGTCCGCGCGCGGCACTCAACGTCTCGTCGGCCGCCCCGGAGAACCGGCCCACCGCGTCGATCGCGTTGGTGAACAGTTCCCGCTGATCGGCGTAGTGGTTGATCAACGGCGGCACCTCCACCAGCAACCGGTCGAGGGTGTCGTTGCGCCCGGCGACGTAGCTGAACAGCCGGTTGGTCGCGTCGATGGCGTGGGTGATGTCGTCGCGCTGATCGTTGAGTTCGCGGGTGAACGTGTCGAGTTTGCCCAAGAAGTCGTGGATCGCCTCGGCGCGCCCGTCGAGCAGGTAGGTCAGCTCGTTGGAGAGCACCTCGAGGTTGGGCACCCCGCCGCCGCGCAGAATCAACGCGAGGCTCGCCAGGGTGCGTTCCATGTTCGGGTAGGCCGACGCCCGCTCCAGCGGAATCAGGTCGCCGTCACCGAGTCGCTCCGGGGACGGGTCGGCCGGCACGGCCAACTCCACGTGCTGGGAGCCCAGCAGGCTGGTCTGACCGATCTTGGCGGTGACGTTACGCGGCAGCACCACATCCTTGTCCAGGCCCAACGTGAGCGTGGCGACCCAGTTCTTCAGCTCGATCTTGCGGACCGTGCCCACGTGCACGTCGGCGACCAGCACCCGGCTGTTGCCGTTGAGCGCCAACGTGTTGGGCACCTGCACCTCCACGGTGTAGGAGCCGGGTCCGCTGCCGGGCCCGCCCGGCAGGCTGACGTTGGCGATGCCGCGCCAGCCGCAGGAGCTGAGCATCAGCGCCGCGGCCAGCAGCGCGACCAGTTGGACCACCCGGCGGGCCGGACGGCGGCGGCGGTCGACGGTGGCGATCACGGTGCGGCTCCTGGGATCTCTCCGCGCGGGACCCCGCCGGGACCGGGCCCGGTCATCGGGGACGGCACCTGCGCCGCCGGCGGCGGCATTCCGGGGCTGACCTCCGGGGGACCGGCCGGGATCGGGCCGGGCTGCGGGTACCACGGCGGCGGCAGCGGGCTGTGCTGATCGTAGGCGTCCGGCGGGCCGGCCATGTTCTGCCCGCCGGTGGGCGGGATGATGTTGGGCCCGCCCATCAACTCGGCCAGCGACTCCGGGGTGAGCAGGTTCGCGGTGGCCGGTTGCACCTGCACGCCCTGCATGCCCGGCGCGACGACCCAGCCGGGCTCGCTGTTGCGGTGCGACCACATGGTGTCCGGGGAGAAGATGCCCGGCACTGTGGTGTCCTTGTAGCCCGGCGGCGGGCGCAGCCGCTCCTCGGAGTAGGCGACCATCTTCGGCAGCGTCGCCGCCGAGGAGAACAGGTTCATCCCGAACGGCGGGAAGTTGAACTTGATCGCGTCGAGGATCGGCGCCAGGTACTGCGCGCACAGCTCGGCGGACTCCTGGTAGCCCAGCCGGCTGCCGGCCTGGATCGAGCTGCAGATGAACGCCATCGGGTTGGCGAAGTTGGTGATCACCGGCACCTGCACGATCGCACCGTTGACCGGGTGGTAGATGCCGTTGAGGTTGCCCTGCAGCGACGGGTAGACCATCAGGCTGGTCTCGAACCCGTCCAGCGGTTCGGGCTGCACCAATTCGGTGGTGACGTTGTAGAGGTTCTGCACGTCGTGGGTGAGCACTTCGCTGTTCTCGTCGAGGAACCCGCGCAGCGTCGGCAGCAGCTCATCGACCTGCTCGATGGCGTTGGCCAGTTCCTGATCGGAGTTGCTCAGGTTGGTGGTGAACTGGGCGAGGTTGTTGTTCAACGCCACGAACTGCTGGTCGCTGTGGTGCAGGGCGTTGACGAACAGCGCCAGGCTGCGCACCACCGCGAAGAAGTCGCCGCGGCCCTCGTTGAGTGCGGTCAGCGCCGTCGACAGGCTGTTGAGACTGCGGTTGATCTGTTCGCCCTTGCCGGCCAGTCCGTCGGCCAGCGATTCGATGACGTCGCCGATCGGCCCCTTGTCGTCGGGGTCGTCGGGGTCGGGACCGAATCCGGTGTCGCGATCGAGGATCTTCGACAGCTCGCCGCGCAGCGCGTCCCACTCCACCGGCACCTCGGTGCGCTCGATCGGGATGACCGCCTTGTCGGCCAGGGTGGGACCGCCGGTGTAGGCGGGGGTCAGCTGGATCTCGCGGGAGGCGACCAGGGTCGGGTTGAGGATGACCGCGGAGACCTCGGCGGGCACCTTGAATTTGGTCTTGTAGTGGAACGTCACCTTCATCTGGTCCCCGGCGGGTTCGATCTTGTCGATCGAGCCGACCGGCACCCCCATGATCTGCACGGTGTCACCCGGGTACAGCGCGTTGGTCTGGGTGAAGTAGGCGACCACGGTGTGCGAGGTGAGTTTGCGGTACAGCTGCAGACCGGCCAGCGCGGCCACCAACGCCACTACCAGCACCACCACCGCGATCACCAGCGACCGGCGGGGGTTGTCACGCAAGTTGGTCAGGGTGCTCACTGGTCGCTACCCCCCATCCCGTGCGGAGTGATGAACGGCGCCGGCAGTTGCGGGCCCGGTCCCGGCGGGGCGGGCGGGGCGTTCACCGGCGGTGGCGGCGGCGCCGGCGGCGGGTACGGCCCGGCGGCCGGCCCGACCGGTTCGGTGCGCGCCCCCGGCGGGGCCTCCGGCAGCGGCACCGGGGTGCCCGGCACGTTCGGTGGGGTCTCCCCGGGCAGCCCGGCGATCGGCATGCCCGGGCCCGGCGGCGGGCCGGTGGGGTCCATCGGCAGGTTCACCACGTCGGGACCCGGGTAGCCGCCGGGCACCGGGCCGTAGGGGCCCTGGTTGAGCCCGGCGCACGGCAGCGGGTTGTTGGGGCGGGGCAGCGCGTCGGCGGTCGGGGTGTAGGAGCACGGCGAGCCGGGCACCACCGCCGGACCCGGGTGGTCCGGGGTGCCCTCCAACAGTTCCGGCGCCGGCGGCGGGGCGCCGTTGGGGAACCGGGTGCCGTTGGGGTCGGGCCACTGGAATTCGGGTAGCCCCGCACCGCGCCAGAAGTTCTCCGGGTCGATGCCGCGTTTCTTAAACGCCGCGTCGACGAACGGTTGCAGCACCTGGTAGGGCAGCAGGTTGACGATCATCACCTTGAAGTAGGGCCCGGACGCGATCGCCTCGTTGAGCGCGCCGAGGAACTTCGCCGCGTTGATGAACGACTGCGCCAGGTCGCCGCGGCGCTCGTTGAGCAGGTCGGTGAGCACGCGCAACTGTTCGAGCAGGTGGTTGAAGTTGGGGTTGTCGTCGATGAACCCCTGCACCTGCTGGGAGACGGCGGTGACGTTGACCAGCAGCGTGTCGATCGCCCGGCCGCGCTGGTTGAACGCCGCCAGCAGGGTCTGGGCGTTGACCAGCAGGTCGTTGATCTGTTCGCTGCGGTTGCCCAGCACCCCGGCGATCTTGTTGGCCTGGGCCAGCAGGTGGGTGATCTGGTCGTCGCGTTTGCCGATGGTGTCGGAGAAGTCGGCGACCCCGTCGAGTGCGGCGCTCAGGTGCGGGTGGGTCTCGTCGATGGTGTCGGCGAGCACCCGCAGCGACTCCCGTACGGCGTTGATGTCCCAGTTGGCGGCGTTTCTGGTGATGTCGGAGTAGGCGTCGTAGATCTGATACGGGGTGGTGCTCTGCGCCAGCGGCAGGGTGGCGCCGGGGCGCAGCGTGGTGGCCCCGCGCGGCTCCACCTCGAGCACCTTTCTCCCCAGGATGGTGTCGGTGCGGATCCGCAGCCGACTCTCGGTGCCGATCGTGTTGCTGCCCAGGGAGAACTTCATCACCACGTGGTCGCCGTCGATCTCGATGCCCTGCACCTTGCCGACGTCGAACCCGGCGATGCGCACCTTGTCGCCGGTGTTGATCCCGCCGGTGTCGGTGAACTGGCCGTAGTAGCTGGGCCGGGCCAACAGCATCGGCACGCTGGTCATGCTCTGCCCGAACAGCACCACCAGCACGGTGACGATGATGCCCAGCAGGCCGAGGCGGGACCGGTTGGGCGGTTCGAGGGTTCTCATTTCGGCGTGCACCTCCCCGACGGCTGCTGGGTGAGCCGGACGGTGCGCACCGGACCGCCGGGCTGCAGGCCGTTGAGCTTCAACGAGATGTCACAGAGATAGAAGTTGAAGAAGTCCCCGTAGATCCCGCCGGAGCGCCCGATCAGGTTGAGGTTCTCCGGGAAGTCGTGCATCTGCTTGTCCAGCCGGTCACGCTGCTCCACCAGCGGGCCGGTCACGGTCTCCAGGTGGCCCAGGTCGGTCTGCAGGGCGGGACGGTTGTCGGCGAGCAGCCCGGCCAGGGTGCCCGCGGCGTTGCTGATGTTGACGGTGCCCTCGGCCAGCGGATCGGCCTGGTCGTTGAGCCCGGTGATCAGCTCCTCGAAGTCGTTGACGGTCTGGTCGAACTCCTTCTGGTGGCGCACCGTGGTGTCGAGCACCGTGTTGAGGTTGGTGATCACCTCGCCGATCGCGCGGTCCCGCTCGGCGAGATGCGCGGTGAGCTGCGCGGTCTGGTCGAGGATGTCGTTGATGGTGCCCCCCTGCCCCTGGAACACGGTGACGATCGAGGTGGCGATGGTGTTCACCTTCTCCGGGTCCAGCGACTTCAGCAGCGGCTTGAACCCGCCGATCAGCGCGTCGAGGTCCAGCGCGGGGGTGGTGCGCGAGGCGGGGATGAACCCGCCGGGCGCCAGGATCCGCTCGGAGCCCTCCCCGTCGCCGCGCTCCAACTCCAGGTAGCGGTTCCCGATCAGGTCCAGATAGCGGATGCTGGCGGTCGTCGACTGGTACAGCGGCACCGACCGGTCGACGTCGAAGTCGACGACGGCGCGTTTCCCGCCGTCGACGAGCCGGATGTCCTTCACCTTGCCGATCTCCACGCCGGAGGCCCGGACGAACTGGCCGTTGCGCAGCCCGGAGACGTTGTCGAACTCCGCGGAGTAGCGCTGGGTGCGGTCGAAGCGCACCTGCCCGAACACCACGACGATCATCGCGCTGAACACCAGCAGCACCACCGCGACGATGCCGAGTTTGACCGCAGTACCAGTGATTCTCATGGGTTGATCGTGTTCTCCCCGTACTGGCGTCCCCACACGTACTCGGTGAACATCGGCTGGCCGAGCTCGAAGTGGTTGTAGGGCGCGAGGCTGGCCCCGGAGTCGACCACCAGCGTCGGCGCCGGCCACAGATCCTTGGTGATCGGCTGCCAGCAGCCCGGCGCCCCGCCCGGCCCGCCGCGGGCGTTCAGCCGCGGCAGGTTGTCCGGATAGATGTAGGGGTTGGGCGCCCCGATGATCGTGGTGGAAGTCCGCAGCGAATACCCGTTGTGCCCACCGAAGGTGGCGTTGACCTTCGGGGCCACATCGTGGAAGTTGCGCAGCATGCAGAAGAACTCGGGGCTGTAGGTGTCCAACAGCCGCGCGGTGATGCCCAGGTCCTCGGCCCCGCGCACCAGGTACGGCCCGCCGCGGTTGACGATGTCCTCACCGGTGTTGCCGAACCCGACCGCCGAGAGCAGCGCGGCGTCGACGTCGCTCTCGTGTTCGCGCAGGGTCGCCACCGTGGTCAACGCGTTGGTCAGCGCGTCCCACAGTTCCGGGGAGGCGTCGGCGTAGACGTCGGCGGTGGTGGCCAGCGCCTGCAGGTCGTGGCGGAACTGCGGCATCCGCGGGTTGACGTCGTCGAAGATGTCGTTGGCGTTGACCAGCGCGGCACCGAACTTGTCGCCGAGGCCGGTCAGCGCCTCCGCGGCCGCGCTCAGCGTCAGGTTCAGCTTCACCGGGTCGATCTTCTCCGACAGGTCCATGATCGTCTCGAAGACCGTGTTGATCTCGGTGGTGACCGAGCGCGCGTCGATCACATGCGCCGGGGTGATCCGCTCCGGGCTGGGATCCTCGGCTTTCGGCACCGTCAGCGACACGTATTTGTTGCCGAACACCGTGGTGGCCAGGATGTTGCCCTCGACGTTCGCCGGGATCACCCGCAGGTATTTCGGCCGCACGTCCAGCACGAACCGGGCCGCCGACGTCCCGTCCTCCTGCACCTCGGAGATGCTGGCCACCTTGCCGATCTGCACTCCGTTGTAGGTGACCGGGGCGCCGGGGTCCATCACCAGTCCGGCGCGCGCGGACAGCATCGTCAGCGAGGTGGTGGGGGTGAACCCGCCGCGGAACTGCACGTAGACCAGCCCGGTGATCACCGCGATCGTGGTCAGGAACACCACCGCGGCCACCTTGTAGGGCGGAACCCGGGGTTCGTTGAGCGGTTTGAGCGCCTTCGACGCGACAGGATGGTTCATGGCGCTACATCGTCAGGTTGAAGTTGGGGTTGGTGCCATACAGCGCCAACGCGAACAACAGGACCACCACCTGCACCGACACCAGCGAGAACCGCATCGACCGGCCGACGGCCTCGCCGACGCCGACCGGGCCGCCGTGGGCGGTGTAGCCGTAGTAGCAGTGGGTGAGCATCACCACCGCCGCGACGATGATGATCTGGGCGAACGACCAGAACACGTCCTCGGGGCGCAGGAACGTGCGGAAGTAGTGGTCGTAGGTCCCCGAGGTCTGCCCGTACATGACGGTGGTGACCAGCTGCGGGGAGACGAACGACATCAGCATCGCCGCGGTGTACAGCGGCACGATCACCACCAGCCCGGCCACGACCCGGGTGGAGGTCAGATAGGCGATCGACTTGATGCCCATCACCTCCAGGGCGTCGATCTCCTCGCTGATGCGCATCGCGCCGAGCTCGGCGGTCGCCCCGGCGCCGACGGTGGCGGCCAGCGCGATCCCGGTGACCACCGGCGCGGCCAGCCGCACGTTGATCAGCGCGGCGAAGAACCCGGTGAACACGTCGATCCCGATGTAGCCCAGCGAGGCGAAGCCCTGGATGGCGACCAGCGAGCTGCCGGCCAGGGTGACGAAGGCGACGATCGCGACGGTGCCGCCGACGACGGCCATCGCGCCGGCGCCCATCCCGATCTCGGCGACCAGCCGCAGCGTCTCGCGTCGGTAGCGGCGCAGCGCCCAGCCGATCTGGCCGAGGCTGACCACCATGAACCAGGCCAGCGCGCCGATCCGGTCCAGGCCGCGCCCGATCGCCCCCGGGTAGCGGCGGATGTTCGCCGCGGCCCGCGGGAAACGGGTGCGCAGCACGGCGGCGGTACTCATCGGCTACGTCCCCGTTCCGAACCGCACACCGATGGTCGTCAACACCACGTTGACGGCGTACAGCGCGATCACGCACAACACCACCGTCTCGTTGACCGCGGTGCCCAGGCCCTTGGATCCACCGCGCACCGTCAGTCCCCGGTAGCAGCCGACCAGCCCGGCGATCAGGCCGAAGATCGCCGCCTTGACGGTGGCGATGACCACCTCGGGCAGCCCGGTGATCAGCGTCAGCGACGCCAGATAGCCGCCGCCGGAGACGTTTTGCATGTAGACGCCGAAGATGAACCCGCCGACCAGACCGACCACGATCACCAGACCGTTGAGCAGGGTGGCGACGAAGGTCGCGGCGATCACCCGGGGCACCACCAGCCGGTGGATCGGGTCGATGCCGAGCACCTCCATCGCGTCGATCTCCTCGCGGATGGTGCGCGCGCCGAGGTCGGCGCAGATCGCGGTGGACGCCGCCCCGGCGACCACGAGCACCGTGGTCAGCGGACCCAACTGGGTGACCGCACCGATCGCGGCCCCGGCGCCGGAGATGTCGGAGGCGCCGACCTGGCCGAGCAGGATGTTCAGCGTGAAGATCAGCAGCACGGTCAGCGGGATCGACACCGCGATCGTCGGCAGGATCGCCACCCGCATCACGAACCAGCACATCAGGATCAGCTCGCGCCACTGGAACGGCGGGACGAACAGCGCTTTGCCGGTGAGCACGCACATCCGGAAGAAGCCGCCGACGAGGGTGAGCGGGGCGTCGAGGCGGTCGCGCACCGCACTGACCACGCCGGGACGGTGGTCGACGGTGGCGGTCATGGCCGGGCTCCGGTGCCGCCGCGCGGGCCGTCGGGTCGCAGTGCGTCGGTCACGGCGCCCCCTTCCCTCGCGATCTGCCCGCTGACCACATATTCATCGGCTGTAACCGAGCTCATAGGACTGTACCCGATCGGATTCGCGGCCCACATTGGATCGGCCCGATTCTCAGCGCGCGTCGGGGGTTTGCTGTGCGGGGTGGCCATAGCGGGCCCGCAGCTCGGTTTTGAGCACCTTGCCCGACGGGTTGCGCGGCAGCGACTCGACGACCTCCAGGGCCTTCGGATGCTTGTAGCGGGCCAGCCGCTCGGCGAGGAAACCCTCCAGGTCGGCCAGCGCGATCTGCTTGCCCACCGCCGCCACCGCGACCGGGATCTCGCCCCACTTGTCGTGGGGCCGCCCGATCACGGCGACCTCGACGATGTCGGGGTGGGCGGCCAGCGCGTTCTCCACCTCCGCGCAGTAGATGTTCTCCCCACCGGAAATGATCATGTCCTTTTTGCGGTCCACCACCCACACGTAGCCGTCGGCGTCCAACCGCACCAGGTCCCCGGAGTGGAACCAGCCCCCGGCGAACGCCTCCGCCGTGGCCTTCGCGTTGTTCCAGTAGCCGCTCATCAGGGTGGGGGCGCGGTAGACGATCTCGCCGACCTCCCCGAGCGGGACGTCGTTCATCTCGTCGTCGACGACGCGGGCCGCCACCGTCGGGATCACCCGGCCCACCGAGCCGAGCTTGGTCAGCGCGTCCTCGCCGAGCAGCATGCACGTCACCGGCGACATCTCGGTCTGGCCGAAGGCGGCCAGGATCGCGGTGCCGGGGAACGTCTCGGCCATCTGCCGCAGCAGCGTGTCGGAGGCCGGGGCGGCTCCCCACGACATGGTCCGCAACCGCACGTCGCGGGGGTTGGCCTGCTGTTCGGCGCAGACCGCCTGCCACTGGGCGGGCACCAGGAAGATGCCGGTGACCCCTTCGGCGGCGAGCACGTCGAGCAGCGCCCCGGGGTCGAACGCCCCCAGCGGGTGGATGACGGTCGGGGTGCCCAGCAGCATCCCGGGCAGCAGGTTGCCGACCCCGGCGATGTGGAAGAACGGCACCCCGATGAACCCGACGTCGTTCATGCTGGCGCCGGCGGTGTAGATCGCGGTCATGGTCTGACCGGTGAGGTTGGTGTGGGTCAGCACCGCGCCCTTGGGGTGCCCGGTGGTGCCGGAGGTGTACATGATCAGCGCCGGGGCGTCGGCGGGGACGTCGACGCGCGGATGCGGCGCACCGGTTTCGGCGATCAGATCCTCATAGCCGAGGCAGCCGACCATGCCCTCGCCGCTGTCGGCACCGGCCACCACGATCGTCTCGAGCACCGGCGCGATCTCGCGGGTGGCGGTGGCCGCCGCCACCAGCGCCGGTTCGGTGACCAGCACCCGCGCCGTGCAGTCCTCGACCAGAAACGCCAGCTCCGGTGGGGCTAGCCGGAAGTTCACCGGAACCGCGATCGCCCCGAGCATGTTCGCGGCGAGCACCGCCTCGACGAACTCGGGACGGTTGAGCATCAACACCATCACCCGGTCGCCGTAGCCGACGCCGCGCCGGTGCAGCGCGTCGGCCAGCGCGGTGACCCGGGTGTGCAGCTGCGCCCAGGTGATCGTCGCACCGACGTAGCGCAGCGCCGGGGCGTCGGGCTGCATCAGCGCGTGGCGCTGCAACTGGGTGATCCAGTGCTGCCGACGCGACAGGTAGGGCTGTTCGTCGAGGCTCGGCGGAACCCCCGGGATCGGGGCTGCGGTCTGTGATGCGGTCAACGGGGTACATCCCTTCTCGTGCGGCTCTCGTGCGGCTCTCACGCGACAATGTGGGTCGATGCGGCGCTCACGCGGTCAGGAGGCCAATTCTTCGGCGCGTCTTTTCAGGGCGTCGGCCAGATGATCCAAGGCGTTGTTCACCAGTTTTTTGACCATCGGTTTGGGGACACTCATCTCGGTCTCGACGTCCATGTCGACGGTGAGCAGCGCGGTGGCACCCAAACTCACCACCGAGAACAGCTGCTCCTGTTTGCTGAACAGCTCGCCCTGCTGCATGACGGTCTGGATCTGGTTGGGTGCGGGGTAGTACACCGCCTGGATGTAGGTGCCCGCGAACCCGGAGACCTCGGCGTCCAGGCGCACCTGACTGGGCCGTCCGTCGTCGTAACGGGCCAGCACCCACAGTCCTTTGACTTCGTCGTTCCACTGCGGATATGCCTCGAAGTCGGCGACGATCGCCATGATCGCGGCGGCGTCGGCGGCGACCTCCACGGTCTTGCTCACGATCGGCATGCGCAGAGCATATCGACGCGGTCGTCGCGGTGGGTTAGCGCGGTCACACCTGCGCTCACACCACGGCGGTGGCCATCAGCTCCCGCAGCGGGTCGGGAATCGGCACCGGACGCCGGCCGACCCGGTCGATGTAGACGTGCACCCAGTGACCCAACGCGGTGATCGGTTGCGCCGCCACCGATTCCGGTTCGGCGGCGCAGAACACCCCCAGCCGGTAGGTGACGCTCGAGCGGCCCAGCCGGGTCACCGCCAACCCGACGAGCAGCTGCTGCGGGAACGCCAGATCCGCCAGATAGCGGCAGCCCGATTCCGCGACCACGCCCAGCGCCGGGGCGGCGAGCGGATCCCAGTCCACCCGGGTGCCGATCCAGCCGTTGATCGCGGTGTCGAACAACTGGTAGTACACGGCGTTGTTGAGATGGCCGAACATGTCGTTGTCGGCCCAGCGGGTGCCGACCGGCCAGTGCACCGGAAAGTCACCACCGGTAAGCGAATCGGGCGCGGCCGGCACCGCGGGACTGTCGGTCATGGTTGTATTCCACCATGGTTGCCATCACCGGCGCGGTGCTCGAGCGGATCGGGCTGCCGCGTCCGTACGCCCGGTCGCGGCCGCTGACGGTGACCGGCCTCGAGTTGGCGCCGCCGGGGCCGGGGGAACTGCTGGTGCGCATCGAGGCGGCGGGGCTGTGCCATTCGGATCTGTCGGTGATCGACGGGACCCGGCCACGCCCGGTTCCGATGCTGCTCGGCCATGAGGCTGCCGGCATCGTCGAACGCGTCGGCGCCGGGGCGAGCGACCTCGGTGTGGGCCAGCGGGTGGTGATGACGTTCCTGCCGCGCTGCGGGCAGTGCGCCGCGTGCGCCACCGACGGGGTGATCCCGTGTGAGCCGGGCACCGCCGCCAACACCGCCGGCACGCTGCTCGGCTCCGCAACGCGGCTGGCGCGCGACGGCGCGCCGGTGCACCACCACCTCGGGGTCTCCGGTTTCGCCACCCATGCGGTCGTCAACCGCGCTAGCGTGGTGCCCCTCGACACCGATGTTCCCGCACCGGTGGCGGCGCTGTTGGGGTGCGCGGTGCTCACCGGCGGCGGCGCGGTGCTCAATGTCGCACGCCCACGGCCCGGCCAGACGGTGGTCATCGTCGGGCTCGGCGGGGTGGGGATGGCCGCGATGCTGACCGCCCTGGCCCACACCGACGTCCACGTGGTCGCCGTCGATGCGCTGCCGGCGAAACTCGGCGCCGCAACCGCACTCGGCGCCCACGCCGTCTACACCCCGCAGCAGGCGCTCGACGCCGGGGTGCGGGCGGCCGCTGTGGTCGAGGCGGCCGGGCGGGCCGAGGCTCTGGAGACCGCGATCGCGTTGACCGCACCGGGCGGGGCGACGATCACCATCGGACTGCCGGCCCCGCAGGAACGGATCAGCGTGGCGCCGTTGGGGTTTGTCGCCGAAGGGCGTTCCCTGATCGGCAGCTATCTGGGTTCGGCGGTGCCGGCGCGCGACATCCCGCGATTCGTGCAGCTGTGGCGCAGCGGGCGCCTGCCGGTGGAGTCGCTGGTGTCGGCGACGATCGACCTCAGCGAGATCAACGCCGCCCTCGACTCACTCGCCGACGGCGCCGCGGTACGCCAGCTGATCCGGTTCTGAGCGGCCCGAGGCCGACCGGGCCACCGACCGTAGACTGAGGCGACGATCCCGCCGCCGAGGAGCCGCGCATGCCAACCGACCGCCAGCCCGAGCGCGCCGCCGGCGCCGACCGGGCCGCCACCGACCGCGAAGACGTCCAGTTTCCCAGCGGGGCCGAGCTGATCAGCGCCTGGCTGTACCGGCCCGCCGCCGATCGCGGCGGGCCCACCCCGCTGCTGGTGATGGCGCACGGGCTCGGCGCGGTGCGCACCATGCGCCTGGACGCCTACGCCGAACGGTTCGCCGCCGCCGGCTACGCCTGCCTGGTCTTCGACTACCGCCACTTCGGCGACAGCGAGGGCGAGCCGCGCCAGCTGCTCGACGTCGGTAAGCAGCTGGCGGACTGGGCCGCGGCGGTCGGCTACGCGCGCACCCTGGCCGGCATCGACCCGCAGCGCATCGGGCTGTGGGGCACGTCGTTCGCCGGGGGCCACGTGATCGCCACCGCCGCCACCGTTCCCGGGATCGCCGCGGTGGTCGCCCAGTGCCCGTTCACCGACGGCGTCGCCTCCACCCGGGTGGCCAACCCGCTGACCGCCGCACGGGTCACCGCCCTGGCGGTGCGTGACACCCTCGGCGCGTTGCGCGGCAAGCCACCGGTGCTGGTGCCCACCGCGGGGCGCCCCGGCGAGGTGGCGCTGATGAACGCCCCCGACGCCTACGACGGGTATCTGGGTCTGGTGCCCGACGGTGCCGCGCTGCGCAACGAGGTGGCGGCCCGGCTCGCGTTGAGGCTGCCGCTGTACCGACCCGGCCGGTTGGCGCGCAAGGTGGGCTGCCCGATCCTGTTCTGTGTCTGCACCCACGACTCGGTGGCCCCGGCCGGCCCGACCCGCCGGTATGCGGCGCAGGCGCCGCGCGGGGAGATCGCGCTGTACCCGCAGGGGCATTTCGACATCTATGTCGGGGAGGCGTTCGAGCGGGTCGTCGCCGACCAGATCGCGTTCCTCGATCACCGGCTGGCGCGGGTCTGACCCCCTGATCGGTGGTGTGCGGCCGGCCTCTTAGCGTGTCGTGGCGACCCCGCCGTCGACCGGCAGGACCGCCCCGGTGACGTAGGCGCCGGCCCGGCTGGCCAAAAACACTGCCGCCCCGGCGATGTCGTCGGGGCGGCCGATGCGGCCCAGCGGCACCCCGGCGGCCACCGCGTCACCGCCGTCGGTGAGCAGATGTTTGGTCATCTTCGACGGGAAGAACCCCGGGGCGATCGCGTTCACCAGGATCTGCGGAGCCAACTCGGCGGCCAGGTGCCGGGTGAGCTGGTGCACCGCGGCCTTGCTGGCACTGTAGGAGAAGTTGTTCATCCCCGGCGCCGGGGCGCGCAGCCCGTCGATGCTGCCGATGTTGATCACCCGCGCGGGGTCTTCGGCGGTGGCGCCGGCGGCCAGCATCCCCAGCAGCGCCTGGGTGAGTAGCAGCACCCCTTTGACGTTCAGGTCGAGCACTTTGTCGATGCCGGATTCGGGGAACTGCGCCAGCGGCGCACCCCAGGTGGCGCCGGCGTTGTTGACCAGAAGGTGCAGGGCGTCTTCGTGGCGGGCCAGCTCGGCGTGCAGTGCGGCCACCCCGTCGGCGGTGCTCAGGTCGGCGGGGATCGCGGTGACCGGGCCGTCGGCGGCCAACGCCTCGGCGGTCTCGCGCAGTTCGGCCTCCCGCCTGCTGCACACGTACACCCGGGCCCCGGCCTGCAGCAGGCCGCGGGCGATCATCGCCCCGATGCCGCGACTGCCACCGGTGACCACCGCGGTCTTGCCGTCGAGGCGGAACAACGTGTCGCTGCCGGTCATCGCCTCAGCCCTTCTCGTCGGGGTGGCCGAGCGGGCTGCGGTCCCGCACCGTCGCGTCGCGGATCAGGCCGCGCAGCAGGGCGGTGGAGAACTCCGCGGCGATCTCCTCGGCGCTGCTGCGCCCGCCGGGCCGCAGCCACCGGTAGGAGCTCAACGTCATCCCGATGTAGCCCAGCGCCAACACGTGCGAGTCGCACGGGTAGAACTCGCCGCTGGCGATGCCGCGGTCGATCAGCCCGTGCACGTGCTCGTAGACCTTCACCTCCTGCTCGCGGATGGTGCCGACCTGCTCGGCGGTGAACCATTCGGCGATGTAGGGCTGTTCCTGGAAGTAGACCGCCGCGCCCTCGAGGTTCGCCGCGATCTGAATGAGCAGCCGCACCGTGTACTGGTAGAGGGCTTCGCGGGCGGTCCACGACGGGTCGTCGTGGACGGCGGCCAGGGTGCGTTCGGCGGCCTGCTGGTAGATGTCGTAGAGGATCAGCGACTTGCTGGCGTAGTAGTGGTAGACGGTGGCCTTGTTCAGCCCGATCGCGTCGGCGACGTCGTCCATCCGGGTGCCGTGGTAGCCGCGGGCGGCGAACAGTCTGGTGGCCACCGCCAGCAGTTCTTCACGGCGGCTCAGGCCGTTGGCGGTGGGGGTGTCGGAGGGCATGGTTCTCGCTATCGCGGGCCGAAACGATCCGGTGTATCAAACAACCGGTTGGACAGTCTGGGTCAGTGTAGGCAACCGGCGCCCCCCGTCGGGCGGCGCGGGGCAAAATAGCTCTGGACGGGCAGGGCTCTGGACGGCCCGGTTAGACTAAGACCAGAGCACCAGCACAGGAGGTGGGACCGATGGACCCCGACTACGACGGATCCGACGAGATCGAGTACACGCTGGGCTGGTTCGCCTGGGGCCTGCGCGGCATCTCCGGGCCCGGCGGCGGCTACCCGCCCCCGGCCTACCCGCCGGTGTGAGCCGGCCTCCCGCCCTTTCCCCCACGATCGCTGTCCGCACGATCCACTGACGTCAACGGCGCCCTGCCGGCTGCGTGCCGGTCGGGGCGCCGTTGACGGTGTCGGCGGCTAGAGCGCCTTGAGTTCCTCGATCACCTCGGAGACCGACTTCTTGGCGTCGCCGAACAGCAGGCTGGTGCCCTCGGCGTAGAACAGCGGGTTGTCGATCCCGGCGAACCCGGAGTTCATCGACCGCTTGAGCACGATCACGCTCTTGGCCTGGTCCACGTTGAGCACCGGCATCCCGTAGATCGGGCTGGAGGCGTCGTCGCGGGCCGCCGGGTTGGTGACGTCGTTGGCGCCGATGACGATGGCCACATCGGTGCGAGCGAACTCGTCGTTGATGTCGTCCATGTCCTTCATCGCGTCGTAGTCGACCTCGGCCTCGGCCAGCAGCACGTTCATGTGTCCGGGCATCCGGCCGGCCACCGGGTGGATGGCGAACTTCACCGTCACGCCCTTGGCCTCCAGCAGGCTGGCCATGTCCTTCACCGCGTGCTGGGCCTGGGCGACCGCGAGCCCGTAGCCGGGCACCACGATCACCTGGTTGGCGTAGGCCATCTGGATGGCGGCGTCGGCGGCCGAGGTGGACGTGACGTGCTTGTCGCCGTCGTCGCCGCCACCGGCGGCCACGCCGCCGCCGCCGAACCCGCCGGCCACGATCGCCGGGATGGACCGGTTCATCGCCTTGGCCATCAGGTTGGTCAGGATCGATCCGGACGCCCCGACGATCATGCCGGCCGCGATCATCGCGGTGTTGTTCAGTGCCAGCCCCGCCGCGGCGGCCGAGAGCCCGGTCAACGCGTTGAGCAGCGCGATCACCACCGGCATGTCGGCGCCACCGATCGGCAGCACCACCATCAGGCCCAGCACCGCCGAGACGGCCAGCAGCCCGACCATCCACCAGACGCTGAGCCCGCCGTCGGCCGCACCGACGCCGATGTAGACCGCGATCGCCACCGAGCCGGCGGCCAGCAGCAGGTTCAGCGGCTGCTGGGCGCGGCCCACCCCGATCGGTTTGCCGTCGATGAGCTCCTGCAGTTTCGCGAACGCGATCACCGAGCCCCAGAACGAGATCGACCCGATCACCGCGGCCAGCAGTGAGGCCACCATGATGTGCACGGTCGGCCCGGAGTCGTGGCCGAACACGGTGAAGCCGTCGGTCTCGATGAACTCGCTGAGCGCGATCAACGCGACCGTGCCACCGCCGACACCGTTGAAGAACGCCACCAGCTGCGGCATCGCGGTCATCTTGGTGAACTTCGCCGGCGGCACACCGAGGGCGACACCGACGACGAGCCCGGCGACAATCAGCAGCCAGTTGTGGTGCACGTTGAGCAGCGTGGTGCCCACCGCCAGGGCCATACCGACCGCGGCGATCTGGTTGCCGCGCACCGCGGTCTTCGGGCCGGTCAGGCCCATCAAGCCGTAGATGAACAGTGAGAACGAGATGATGTAGAGGATCGTGATCAGGTTGTTCATCGGGCGGCCCCCGCGTCGGCGGCGTCAGTGCCGGGCTTTTTGGTCTTGAACATGCCCAACATCCGGTCGGTGACGATGAACCCGCCGATGACGTTGAGCGTGCCGAACACCACCGCGACGAACAGGATGATCTGCTGGGCCAGGGAGGGGTTCTCCACCCGGCCGAACACCACCAGTGCGCCGAGCACCACGATCCCGTGGATCGCGTTGGTCCCCGACATCAGCGGGGTGTGCAAGGTGTTGGGCACCTTCGAGATGACCGCGAACCCCACGAACCCGGAGAGCACCAGGATCGCGATGTTCGCGAGTAGTTCGTCGTACATCTAGCCGTCCTCTCGGGTCACGCAGGAATCCGCGAGCACCTCGTCGTCGAAGTCGGGGGCCAACGAGACCCCGTCCTCGTCGGAGCGGGTGATCAACAGATCCAGCAGCGCCGTGATGTTTTTGCTGTACAGCTCGCTGGCGTGTTCGGGCATGGTCGCCGGCAGGTTCAGCGGCGAGGCGATCGTCACGTCGTGTTTGACCACGGTCTGGCCCGGTTCGGTGAGCTCGCAGTTGCCGCCGGTCTCCCCGGCCAGGTCGACGACCACGCTGCCGGGGCGCATGCCCTCCACCGCGGCGGCGGTGACCAGCTTCGGGGCCGGCCGCCCCGGCACCAGCGCGGTGGTGATCACCACGTCGAAGCCGGTGATCGCCTCCTCCAGCTTCTGCTGCTGGGTGGCGCGTTCCTCGTCGGTGAGCTCGCGGGCGTAGCCGCCCTCCCCGGCCGCGTCGATCCCCAGGTCCAGCCACTGCGCGCCCACCGAGCGCACCTGGTCGGCGACCTCCGGGCGCACGTCGTAGCCGGTGGTGCGCCCGCCGAGGCGTTTGGCGGTGGCCAGCGCCTGCAGGCCGGCCACCCCGACACCGAGGACCAGCACCGTCGCCGGTTTCACGGTGCCGGCGGCGGTGGTCAGCATCGGGA
The DNA here is from genome assembly GCF_002104795.1 of Mycolicibacillus koreensis. Classification (GTDB taxonomy): domain Bacteria; phylum Actinomycetota; class Actinomycetes; order Mycobacteriales; family Mycobacteriaceae; genus Mycobacterium; species Mycobacterium koreense. Next base: position 50,578 of record NZ_NCXO01000022.1, read on the forward strand.
AGAACCGGGTGGACTCCATCGCGGCGACCAGCACCGCCTTGTAGCCGGAGACGTTGCCCTGCGAGGACAGCGCGTCCATCACCTGGGCGCGGGAGATCCGCGGGATCGCCTCCAGGGCGAACGCCTGCACGCCGGCGCTTTTCAGCGCGGCGATCTGGTTGTCCTGGCTGCGCGGGGCGAGGAACCCGATCAGGGTCTGCCCGGAGTTCAGCTTGGCGACCTCATCGGCGGTCGGCGGGGCGACCTTGACCACGATGTCGGCGGCCCAGGCGTCACCGATGGTGGCGCCGGCCTCGGTGTACAGCGCGTCGGGCAGCAGGGCCCGCTCACCGGCACCGGACTCGACCACCACGCCGACACCCGATTTGACCAGCGGAGCCACCGCCTTGGGCACCAGCGCGACCCGGCGTTCGTCGGCGCCGGATTCGGCGACGACCCCGACCGTCAGGGACGCAGTCTGCGTATCTGTCATGGCGCGTGTGTCTACTTTCCGTTGCGTCGTTCCGCTACGTCGTTCTGCCACATGCGGGCCGCTTCGGGCGACCGCGTGCTCAGACACCCTAACCGGTGCTGGGACAATGCTGGGAATCTGGCGGCCGCGGGGCACTACAGTGCGGATATGACCGTCGACCGGCTCCTGCCCAGCTCGGAGGCCGACGACCTGCTGGCGTTGACCCGCGAGATCGCCGACAAAGTCCTCGCGCCGATCGTCGACTCGCACGAGAAATCCGAGACCTATCCCGACGGGGTGTTCGCCCAGTTGGGGGCCGCCGGGCTGCTCAGCCTGCCGCAGCCGGTCGAGTGGGGCGGCGCCGGCCAGCCCTATCAGGTGTACCTGCAGGTGCTCGAGGAGATCGCCGCACGGTGGGCGGCGGTGGCGGTCGCGGTCAGCGTCAACAGCTTGGCGTGCCACCCACTGCTGGAGTTCGGCACCGACGACCAGCGACGGCGCTGGCTGCCCGACATGCTCTCCGGCACCCTGATCGGCGCCTACAGCCTGTCCGAACCGCAGGCCGGCTCGGATGCCGCGGCGCTGCGCTGTGCGGCGGTGCGCGACGGCGACGGCTACCGGATCACCGGCTCCAAATCCTGGATCACCCACGGCGGGGTGGCCGACTTCTACACGCTGTTCGCCCGCACCGGGGAGGGCTCCCGCGGCATCTCGTGTTTCCTGGTGCCCGGTGACCTCGAGGGCCTCAGCTTCGGCGCCCCGGAGGACAAGATGGGGCTCTCCGCGGTGCCGACCACCTCGGCGTTCTACGACGACGCCCGCATCGACGCCGACCGGCTGATCGGCGACGAGGGCCAGGGCCTGTCGATCGCGTTCTCCGCGCTGGACTCCGGGCGACTCGGTATCGCCGCGGTGGCGGTCGGCATCGCCCAGGCGGCGCTGGAGGAGGCCACCGCCTACGCCAACGAGCGCACCACGTTCGGCCGGGCGATCATCGACCACCAGGGGCTGGGGTTCGTGCTGGCCGACATGGCCGCGGCGGTGGCCAGTGCGCGGGCCACCTATCTCGATGCGGCGCGGCGCCGCGACGCGGGCCGGCCGTACTCCCAGCAGGCCAGTGTGGCAAAACTCATCGCCACCGACGCGGCGATGAAGGTGACCACCGACGCGGTGCAGGTGCTCGGCGGTGTCGGCTACACCCGTGACTACCGGGTGGAGCGCTACATGCGGGAAGCGAAGATCACCCAGATCTTCGAGGGCACCAACCAGATCCAGCGCCTCGTCATCGCCCGCGGACTGACCAACCGGTAGGTGGATTCCGCCACGCGCGGTGTCCTATCGTGGCGGCATGGACTTCGCGATGTCGGCCACGGGCGCCGACTACCACCGGCGGCTCACCGACTTCATGGTCGAGCACGTGATCCCGGCCGAGCCGGCCTATGAGCAGTACCGCCGGGAGGCCGGGCCCGACGACTTCACCGTCCCGCCGGTCATCGAGGAGCTGAAGGCCACCGCCAAGGACCTCGGGCTGTGGAATCTGTTCCTGCCGGCCGAGTCGGGGCTGACCAACCTCGAGTACGCCCCGCTGGCGGAGCTGTCGGGGTGGAGCATGGACATCGGGCCGGAGGTGCTCAACTGCGCCGCCCCCGACACCGGCAACATGGAGACCCTGCACCTGTTCGCCACCGAGGAGCAGCGCGCCGCCTGGCTGCAGCCGCTGCTGGACGGGACGATCCGCAGCGCGTTCTCGATGACCGAGCCGGCGGTGGCCTCCAGCGATGCCCGCAACATCGAGACCACCATCGCCCGCGACGGCGACGAGTACGTCATCAACGGCCGCAAATGGTGGACCTCGGGGGCGGCGGACCCGCGCTGCAAGATCCTCATCGTGATGGGCCGCACCAACCCCGACGCCGCCCCGCACCAGCAGCAGTCGATGATCCTGGTGCCCACCGACACCCCCGGGGTGACGATCGTGCGCTCCACCCCGGTGTTCGGCTGGCAGGACCAGCACGGCCACTGCGAGATCGTCTACGACAACGTGCGGGTGCCGGCGGCGAACCTGCTCGGCGAGGAGGGGTCGGGCTTCGCGATCGCCCAGGCCCGCCTCGGCCCGGGGCGCATCCACCACTGCATGCGCGCGATCGGGGTGGCCGAGCGGGCGTTGGCGCTGATGACCGAACGGGCCCGCACCCGCATCGCATTCGGCAAGCCGCTGGCCGAGCAGGGTGTGGTGCAGCAGCAGATCGCGGTGTCGCGCAACGAGATCGACCAGGCCCGGCTGCTGTGCGAGAAGGCCGCCTGGACGATCGACCAGCACGGAAACAAGGAGGCCCGCGTTCTGGTCGCCCAGATCAAGGCCGTCGCCCCGCAGATGGCGTGCACTGTGCTCGACCGCGCGATCCAGGTGCACGGCGCGGCCGGGGTGTCCGACGACTTCCCGCTGGCACGGCTGTACGGCTGGCACCGGGCGATGCGGCTCTTCGACGGCCCCGACGAGGTGCATTTGCGCTCGATCGCGCGCGCCGAACTCGGTGCGGACAAGAGCGCCCTCGCGGCTGCGGTGACCTAAATGCCCACCGCAGCCCGCAGGCTCGACGGTGCCTGGAACTTCCGCGACGTCGCCGACGTCGTCGCCGACCTGCAGGCGGGCCGGCTGCTGCGCTCCGGGGAGCTGAGCCGGCTGACCGACGGCGGGCGCGCCGAGCTGAGCCGGCTGGCGGTCACCGACGTCGCCGACCTGCGCTCCCCGCGGGAGGTGGCCCGCCGCGGCCCGGGCCGGGTCCCCGACGGGGTGGACATCCACCTGCTGCCGTTTCCGGACCTGGGCGCCGGCGGCGGCGACGGCGATCAGGGCGCCGAGGCCCCCCACGAGCAGGCGTGGCAGCAGATGATGGCCCACAAGCCCGACGACGAACCGGTGGAGGCGGCCGCCGCACGGTACATGACCTCCGAGTACCGGGGGTTCCCGGTGCTCAGCGGCGCGCGGCGCGCGGTGCGGCAGGTGATCACGCTGCTGGGGTCGGGGCAGACCGTGCTGGCGCACTGTTTCGCCGGCAAGGACCGCACCGGGTTCACGGTGGCGGTGACGCTGAGCGCGGTCGGGGTGGACCGCGATGCGGTGCTCGCCGACTACACCGCCAGCAACACCGCGGTGGCGCAGTTGCGCGCGGCGATCCAGGAGATGATCGCCGCCCGAGCCGAGGCGGGACTCACCGAGGAGGTGGCGACGTTCACCGAGGCGCGCCTCACCGACCAGGTGCTCGGGGTGCGCGAGGAGTATCTGGCGGCGGCGTTCGCCACCATCGACAGCGAGTACGGTTCGCTGTCGGGCTTTCTGCGCGCCGCGGAGGTCACCGACGCCGACCTGGAACGTCTGCGCGCCGCGCTGCTGCGCTGAGTGGGTCTTGTGAGTCCTGTGGGGCCGGCGGGGTCGGTGGGGCCGCAATGTTCGACCCTGAGACATTGAGCCGCACGTTTCTGTCGCTTTCGCGGCCAAAACCGCACGCAAACGTGAGTTTCAGCGGGGTCAGCCGTCCAGCGACGCCCGGATCCTCCGCCATCGGCTGTAAATCCTGATATTTAGCTAAGAGTAGGCGTAGATTCTCACATCAAGTCCGCTCCTGCCGCCGCCCCAGGGAGGTCGCCATGATGGGTCATCACATCCGGTCGATGGGCACGACGCTGCTCGCGCTGCTCGGCACCGCCCTGCTCGGCGGGGCGGTCGCGCTCGCCACCCCCGTTGCGGCGGGGCCGCGATCGGTGTGGGCGGAGGTGGTGCTGGCGGGCCTCGGTGACCCGGGGCCCATACTCCATGACGCGGACGTTTCCTACGCCGAGGTGATGGCCGGCAGCGGCACCCCGATCCCCTGGCTGGGCAAAGACGGCCAATACATGCAGATGGTGTTCCACAACTACCTGCAACCGAGCTTTGGCAGTCTCCACGCACCGCAAACCCCCTGCATCGACGGCTGCAACGTCAACGCCCTGGTCACCCCGGAGGGGCTGTATCCGATGACCGGGGTCAAGGATCTGCCGTTGAACACCTCGGTGGAGCGCGGCGTGGAGATCCTGCACAATCAGATCCTCACCGACCTCGCGGCCAACGGACCGGTCGGCGACGACGGCGCGCTCGGCGTGTTGGGGTATTCGCAGAGCTCGGTGATCGCCTCCCTGGAGATGGAGAAGCTGGCGGGCATGACCGACGCTCCGGACGCCGATCAGCTCAACTTCATCCTGCTGGGCAACCCGATGAACCCCAACGGCGGGCTGCTGAGCCGCTTCGCCGGGTTGAACATCCCGAGCATGGGCCTGAACTTCTACGGCGCCACCCCCGCGGACACCATCTATCCCACCGACATCTACACGATCCAATACGACGGCTTCGCCGACTTCCCGAAATACCCGCTCAACGTGCTCGCCGACCTCAACGCGTTCGCCGGGATCTACTACGTGCACGGCACCTACCCGGAGACCGCCGCCAACGCCTTCACCGAGCTGGCGACCTCGGACGGCTACGCCGGGGTCACGAACTACTTCATGATGCCCACCACCGACCTGCCGCTGCTGGAACCGGTGCGCGGGATCCCGCTGATCGGCAACCCGATCGCCGAGTTGCTGCAGCCGGACCTGAAGGTCCTGATCGACCTCGGCTACGACAACCCGTTCGCCGCCACCACCTATGCGGACGTCGCCACCCCGTTCGGGCTGTTCCCACAATGGAGCGCCATTGAGGCGCTGCCCGGCAACCTCGTCGACGGCACCAAGGACGGGCTGGAGAACTTCGTCAACTCCCTGTCGGGGATCTCCCTATCCGACCTCAACCCGCTGGATCTGCTCAGCGGAGCCGGCGGCGCGGCCGGCACCGACCCGCTGGGCAGCGTCGCCAGCTTCCTGCCGAACGCGGTCAACGCGCTCTCCGATGCGGCGGCCAACGCCTACGCGGCGCTGCTGCCCACCGCCGACATCGGCAACGCGCTGGTCACCTCGATGCCCGCCTACCTGCTCAACCTGTCGCTGGACAACCTGATGGACGGCGATCTGCTCAACGCCGTCGGGTTGCCGCTGGCCGGTGCGGTGGGTCTGGCCACCATGGCCGGCGGTTTCGAGTTCCTCGTCATCGCCGACGCCGCCCAGGCCGTACTCGGCGACCTGACCGGACTGATCGGGATCTGAGGATCGGCTACAGCGAGAACGACGCCCGTTTGGCGGCCGACAGGTCGGTGATCTGCTCCCAAGCGGCGGCGATGTCGTCGACCGACGGCGGGTCGTTGAACGTGGTGCCCTCGTTGCCGAACAGCGCCACCCGTTGCACCTTGCCGCCGCCGACGATGAACACCGCGGCGGTGTCGTCGACCTCCTCGGTGCACAGGTAGGCCACCACCGGCGCCACGAACTCCGGGGTGAGTTTGGCGAACACCTCCGGCGGCAGGATGTCCTGGGTCATCCGGGTGGCCGCGATCGGGGCGATCGCGTTGGTCTTGATGTTGTACTTGGCGCCCTCCTGGGCGAGCGTGTTGATCATGCCGACCAGGCCGAGCTTGGCGGCGCCGTAGTTGGCCTGCCCGAAGTTGCCGAACAGCCCGGAGGTGGAGGTCGCCACCACCACTCGGCCGAAGCTCTGCTCCCGGAAGTGCGGCCAGGCGGCGCGCACCACGTTGTAGCCGCCGTAGAGGTGCACCTTGAGCACCGCGTCCCAGTTCTCGAACGTCATCTTGTGGAACGTGCCGTCGCGCAGGATGCCGGCGTTGGACACCACCCCGTCGACCTTGCCGAACTCGTCGATCGCGGTCGCGATGATCGCGGCCGCCCCCTCCTCGGTGGCCACGCTGTCGTAGTTGGCCACCGCGCGACCGCCGGCCGACTTGATCTCCTCGACCACCTCGTCGGCCATGTTGTGGCCGGCGCCGGTGCCGTCGCGCGCGCCCCCGAGGTCGTTGACCACCACGCTGGCGCCCTCGCGCGCCAGGGTCAGCGCGTAGTCGCGGCCCAGACCACCACCGGCACCGGTGACGACGACGACACGATCCTGCACTCCGGGCATGAGGTTCCTTTCACGCGTGGCGCGCCGGCCGGTTCGCCGGTGCACGCCGATTTGGCTGTCGGCTCGGTATACGACCTGCTCTGTATACGACGCGCCGATTGCGGCGGTCCCGCCGGGTCGCAGTTTAGGGCCGACCGAACTCCCCCGGGCGCAAACACCCGAGCCCGCCGCCCGCGGCCGGCAGCACGCCGGTAACGCGGCGCCGCGAATCGCAACAACGCCGTAACGCCGTGCTCATTGCGGTGACCCACCGGCGGCGTCGAATAGACCCATGAGCACACTGTATGACCGCATCGGCGGACACGAGACCCTGGAGGCCGTGGTCCCGGAGTTCTACGCCCGGGTGTTGGCCGACGATTCCCTGGCGGGGTTTTTCGCCGGGGTGCACATGGGTCGCCAGACCAGCAAGCAGGTCGAGTTCTTGGCGGCCGCAATGGGCGGGCCGCTGCCCTACAGCGGCCCGTCGATCCGCCAGGCCCACCGCGGGCGGGGCATCTCGATCGACAACTTCAACCGGGTGGCACTGCACCTGATCACCGCGTTCCAGGATGCCGGGGTGGGCTCAGCGGAGATCTCCGACATCGTCGCGCTGCTCACCCCGCTGGCCGCCGACATCGTCACCGACGCCCCGGCGCTGTCGCGGCACGGCTAACGGACCGCGGTGACGAACTGCGAGAACGCGTCGGCGCCGGGGTCATCCAGCGGCGAATCGATCCAGCGGCCCAGCTCCTGCATCTCCGCTTTGGAGCTGCGTGCGGTCGCCGTCCAGCCGTGGCCGTCGAGCCAGCCGGCGAGCTCCGCCCGGTCCGGGTCGTTGTAGGTCAGGTCCGCGAAGTCCACCGGGGTCGGCATGCCCATCTTCTCCGCCGCGCTGCGGAACCGCAGCCGCATCTGTTCGCGGCGCTCCTCGGGCTGATGGGCCGCGGTCTCGGCGGCGATGCGGCTGCCCGGCGCGCTCAACTCGGTGATCTGGGCGAACAGTCGGTCCTGGGCGTCGGCGGGCAAATACATCAACAGGCCCTCCGCCAGCCATGCGGTCGGGGTGGCGGCATCGAAGCCGGCCGCCGTCAGCGCCGCCGGCCAGTCCTGGCGCAGGTCGCAGGCGACGGCGCGCCGCTCCGCAGCCGGTGACACCCCCGCCTCGGTGAGCGTGGTGGTCTTGTAGTCGAGCACCTTGGGCTGGTCGATCTCGTAGACGACGGTGCCCGCCGGCCAGTCCAGCCGATAGGCGCGCGAGTCCAGCCCGGAGGCCAGGATCACGACCTGGCGGATGCCCGCGGCGGCGGCCTGGCGGAAATACGCGTCGAAGAACCGGGTGCGCACCGCCTGGTAGCCGCGCATGCGGTGGAAGATCGCTGCGGTCTCCGGGTCGACGGCGGCCAGCTTGGCCTCGGTCGTGTCGTCGAGCAGCATCTCCCACACCCCGGTGCCCGCACCCGACACCAACAGCTTGGCGTAGGGGTCGCTGATCAGCGGGGCGTCGGCGTCGGTCTCCACCGCGCGGGCGGCGGCGACCATCACCGCGGTGGTGCCCACACTGCTGGCGATGTCCCAGGTGTCGTCGTGGCTACGCAGTGCACCCATGGGGGCTACCTCGATTCTGAAGCGGGATTCTGGACGGGGGTCTGGGGGTGATGCTGCTGGTCCGCGCGGCCGGCAGCACGCCGTCGGTGATGTCGGCGGCCATCCTACCGAGTAGTTAGGCAGGCTATGCGCCGTTGTGATCTGGGTCACTCCCCGGCGTCGGGGATCTCGCGGATCCGCCACAACCGGTTAGCGAACAGCGACTCCAGATGGCCGTTGACCGTCTCCAGTTCGGCGGGCGTGCCGATGAACCCGGCGTAGAACGCCAGCCCCCAGTTGGTGGCGACCAGCAGCTCGACCAGCTCGGCCGGGTCGGCCTCGGTGATCAGCTCACCCCGCTCGATCGCCTCGGTGACCACCGCGCTCAGAAACGTCCGGGCCTGCCACAGCGGGTTGTCCTCGATGGGCATGAGACCCCGGTGCCGCTGACCTTCGAGCATGGCGGTGACGATGAACGCCCCCATGGTCGGATCGTCGCGCACGATCTGCACCGCCCCGCCGGTGAAGACCGACAGCTTGTCGAGCAGCGTGGCCTTCTCGGCGGCATGCTCGGCGCCGGCGGCGACGAGCTTCTCGTTGGCCTGGGTGAGCACCTCGCGGAACAACACCCGCTTACTGGAGAAGTAGTGGTTGATCGCCGAGCGGGTCAGATCCGCGCGGGTGGCGATCGCCTGGAAGGTGGCGGCGGTGTAGCCGAGTTCACCGAAGACCGCCCGCGCGACGGTGACGATGCGTTGACGCGTCTCCGCGCCATCGGCAGCGGGGGGACGACCGGGACCTCGACGACCGGCGGGCACCGGCCCATCCTAGTCATGCTTGTTGCGCTTCCGCTGACAGGCATATTTGTCGGCAAAGCAAATATTTATATTGTCGGGGGGGACAATATAGACTTCCGGCTATGACGCGGATCGTGTCCCGGGAGTCGTACTTCGACACCGGCATCGAGGTGCTCTCCGACCTGGGGTACAGCGGGCTCAAACTCGCCGAGGTGTGCCGTCGACTCGGCGTGACCAGCGGGTCCTTCTATCACTACTTCAGCAAGTGGTCGGTGTACACCGCCGAGCTGCTGGCGTACTGGGCCAACGGCCGCGCCGATCACCGCGCCGCGGTGCGCGCCGCCTACCCCGAACCCCGGGAACGCCTCGAGGTCATGCTGGTCGCCGCCCTGGATTTCGAGCACGGCACGGAGGCCGCGATCCGGGTGTGGAGCGCGCTGGATCCGCACGTCAAGGCGATCCAGTCCGGCATCGACCAGGGCCGGTTCGAGGCCCTTCACGACGCCGCCACCGAGATCCTCGCCGACCCCGAGCAGGCGCGCATGTTCGCCGGGTGGGCGCTGTACACGCTCATCGGCTACGAGCAGGCAACGCTGCCCCGCGACAACGCGGCGCTGGCCTGGATCAACAGCCAGATGCTCGGCGCCCTGGACGCCGACGCACTGGCCGCCGAGACCCTGTCCGACCCCCTGGCCGCCGGCCCCCTGGCCGACCCCCTGGCCGCCGCACACCCGCTCCCGACGGTTAACCCGATCGAGTCCCACCCCACAGCGCCGTGAACCAGGCCTTGAGCTGCGCGGTGACGATCTCGAGCTGACGGTGGCCGGCGACGAATCCGCCGTAGAAGGTCATCCCGCAGAACACCATCACCAACGGCTCCACGGCCTCAGCGATGTCGGTGCCGGCGGGCAGCTCCCCGGAGCTGACCGCATCGGTGACCGCCTGGGTGACGAACCAGCGAAACAACTCCAGCAGGTCGCTCTCGGCGGTGAGCAGATCGGGGGTGCGTCGGGCCGACATCATCGTCAACACCATGAAGCCGGGGATCGCCGGTTCGCGGGCGTGCAACTCCAAGGCGAAGTCGAGGAACGACGCCACCTTGGCCAGCAGCGTCGGCTCGGCCATGGCGCGTTCACCGCCGGTCGCCATGAACATCGTGGTCGTCGCGGCCACCACTTCCCGGAACAGCACCTTCTTGCTGGGGAAGTAGTGGTTGATCGCCGAGCGGGTCAGATCGGCCCGTTCGGCGATCTCCTGGAAGGTGGCGGCCCGGTAGCCGAAGTCGGTGAACACACCCCGCGCGGTGGCGACGATCCGCTCACGGGTCTCGGCGCCGTCGGCCGCCGGCGGGCGGCCCGGGCCTCGACGTGGGCGCTGCGGCATAACGCCCGATCGTGCCACAGCGCCGACCCGAGCGTCGTCGACGTTGAGTCCACCCAGCTCAGGGCGCTAAAGGCAGGTCGGGCTGTCCGCGGGAACCGCGCCGAACGTCCCGCGGACAACAGCGCGCGGGCCCCTGCCTATACTGGCGGCAAAGCCGAGGAGGGCGTCGTGTCAGACCAGAAAGAACAGCCCGCGAACTACGCTCGGGGCATCCGGATGTTCACGCTGGGCATGTTGGGCGTGTTGATGATCGCCACCGTGGTGATGTTCTTCGCCTCGCAGATCACGCCGCACTGATCGGCATTGTGGGCACATCCGCGGGCGCGGCTCAAGCACGGCTAGAGCGCCCGGATGTCCTGCACGGGCAGTCGCGGGCCCCGGCGGGGCCGCCGCGCCACCCCGCTGACGGCGAGTAACCGCACCACCCGGTGCCGGTGCGGGCGCATCGGTTCGAGCATTTCGACCATCGCGGCGTCGTCGATGCGCCGGCCCACCAGGGCCCAGCCCACGGTCGCCGCCAGGTGGTAGTCCCCCACCGACAGGGCGTCGGGATCACCGAAGGCGCGTTGCGCGGTCTCGGCGGCGGTCCACACCCCGATCCCGGGAAGCGCGGTGAGCGCCCCGTGCGCGTCGGTGACCGGCCGTTGTGTCAGCCGCTCCAGACCGGCCGCCCGGGCAGCGGCGCCGACGATCGTGCGGGCGCGCCCCGGGTCGACGTTGGCGCGGTGGAACTCCCAGGACGGGATGTGCCGCCACGTCGCCGCGGAGGGAAAGACCCGCATCCCGGCCGGTGCCGGGCCGGGGGCGGGGCCGCCGAAGCGGGTGAGCAGGCGCCGCCATGCGGCGAACGCGTCGCGCCCGGGGACTCGCTGTTCGAGCACCGCGGGGATCAGCGCCTCGAGCACCCGGCCGGTCCGGCAGAGCCTCAGGTGCGGCACCCGGCGGTGCGCGGCGGCGACGGTGGGGTGCGCCGGGGTGAACCCGGTGACGTCGTCGTCGGCGCCGAGCAGCGCCGGGGCCCCGTCGAGGAATTCCTCGGCCCCCGGGCCCCACGCGGTGAGGTGCACCGCGGCCGGGCCCGCCCGGGTGATCCGCGCGGTCACCGGACCGCTGGCGGGCCGGCTGGTGCGCCAGATCGCGCCGTCGGCGTCGAGGCGGAAACACGGGTCGGCGGGCCCGCGCCGCAGCGGCGCCAGGGTGACCGCCGGGTCGATGGGGTCGGCGAAGGTGACGGTGCGCGCACTGCTGGTGAGGATGCCGCCGATCTTAGGCGCGCGGGGCGTGATTGACCGCGTCGGGCATCCGCGCCAGTATGAGGCGGTGACCACCCCCTTCGACGATCCGCAGGCCGGGCTGGCATGGCTGTTTTTGCAGTGCACCTGCCGCGACGGCGACCTGGACGAGGGGTTCGCCCTGCTCAGCGAGGACTTCACCTACTGGAGCAACGTCACCGGCGACACCCTGGACAAGGCGGCCTCCCGGGCGCTGCTGGAACGCCGCCAACAGATCGTGGAGATCGACCTCGACCTGCTCGGCTGCATCAACGAGGGTGAGAACGTCGCGGTGGAGGCCTACGGCACCGGGGTCGTCGACGGCGCCGAGATGACCTGCGCGTTCGCGTTCTTCTTCGAAACCCGCGACGGTCTGATCGTGGCGCTGCGCGAGTACGGTGACAGCCGCCTGGCCGCCCAGATCTTTCCGCCCGACATGGTCGCCCCGGCCGGGCCGGCCGGGGCGACCATGTGTGTGTCTTATAAACATAT
>NZ_NCXO01000023.1 GCF_002104795.1 Mycolicibacillus koreensis
GTGCCGATGCAGTAGTGCGCGCCGGTGCCGCCGAACCCGACGTGCGGGTTGGGGTCGCGGGTGATGTCGAACGAGAACGGGTCGTCGAAGACCTCCTCGTCGAAGTTGGCCGACCGATAGAACATCACCACCCGCTGGCCCTTCTTGATCGTCACCCCCGACAGCTCATAGTCGGTCAGCGCGGTGCGCTGGAAGCAGATCACCGGGGTGGCCCAGCGCACGATCTCGTCGGCGGCGGTCTCCGGGCGCTCCCGTTTGAACAGCTCCCACTGCTCGGGATGCTCGGCGAATGCGACCATTCCGTGGCTGATCGAGTTGCGGGTGGTCTCGTTGCCGGCCACAGCCAGCATCACCACGAAGAACCCGAACTCGTCGTCGGAGAGCTTCTCGCCGTCGATGTCGGCCTCCACCAGCGTGGTGACGATGTCGGCGCCGGGGTTCTTCTTTTTCTCCTCCGCCAACTGCATCGCGTAGGCGATCAACTCCATCGACGAGGCCTGCGGGTCGACGTCGTCGTACTCCGGGTCCTCGCTGCCGGTCATCTCGTTGGACCAGCGGAACAGTTTGTCCCGGTCCTCCTGGGGCACGCCGAGCAGCCCGGCGATCGCCTGCAGCGGCAGCTCGCACGAGATCTGTTCGACGAAGTCGCCGGACCCGGCGGCGGCCGCCTCCCGGGCGATGTTCTGAGCCCGCTCGGACAGTTCGGCGCGCAGCCGCCCGATCGCCCTCGGGGTGAACCCGCGCGCGATGATGCGGCGCAGCCGGGTGTGCGCCGGCGCATCCATGTTGAGCATGACGAACCGCTGCAGTTCGATGTTCTCCCGCTTCATGTCGTTCGGGTAGCGCGGGATCACACAGTTCTCGAAGCTGGAGAACACGTCGCTGTGCAGCGAGATCTCTTTGACGTCGTGGTGTTTGGTGATCGCCCAATAGCCGCCGTCGTGGAAGCCGCCGCCCTCACCGGGTGGTTGGGCGATCCAGCAGACCGGCGCGGATGCGCGCAGCGCCGCGAACGCCTCGTCGGGGATGCCCCGAAGGATGACCTCGGGGTCAAGGAAGTCGAAGCCGTCGGCGACGGCCGGACGCGCCGGCCCGGTCGTGCTGTCCACCGTTATCCTCCTGCGGTGCCCTCGGGGGTCAGTGCTCCACCGGGCACTTGCCGGTGTAATCCACCTGCCAGTGCTTGATCGCGTTGAGCCAGCCCGAACGCAGCCGGTCCGGCTTGGCCAGCGGCAGCAGGTCGGGCATGTGGTCGGCGATCGCCTCGAACTGCAGCTGGATGGTCATGCGCGCCAGGTGGGTGCCGATGCAGTAGTGCGCGCCGGTGCCGCCGAACCCGACGTGCGGGTTGGGGTCGCGGGTGATGTCGAACGAGAACGGGTCGTCGAAGACCTCCTCGTCGAAGTTGGCCGACCGGTAGAACATCACCACCCGCTGGCCCTTCTTGATCTTCACCCCCGACAGCTCGGTGTCCTCGGTGGCGGTGCGCTGGAACGAGGTGACCGGGGAGGCCCAGCGCACGATCTCGTCGGCGGTGGTCTCCGGGCGCTCGCGCTTGAACAGCTCCCACTGCTCGGGGAACTCCGAGAACGCCATCATGCCCTGGGTGATCGAGTTGCGGGTGGTCTCGTTGCCGGCCACCGCGAGCAGCACCACGAAGAAACCGAACTCGGCCTCGGTGAGCTTCTCACCGTCGATGTCGGCCTCGACCAGCGTCGTGACGATGTCGGCGCCGGGGTTCTTCTTCTTCTCCTCGGCCAGCTTCATCGAGTAGGCGATGATCTCCATCGAGGAGGCCTTCTCGTCGTAGTGCGCGTACTCGGCGTCGTCGTAGGAGGTCATCTGGTTGGACCACTCGAACAGCTTGCCGCGGTCCTCCTGCGGCACGCCCAGCAGCCCGGCGATGGCCTGCAGCGGCAGCTCCGCGGAGACCTGCTCGACGAAGTCGCCCGAGCCGGTGGCCAAGGCTTCCTTGGCGATGTTCTGGGCGCGCTCCTGCAGTTCCTCCCGCAGCCGGCCGATGGCGCGCGGGGTGAATCCCCGGGAGATGATGCGACGCTGCCGGGTGTGGTCCGGGGCGTCCATGTTCAGCAGCACCACGTTCTGCAGGTCGATGTTCTCCCGCGGGATGTCGTCGGTGAACCGCGGGATGGCGGTGTTGACCGCGCTGGAGAACACGTCGCTGCGCAGCGAGACCTCTTTGACGTCCTTGTGCTTGGTGATGGCCCAGTAGCCGCCGTCGTTGAAGCCACCGGACTTGCCGTCCGGCTGCTCGATCCAGGTGATCGGCGAGTTCTTCCGCAGTTCGGCGAGCTCCTCGTGGGGGATCCGCTCGGCGTAGATGTCCGGGTCGGTCAGGTCGACGGGACAGCTGGGGCTGGGCTGAGATGACACAGGTGCACTCCTTGATGACAACGTGTTCTAGTGCCAGTAAAACATGCCTTCACCCCGGATAAAAGGCGTCGACACATCCGCGCTTGTCAGCGTAATGAAACGTGTTCTAGCCTGACCGCATGGGCACACCCGTCATCGTTGAAGCAACCCGCAGTCCGATCGGCAAACGCAACGGCTGGTTGTCCGGCCTGCATGCCACCGAGTTGCTCGGGGCGGTACAGAAGGCGTTGCTCGCCAAGGCGGGGATCGACCCGGGCAGCGTGGAGCAGGCCATCGGCGGGTGCGTCACCCAGTACGCCGAGCAGGCCAACAACATCACCCGGCAGTCCTGGCTGGTGGCGGGGCTGCCCGAACAGGTCGGGGCCACCACGATCGACTGCCAGTGCGGCAGCGGCCAGCAGGCCAACCACCTGATCGCGGGGCTGATCGCCACCGGCGCGATCGACATCGGCGTGGCCTGCGGCATCGAGGCGATGAGCCGGGTCGGCCTCGGCGAGAACGGCGGCGGGGCGCGCGCGGCCTCCTGGGACATCGACCTGCCCAACCAGTTCGAGGCCGCCGAGCGGATCGCGAAACGCCGCGGGATCAGCCGCGCCGACCTCGACGCTTTCGGTCTGCGCTCCCAGCAGCTGGCCGCCCGGGCCTGGGCCGAAGGGCGGTTCGACCGGGAGATCTCCCCGATCGAGGCCCCGGTGATCGACGAGAACAAGCAACCCACCGCCGAGTGGAACACCGTGCGCCGCGACCAGGGTCTGCGCGAGACCACCGCCGAGGGCCTCGCGGCGCTCAAGCCGGTCATCGAGGGCGGCAGCCACACCGCCGGCACCTCCTCGCAGATCTCCGACGGTGCCGCCGCGGTGCTGTGGATGGACGAGGACAAGGCCAAAGCGCTGGGGTTGACCCCGCGGGCCCGCATCGTCAGCCAGGCACTGGTCGGCGCGGAGACCTACTACCACCTCGACGGCCCGGTGCAGTCCACCGAGAAGGTGCTGGCCAAGGCCGGGATGACGATGGGCGACATCGACCTGGTCGAGATCAACGAGGCGTTCGCCTCGGTGGTGCTGTCGTGGGCGGCGGTGCACAACCCGGACATGGACACCGTCAACGTCAACGGCGGGGCGATCGCGCTGGGCCACCCGGTGGGCTGCACCGGGTCGCGGCTGATCACCACCGCGCTGCACGAGTTGGAGCGCACCGACGCCTCGACCGCGCTGATCACCATGTGCGCCGGCGGGGCGCTGTCCACCGGAACCATCATCGAGCGGATCTAGCGGTGTCCGCACCGGTTCCCGAGGCCGCCCGCATCGCCGCCGCCCAGGCCTACATCGATGCGCTGGTCAGCCACGACGCGTCGGCGGTGCCGTTCACCGACGACTGTGTGCGCATCGAACTGGGCGTGAAGACCGGGTTCTCCGGGGCGCATCTGCGCCGCAGCCTCGACCGCGGCCCGCAGTTCAAGCTGATCAAGGCCGCCACCACCCCCGACTACAGCGTCACCGACGACGAGGTGCGCGCCGTCTACGACATCATCACCAAACCGGCCCTGGCGGGCCGGCGGGTCTGCGCGCGCGTCGACGAGACGTTCATCATCCCGGCCACCTCCGCCGACGGGGCGGCGCACATCCACCACATCCGCGCCACCTTCAGACCGTTCCTCGGCCGTTAGGCTCACGGCCATGTCTGAAACCCCCGCCGCGCCGCGCGCGCTGAACTCACCGGTCACCGGCGTCATCATCAAATGGATGTCGCGGGCCAACACCGCGATCTACAAGGCCACCAACGGCCGCCTCGGCGGCAAGTGGCGCCTGGGCAACCAGCGGTTCGGCGACGTGCCGCCGGTCGGGATTCTCACCACGATCGGCCGAAAGTCCGGTCAGCAACGGGAGTCCCCGCTGCTGTATCTGCGCGAGGGCGACCGGGTGATCCTGGTGGCCTCCCAGGGCGGTCGGGCGACCAACCCGATGTGGTATCTGAACCTCAAGGCCAACCCGGCGGTGACGTTCCGCATCCGCGGCGAGGTGCTGGCGCTGACCGCCCGTGAGGCCACCGAGGCCGAACGCGCGCAGTACTGGCCGAAGCTGGACGCGATGTACCCGGATTTCGCCGACTACCGCTCGTTCACCACCCGCGAGATCCCGATCGTCATCTGCGAGTAGCGACCAGCACGACGTGGCACCAAAGCGACCGAGCCCGAGCGGGCAGCCACAAGACGCCGATCGTCACGATTCCTCCGACGCTCAGATCGCTGACCGGATGGCGCGAGTCGGTCTCGTCGATGACAACGGAAGGAACGCGTGGCACGCGATCGACGCCGGAGAGCCCTCCATCCCCGAGGCCCGTGCGTTCGGCGAGGTCTTCCCGACCGAGATCACCGTACGGGACCGAAATCATCGACCGCACCACCGATGTCGACGTCGATGTCGATTTCAAATGGCCGTGGGAGAAGTAGTGCGGCACCTACGCGTCTTCGGCTTGCTCTTCATCGGCGTGGCACTGATGACCCTGACGGGTTGTACTGGAAACGATCCCGATACCAATGTGTCGGAACTCATGGACTCCATTGACAGCTTCACCCTATTCGCGACTGGATGCCGAAGGCCTCCAACAGATCGCGGACACCCGGATCATCAAGTTCGACCTGCACTCCGGAACCGTGAGATTGGCCGACGTCGGGTTCGACGCCGACGACGCGCTCGCCATCGGCGACCCGCGAGCACCGGAGAAACTTCTCGTCCTCGACGGCCCACACTGCCGCGAGGTCCTGCGCACCCGCACCCTGTTCATCACCGCCGACCGTTTTGCGGGCACCCTCGACGACATCGCCTTCTGGCGCTCGGTCGACACCCTCGACGACGCCATCACCGAAGTCCGCGACGGCATCGACCGCTTCGGCTACAACAAAGACAACGTCGAGGAATGGGTCAAAGGCGTCACCAAACACCGTGACGACGAATACCGGCAAGTTGTCTCCACCGGTGTGGGGCGCTGCGGGTTGATCACCAGCGTCGAGGTCAACTACAAAAAAGACCGACCGGTCGTCCTGCAGTACTACGTCTACATTCAGGCCGCCGACTACGACCCCGCCAACCTCGAATCCATCCGCACCACCGGACGAGCCCTGGCCCAACTCCCCCCGACAGCGCGAAAATAGCCGATATCACCGGCGGTGACGGCTGGTTATGCTGACATCCCAGCCACTTTCGAGCCGTCAAGGACGCCGGCCGACCCGACGAGGGGGCCCCGAGTGCGTCGAGCAGCCCACAGCATCGTCGCAGCAGCACTGCTGGCCGGATGCGCCCCAGCGGAATCCCCGCCGGCGACGCCCCCGGAAGCGGGGCTGACGGCGTTCCTGCCCAGTCTGGCCGACTATCCGTGGACCGGCTGGAACATCGTGCAGCAGATCGGTTCGGCCTCAGACACCGACACAGTCCCCGAGCGCACCGCCGAACCGGCCGACTGTGCGCGGGCGCCGTTCGCCGAGCCCGGCCGCATCGCCGCCCGCGCGGTCGCCCGGCACACCAGCTTGGGCCCCACCGGGTTCGGCGGCGAAGCGTCCGTCGTCCTGTTCGATCCGCAGGCCTCGCGCGACCTCATCGCCGACACCCGCGCCTGGGCGCAGCGCTGCGCCGACTACGTCGAGTGGTACGGCGCCTCAGGCGAGGACCGCGGCCCGGGGATGCCGACGTCGGTCAGCGTCCTGGCGCCGCACCGCATCGCCGGCGTCGACGTGCTGCGCCTGCTTTTCACCGACAACCGGGAGCGGCGGTTCCAGCCCGAAGGGTCGCGGGAGAGCGTGGTGTACCTGGCCCGAGTAGGTGACGTCGTGGTGGGTGGACGCCGCCACGACAGCGGTTCGGTGCTCGACGACGTATTCGCCGCCACGCTGCGACGCCTGACCGAGAATCGTCCCGCGCCGCGCCCGCTGGCCGACACCGCCGGCACCGCGGATCTGCGCGGGTACTCCGACGCCGACCTCAGCCGGCTCCTGCCTGTCGCCGCCGACCTACCGGCCGGCTGGAGCGTCGGCCACACCTCCCCGACCGTCGCGGCCCGGATCGACGACTACGGCCCCGAGGGCCGGACCGATCCGCCTGACTGCGCCACCATCCCGTTCCTCAACGAGCGCGCACCCCGCGCCGACATCGGTCGCGATTTCCGTAAGATCGCCACCGCCGAAGCACGATCCGAGGCCCCCGTCGGTCTGCCGGGCGGCCTCGACCAGTGGCAGTCCACGGCCCGGCAGGTCCGGCTCAACATCGAGGACCCAGCCGTCGACGTGATCGAGGCGACGAAGCGCTGGGCACAGCAGTGCGCGACCTACCGCGGTGTCGACGAGAGGGCCTCAGACGGGTCGGTCGATCTGGTGGCGACGACGGTGGCCGGGCACGAGGCGTACGCGATCCACCTGAAGCGCTCCCTGCCGACGAACTTCGATTTCTGGACGATCCTCACCCGGGTACGCGGCGTCCTGGTCACCGCGCTCTCCCCTTCGGAGGAGCCGGGAGAGTTGTTGCGCGCCACCGTGGAACACCTTCGGGACGCCTCGTTCGACACCGCGCCCGCCCCACTGGACTATCACCGGTATCCGGGGCCCTCCCGCGTCCCCTTCGACGATCCACCCGGGGAGATGCCGCTACGTGAACCCTCGGCCGAGGAGGCCCGGAAGCTGGCAGAGGTCACCGAAGGGACGATCGTCGACGCCGAGCGCTACCACGTCGGCGGCTACCTGCCGGGTGACCCGGCGACGCGGACCCCGGACTATCTGCACTTCCGCTCACCGACCGGGTCCATCGTCTGCACCTGGCGGAAATACTCGCTGTTCTGCGACGTCCCGGCGGGGACATACCCGCGAACACCGAAACCGCCCGGCCACGAAGATGATTGGCGTGATTCGGTGGTCAACTTCGGCTGGGAACGCGTCGTCAACGGGGTGGTCGCCGAGGACCCGCCCATCTACGCGGAGTCGGAGGTACTGCCCTACGGGTCGACCATCTGGCTCGAGGACGGGCCCGACCCCACCGCGTGCCGGATGGAGCGCGACGGCCTCACCTGCGTCGCCGGCGGCACCAGGCCAGTCGGGATGCACCTGAGCCGTGACGATCTGACCCCGCTGCGGGTCACCGGTGACCCACCGTCCCGGTGATGCGCGGCGTCACCGGCGCCGCTCAGGCCGAGCCGTACACCGGCACGCCGGCGCGGGCCTTGCCCAGCAGGTCGGTGACCACGGGGCCGAGTTCGGCCGGGTCCCAGCGCGCTCCCTTGTTCACCTGCGGGCCGTGCGCCCAGCCCTCGGCGACCCGGATGAGCCCGCCCTCGACCTCGAACACCTGGCCGGTGACGTCGCGGGACTGCGCACTGCCGAGCCAGACGACCAGCGGCGAGACATTCTCCGGGGCCATCGCGTCGAAGTCGGCCTCCTGGGTGGCCATCATGTCGGCGAAGACGGTCTCGGTCATCCGGGTGCGCGCCGCCGGCGCGATCGCGTTGACGGTCACCCCGTAGCGGCCCAACTCCGCCGAGGCCACCAGGGTGAGCGCGGAGATCCCGGCCTTGGCCGCCGAGTAGTTGGCCTGCCCGACGCTGCCCTGCAGGCCGGCGCCGGAGGTGGTGTTGATGATGCGGGCATCGACGCTGTTGCCCTCCTTGGCCTGGGCGCGCCAGTAGGCGGCGGCGTGGCGCATGGTGGCGAAATGCCCCTTGAGGTGCACGGCGATGACGGCGTCGAACTCCTCTTCGCTGGTGTTGGCCAGCATCCGGTCGCGCACGATGCCGGCGTTGTTGACCAGCACGTCCAGCCCACCGAACCCGTCGACCGCGGCCCGGATCAGCTGCTCGGCCTGCTGCCAGTCGGCGACGTTGGAGCCGTTGGCGATCGCCTCACCGCCGGCGGCGACGATCTCCTCGACCACGTTCTGCGCGGCGCTGCCGCCACCGGCCGGGGAGCCGTCGAGGCCCACACCGATGTCGTTGACCACGACGCGTGCGCCTTCGGCGGCGAACGCCAGCGCGTGGGCGCGGCCGATGCCGCCGCCGGCGCCGGTGACGATGACCACGCGGCCGTCGAGAAGTCCCATGTGTTGTCTCCTTAGTTACCGAGGGCGGGATTACTTGTTGGCGATTACTTGTTGGCGCTCGAGGCGTCGAGGTAGGCCGGCGGCTCCCCGCCGCCGTGCACCGCCAGGGCGGCGCCGCTGACGTAGGACGCCAGCGGTGAGCTCAGATAGGCGGCGGCCCAGCCGACGTCGGCGGGGGTGGCCAGCCGGCCCAGCGGCACGGTGGCGGCCACCGCGGCCACCGAGTCGGCGTCGCCGTAGAACAGTTCGGACTGCTCGGTCTCGACCATCCCGACGATCACCGAGTTGACCCGCACCTTCGGCGCCCACTCCACCGCCAGCGAGGTCGTCAGGTTGTCCACCCCGGCCTTGGCCGCGCCGTAGGCCGCGGTGCCCGGCGACGGCCGGTGGGCCGACACGCTGGAGATGTTGACGATCGTCCCGCCGCCGTCCTGGGTCTGCATCACCGCGTTGGCGTGCTGGGCCACCGACAGCGGGCCGAGCAGGTTCAACTCGACGATCTTGCGGGAGAAGTTCGCCGAGGCGTCGGCGGCCAGCGCGTAGGGCGAGCCGCCGGCGTTGTTGACCACCGCGTCGAGGCGGCCGTGCCGTTCGGCGATCGCGGTGATCATCGCGGCCACCGCGGCGTCGTCGCGCACGTCGCAGGCGTGGAACTCGTGCGGCAGGCCGTCCACCGGCCGGCGCGCACAGGTCACCACGGTCGCGCCCTGCTCGGCGAAGACCGCCGAGATACCGGCGCCGACACCGCGCACCCCGCCGGTCACCAGCACCACCCGGCCGCGCAGGCCGAGGTTGATCGCGTCTACACCAGGATCAGCCACTGTGCTAGCGTACCAAGCAAGTGCTTGCTCAGGTACTCGTGCCCCGAGAATCGATTAGGGAAATCCAGATGCCGATCACATCCACCACCGTCGAACCGGGCATCGTCGCGGTCACCGTCGACTACCCCCCGGTCAACGCGATCCCGTCGGCCGGCTGGTTCGAGCTGGCCGAGGCGATCACCGCCGCCGGCGCCGACATGGCCACCCACGCGGTGATCCTGCGCGCGGAGGGCCGCGGGTTCAACGCCGGGGTCGACATCAAGGAGATGCAGAACACCGACGGCTTCACCGCGCTGATCGACGCCAACCGCGGCTGCTTCGCCGCGTTCAAGGCGGTCTACGAGTGCGCGGTGCCGGTCATCGCCGCGGTCAACGGATTCTGCGTCGGCGGGGGCATCGGGCTGGTCGGCAACGCCGACGTCATCGTGGCCTCCGACGACGCGAAGTTCGGGCTGCCGGAGGTCGAGCGCGGCGCCCTGGGCGCGGCCACCCACCTGTCCCGGCTGGTGCCCCAGCACATGATGCGCCGGCTGTTCTACACCGCCGCGACCGTCGACGCGGCCACCTTGGCCCACTACGGCTCGGTGCACGAGGTGGTGGCCCGCGAGGATCTCGACGAGGCCGCGCTGCGGGTGGCCCGCGACATCGCCGCCAAGGACACCCGGGTGATCCGGGCGGCCAAGGAGGCGCTGAACCTCATCGACGTGCAGAAGGTCAACTCCAGTTACCGCATGGAACAGGGCTTCACCTTCGAGCTCAACCTGTCCGGCGTGGCCGACGAGCACCGCGACGAGTTCGCCGGGACCGAGAAGGGGAAGAAGTAGTGGGCCAGACGAGCACCGACAAACTGACCGGCCTCGACGAGGCCGTCGCGGGCATCGAGAGCGGCATGACGATCGGCCTGGGCGGCTGGGGATCGCGGCGCAAACCGATGGCGCTGGTGCGCGCGCTGCTGCGCACCGACGTCACCGACCTGACCGTGGTCACCTACGGCGGCCCGGACCTGGGGTTGCTGTGCTCGGCGGGCAAGGTGTCGCGGGTGTACTACGGGTTCGTCTCGCTGGACTCCCCCCCGTTTTACGACCCGTGGTTCGCGCGGGCCCGCACCGCCGGGACCGTCGAGGCCCGCGAGATGGACGAGGGCATGCTGCGCTGCGGACTGCAGGCCGCGGCCGCCCGGCTGCCGTTTTTGCCCACCCGCGCCGGGCTGGGCAGCTCGGTGCCCGACTTCTGGGACGGCGAGCTCAAGACCGTCACGTCGCCTTACCCCACGCCTTGCCCCACCCCCGGGGCGGCACAGCACGAGACCCTGATCGCGATGCCGGCGCTGAACCTCGACGCCGCCCTGGTGCACCTCAACCTCGGCGACGCGCGCGGCAACGCCGCCTACACCGGCATCGACCCCTACTTCGACGACCTGTACCTGATGGCCGCCGAACGTCGGATCCTGTCGGTGGAGAAGGTGGTCCCCACCGCCGAGCTCGTCGAGGCGGTGCCGCCGCAGGCACTGCTGGTCAACCGGATGATGACCGACGTGGTGGTCGAGGCTCCCGGCGGGGCGCATTTCACCACCGCCGAACCGGATTACCGTCGCGACGAGAATTTCCAGCGGCACTACGCCGAGGCGGCCGGCTCCGAGGAGGGCTGGGCGCAGTTCACCGCCACCTATCTGTCCGGCAGCGAGGCCGACTACCAGGCCGCGGTGCGCCGTTTCCAGGAGGAATCATGAGCATGGCCAGCCGAGCAGAAATCTGTGTGACCGCCTGCGCGGAGATGTTCCGCGACGCCGGGGAGATCATGGTCTCGCCGATGACCACCGTGGTCGGTATCGGGGCGCGGCTGGCGCGGCTGACGTTCTCCCCCGACATCCTGCTCACCGACGGGGAGGCCCGCATTCTGGCCGACACCCCGGCCATCGGCGCCGCCGGCGCCATCGAGGGCTGGATGCCGTTCAACCGGGTGTTCGAGACGCTGGCCTGGGGCCGGCGTCATGTGGTGATGGGCGCCAACCAGATCGACCGGTACGGCAACCAGAACATCTCCGCGTTCGGGCCGTTGCAGCAGCCCACCCGGCAGATGTTCGGGGTGCGCGGCGCGCCGGGCAACACCATCAACCACGCCACCAGCTACTTCGTCGGCAACCACTCCACCCGGGTCTTCACCGATGCCGTCGACGTGGTCTCCGGGATCGGCTACGACAAGATCGACCCGGACAACCCCGCCTACCGGTTCGTCAACATCTACCGGGTGGTCTCCAACCTCGGGGTGTTCGACTTCGGCGGGCCGCAGAACACCATGCGGGCGCTGAGCCTGCACCCCGGCGTCAGCGCCGACGAGGTCACCGAGAAGACCTCGTTCGCGGTGGCCGGACTCGACACCGCCGAGGAGACCCGCCCGCCCACCGAGGACGAACTCACGCTGATCCGCGAGGTCATCGACCCGAAATCGCTGCGCGACAAGGAAGTCCGATCGTGAGGCTGCGCACCCCGCTGACCGACCTGATCGGGATCGAGCACCCGGTGGTGCAGACCGGGATGGGGTGGGTGGCCGGTGCCCGGCTGGTGACCGCCACCGCCAACGCCGGCGGGCTGGGCATCCTGGCGTCGGCGACGATGACCCTCGACGAGCTCGCCGCGGCGATCACCAAGGTCAAGGCCGGCACCGACAAGCCGTTCGGGGTCAACATCCGCGCCGACGCCGCCGACGCCGGCGACCGGGTGGATTTGATGATCCGCGAAGGGGTCAAGGTCGCCTCGTTCGCGCTGGCACCCAAGCCGGAGCTGATCGAGAAACTCAAAAGCGCCGGCGCGGTGGTGATCCCGTCGGTGGGAGCGGCCAAACACGCCAAGAAGGTGGCGTCGTGGGGCGCGGACGCGGTGATCGTGCAGGGCGGCGAAGGCGGCGGGCACACCGGCCCGGTCGCCACCACCCTGCTGCTGCCGTCGGTGCTCGACGCCGTCGCCGACACCGACATGCTGGTGATCGCCGCGGGCGGCTTCTTCGACGGCCGCGGCCTGGCCGCCGCGCTGAGCTACGGGGCGGCCGGTGTGGCGATGGGAACCCGGTTCCTGCTCACCTCCGATTCGACGGTGCCCGACGCGGTCAAACAGCGGTATCTGGACGCGGGCCTGGACGGCACCGTGGTCTCCACCCGGGTCGACGGCATGCCGCACCGGGTGCTGCGCACCGGGCTGGTGGAGAAATTGGAGAGCGGCTCGCGGCTGCGCGGGTTCACCGCCGCGGTGCGCAACGCCGCCAAGTTCAAGAAGATGTCGCAGATGAGCTGGGGCTCGATGGTCAAAGACGGCCTGGCGATGCGGTCGGGCAAGGAGCTGACCTGGTCGCAGGTGGTGATGGCCGCCAACACCCCGATGCTGCTCAAGGCCGGGCTGGTCGAGGGCAACACCGACGCCGGGGTGCTCGCCTCCGGGCAGGTGGCCGGGATCGTCGGGGACCTGCCGTCGTGCGCGGAGCTCATCGAACAGATCGTGGTCGAGGCCGTCGAGCATCTGCGGGCCGCCTCAGCGCTGATCCGCTGAGGATCCCGCGGCGCGCGCCCGTGGTCGAATAGGGGCATGCAGCTGCGCCAACTGGAGTACTTCGTGGCGTTGGCCCGGGAACGGCATTTCGCCCGCGCCGCGGCCGCCTGCCATGTCTCGCAGCCGGCGCTGTCGGAGGCCATCCGCAAACTGGAGCACGAACTCGGTGTCCCGCTGGTGCACCGCGATCAGCGCTTCGAGGGCCTCACCGCCGAAGGGGAGCGGCTGGTGCTGTGGGCGCGGCGGATCCTCGCCGACCACGACGCGCTCAGACACGAGGTCACCGCGCTGCGCACCGGGCTGACCGGCCAGCTGCGGCTCGGGGTGATCCCGGCCGCCGCGGCCAGTGTGGCGCCACTGACCGACGTGTTCTGCGCCGCCCACCCGCTGGTGCGCGTCCAGCTGGAGACCAGCCTGCGCTCCGCCGACGTGATCGCGCGGATCCGCCGGTTCGAACTCGACGCCGGGATCATCTACCCCGACGCCCAGGACACCAGCGCGCTGAGGCTGACCCCGCTCTACACCGAACGCCATGTGCTGATCGCCGCGGCGGGGCTGCTCGACGGGCAGCCCGCGCAGCTGGGCTGGCCGGAGGTCCCCGGGCTGCCGCTGTGCCTGCTGACCGCCGGGATGCGGGGACGCCGGCTGGTGGATGCGGCGCTGGCCGCCCGTGGACTCACGGTGACCCCGCAGGTGGAGACCGACTCGATCGCCACGCTGCTGGCACACGTGCGCACCGGGCGGTGGGCCAGCATCATCCCGCACACCTGGCTGACCGTGCTGGACCGGCCGGGGCGGATTCAGGCGGTGCGGCTGGAACCGGCGGTGACCGCGACGGTGGTGGTGGCCACCGCCGCCAACGAGCCCGGCTCGGTGCTGGCGCGGGCGTTTCGCGCCGTCGCCGCCGAGCACGCCACCACCACCGGACCCGTCCCCGGCACCGACGCCGACCAGCTCTGATCGGCGCTGATCGGCGCTGATCGGCCCTGATCGGCGCTGCCTATCACCTGGTCGCGAATCGGTCTTGGACAGCGCCGGGCACCGCGGCCAACACTGGCGGCATGGCGAAATGTGTGATGGTGCTCTACCCCGACCCGGTCGACGGCTACCCGCCGACCTACGCCCGCGACACGATCCCGGTGCTCGACTCCTACCCCGACGGCAGCACCCTGCCGACCCCGTCGGGCATCGACTTCACCCCCGGGGAGCTGCTCGGCTGCGTCTCCGGGGCGCTCGGGCTGCGCCGGTTCTTCGCCGACGCCGGCTACGAGCTGGTGGTGACCAGCGACAAGGACGGCCCCGACAGCGTCTTCGAGCGGGAGTTGCCCGACGCCGACATCGTCATCTCCCAGCCGTTCTGGCCGGCGTACCTGTCCGCCGAGCGCATCGCCAAGGCGCCCAAGCTGAAGCTGGCGCTGACCGCCGGGATCGGTTCCGACCACGTCGATCTGGACGCGGCGAAGGCCCGCGGCATCACCGTCGCCGAGGAGACCTACTCCAACTCCATCAGCGTCGCCGAGCACACGGTGATGCAGACGCTGGCGCTGGTGCGCAACTTCGTGCCGTCGCACCGCTACGCCGTCGACGGCGGCTGGAACATCGCCGACTGCGTGTCCCGCGCCTACGACGTGGAGGGCATGGACTTCGGGGTGATCGCGGCCGGGCGGATCGGCCGGGCGGTGCTCGAGCGGATGAAACCGTTCGGGGTGCACCTGCACTACACCGACATCCACCGGCTTCCCGACGCGGTGGAACGCGACCTGGGGCTGACGTTTCACCCCGACGTGGCGTCACTGGCCGCCGCGGTCGACATCGTCTCGGTGCACTCCCCGCTGTATGCCGGCACCCGCGGCATGTTCGACGCGACGCTGCTGAACTCGATGCGCCGCGGGGCGTATCTGGTCAACACCGCCCGCGCCGAGGAGACCGTGCCCGAGGCGATCGTCGCCGCACTGGAGAGCGGCCAGCTGGCCGGCTACGCCGGTGACGTGTGGCATCCGCAGCCGCCGGCGCCGGATCACCCGTGGCGGCGCATGCCGCATCAGGCGATGACCCCGCACGTCTCGGGCAGCACGCTGTCGGCGCAGGCCCGCTACGCCGCCGGGACCCGCGAGATCCTGGAGGACTGGCTGGCCGGTCGGCCGATCCGCCCCGAGTACCTGATCGTCGCCGACGGCGCCCTGGCCGGCACCGGCGCCCGCTCCTACCGCTGAGCGGGGTATAGCCGCGGCGGGAATCGGGTAGAACGGTAGGGAACCCGATCAGTGAGGAGTGTCCGATGAGATTCGCC
The DNA here is from genome assembly GCF_002104795.1 of Mycolicibacillus koreensis. GTDB lineage: Bacteria > Actinomycetota > Actinomycetes > Mycobacteriales > Mycobacteriaceae > Mycobacterium > Mycobacterium koreense. Next base: position 15,119 of record NZ_NCXO01000023.1, read on the forward strand.
CGCACCACTGCCGCCACCGCCGCCGCCGGGCTGGCCGCGTTCACCGTGGCCGCCTGCAGCAGCGACGAGCCGGCAAGCCCGGAGCTGACCGAGACGACGGTGAGCACCTCGGTGTCCACCGCGCCGGCCTCCCCGACCAGCACCACCGCCGACAGCGAGGCCGCCAGCGAGGCCGCGGCGATCGAGTCGGCGCTCAACGCCCTGGGCACCGCGGCCGGGGCGGTGCCCGGCGGGCAGGTGTTCGACCTGGAGACCGAGCGCGCCGGCGATCAGCTGCAGTTCGAGGCGAAGGTCGCCGCCGACGGGGCCGAGACCACGGTGATCATCGACGAGACCGGCCACACCGTGATCTCCCAGCAGCCCGTCGACAAACCCGACGACGACATCGCCAAGCTGGACGGCATCACCGTCACCGCCGAGCAGGCGCTGCAGACCGCCGCCGACGACCTGGAGGGCGCGCTGTTCAACGAGCTGGAGATCGACACCAACGCCGACGGCGCGGTGATCTGGGAGGTCGAGCTGGTCGACGCCGACGCCGCGAAGACCGAGTACGCCATCGACGCCCACACCGGGGAGATCCTCAGCCCGTAACCGCGCTCAGGCGTGCCCGTCGAGCACCGCGGACCCGAACCGGTCGCAGAGCAGCAGCGCCACCTCCACGTCGAGGCGGTCGCCGCCCAGGGGCTGGCCGCGGCGCTCGACGGCGCGCTGCACCCGGTATTTCACCGAGTTGTAGTGCAGGTGCAGCTGCTCGGCCGCCGCGGTGTAGCTGGAGCCCGCCTGCAGGAACACCAGCAGGGTGCGGCGCAGCCGCGCGTCGGCGTCGGTGTCGGCGGCCAGCGCGCCGAGCTGGTCGGTGATGAACCCGGCCGCCGCCTCCACGTCCCCGCCGAGCAGGGCGGCCAGCGCCACCCCGGGATCGGTGACCGCGATCAGCGGTGCGGCGCCGGGGCCCGCGCCGAGCGCGACCGCGCGCACCGCCCGTGCCTGCCGGTGGGAGCGACGGAACCCGGCCACCCCGGCCAGCGGGCGCCCCGCCGCCACCACGGGCCCGTCGGCGGCCAGGGCCGCCCGCAGCACCGGCACCGGGTCGGCGACCGCGTCGGGCAGCGGGATCCAGCCCCACCCGGTGACCGCGTCGACAGCGACGAACAGCGGGGCCGCCGGGGCGTCGACCGCCGCGGCGAGGCGGCGCAGCAGCTGTTCGAGGGCCGCCGACCCGGCCTGCTCGCAGCCGTCCGGGCACCACAGCACCACCGCGAGGTGGCGGTGCTGCAACGGATAGCGCAGCGCGGTGGTCATCGCATCGACGTCGACCTCACCGCCGGCGAGCAGCTCGCGCACCCGCAGCGCCCGCAGGGTGCTGCGGCTCTGCAGCCACTGGTCGCGTTCGTCCTGGTAGCCGGCGACGACCTGCTCGGTGACCCGGTCGATGTAGTCGAAGGAGACGTCCTCGATGAGGTCGTAGACGGCGAAGCCGAGGGCGGGATCCAGCGCGTCGGTGTTGCCCTCGAGGTCCGGCGCGCGCACCGCCTCGATCACCGCGCGCAGCGCCGCCCGGTGCCCCAGCCGGTAGCCGCGCACCAGGGCGTTGACCGAGATGTCGCGCTGGGCCAGGCGCCGGGCGTACTCCAGTGCCGCCGCCGGGGCGTCGAGGTGGGCGACCGGGATGTCGTGGCGGATCGCCGCGAAGAACACCTCGACGCTGCTGGTGACGGTCTCGCGCAGCAGCTGCACCAGCTGTGGGTCGCCGCGCAGCTCGGCGACCTCCCCGATCACCAGCTCCTGGATGTCGTCGCTGACCTCGGCGAGCCGGTCACCCAGGCGCGCGACCACCGCCGCGGCGTGCTGCGCCACGGCGGGGCCGGCGGGACCGTCGCGGGGAGTCATCACCGCCGACGCTAGCCGGTGCCGCCCGCCGGGCGGGGGTATATCCGCGGTGCGCCGCGGGGGCGGCCGGCGTTGTCACCCGGGGACAACCCGCGGCGCCGGCTTCGTCGGCCGGCGACGTCGCGGTGCGCCGTGGTCGTTCCTACCGTCGGAGATCACCGCACCCCGACCGCCCACGACCCCGAAAGGCTCCGCCCACCATGACCTATCTGACCACCTACCTCGCCCCGCTGTCGGTGATCCTGCTGGTGCTTCTGCCCGCGCTGGTGCCGGTGGTGATCTCCGGCTACCACGCGCTGACCCGGTCCCGCCGGGCGACGGCGACCCCCTCGGCGGCCGCCCGGGTGGTGGCCGCTAGAGACGCTCGATGATGGTGACGTTGGCGGTGCCGCCGCCCTCGCACATGGTTTGCAGCCCGTAGCGCCCGCCGGTGCGCTCCAGCTCGTTGAGCATGGTGGCGAACAGTTTCGCCCCGGTCGCCCCGAGCGGGTGGCCCAGCGCGATCGCCCCGCCGTTGGGGTTGACCTTCGCCGGGTCGATGTCGAACTCCTTGAGCCAGGCCAGCACCACCGGGGCGAACGCCTCGTTGATCTCCACGACGTCGATGTCGCCGATGGACAGCCCGGAGCGCTCCAGGGCGTAGCGGGTGGCCGGGATCGGGCCGGTCAGCATCAGCACCGGGTCGTCGCCGCGGGCGCTGATGTGATGGATGCGGGCCCGCGGGGTCAGGTTGTGGTCGGCGAGGGCCTGCTCGGAGGCGAGCAGCACCGCCGAGGCTCCGTCGGAGATCTGGCTGGCCAGCGCCGCGGTCAGCCGGCCGCCCTCGACCAGGGTCTTCAGTCCGGCCATCTTCTCCAGGGTGGACTCCCGCGGCCCCTCGTCGGTGGCGAACGTGGTGCCGTCGACGTCGACCGGGATGATCTCGTCCGCGAAGCGGCCCGCGGCGATCGCGGCGAACGCCCGCTCGTGGCTGCGCAGCGCGAAGCGCTCCATCTCCTCGCGGGAGAGGTCCCAGCGCTCGGCGATCATCTCCGCGCCGCGGAACTGCGAGATCTCCTGGTCGCCGTAGCGGGCCAGCCACTTGGCCGACTCGTTGGTCGGGGAGGTGAAGCCGAACTGCTCGCCGACGATCATCGCCGAGGAGATCGGGATCTGGCTCATGTTCTGCATGCCGCCGGCCAGGATCAGGTCCGCGGTGCGGCTCATGATGGCCTGGGCGCCGAACGAGATGGCCTGCTGGCTGGACCCGCACTGGCGGTCGACGGTCACGCCGGGAACGCCTTCGGGGTAGCCGGCGGCCAGCCAGGCCAGCCGGCCGATGTTGCCGGCCTGCCCGCCGATCGCGTCGACGCAGCCGGCGATGACGTCGTCGACCGCTGCCGGGTCCACCCCGACCCGGTCGATCAGTCCCTGAAACGCGGTGGCACCCAGATCGATGGGGTGCAGACCGGCCAGCGAGCCGTTGCGTTTGCCGATCGCGGTGCGTGCCGCGTCGACGACATAGGCCGGGGAGATCTGGGGGGCGTCGGACATTTCTAGACTCCTTCTGGGGTTGATTGCGGGGTTGATTGCGGGGCGGTGATCCCGCCCAACACGATCGCGAGGTATTTGCGGCCCACCTGTTCGGCGGTGTAGGGCCCGCCCGGGGAGTACCAGCGCACCGACCCCCAGGTGGTGTCGCGGATGAACCGGTAGACCAGATCGACGTCGAGGTCGGCGCGGAACGCACCGGCGGCGATGCCCTCGGTGAGCACGTCGACCCACATCCGCCGCTGTTGGCGGTTGCGTTCCTCCAGGTAGGCGAAGCGGGGCTGGGTGGAGAGCCGTTTGGCCTCGTCCTGGTAGATGACGACCTGGGCGTGGCGGTGCTCGATCGCCTCGAACGACGCCATGAACAGTCCCCGCAGGCGGGCCAGCGGGTTCGGCTGTTCGGCGACGATCTGCTGGTAGCGGGTGAACAGCCAGTCCAAGAAGCTGCGCAGCACCTCGTCGACCATCTCCTCCTTGGAGGAGAAGTGGTGATAGAGGCTGCCGGAGAGGATTCCGGCGCCGTCGGCGATGTCGCGCACGGTGGTGGCCCGCAGACCCCGTTCGGCGAACATCTCCGCCGCCAGGTCCAGCAGTTCCTCCCTGCGACTCATCGCTGTCATGGCCGGCTCACGGGTGCTGGGAGGACACCGAGATCACTTCACCGGTCAGGTAGCTGGAGTAGCCGCTGGCCAAGAACGCGATGGTGGCGGCGACCTCCCACGGCTCGGCGGCCCGCCCGAACGCCTCGCCCTCGGCGAGCCGGTCCAGCAGCTCGGTGGAGCTGGTCTTCTCCAGGAACTTGTGCCGGGCGATCGACGGGGAGACCGCGTTGATGCGCACCCCGTACTCGGCGGCCTCGATCGCCGAGCACCGGGTCAGCGCCATCACCCCGGCCTTGGCGGCGGCGTAGTGCGACTGCGAGTGCTGGGCGCGCCAGCCCAGCACGCTGGCGTTGTTGACGATCACCCCGCCGTGCCCGGCGTCACGGAAATACCGCAGCGCGGCGCGGGTGGCGCGCATCACCGAGGTCAGCGACACGTTGAGCACCCGGTCCCATTCCTCGTCGCTCATCTCCACCACCGGGGTCTGCCCACCCAGCCCGGCATTGTTGACCAGCACGTCGAGGCGGCCGAGGCGGGCGGTGGTCGAGGCGATCAACGCGTCGACCTGCGCGGTGGAGGTGACGTCGGCCACCACCGACTCGACCCGGCCCAGGTCCAGGGCGGCCAGCGCGTCGCGGGTCTCGCCGAGCCGGCGCTCGTGGTGGTCGGAGACCATCACGTCGGCGCCCTCGGCCAGGGCGCGGCGGGCCACCGCCGAGCCGATCCCGGTGCCGGCCGCGGCGGTGACCACCACGACCTTGCCGGTCAGCAGCCCGTGCCCGTCGATCTCGGCCGGTGCCTGACTCAATCCGGTGCTCATCCCTTCGCCTCCCGGGGTAGGCCGAGAACACGCTCGGCGATGATGTTGCGCTGAATCTCGTTGGAGCCGCCGTAGATGGTGTCCGAGCGGGTGAACAAATACAGCCGCTGCCACTCGTCGAACGCGGGATCGCCGCCGTCGGCGTCACCGAGCACCAGCCCGGGTTTGCCGATGATGTCCATCGCCAGATCACCCAGGTCGCGGTGCCAGTTGGCCCACAGCAGCTTCGAGACGTTGTCCTGCCCGGGCTGCTCGACGTCCATGGTGGCCAGCGCATAGGAGCGCATCACCCGCAGCCCCACCCACGACCGGGTGAGCCGCTCGGCGATCGCCGGGTCGTCGGCGGCGCCGGTGCGCTGCGCGAGCTCGGCGAGCGCGGTGAGTTCACGGGCGTAGCGGATCTGCTGGCCGAGCGTGGAGACACCGCGTTCGAAGGTCAGCGTGCCCATCGCGACCTTCCAGCCGTCGCCGGGCTCGCCGACCACCAGGTCGGCGTCGGTGACCGCGTCATCGAAGAACACCTCGTTGAACTCCGAGGTGCCGGTGAGCTGGTTGATCGGGCGGATCTGCACGCCGGGCTGGTCCAGCGGCACCAGCAGGTAGGACAGCCCGGCGTGGCGCTTTGAGCCCTTCTCGGTGCGGGCGATGACGAAACACCACTGCGACAGGTGCGCCAGCGACGTCCACACCTTCTGGCCGTTGATGACCCAGCGGTCGCCGTCCAGGACCGCGGTGGTGGCGACGTTGGCCAAATCGGATCCGGCGTCGGGTTCGGAGTAGCCCTGGCACCACAGCTCGGTGACGTCGCGGATGCCGGGCAGGAAACGCTGCTGCTGGGCGGGGGTGCCGAACGCGATCAGGGTCGGGCCGAGCAACTCCTCGCCGAGGTGGTTGACCTTGTCGGGGGCATCGGCGCGGGCGTACTCCTCGTAGAACGCCACCCGGTGGGCCACCGACAGTCCCCGCCCGCCGTGCTCGACCGGCCAGCCCAGGCAGGTCAGCCCGGCCGCGGCCAGGTGCCGATTCCAGGCCAGCCGCTCCTCGAACGCCTCGTGTTCGCGCCCCGGACCGCCCAGCCCCTTGAGCTCGGCGAATTCGCCGACCAGGTTGTCGGCCAGCCACTGCCGGACCTCGGCCCGGAACTCCTCGACCTCTTGCACCCCTGTAGGCTAACCTACCAAGCACTTGCTTTGTTAGCCCACTTGCTGTGTGAGCCCGTGCTGGGCGGAGAATTCCGAGGAGCGTCATGACGAGCGATCCGCGGACCACCCCTGCGGTGCTCGACCGGATCGCCGCGGAGTTGCCCGACGCGCCCGCGGTGCTCGACACCGACCGTCGGCTTTCCTACGCGCAGCTGCGCACCGAGGTCCGCCGGGCGGCCGCCGCGCTGATCGCCGCCGGCGTCCATCCCGGGGATCGGGTGGCGATCTGGTCGCCGAACACCTGGCATTGGGTGGTGGCCGCGCTGGGCATCCACTACGCCGGCGCGGTCATGGTGCCGTTGAACACCCGCTACACCGCCGCCGAGGCGACCGACATCCTGGCCCGCACCGAGACGCCGCTGCTGTTTGCCGCGGGCCGTTTCCTCGGCGCCGACCGGGCGGGCGACCTCGACCCGGCCGCGCTGCCGGCGCTGCGCACGATCGTGCGGGTGCCGGTGGAGGCCGACGACGGCACCTGGGCGGCGTTCCTCGCCGGCGGGTCGGCGGTCGCCGAGGCCGAGGTCGACGCCCGGGCCGCGCAGGTCGGCGCCGACGACGTCGCCGACATCCTGTTCACCTCCGGCACCACCGGCCGCAGCAAGGGCGTGCTCTGCGCGCACCGGCAGTCGCTGGCCGGTGCCGCCGCCTGGGCGGCGTGCGGGCAGATGCGCAGCGACGACCGCTACCTGGCGATCAACCCGTTCTTCCACAACTTCGGGTACAAGGCCGGCATCCTGGCCTGCCTGCAGACCGGGGCGGCGCTGATCCCCGCGATCACGTTCGACCCGGTGGCGGCGATGAGCACGGTCGCCGAGCAGCGGGTCACGGTGCTGCCCGGCCCGCCGACGATCTATCAGATGCTGCTGGATCATCCGCGCCGCGGCGAGTTCGACCTGACCTCGCTGCGGTTCGCGGTCACCGGCGCGGCGACCGTGCCGGTGGTGCTTATCGAACGGATGCAGTCCGAACTCGACATCGACGTCGTGCTCACCGCCTACGGGCTCACCGAGGCCAGCGGCTTCGGCACCATGTGCCGCCCCGACGACGACGCGGTCACCGTGGCCACCACCTGCGGTCGCCCGATCGCCGACTTCGAACTGGCGCTGCACGCCGAGACCAGCGAGGTGCTGCTGCGCGGGCCGAATGTGATGCTCGGCTACCTCGACGACCCGGCGGCCACCGACGCCGCCATCGACGCCGACGGCTGGTTGCACACCGGCGACGTCGGCACCCTCGACGCCGCCGGCAACCTCGCGATCACCGACCGGCTCAAGGACATGTACATCTGCGGCGGGTTCAACGTCTACCCCGCCGAGATCGAGCAGGTGCTCACCCGCCTGCCCGGCGTCGCCGACGTCGCCGTGATCGGGGTGCCCGACGCACGACTCGGCGAGGTCGGCAGGGCGTTCGTCGTCGCCGCGCCCGGCGCCGACCTCGACGAGGCGACGGTGATCGACTACGCCAAACAGCATCTGGCCAACTTCAAGACGCCACGGTCGGTGGCGTTCCTTTCCACGTTGCCGCGCAACCCGGGCGGCAAGGTGGTCAAACCCCAGTTGAGAGAGATGACCTGATGGATCTGCATTTCGACGCTGAGACCGAGGAGTTCCGCGCCGAGGTCCGCGAGTTCCTGGCGGCCAACACCGCGGCGTTCCCGACCCACTCCTACGACACCGCCGAGGGATTCGAACAGCACCGCCGGTGGGACAGGGTGCTGTTCGACGCGGGGCTGTCGGTGATCGCCTGGCCGAAGAAATACGGCGGGCGCGACGCCACCCTGCTGCAGTGGGTGGTGTTCGAGGAGGAGTACTTCCGTGCCGGGGCTCCGGCGCGCGCCAGCGCCAACGGCACCTCGATGTTGGCGCCGACGCTGTTCGCCCACGGCACCGAAGAGCAACTCGACCGGGTACTGCCGAAAATGGCCTCCGGGGAGGAGATCTGGGCACAAGCCTGGTCGGAGCCCGAATCCGGCAGCGACCTGGCGTCGCTGCGGTCGACGGCGACCAAGGTCGACGGCGGCTGGCGGCTCAACGGGCAGAAGATCTGGAGTTCACGGGCCCCGTTCGGGGAACGCGGATTCGGGCTGTTCCGCTCCGACCCCGAGGCCCAGCGGCACCGGGGGCTGACCTACTTCATGTTCGACCTGGCCGCCGAGGGTGTGACGGTGCGCGCCATCGAGCAACTCGGCGGGGAGACCGGCTTCGGTGAGATCTTCCTCGACGACGTGTTCGTGCCCGACGACGACGTGATCGGCGAACCCCACGAGGGCTGGCGCGCGGCGATGAGCACCTCGAGCAACGAGCGCGGCATGTCGCTGCGCAGCCCGGCCCGCTTCCTCGTCGGCGCCGAGCGTCTCGCGGCGTTGTGGAAAGCCGGCGGGGGCGACCACGACGAACCGGAGGCGCTCTACGGTGACCGGGTGGCCGACGCCTGGATCAAGGCGCAGGCCTACCGGCTGCACACCTTCGGCACCGTCACCCGGCTGGCGGCCGGCGGCGAACTGGGCGCCGAATCGTCGGTGACCAAGGTGTTCTGGTCGGATCTGGATGTGGCGCTGCACCAGAGCGCACTGGACATCCGCGGCGCCGACGGCGAGCTGGCCGACCCGTGGATGCACGGCTACCTGTTCGCACTGGGCGGGCCGATCTACGCCGGAACCAACGAAATTCAGCGCAACATCATCGCCGAGCGACTGCTGGGCCTGCCCCGGGAGAAGAAGTGAAATTTGATCTCGACGCGCAGCAGCGCGACTTCGCCAACAGCATCGACGCGGCGCTGAGCGCCGCCGACGTCCCGACCGCGGTGCGCGCCTTCGGCGCCGGGGACACCGCGCCGGGCCGGCGGATCTGGTCCCAGCTGGCCGAGCTGGGGGTCACCGCGCTGATGGTGCCCGAACGCCACGACGGTATCGAGGCGCACCCGGTCGACCTGATGGTCGCCCTCGAGCGGCTCGGCCGCTGGTGTGTGCCCGGCCCGGTCACCGAGTCGATCGCGGTGGCGCCGCTGCTGCTCGCCGGCGCCCCCGACGAGGCCGAGCGCTGCGCGGCGCTGGCCGCCGGGGACCTGATCGCGACCGTGGCCGCCCCGCCGTCGGTGCCGCGCGCGGTCAACGCCGACATCGCCGGGCTGGTGCTGGCCGCCGATCCGGACGGGTCGGTCGCCGTCGCCGAGGCCGGCGCCGCCCACGCCTCGGTCGACCCCACCCGCACCGGATTCGAGGTGAGCCCCACCGGGGCACGCTGGGACGCCGACACCGCCACCGCCTACGAGTTCGGGGCGCTGGCCACCGCCGCGCAACTGGTCGGGGCCGGAACCGCCCTGCTCGACGCCTCGGTCGAGTACGCCAAGCAGCGCACCCAGTTCGGCCGGGTGATCGGCTCGTACCAGGCGATCAAACACAAGCTGGCCGATGTCCACATCGCGGTGGAGATGGCCCGCCCGCTGATCTACGGGGCCGCGTTGTCGCTGGCCGAGGGCAGCGCCGACACCGCCCGCGACGTCAGCGCGGCCAAGGTCGCCGCCGCCGACGCGGCGCTGCTGGCCGCCCAGTCCGCGCTGCAGACCCACGGCGCGATCGGATTCACCGCCGAGCACGACCTGTCGCTGTGGCTGCTGCGGGTGCAGGCGCTGCGACCGGCGTGGGGCAATCCGGCCGCCCACCGGCGTCGGGTATTGGAGGCGATCTAGACATGAGCGAGGAACGTGCGCTGCTGGCCGCGACGGTGGCCGCGCTGGTCGACAAACACGCCGGGCCGGAGGCGGTGCGCACCGCGATGGACTCCGAGCGCGGCTACGACGAGGCGCTCTGGACCCTGTTGTGTGAACAGGTCGGGGCCGCGGCGCTGGTGGTGCCCGAGGAGTTCGGCGGCGCCGGCGGCCAGCTCGGCGACGCCGCCGCGGTGATCGAGGAACTGGGCAAAGCCCTGGTGCCCACTCCCCTGCTGGGCACCACGCTCGCCGAGTTGGCGCTGCTGGCCGCCGACGAGCCCGATGCCGCGGCGCTGGAGCGCCTCGCCGCCGGGGAGGCGATCGGCACGGTTGCCCTCGACCCGGACTACGCGCTCAACGGCGACCTGGTCGGGCCCGAGGATGTGGTGATCGGCGTCGAGGACGGCCAACTCGTCCGGTGGGAGACCTTCGAGGCCACCCCGCTGGCCACCATGGACCCCACCCGCCGGCTCGGCCGGATCAGTCCCGGCACCACCGCCGCAGTGGCCCCCGACCCGGGGATCGGCGACTACGCGGCGGTGCTGCTGGCCGCCGAACAGATCGGGGCCGCGGCCCGCTGCCTGGCGCTCACCGTCGACTACACCAAGAGCCGGGTGCAGTTCGGCCGCCCGATCGGAAGCTTCCAGGCACTCAAACACCGCATGGCCGATCTGCACGTGGCGGTCGCCTCGGCGCGCGCGGTCGTCGCCGACGCCGTCGCGCAGCCCACCGCGACGTCCGCCGCTTTGGCCCGGTTCACCGCCAGCGAGGCGTTCAACGCCGTTGCTGCCGAGGCGATTCAGCTGCACGGCGGTATCGCGATCACCTGGGAGAGTGACATTCAGCTGTATTTCAAACGGGCACACGGCAGTTCGCAGCTGCTCGGCGCGCCGATCGAACAACTGCGCCGTTTGGAAGCCGAGGTGCTCTCCGCCTCAGTACGGTAGGGGCCATGTGCACCCGACTGGTTTACCTGGGGCCCGCCGGCAACATCATCACCGGCCGGTCGATGGACTGGAAGCTGGATCTGATGACCAACCTGTGGGCGCTGCCGCGCGGTGTCCACCGCCACGGCCAGGCCGGCGACAACTCGATCGAGTGGACCGCCCGCTACGGCAGCGTGGTGGCCAGTGCCTACGACCTGTGCACCACCGACGGCCTCAACGAGGCGGGATTGTCGGCAAACCTGCTGTGGCTGGCAGAATCCCAGTATCCGGCCCGTGACACCGACCGGCCGGGGCTGACGATCGCCGCATGGGCGCAGTACATGCTGGACAACTTCGCCACCGTCGCCGAGGCGGTCACCGCACTGTCCGCCGAGCCGTTCGACGTGGTGACCGACGGGGTGCCGGGTGAGCAACGGCTGGCCACCCTGCACCTGTCGCTGTCCGACGCCACCGGCGACTCCGCGATCGTGGAGTACATCGGCGGGGCGCAGACCATCCACCACCACCGCGACTACCAGGTGATGACCAACTCGCCGATCTTCGCCGAGCAGTTGGCCATCAACACCTACTGGTCCCAGCTCGGCGGCACCGTGATGCTGCCCGGCACGAACCGGGCCGCCGACCGGTTCGCCCGGGCGGCGTTCTACGTCAACGCCGTACCGAAATCGGAGGATCCGCGCATCGCGCTGGCATCGGTGTTCAGTGTGGTGCGCAACGTGTCGGTGCCGTTCGGCATCGCCACGCCCGACGAGCCGAACATCTCCTCGACGCGGTGGCGTACGGTCGCCCACCACACCCGCGGGCTGTACTTCTTCGAATCGGCGCTGACCCCCAACGTGTTCTGGGTGGATCTGAACAAACTCGACTTCGGCGAATCCTCCGCGGTGCGCAAACTCGATCTCGGCCACGACGAGTCGAACACGTTCGCCGGGGAGAGCTCCGCGGCGTTCGTCGAATCCGAGCCGTTTCAGTTCCTGGGGGTCCCGCGGTGAGCCGGCCGGCGGCCGCGGTGCTGACCGCGGTGGTTCTGGTCGTCTTCGGCGCCGCGACGCCGTGGGCGCACGCCGACACCGCCCCGAACTGGTCGGGTCTGGACGCCCGGCACTACGACGGGCCGATCCCGCCGGCCGGGACCCTGATCACCGCGGTGGACCTCGATCCCGCACTGTCGGTGCCCGGTGCGGCGCGCGCCCTGCGGATCCTCTACGCCACCCCCGACCAGCACGACCAGCCGGCGGTGAGCACCGCGGCGGTGTTCGTCCCGCACGCCGCCCCGCCGCCGGACGGGTGGCCGGTGATCGCCTGGGCGCACGGCACCGTCGGGCTCGGCGACGACTGCACCCCGTCGGCGCACCCGCGCAGCGCGCGCGACGACGAGTACCTGTCGCACTGGCTGGACCAGGGGTACGCGGTGGTCGGCACCGACTATGCCGGGCTGGGCACGCCAGGGCTGATGAGCTATCTCAACAGCGTCACCGAGGCGCATTCGGTGATCGACTCGGTCAAGGCCGCCCACCAGCTGGATCTGCCGCTGTCGGCGAAGTGGGCGATCGTCGGGCAGTCCCAGGGCGGCGGCGCGGCGGTCAACAGCGCCTGGTGGGCCAACCGTCTGGCCGCCGGCGACGGCCTGGACTACCGGGGCGTGGTCGCCACCGGCACACCGGCCAACATCGAGCAGGTCGTGGTGCAGGCCGGCCCGGACTTCGACCCGGGCCCGCTGCCGCCGGCGGCGATCAGCTACACCTCCTACATCCTCGCCGCGCTGCGCGAGGCGCGCCCGGACCTCGGTGTCGACGCCGTGCTGAGCCCCCGGGGACGCGAGCTCGTCGACGCGGCCGAGACGGTGTGCAAACCCGCCCTGGACACGCTGGCCGGCACCACCACCCTGCCCGAGCTGTTCGTCGCGCCGGTGGCGTCGCTGCCGGGGATCGACGAGGCGCTCGGCGCCTTCATGGGCACCCCGGTCGACGGCTACGACCGGCCGATCTTCCTCGGCGCCGGGCTGCGCGACACCGACGTGCCGGCCCGGTCCTCGCAGCTGCTCGACGAACAGCTGCGCGCCAACGGCCAGCCGGTGGAGCTGCACATCTACCCCGACGAGGACCACTCCGGCACGGTGCTGGCCTCGATCCCGGACTCCACCGCGTTTCTGCAGCGGGTGATGGCCGGGTGAACGGGCCGCTGGACCGGGTGGCGCTGCGCGCCGGGATCCCGCCGTTTCACGTCATGGACGTGTGGCTGGCCGCCGCGCAGCGCCAGCGCAGCCACGGCGACCTGGTGAACCTCTCCGCCGGCCAGCCGAGTGTGGGCGCACCGCAGCCGGTGCGTGCCGCGGCGGCCGCCGCCTTGGACCGCAATGAACTGGGATACACTGTCGCACTGGGGATCCCGGAGCTGCGCGAGGCGATCGCCGAGTCGTACCGCCGCAGCTACGACCTGACGGTGGGCTCCGACGACGTGGTGGTCACCACCGGCTCCTCCGGCGGGTTCCTGTTGACGTTTCTGGCCTGCTTCGACCCCGGTGACCGGGTGGCGATCGCCAGCCCCGGCTACCCGTGCTACCGCAACATCTTGACCGCGCTGGGCTGTGAGGTCGTCGAGATCGCGTGCGGGCCGCAGACCCGCTACCAGCCGACGGTGGCGATGCTCGACGCCGCTGCGGCGAGCGCGCCGCTGGCCGGGGTGATCGTGGCCAGCCCCGCCAACCCCACCGGCACCGTCATCGCCCCGGAGCAACTGGCCGCGATCGCCGCGTGGTGTGACCGCGAGCAGGCCCGGCTGATCAGCGACGAGGTGTATCACGGGCTGGTCTATCCGGGTGCGCCACAGACCCGCTGCGCCTGGCAGAGTTCACGAAACGCGGTGGTGGTCAACAGTTTCTCCAAGTATTTCGCGATGACCGGATGGCGGCTCGGTTGGCTGCTGGTGCCGCCGGAGCTGCGCCGTGCGGTGGACCGGTTGACCGGCAACTTCACCATCTGTCCGCCGGCGCTGGCCCAGTACGCCGCGGTGGCGGCGTTCACCCCGGATGCGATCGCCGAGGCCGAGGGGCACCTGCGCCACTACGGCGCCAACCGCACGCTGCTGCTCGACGGTCTGCGCGCGCTGGGGTTGACCCGGCTGGCCCCTGCCGACGGGGCGTTCTACGTCTACGCCGACGTCGCCGAGCACACCGACGATTCGCTGGGGTTCTGCGCGGATCTGCTGGCCGGCACCGGGGTCGCGGTGGCCCCGGGGATCGATTTCGATCCGGCCGGCGGGAACAGCTGGGTACGGCTGTCGTTCGCCGGTCCGACCGCCGACATCACCGAGGGCCTCGACCGCCTCGGTGACTGGCTGCGGCACCGCGGACCGCTGGGGTAGGTTGGCGGAGGTTCCCGCCCACACGTTTCTAAGGATCGCCATGACGAGCAGCCGCCGGACCCCCATTCGCCACCTCGCAGTCGGTGTGGCCGCGATCGGTCTGGCGGGGGGAATCGCCGCCGCCGCACCCGCCGCCGCGGCGCCGCCGTGCACCGCCGGGGCGTTGTCGGCCACCGCCAGCGGCGTGCTCAACCAGGTCTCCGGGTTCTTCGACACCCACCCGGAGGCCAACGACGTCGTCACCGCGGCCGCCAAGCAGTCCCCCGAGGACGCCCGCAACTCGGTGCGCGGCTACTTCACCGGCCACCCCGGTGAGCTGCTGGAGCTGCAGGGCATCGCCCGCCCGCTGACCGACATGCGCAACGAGTGCGGGGTGGAACTCACCCCCGGGCATCTGGCCACCCTGATCGAGACGATCACCCAGTAACGCCATTGAGGCTCGGTGCGCACGAGCGCGCAGCACTGGCCGAGGTCGCGCGGTTCCCGCTGGCCGACGCCGTCGTCGGGCGCCGCTCCCGGCGTTTCCCGGTGGGCGGGCGGATCCCGGCGGGTGCGTTGGCGTTCACCAGCCGCCGGCCGGTCGCGCCGCTGAGCGAGGTCGAGCGCGCGCTGGTGCTGTCGTTCGTCGCCGGGGTCACCGGCTGGCACGACGGCATCACCCACCATCCCGGCTACGCCCCGGCGTGGCCCAACTACTCCGGCAGCGCCACCGGGCGCACCTTCAGCTCGGCGGCCGGGTTCCACACCAGCCGGGTGTTCTTCACCGACGACAGCGGCATCTATCTGCTCGACACCCGCGACCGGGCGCCGGCGCCGATCACCGATCTGGCCGACTGGATCGGCGCCACCGCCGAGCAGTACGTGCAGATCTCGCCGCACCGGTTGGAGCTGCCCCGCGAGGAGCCCTACATGGAGGGCCACAACACCTGGGTCGCCAACCATCCGGGCAGCCTGCTGGCGTTCCCGGTGGCCGATCTGGCCGAGCATCTGCTGGAGAACCTGTGGTTCTTCGCCGCCAACGGCTACCCCATCATCGACGACATCCACGGCCGAGCGCTGCCCGGGATGGGACGGTTCGCGTCGCTGGCGCACGCCGACGACCCGGTGCCGCTGTCGTTCGTCGAGCAGTACACGCTCAGCGAGGCCAGCGCCGAGCTGGCGATCGCCGCGCACAACGGGATGCTGGCGCTGCAGGCGATCGGGCTGGGCGGGTGGATCTTCGACGGACTCGACCGGGTGTCGGTGCTCGGCGGATCCGGGGACCCGCGCGCACCCGGTCTGGGGTTTCACGCCGAGCACGACGACCGCTGGGCGATGGCCAATCCCACGGGCCTGCCGGGCTATTTCGAGACGCTGTGCCCGGCGCACACCGGCTCGGTTGCCGCCGCCGTGGACATGCTGGTGGACCGAAAGTTCGCACCCGGCGGCCCGTTTCACCGCGACACCGCCGGGCCGTGGGCCGACACCGCAGCGGTGCGCGCCAGTGCGCTACCGCCGGAGGGGATCGCTGAGTTGGTCACCCACCAGGGCACCTACATCGTCGAGGAGTTCGGCAAGCTGCCTGGCACGGTGCCGACCGTGCAGGTGCTGATGTATCTGCAGGCACAGCATCTCGACACCGACTTCTACGACGAGTTCTTCGACGCCGGAGGTTATCTGCGCACCCACGCCGAGCACCAGCGGCGCTGGCACGGCGGTTGACCGGACCCGCTTCACATAGTTTCAGACCGCGGTCACTGCGCCGAGCGCCTCGGCGATCGGGGTGGGTGCGGTGAGTTGTTTACGGGCCGAACGGATCTGGGTTGCCATGCCCGCGGCGACCACGGCGGTGAGCATGCCGTCACGTTCGTAGTAGGCGAGGAACTCCCGGCCGCGGTCCTCGGCGATGTGCACGGCGTCGCCGGGGTCGGGGTCGCCGAGGCACTGCAGTTTGAGCTCATACTGGTCGCTCCACACGTAGGGCACCGTCGCCCGCGCCGGCGGGTCCCCGCCCGCCATAACGGCGGCCACCGTGCGGGCCTGATCGGCGACGTTGCTCCAGTGTGCGATGCGGCGGTGGGTCCGGCCGTACGCCCATGCGGCGACGTCGCCGAGGGCCCACACGTCGGGAACGCTGGTGCGCCCCACAGGGTCACAGACCACGCCGTTGTCGATCCGCACGCCGCTGCCGGCCAGCCAGTCGGTGACCGGGCGGGAACCGATGCCGACGACCACCAGGTCGGCGGGCACCGTGGTGCCGTCGTCGAGGGTCACCGACTCCACGTGGCCGGCGCCGGTGACCTCGCCGACCCCGACCCCGGTGCGCACGCTCACGCCCTCGTCACGGTGCAGGCGGGCGATCAGCGCCCCCACCGTCGGGCCGACCACCGACGCCAGCGGCGCCGGTGCGGGATCCACCAGGGTCACCGCGACGTCGGCGGCGCGCAGCGCGGCGGTGACCTCACAGCCGATGAACCCGGCGCCGACGACGACAGCGCGCCGCGCCGCCGAGACGCCCGCCCGCAGCGCCACCGCCTGGTCCACCGAGCGCAGCAGGTGCACCCCGGCCAGCGGCGGGCAGCCCGGCAGCCACCGCGGGGTGACCCCGGTGGCGATGACCAGCCGGTCGTAGCCGATGCGGGCGCCGTCGGCGAGCACCACGGTGTGCGCGTCGGGGTCCAGCCGGGTCGCTGCGGCCCCCAGCCGCAGGGTGATGTCGTTGTCGCGGTAGAACTCGGCCGGTTTGAGGGCGACCTCGGCGGGACCGGCCAGCTCCCCGCGCAGCAGCTGCTTGGACAGCGGGGGCCGGTCGTAGGGCGGGTGCGGTTCCGCGCCGACGAGGGTGATCGCGCCGGTGTCGCCGCCGCGGCGCAGCGCTTCGGCGGTGCGGACCGCGGCGAGCCCGGCGCCGACGATCACCGTGGCGGTCACGGCCGGGCCACCTCGACCATCTCGAAGTCGGCCTTGGCCGCACCGCAGTCCGGGCAGCTCCAGTCCTCGGGGATGTCGGCCCAGCGGGTGCCCGGCTCGATGCCGTCCTCGGGCCAGCCCTGCGCCTCGTCGTACTCGAAGCCGCACTGCAGGCAGCGGAACAGTTTGTAGTCGTTCATCGGTCCTCCTTGTCGTTGTCGGCGGCTAGTGGGTGCTCGCCGGTTCGAAGTCGAACTTCTCGCGCACCGCGCAGTCCGGGCAGGCCCAGTCGTCGGGGATCTGCGCCCAGGCGGTGCCGGCCGGGAATCCTTCCCGCGGTGCGCCGGTGGCCTCGTCGTAGACGTAGCCGCAGCCGGGGCACCGGTAGGCGGCGGTCACGACGCCGCCACCGGGTAGCGGGCGAGGATCTTCTCGCGCCGGCGCGGGACGATGTTGGCGCGGCTGATGTCACCGTCGTAGTGGTCCAGCACCCGGTGATCCATCAGCCGGCGCCACAGCGGGGTGAGGTAGGTCAGCCCGATCAGCGCGCCGTAGCCGGCCGGCAGGTTCGGCGAATCGTCGAAGCTGCGCAGCGTCTGGTAGCGCCGGGTCGGGTTGGCGTGGTGGTCGGAGTGGCGCTGCAGGTGGTAGAGGAACAGGTTGGTGACCATGTGGTCGGAGTTCCAGCTGTGCTGCGGGGTGCAGCGCTCGTAGCGGCCGTTGTCCAGCTTCTGGCGCACCAGCCCGTAGTGCTCCAGATAGTTCACCGACTCCAGCAGCGACGAGCCGTAGATCGCGTTGATCGCCAGGTACGGGATGAGCCCGAGGCCGAAGACCGCGATCATCGCGCCCCAGAACACGATCGACATCGCCAGGGCGTTCACCACGTCGTTGCCCGGCCAGGTTGTCGGGTTCCACGGGTTCTTGCCGGTGCGCCGCACGCGCGCCGCTTCCAGCTGCCACGCCGAGCGGATACCGCCGAAGGTGCTGCGCGGCAGGAACTCCCAGAACGATTCACCGAAGCGCGCCGAGGCGGGGTCCTCCGGGGTGGCGACCCGCACGTGGTGGCCGCGGTTGTGTTCGACGTAGAAGTGGCCGTAGCAGACCTGGGCGAGGGTGATCTTGGACAGCCAGCGCTCCAGGGTGTCGCGCTTGTGGCCGAGTTCGTGGGCGGTGTTGATGCCCACCCCGGCGACGGTGGCGGTGGTCATCGCCACCCCGATCTTGCCGAGCCAGCCCAGACCCTCGGGGTAGCCCAGCCAGGACAGGTCCGAGGCGGTGAACAGGTACGCGCCGAAGATCGCGCTGGCGTACTGGAACGGGATGTAGGCGTAGGTGGCGTAGCGGTAGTAGCGGTCGCTTTCCAGCTCCGCCATCACCTCGTCGGGCGGGTTCTGCCCGTCGGCGCCGATCAGCAGGTCCAGGGCGGGCAGCAGGGCGTAGATCAGCATCGGCCCGATCCACAGCGGGATCTGTGCGGCGGTGTGCCAGCCGAGCTGGTTGAGCCCCCACACGATCGGCAGGACGGTGAACAGCATCGTGGGCACGAACAGCCCGAGCAGCCACAGGTGCCGCTTCTTGTCGCGCCAGACCGCCGCGGCGGCCGGTTGAGAAGTGACCATGGTCTTGCAGAACCTCCCTGGTGAGCGCGGATTTCTTCCGGTATCGCCCACGGTAGGGAGCTCAAGGTGCCCCGGCTATGTCGCCAAAGGCCGACAACTGACCGCGTCTTCGTCGCCCGGAGACAACCGTGCCCGGGGCTCCGGCAGGTCCTGCAGGTTCCTACAGCCAGGTGTCGTCGGTGGTGGCGGTCAAAAACGCCTCGAGGTCGTCGCGCCACTGCGCCGGGGTGGTCTTGTCCGGCTCGATGCCGGTGTAGTCGCCGCGGTAGAACAGCAGCGGCCGCGGTTTGATCCTCGGCGCCTCCGACAGCGAGTTCACCGCGCCGAACACCACGAAATGGTCACCGCCGTCGTGCACGGAGTCGACGGTGCAGTCGATGTGGGCCAGCGACCCGTCGATGATCGGCGACCCCAACGGCGACGGCGTCCAGTCGATGCCGGCGAACTTGTCCGGTTCGCGCGACCCGAACCGCGCCGAGACGTGCTTTTGCGCCTCGGTGAGGATGTTCACGCAGAACCGTCCGCTGGCCTCGATCGCCTGCCAGGACCGGGACACCTTGGTGGGGCAGAACAGCACCAGCGGCGGGTCCAGCGACAGCGCGGCGAACGACTGGCAGGCGAACCCGATCGGCACATCGTCGTGGACGGTGGTGATGATGGTGATCCCGGTGCAGAACTGGCCCAGCACGTTCCGGAACGCGCGGGGATCGATCGCTGCGTCACTCACGGGTTCTGCGCACCGACGGTGAAGTCGTGGCCCCACAGACTCACCGCGGTGGATTCCCGGGCGATCCAGTCGGTGTCGTCGACTTCGAGTCCCTCGCAACCGAATTCGACGTCGAAGCCACTGGGGGTTTTCATGTAGAACGACAGCATCTTGTCGTTGACGTGGCGTCCCAGCGTCGCCGACATCGGCACCTTGCGGCGCAGCGCGCGGTCCAGGCACAGCCCCACGTCGTCGGCGTTTTCCACCTCCACCATCAGGTGCACGATGCCGGTGGGGGTGGGCATCGGCAAGAACGCCAGGCTGTGGTGGCGCGGGTTGCACCCGAAGAACCGCAGCCAGGCGGGGTCGCCGTCGGCGGGGCGCCCGACGAACTGCGGGGGCAGCCGCATCGAGTCGCGCAGCCGGAAGCCGAGCACGTCGCGGTAGAAGCGCAGCGCCTCGGCGTCGTCCTTGGTCGACAGCACCACGTGGCCCAGGCCCTGCTCCTCGGTGACGAACCGGTGGCCGTACGGACTGACCAGTCGGCGATGCTCCAGCGCCGCGCCGTGGAAGGCCTCCAGACAGTTGCCCGAGGGGTCCTCGAAGGCGATCATCTCGTCGACGCGCCGCTCGGCGAGTTGCGCGGCGGTGGCCTCCTTGTACGGGGTGCCGGCCCCGTCGAGCCGGTCGCGGACGTCCTGGAGTTCGGCGGCGTTGGCGCACTCCCACCCGGAGACCAGCAGCCGGTCGTGCTCGCCGGGCACGATCACCAGCCGGGCCGGGAACTCGTCCATCCGCAGGTACAGCGCCCCCTCGGTGGTGCCCTTGCCCTCGACCATGCCGAGCACCTTGAGCCCGTACTCACGCCAGGCCGCCATGTCGGTGGCCTCGATGCGCATGTACCCCAGCGACCGGATGCCCATCACGCGCCTCCTGTTGAAACTCCTGTTGAAACCCGCCGTCGGCGGGCGCTGGTGTCCAGCCTGCCCGAAAACCGGGGGTTAGACCATGGTGTCGCCGGGCGGCAACCCGAACTCGTCGTTGCCGAAGATCACGTAGGCGCGCTCGGGGTCGTTGGCGGCGTGCACCCGACCGGCGTGGGCGTCACGCCAGAACCGCTGCACGGGAGCGTCGTTGGCCAACGCGGTCGCCCCGGACGCCTCGAAGAGCCGGTCGATCGAGGCGATCGCGCGGCCGGTGGCGCGCACCTGGTCGCGGCGGGCCCGAGCCCGCAGCGCGAACGGGATCTCCTCGCCGGCGACGAGCAGCGCGTACTCCTCGGAGACGTTGCCGATGAGCTGACGCCACGCGGCGTCGATGTCGCTGGCCGCCTCGGCGATGCGGACCTTGGCGAACGGGTCGTCTTTGGTCTTCTCCCCGGCGAAGGCGGCGCGGACCCGCTTGCCCTGGTGCTCGACGTGGGCGTCGTAGGCGCCGTAGGCCATCCCGACGATCGGCGCGGAGATCGTGGTGGGGTGCACCGTGCCCCACGGCATCTTGTACAGCGGCGCGGTGTTGGTCTCATACCCGCCGGCGGTGTGGTCGTTCATCGCCTTGTAGGACAAGAACCGGTGCTTGGGCACGAACACGTCCTTGACGTGGATGGTGTTGGAGCCGGTGCCGCGCAGCCCGACCACATGCCAGACGTCGTCGATCTCGTAGTCGCTGATCGGGATCAAGAAGCTGCCGAAGTCGACCGGCCGGCCGTCCTTGATGACCGGACCGCCGAGGAACGCCCAGGTGGCGTGGTCGCAGCCGGACGACCAATTCCAGGCGCCGCTGACCAGGTAGCCGTCCTTGCCCTCGACCACGGTGCCCGCCCCCATCGGGGCGTACGACGAGGACACCCGGGTGTTCGGGTCGGTGCCCCACACCTCTTCCTGGGCTTTCTGGTCGAACAGCGCCAGGTGCCAGTTGTGCACCCCGATGATCGAGGCGACCCAGCCGGTGGAACCGCACGCCGAGGCCAGCCGGCGCACCGCCTCGAAGAAGATCGCCGGGTCGCACTGCAGCCCGCCCCACTGTTCGGGCTGCAGCAAGGTGAAGAATCCGACGTCCTGGAGCGCCTTGATGTTGTCGTCGTGGACACGGCGCAGGTCCTCGGTCTCCTGAGCGCGCTCCCGCAACTGCGGCAGCAACTCATCGATACCGGCTAGAACCGCCTGCGCGTCGCGCTGTTGAATGGACGTCACTGCTATTGCCTCCCGGGAGTCGGGCACTCGGATACAGACAGAGATTAGAACACGTTCTGATTCGTGTCGAGTGGGGTATCCCTGCGGCTGGTAGCGATGGGTGGCCGGGTTTCTGTAACCTGTTCTAGTTATGACCGGAAAGAGGATCACGCCGTGTCGGACTCCGTAACCGAATCTGCGCCCGACGAACCGCTGGGCGACCACGTGCTGGAGTTGCAGATCGCCGACGTCATCGACGAGACCGATGACGCGCGATCGCTGGTGTTCACCGCCCCCGACGGGCCCGACGACACCCCCATCCCCGCCGAGCGGCTGCGGTACTCCCCGGGGCAGTTTTTGACCCTGCGGGTGCCCAGCGAGCAGACCGGCTCGGTGGCCCGCTGCTACTCGCTGTGCAGCTCGCCGTTCTCCGAGGAGAACCTGACCGTCACCGTCAAACGCGACGGGCAGGGCTACGCGTCGAACTGGTTGTGTGATCATGCCCACCCCGGCATGCGGGTGCACGTGCTCGCACCGTCGGGCACCTTCGTGCCCAGAAACCTCGACGACGATTTCCTGCTGATCGCCGCCGGCAGCGGCATCACCCCGATGATGGCGATCGCGAAGTCGGCGCTGTCGCAGGGCGGCGGGCAGGTGACGCTGCTCTACGCCAACCGCAACGAGAACTCGGTGATCTTCGCCGAGGCGCTGCGGACGCTGGCCGCCGAGCACCCCGACCGGTTCACCGTCGTGCACTGGCTGGAGTCGGTGCAGGGCCGGCCCACCGCGTCGGCGCTGGCCCGGCTGGCCGCCGCCCACACCGACCGGCAGGTGTTCATCTGCGGGCCGGGCCCGTTCATGCAGGCCGCCAGCGACGCGCTGGCGCAGCTGTCGGTGCCCGAGACCCAGATCAACATCGAGGTGTTCAAGTCGCTGGCGAGCGACCCGTTCGCCGCGGTGACCATCGAGGAGGCCCCCGAGGACGCCGCGCCGCCGGCCAGCGTCACCGTCGAACTCGACGGTCAGACCACCACGCTGCCGTGGCCGCGGCACGTCAAGCTGCTCGATCTGCTGCTCGACGCCGGCCTGGACGCACCGTTCTCCTGCCGGGAGGGGCACTGCGCGGCATGTGCCTGCACGATGAAGAGCGGCAAGGTGTCGATGGAGGTCAACGACGTGCTCGACGAGCAGGACCTGGCCGAGGGTCTGATCCTGGCCTGCCAGTCGCACCCAGAGACCGATTCGGTGGAAGTCACCTACGACGATTAGCCCGGCGGCTAGGTTCATCCGGGAGTGGTTCGGCACGGGTAAGGGAGCGCGATGAAGCGGCGGGCCTGGTCAGCAGGGTGGGTTCTGGCGGCCGTGGGGGCGCTGATGATCGGCGGGCAACCGGCGGTGGCCGCCGCCGGCACCGCCGACGCGAGCAAACTGTTCCCGATCGATCCGGCCACCCAGTTGCAGACCCACGCGTGGCTGGACTGCCAGGCCTCCGCCGGGCTGTGCAACTTCACCGTCGGGGCCGCACTGCAGACCCCCGACGGGCTGACCGGGTTCCCCGCCGACCTGTGGGCGCGCCAGAGCACGGTCATCCGCTCGCTGCAGCGCACCGCCTACATGGATGTGCACACCGCCGGCGGGGAGGGTCCGTGGGGGGACCGCGGCGGGCCGGGCACCAAGGTGTTCAAAGACGGCGGGCCGTCGGAGATCACCAGCCTCTACGGCGGTGCGGGACCGCCGGAGAAGTACCAGACCCACGGCACGATCGTGGTCAGCGACCTGGCCACCGGCCAACCCAAGGTCGGCGCCAGCGTGATCCTGTGCACCCACATCCAGGTGGTCTACACCGGTGTCAACATCACCGGCCCGGCCACCTGCGCGCAGACCGTCTACGAGTAGCCGCCCGGGCGGTCTACCCGCGGGGCAGCCCCAGCAGCCGCTCGGCGGCCACGGTGAGCAGGATCTGCTCGGTGCCGCCGGCGATGGTCAGGCAGCGGGTGTTGAGGAAGTCGAACACGGTCGAGTTGACCACCACCCCGGCGCCCTCGGAGAGCTCCATGCGGAACTGCGAGAGCGCCTGGCGGTAGCGCACCCCGATGAGTTTGCGGGCCGAGGACTGCGCACCCGGGTCCGCCCCGCCGACCGCCAGCTGGGCGATGCGCTGGTCGAGCAGCGCCCCCACCTGGGCGGAGACGATCAGCATGCCGAGCCGGTCGGCGTCGGCGCCGTCGAGGTCACGTTCGGCGACCGTCGCGAGCAGCTCCTCCATCGGATTGTCCAGCGCGGTGCCGCCGGCCATCGCGACCCGCTCGTTGGCCAGCGTGGTGCGGGCCAGCCGCCAACCGTCGTTGACCGCACCGACCACCATGTCGTCGGGCACGAACACGTCGTCGAGGAACACCTCGTTGAACAGGTCGTCGCCGGTGATCTCGCGCAGCGGCCGGATCTCGATGCCGGGGGCGGCCATGTCGATCAGGAAGTAGCTGATGCCCTTGTGTTTGGGGGCGTCCGGGTCGGTGCGGGCCAGGCACACCCCCCACTGGGCGCGGTGGGCCGCCGAGGTCCACACCTTCTGCCCGGTGAGCCGCCAGCCGCCGTCGACCTTCACCGCCTTGGTGCGCAGCGCCGCCAGATCCGAGCCGGCCCCCGGCTCGGAGAACATCTGGCACCAGAAGATCTCCCCGCGCAGGGTGGCCGGGATGAACCGTTCGATCTGCTCCGGGGTGCCGTGCTCGAGGATGGTCGGCGCCGCCCACCAGCCGATCACCAGGTCGGGACGCTCCACCCCGGCCGCGGCGAGTTCCTCGTCGATGAGCAGCTGCTCGGCGGCTGAGGCGTTGCGCCCGTAGGGGGCCGGCCAGTGCGGCGCCTGCAGGCCGGCGTCGGCCAGGGCGACCTGGCGCTGCTCGGCGGGCACCGCGGCCACCGCGGCGACCGCCTCGGCGATCTGCGGACGCAGGTCGGCCACCGACTCCAGGTCGAT
The DNA here is from genome assembly GCF_002104795.1 of Mycolicibacillus koreensis. GTDB lineage: Bacteria > Actinomycetota > Actinomycetes > Mycobacteriales > Mycobacteriaceae > Mycobacterium > Mycobacterium koreense. The sequence continues at coordinate 39,549 of NZ_NCXO01000023.1, forward strand.
GCGCAGCCGCCGGCGCACCCCCGCGCCGGTGAGCTCGGCGATCCGGCGCAGCCAGCGCCGCCGCCCACCGAGGAACTGCGCGATGCCCAGGGCGCGGCGCAGGTACAGGTGCGCGTCGTGTTCCCAGGTGATGCCGATGCCGCCGAGGACCTGGATGCAGGCCTTGACGTTGGCCTCGGCCGCCTCGATCCCGGTGGCCGCGGCCACCGCCGCGGCGATCGACAGCTGCGGGTCGTCGCCGGCGTCGGCCGCGGTGGCCGCGTCGGCGGCGGCCACCGCGGACTGCTCGGTGCGCAGCAGCATCTCGGCGCAGAGGTGCTTGATCGCCTGGAAGCTGCCGATCGGTTTGCCGAACTGTTCGCGCACCTTGGCGTAGTCCACCGCGGTGCGCAGCGCCCAGCGCGCCAGCCCGGCGGCCTCGGCGGCGGCGATCGTGGCCGCCAGATCGACCAGCCGCTGCGGTGCGACCGCCAGCTCGACCGCCGCGGCGTCGCGCAGGGTGACCCGCGCCAGCGGCCGGGAGAAGTCGGTGGCGGTCAGCGGGGTGACCTGCACCCCGTCGGCGGCGGCGTCGACGAGCACCCAGTGCGCGCCGGCCGGCAGCACCAGCAGCTGGCCCTCCTCGGCGCCGAGCACGTAGGGCGCGACACCGGAGACCGCCCCGTCGGCGAACTCCAGATCCGCGGCGAGCGCCACCCCCGCGGTGCGGTCCCCGGACGCGAGCGCGGTCAGCGTCGCCTCCTCGGTGGCGACCAGGGTGGCCAGCGCGGTGGTGGCCACCGGTCCGGGCACCAGCGCCGCGGCCGCCTCGTCGACCATCGCGCACAGGTCGGCGACGGTGCCGTCGGCGCCGCCGTGCTCCTCGGACACCGCCACGCCGAACAGCCCCAGCTCGGTCAGCCCGGTAAACAGCGGACGCCACGCGTCGGGCTGGCCGGCCTCGACCTGCCGGATGACGTCGCCCGGTGTCGCCGCGGCGGCCCAGTCACGCACCAGCTCCCGGGCCGCGGTCTGCTCGTCGGGGGTGGTTGGGGTCACGGCGGGCTCCTCTGTAGGTCACGGGACCGGCGGCGGGCGGTCGGTTGCGGCCCACCGGGTTGTATTCTGCGGTGCGTCGGCGGGTTGCGCGCAACCCGGATCACCTCCAGACTAGAACGTGTTCTAATAGCGTGAGGAGTCGACCGTCAAATCGGCGGTCGCCGGGGCCGCCGCCGGCCAGCGCAGACGAGGAGGTGTCCGATGACCCGTGTTCGCCACCGTCGGCACCGCCGCGCCGACGTCCCGGGCGGGCGCTGACGTGGCCGCCCCCACCGAAGCGGCGCTGGGCTCCGAGGCGCAGCGGGAACGCCGTAAACGCATCCTCGACGCCACCATGGCGATCGCGTCCAAGGGCGGCTACGAGGCGGTGCAGATGCGGGCGGTGGCCGACCGCGCCGACGTGGCGGTGGGCACCTTGTACCGCTACTTCCCGTCCAAGGTGCACCTGCTGGTCTCCGCGCTCGGCCGGGAATTCGAGCGCATCGACGAGCGCACCGACCGCGCCGCCCTCGGCGGGGACACCCCGTTCGAGCGGCTCAGCTCGCTGATCAACAGCCTCAACCGCGCCAACCAGCGCAACCCGCTGCTGACCGAGGCGATGACCCGCGCCTATGTGTTCGCCGACGCCTCGGCGGCCGCCGAGGTCGACCACGTCGAGAAGATCATCGACTCGATGTTCGCCCGGGCGATGGCCGACGGCGACCCGACCGAGGACCAGTACCACATCGCCCGGGTCATCTCCGATGTGTGGTTGTCGAACCTGCTGGCCTGGCTGACCCGCCGCGCTTCGGCGACCGACGTGGCCAAGCGCCTGGACCTGGCGGTGCGTCTGTTGGTCGGCGACGGCGATGTGCCCAAGGTCTGAGCCGGTTCACCGCACCCGCCGATGCGACTGAAACCCGGTCGTCCCGATCTGGCCCGCCTGCGGGGCCGGTTCACCGTGGAGCCCGCGCGCCCCGACGATCCGCTCGCGGTCACCTGGGCGGGGGTGACGACGCTGCTCGTCGACGACGGGGCGACGATGCTGCTCACCGACGGTTATTTCAGCCGCCCGGGACTCGCCCGGGTGGCGCTGGGGACGGTGGCCCCGGCACCGGCCCGCATCGACGGCGCCCTGGCCCGCCTCGGCGCCCACCGGCTCGCCGCGGTGATCCCGGTGCACACCCACCTCGACCATGCGCTGGATTCGGCGGTGGTGGCCGCACGCACCGGCGCCCGGCTGGTCGGGGGCTCATCGGCCGCCCAGCTCGGCGCCGGCGCCGGGCTACCCGCCGAGCGCGTGACGGTGGCGGTGCCCGGTGAGCCGATCGACCTCGACGGCTACACCGTGACGCTGATCGAGTCGGCGCACTGCCCGCCGGACCGGTTTCCCGGGGTGATCGCCGCGCCGGTGGTCCCGCCGGTGCGGGCCTCGGCGTACCGGTGCGGGGAGGCGTGGTCGGTGCTCATCGCCCACCGGCCGTCGGGGCGACGGCTGCTGGTGGCCGGCAGCGCCGGGTTTCGCCGCGGGGCACTGCACGGGATCCGCGCCGAGGTGGTGTATCTCGGCGTCGGCCAGCTCGGCGTGCAACCGCAGCACTATGTGCGCGACTACTGGGACGAGACGGTCGGCGCGGTCGGCGCGCACACCGTGGTGCTCACCCACTGGGACGATTTCTTCCGTCCGCTCACCGCCGGGCTGCGCGCGCTGCCCTACGCCGTCGACGACCTCGACGCGACCCTGCGGGTGCTCGACGTGCTGGCCCGCCGCGACGGGGTGACCATGCATTTCCCCACCCTGTGGCAACGCGAAAACCCTTGGGGCTGACCGGGGTTCACTGACCATAGGGACGTGGCAGCGGCATGCCGCGCTCGGCGAGCACACCGCGCGCCATCGTCGGGTAGTCGGTGATGACCCCGTCGACGCCGGCGTCGATCAGGGTGTGCAGTGCGGCGGGGTCGTTGACCGTCCACGGCACCACCGTCAACCCCATCCGGTGGGCGCGGGCGACGAAATCGGCGTCGACCAGCTGATAGGGCGGGGCGGCGACCTCGGCGCCGAGAAGGTTCACCGCCGCCAGCGGATCGGGCACCGCCGCCGGGTCGATGCCGGCCAGCCACGGCGAGCCGGGTCGCCAGGTCTGCGGTTCCCAGAGCGCCACCAGCGGGATCGCCGGGTCGGCGGCGCGCACCAGTGGCAGGGTCCGCCAGTCGAAGCTTTGGATGCTCACCCGGTCGCCGACACCGGCGGCGCGCACCGCCGCCAGGATCGCCGCGACGGACGCCTGCGGGGCACCGGCCGGATCGTCGGGGGACACCTTGGTCTCGATGTTGAACCGCACCGCCGCCCGGTATCCCTCGGCCAGCGCGAACACCTCGGGCAGGGTGGCCAGCCGGTTGGGGGCGATGACCCGCGCCTGCGGGAACTGCGCCTGGGGCAGCCCGCAGTCCAGGGTGCGCAGTTGGCTCAGCGTCAGCTCCGCGACGGCCCGGCCCACGTAGGGGAACTGCGGGTCGGCGGGGACCGCCGGGGCGGTGTCGCGGCATTTCGTCGCCTCGATCACCGGGTCGTGCCAGACCAGCGGCCGATCATCGGCGGTGAGCACCACATCCAGCTCGAGGGTGTCGACGCCGACCTGCAGGGCGTGGGCGAACGCCGGCAGCGACTCCTCGGTGGTTTCGCCGCGACCGCCGCGGTGGGCCTGCAGATCGAAGGCGCCCGGGTCCGCTCCGGCGGGGGGAGCCGCCGGCAGGGTCAGCCCGACCAGCCCGACCAGCCCCACCAGCAGCGTCGCGACGGCGCCGCGCCAGCGCCCGGGGTTCACCGGCGGCGCTGCCGGGCCACCTCGGCGAGCACCACCCCGGCGGCCACCGACGCGTTGAGCGACTCGGTCGCACCGACCATCGGGATCGACACCACCTGATCGCAGGTCTGGCGCACCAGACGGGAGAGCCCCTTGCCCTCGGAGCCGACCACCACCACCAGCGGACCGGTGGCGTCGAGGTCGTCGACGGCGGTGTCACCGTCGGCGTCGAGGCCGACCACCTGCAGACCGGCCTGGGCGTAGCCGACCAGCGTGCGGGTGAGGTTGGTGGCCCGCGCCACCGGGATCCGGGCGGCCGCACCGGCGCTGGTCCGCCAGGCCACCGCGGTGACCGCCGCCGAGCGGCGCTGCGGGATCACCACCCCGTCGCCGCCGAACGCGGCGGTCGAGCGCACGATCGCCCCCAGGTTGCGGGGATCGGAGATGTTGTCCAGCGTCACGATCAGCGGCGCGGTGCCGGCCCGGGCGGAGACGGCGAGCAGATCATCGGGGTGGGCGTAGTCATACGGCGGCACCTGCAGCGCCACCCCCTGGTGCAGCCCGTTGGTGGTGAGCTTGTCCAGGTCGGTGCGGGGCACCTCCAGGATCGCGATGCCGGAGTCGGCGGCCCGGCGCACGGCCTCGGTGAGCCGTTCGTCGGCGTCGGCGCCCAGCGCGACATACAGCGCGGTCGCCGGCACCCCGGCGCGCAGGCATTCCAGCACCGGGTTGCGGCCCAGCACCGTCTCGGTGTCACCACCGCGACGCCCGGCCCGCGACGCCTGCGCCGCGGCGGCCTTTTTCGCCCGTTTGGCGGCCGGGTGATAGGCCCGCTCGTGGGCCGGCGGGGTGGGGCCGCGGCCCTCCAGCCCGCGCCGGCGCACCCCGCCGGAGCCGACGGTGGGCCCCTTTTTGGTGCCGGGTTTGCGGACCGCGCCGCGACGTCGGGAGTTGCCGGCCATCGCGCTATCCGCCCTGCTCGGCCAGCGACCACTGCGGGCCGTCGCCGGTGTCGGTGACCTCGATGCCGGCCGCGTTGAGCCGGTCGCGGATCTCGTCGGCCAGCGCCCAGTCCCGGTCGGCGCGAGCGCTCTCGCGCCGTTCCAACTCGGCGCGGGCCAGCACGTCCACGGCGGTCAGCGCCGCCGCCGATTCGCTGCGGGACTCCCACCGCTGGTCGAGCGGATCGCAGCCCAGGATGCCCATCATCGCCCGGATCGCACCGGCGTGCGCCAGCGCGGTGTCGGTGTCCCCGGCGTCGAGGGCCCGGTTGCCTTCGGCGCGGGCGTGGTGGATCTCGGCCAGCGCGACCGGCACCGACAGGTCGTCGTCGAGGGCCGCGGCGAACTGCGGGGTCCACTGGCCGACCGGCACCGATCCGGCCCGCCGGTGCACCCGGTGCAGGAAGTCCTCCAGGCCGCTGTAGGCCTTCGCCGCGTCGGTCAGCGCGGTCTCGGAGAACTCCAGCATCGACCGGTAGTGGGCGCTGCCGAGGTAGTAGCGCAGTTCGGCGGCGCGCACCCGGGAGAGCACCGCCGGCATCGACAGCACGTTGCCCAGCGATTTGCTCATCTTCTCCCCGCCCATGGTGACCCAGCCGTTGTGCAGCCAGTATGCGGCGAAGCCGTCACCGGCGGCGCGACTCTGGGCGATTTCGTTCTCGTGGTGCGGGAAAATCAGATCCATGCCGCCGCAATGGATGTCGAATTGCGGACCGAGGTAGGCCCTGGCCATCGCCGAACACTCCAGATGCCAGCCGGGCCGGCCGCGCCCCCACGGCGTCGGCCAGGACGGCTCGCCGGGCTTGGCGCCCTTCCACAGGGTGAAGTCACGCTGGTCGCGTTTACCGGTGGCCACGCCCTCGCCCTGGTGCACGTCGTCGATGCGGTGCCCGGACAGCTGCCCGTAGTCGGGGAAGCTCGTCACGTCGAAGTAGACGTCCCCGCCGCCTTCGCGCAGATCCCGGTAGGCGTGCCCGCCGGCGATGAGCCGCTCGATCAGCTCGACCATCTCGGTGATGTGGCCGGTGGCGCGCGGTTCGGCCGACGGGGGTGCCACCCCGAGGGCGTCGTAGGCGGCGGTGAAGGCCCGCTCATGGGTGGCCGCCCACTCCCACCAGGGCCGGCCCGCGGCGGCGGCCTTGGTGAGGATCTTGTCGTCGATGTCGGTGACGTTGCGGATGAACGCGACGTCGTAGCCGCGCGCGGTCAGCCAGCGGCGCAGGATGTCGAAGGCCACCCCGCTGCGGACGTGCCCGATGTGGGGCACATCCTGCACGGTCGCCCCGCACAGGTAGATCGAGACGTGCCCGGGCCGCAGCGGCTGGAAATCGCGCACGGCACCGGCCGCGGTGTCATGGAGCCGGAGACGGGCGGGATCGGTCACGACGTGCCAGCTTACCGGGCTGGCGTGCGCTATCGGCTGCCCACCACCAACGCGGTCGCGATCGCGGCCATCCCCTCACCGCGACCGGTGAGCCCGAGCCCGTCGGTGGTGGTCGCCGAGACCGACACCGGGGCGTCCAGCAGCCCGGAGAGCAGCCGCTGGGCCTCCTCGCGGCGCGGCCCGATCTTGGGCCGGTTGCCGATCACCTGGACCGCGGCGTTGCCGACGGTGAACCCGGCGTCGGCGAGCAGCCCGCGCACGTGGCGCAGCATCTGCGCCCCGGACACCCCGCGCCAGCGGGGGTCGTCGACACCGAACACCGCGCCGATGTCGCCGAGCCCGGCCGCCGACAGCAGCGCGTCGCAGAGGGCGTGGGCGGCGACGTCGCCGTCGGAGTGCCCGCTGCAGCCGTCGGCGTCGTCGAACAGCAGCCCGAGCAGGGCGCAGGGCCGACCGGGTTCGATCGGGTGCACATCGCTGGCCAGTCCGACCCGCGGCAGCGGCGCCACCGGGTTCACCGCTCCAGCAGGGCGCGGGCCAGTTTCAGGTCCCACGGGTTGGTGATCTTGAACGCCAGCGGATCGCCGTCGACCACCTGCACCTGCCCGCCGACGGTCTCCACCATCGCGGCGTCGTCGCTGAACGCGGTGTCCCCGGCCCGCTCGTAGGCGCGGGCCAGCAGCTCGGCGGTGAAGCCCTGCGGGGTCTGCACGGCCCGCAGCCCGGAGCGTTCCGGGGTGCCCAGCACCACCCCGTTGGCGTCGACGGCCTTGATCGTGTCGACCACCGCCATTCCCGGGATGACCGCCTCGTGGCCGGCCTGCAGCGCCTCGACCACCCGCACGATCAGCTCCGGCGGGGTCAGCGGGCGGGCGGCGTCGTGCACCAGCACGAACCGCGGGTCACCGGCCGCCGCGAGGGCCAGGCGCACCGACTCGGTGCGGGTGGCGCCGCCGGCGACGACCTCGACCGGCACGTCGGCACCGCCGAGGATCAGCTTCGCCTCGTCGGTGCGCCCGGCGGGCACCGCGATCACCACCCGGTCGATCACCCCGGACTTCTGCATGCCGACCACCGCGCGCTCGACCAGGGTGTGCCCGGCCAACTGAAAGAACGCCTTGGGAACACCGGCCTTGAGGCGTTTGCCCGCCCCGGCGGCCGGGATCACCGCAACCGTGCTCATCGTGTCAGGATGCGGCGGCGAGCACCTCGTCGAGAATGGTCTCGGCCTTGGCGTCGTCGGTGTTCTCCGCCAACGCCAACTCCCCGACCAGGATCTGGCGCGCCTTGGCCAGCATCCGCTTCTCGCCGGCGGACAGACCACGCTCCTGGTCACGCCGCCACAGGTCGCGCACCACCTCGGCGACCTTGTTCACATCACCGGACGCCAACTTCTCCAGGTTCGCCTTGTACCGGCGCGACCAGTTGGTCGGCTCCTCGGTGTGGGGGGCCCGCAGCACCTGGAAGACCTTGTCCAGACCCTCCTGCCCGACCACATCGCGAACACCGACGTATTCGGCGTTCTCGGCGGGCACGCGAACGGTGAGGTCGCCCTGCGCCACCTTGAGGACGAGATACTCTTTCTGCTCGCCCTTGATGGTCCGGGTTTCAATCGCCTCGATCAGCGCGGCACCGTGGTGTGGATAGACAACCGTGTCTCCGACCTTAAAAATCATCTGAATTGAGCCCCTTTCGCCCCTCCATGCTAACACGGTGTTCTGACACACGTTGAACAACGGTGCAGGTCAGGGGCACGGCGGTCGGTTCAAGGGGCTTGACAACTCGGCAAATACATGTACACAGCACCCCGCGGGCGGCCGAGGGGACCGCCCGCGAACACCGGGTTGTCGACCTCCTCTTGGGTGCCGGTGAGCCCACCAACTACGCTGCACTCTCGAGAGAGTTCAGATACGCCACCGCGCGATCTGCAGCGCCGAGCAGGAGGCCATCCCGTGAAATCGACCACCACTCGCCCGTCGGCCGTCTCCGCCGGGCTGGCCGCCTGCGCCCTGGCGCTGGCCACCCTGTTGTCCGGCTGTGGGACCGGGCAGCATTCCCAGACCGCCGACCAGGCGCCCGCGGTGGACGGCTCGGAGGCCACGACGAAGAACATCGCGCTGCGCGACGTGCGCATCCAGGCCCAGCAGAGCGGCGACTTCCTGCAGCCGGGCACCACGGTGGAGTTGGTGCTGGTCGTCGCCAACGACTCGCTGGAGACCGTCGAACACCTCGTCGACGTCACCACCCCGATCGGCAAGGTGACGCTGTCGCCGAAGAAACCGGAGGTGCCGGTGGCGGGACGGCTGCTGATCGGCACCCCGGCCGGCCAGACCCGCACCCCCAAGCAGGACAACGTCACCAACGCCACCGCCATGCTCGAGCTGAAAAAGCCGATCACCAACGGCATCAACTACGACTTCACATTCGAGTTCGAGAAGGTCGGCACGATCAAGCTGGCGGTGCCGGTCTCGGCCGGGCTGGAACCGCAGCAGGTCCCCGCCGACTAAGCGCCGCGTCGGCTACAGCCCTGTCGGAGCCGGCCGATACGGTCATCGGGTGGCCAAGGCACGCTCGCAATTCCGCTGTTCGCGGTGTCAGCACGTCACCGCCAAGTGGGTGGGACGCTGCCCGGACTGCGGCAGCTGGGGCAGCGTCGAGGAGGTGGCCGTGCTCACCACCGGCGGAGCCCGCGCCGCGGCCCCGCCGGTTCGCCCGGCGGTCTCGATCAGCACGATCGAACCCGACCCGACCTGGCATCAGCCGACCGGCGTCGACGAGTTGGACCGGGTGCTCGGCGGGGGTGTGGTGCCCGGGTCGGTGACCCTGCTCGCCGGTGATCCCGGCGTCGGCAAGTCCACACTGCTGCTGCAGGCCGCCCACCGGTGGGCGGCGGCGGGACGGCGCGCGCTCTACGTCTCCGGTGAGGAGACCGGCGGTCAGATCCGGATGCGCGCCGAACGCACCGGCTGCACCCACCCCGAGGTGTTCCTGGCCGCCGAATCGGATCTGCAGACCATCCTCGGGCATTTCGACGCGGTGGCGCCGAGCCTGGCGATCGTCGACTCGGTGCAGACCGTCGCCGACGCCGGCACCGACGGGGTGATCGGTGGGGTCACCCAGGTGCGCGCGGCGACCGCGGCGCTGACCGCCGCGGCGAAATCCTCCGGTACGGCGCTGATCCTGGTCGGCCACGTCACCAAGGACGGCGCGATCGCCGGCCCGCGCTCGCTGGAGCATCTCGTCGACGTGGTGCTGCACTTCGAGGGGGACCGCAACGGGTCGCTGCGGATGGTGCGCGGCATCAAGAACCGGTTCGGCGGCGCCGACGAGGTGGGCTGCTTTCTGCTGCTCGAGGACGGCATCGAAGGGGTGGCCGACCCGTCGGGGCTCTTCCTCGACCAGCGCGGCGACCCGGTGCCCGGCACCGCGATCACGGTGAAACTCGACGGCAAGCGCCCCCTGGTCGGCGAGGTGCAGGCGTTGTTGACCACGCCGGCCGGCGGGCCGCCGCGGCGCGCGGTCAGCGGCATCGACCCGGCCCGCACCGCGATGATCGCCGCGGTGCTCGACAAGCACGCCGGCCTGCCGGTCGCGGCCAGCGACATCTATCTGTCCACGGTCGGCGGGATGCGGCTGACCGACCCGTCGACCGATCTGGCGGTCGCGACGGCGTTGGCCTCCGCGCACGCCGACCTGCCGCTGCCGTCGAGCGTGGTGATGATCGGCGAGGTCGGGCTCGCCGGTGACCTGCGGCCGGTGGCCGGGATGGATCGGCGCCTCGCCGAGGCCGCTCGGCTGGGTTTTCACACCGCGCTGGCCCCGCCGGGGCGCGGCGCCGGCAAGGTCCCGGCCGGGCTGCGGGTGCGTGAGGCCGCCGACATCGTCACCGCGCTGCGCCACCTGAGCGACCTCGCCCGGCCCCGCCGGCCCCGGCCGGCGCCGCTGCGTCTGGTGGATGCGCCGCCACCGCACATCGGCGACGGGCACGACGAGCACAATGGTCTGCTGTGACCGCTGAGAGTGCATCCCCGCTGCGGGAGGTGGTGGCCCGGCTGGCCCCGGGCACCGCCCTGCGCGACGGGCTGGAACGCATCCTGCGCGGGCGCACCGGGGCGATCATCGTGCTCGGCCACGACGACGGGGTCGAGGCGATCTGCGACGGTGGCTTCTCGCTGGACGTGCGCTACGCACCGACCCGGCTGCGGGAGCTGGCGAAGATGGACGGCGCGGTGGTGCTGTCCACCGACGGTAGCCGGATCCTGCGCGCCAACGTGCAGCTGGTGCCGGACCCGTCGATTCCCACCGACGAGTCCGGGACCCGACACCGGTCGGCGGAGCGCACCGCCGTGCAGACCGGCCTGCCGGTGGTGTCGGTGAGCCATTCGATGAACATCGTCACCGTCTACGCCGGCGGGGAGCGCCACGTGTTGACCGACTCGGCGACGATCCTGTCCCGCGCGAACCAGGCCATCGCCACCCTGGAGCGGTTCCGGGCCCGCCTCGACGAGGTGAGCCGGCAGCTCTCCGGCGCCGAGATCGAGGACTTCGCGACGCTGCGCGACGCGATGACCGTGGTGCAGCGCCTGGAGCTGGTCCGGCGCATCGGCCTGGAGATCGACTACGACGTGGTCGAGCTGGGCACCGACGGGCGGCAGCTGCGCCTACAGCTCGAGGAGCTGATGGGCGACAACGACTCCGCGCGGGCGCTGATCGTCCGCGACTACCACGCCAACCCGCAACCGCTGAGCGAGGCGCAGCTGACCTGCGTGCTCGATGAGCTCGACGCGCTCACCGACACCGAACTGCTGGACTTCACGGTGCTGGCGCGGGTGTTCGGCTACCCCTCCACCGACGCCGCCCAGGATTCCGCAGTGAGCCCGCGCGGCTACCGGGCGATGGCCGGGATCCCCCGGCTGCAGTTCGCCCACGCCGATCTGCTGGTGCGCGCGTTCGGTTCGCTGCAGGGCCTGCTGGCGGCCAGCGCCACCGACCTGCAGTCGGTGGAGGGGATCGGGGCCATGTGGGCCCGCCACGTCCGCGAGGGGCTCTCCCAGCTCGCGGAGTCGACGATCGTCGACCGGCCCGGCTAACCGCCGGGCATGTGCGGCACCTCCGGCACCGGCCCCGGCGGGGGGCCGGTCGGCTGCTCGCCGGGCTGCTGCTCGCCGGGTTGTTGCGGCTGCTCGGGTTGGGCGGGCGGGTTCTCCGCGCCGGGCTCGGCCAACACGAACGGCACCGCCGCCGACCGGAGATTGCCCAACTGCACCACCAGGTTGTAGGTGCCCGGGCCGATCGGCTCCCGCGGCAGCGGGCACTGGGGCTTGGACCCGGTGCCGGTCCAGGTGACGTTGGTGACCACCTGCTCGCCGGGGGTGAAATCCTTCACCAGGGTCTCGTTGGAGGGGGCACAGTCGAGGTTGGACCAGAGTCGCTGGTTGTCCAGCGAGTACACGTAGGCGGCCAGCACCGCCGCGCCGACGTCGCGTTTACAGGTGGCCAGCCCGATGTTGGTGACCACCATGGTGAACTTCGGTTGCTCGCCGACGGTGTAACCCGGCTGACTGGTCAGCCCCTTGACCGCCAGCGCCGAATCCGGGCAGTCGTCGCCGTCTTTGAGCACCGGCGGCGGTGTCACCGCCTCGGTCGGGGTCGGTTGGGGCGGGGCGCTCTCGGAGGCGGGCGGCACCACCGGGGTCTTGCCCTCCGGCGGCACGGCCTCCGGTTGCTCGGTGCCGGCGGCGTCGGGGTTATCCGAGGAGTCGGAGCCGCCGTGCATGATCGCGAACACGATCGCGACCACCACGGCGAGAACCGCCGCCACGATGCCGAGCGCCAGCCCCCGGCGCCGCCAATAGATCTTCGGTGGTAGCGGGCCTTGCGGTTCCAAATCCAACACCTCATCACGGTAAGCCCAGGTCAGCACAACACGTCCGATCGCTCTCGGCGTGTCGCAACCTCACCGTGACCTCGGCGCGCTAACGCGCCCGCCCCTCAGACGGCCTCAGGCGGCCTCAGGCGGCCCCAGACGGCCTCAGACGGCCTCTAGGCGGCCTCTAGACTCCTCTAGACTCCAATGTCGCCGAGATAGTCGCGCAGCTCCACCGCCCCGTCGGCGAGATGGTAGGTCGCCCCGACGATCGCCAGCGCGCCCGCGTCGAGCCGTTCGGCGATGACCGGGCAGCGCTCCCGCAGCTGCACCACGGTCTCGTTGACGTGGCGGGCCTCCAGGTCGTCGATGCTCTCGAGGCCTTCGCGGCGGCCCAGCAGGATCGAGCTGGTCACCGGCTCGACGACATCGCGCAGGTAGCCGCCCGGAATGACGCCGTCATCGAGCGCGGAGCGGGCGGCCTTGACCGCACCGCAGCGGTCATGGCCGAGCACCACGACCAGCGGCACGTCGAGCACGGTCACCGCGAATTCGATCGAGCCGAGCACCGCGGAGTCGATGACGTGGCCGGCGGTGCGCACCACGAACATGTCGCCGAGGCCCTGATCGAAGATGATCTCGGCGGCCACCCGACTGTCGCCGCAGCCGAACACCACCGCGATCGGGGCCTGCCCGCCGGCGAGGCTGGCGCGGCGCTCGATGCTCTGACTGGGGTGCTCGGGGGTGCCGGCGACGAAGCGCTGGTTACCCTCGGCGAGTGCCTTCCACGCGGACCTCGGATTCGAATTCGGCATGGTCGACATTCTGCACCGCCGCCCGGCGGCGCCCACACACCAGTGCCCCCCAATGACGATCCCGGCCACCGAACTGTGCGACTGGTACGGCCGGTCGCGCCGGGATCTGCCGTGGCGCGATCCCGCGGTGAGCCCGTGGAAGATCCTGGTCAGCGAGTTCATGCTGCAGCAGACCCCGGTGGCACGGGTGCTTCCGGTGTGGACGCAGTGGGTGACCCGCTGGCCGACACCGTCGGCGACCGCGGCGGCCAGCCCCGCCGACGTGCTGCGCGCCTGGGGCAAGCTGGGCTATCCGCGCCGCGCCACCCGACTGCACGCATGCGCGCGGGTCATCGCCGAGGATCACGGTGACGAGGTGCCGCGGGCGGTGGACACGTTGCTCACGCTGCCCGGGGTGGGCGCCTACACCGCGCGGGCGGTGGCGTGTTTCGCCTACGGCCAGTCCGTTCCGGTGGTCGACACCAACGTGCGCCGGGTGATCGCGCGTGCGGTGCGCGGCGTGGCCGACGCGGCGTCCCCCGCGCCGGGACGCGACCACGCCGAGGTCGCCGCCCTGCTGCCCGACGACGGCCGTGCCCCGGTGTACTCGGCGGCGTTGATGGAGCTCGGCGCGATCGTGTGCACCGCCCGCAAGCCGCGCTGCACGGTCTGCCCGCTGTCGCGCTGCGCGTGGCGCGAACGCGACTACCCGGCGTCGACGACGCCGCCGCGGCCCGCCCAGCGCTACGCCGGCACCGACCGTCAGGTCCGGGGTCGCTTGCTCGACGTGTTGCGGGCCGCCACATCCCCGGTGGGCCAACACGACCTGGACCTGGCGTGGCCGGCCGACGACGAGCAACGGCAGCGGGCGTTGGCGTCACTTCTGGCCGACGGGCTGGTGCGCCGCACCGGCGACGGCCGGTTCGCTCTGCCCGGGGAGGGCTGAGGCCTCACCGGTGGTGGGCGTGCAGGAACGCCGTCACCGCCTCGCCGTAGCGCCGCGGCGCCTCATCGTGGATCAGGTGACCGACGTCGGCAACCGCCAGATAGCTGCAGTGCGCCCCGATCTCGGCCATGGTGCGCATCTGCCCCGGCGGGGTGACCGAGTTGCCCGCCTCCAGCAGCAGCGCCGGGGCGGTGACCGCCCGCCACTGCTGCCAGTAGTCGCGCCGCTCCCACTGCGCGGCGATCTCGATCCAGCGTTGCGGATGACCGTGCAGCCGCCACCCGGTTTCGGTGCGGTCGAAGGCCTCCAGGAAGTACCGCCCGGCGACCGGGCCGAACTCGTCGTAAACCTGGTCTGCGGTGGGAAATTCCACCGGCAGGGCACGCAGCCACGGCTCCCACGGTCCAGTGCTGCGCCCCCGGAAGTCCGGCGCCATGTCCTCGACGACCAGCGCGGTGACCAACTCGGGCCGGGCGGCGGCCAGACACCACGAGTGCAGCGCCCCCATCGAGTGACCGACCAGGGTGGCGGGTCGGCGCAGCGGGGTGAGCGCGTCGGCGAGGTCGGCGACGAACCGGTCGGTGTCGATCGGATGCGGGTCGTCGACGTCGCGGCCCCGGTGCCAGGGCGCGTCGTAGGTGTAGACCGCCCCGAAACCGGCCAGCCACGGCCACTGCCGCGACCAGGTGGCGCCCCGGCCCATCAGACCGTGCACCAGCACCAGCGGAGCGCCCTGCCCGCCGCGGTAGGTCAACAGCTCCGATGCGGTGATACCCATGTGGCCAGTCTTGCGTGCCCACCGGAGCGTCCCGGCAGGCACGGTAGCCTGGCGGGCATGCCAGTGGTGAAGATCAACGCTATCGATGTGCCGCCCGGTGCGGGTCCCGAGTTGGAGAAGCGGTTCGCCCAGCGCGCCCACACGGTGGAGACCTCGCCGGGTTTCCTCGGGTTTCAGCTGCTGCGCCCCACCGCGGGGGACGACCGCTACTTCGTGGTCACCCAGTGGGAGTCCGATGAGGCGTTTCAGGCCTGGGCGACCGGCCGGGCCGCCGACGCCCACAGCAGCGACCGCTCCGCGGTGGCGACCGGTGCTTCCCTGCTGGAATTCGAGGTGGTCCTCGACGTCACGCCAGCCGGTGCCCAGGCTTAGCCGTTTCAGCCGTTCCTGGCCCTTCGGGCATTGCGGGCGGGTCGGCGCCGGACGCTCGGGGGCGGCGGCACTGGTTGTCGCGGTGAGCGCGGCGCTGGTCGGTGGATGCACCTCACCGGCCGCCCCGTCGCCGGGCGCGAACCAACCCGGTGCGCGGGTGACCCAGGTCAACACCGGCACCCCGCCGGGGCTGCGGGCCCAGCAGACCCTGGACATGCTCAACTCCGACTGGCCGATCGGGCCCCAGTCGGTGGCCACCCTGGCCACTCCGAAGAAGGTCGACGAGGTCGTCGAACGACTCGACTCGCTGTGGTGGGACCGCCCCTACACCGTCGACGACGTGGAGGTGCGCGCCAGCAGCGCCACGTTGCACCTGCGGGCTTCCTACGGTGCCCGCCAGGACGTCGAACTGCGGGTCGGCGACGACGGGTTGGTGCGCCAGTTCGAGGTCACCACCCATAAGCCGCAGGTGGGTTCCTTCGCCGACGTCGACGCGGTGCTCGCCGGCACCGGGGCGCGCTACTCCTATCAGGCGGCCAAGGTCGTCGACGGTCGCTGTGAGCCGGTCGCCGGCGCCAACACGACCGAATCCCTGCCGCTGGCATCGATTTTCAAACTGTACGTGCTCTACGCGGTGGCCTCGGCGGTGAAGGCCGGCACCGTGAGCTGGGACGACCCGTTGACCATCACCCACCGGTCCAAGGCGGTGGGGTCCTCGGGTTTTCAGGACTTGCCCGCCGGGGCGCAGGTGACGGTGCGCACCGCCGCCGAGAAGATGATCGCCACCAGCGACAACATGGCCACCGACCTGCTCATCGACCGGGTCGGCACCCACGCCGTCGAGCAGGCGCTTGTCGACACCGGCCACCACGACCCGGCCAGCATGACGCCGTTTCCGACCATGTACGAGCTGTTCTCGGTCGGCTGGGGGGAACCGGATCTGCGTGAACAGTGGCGCACCGCCAACGCTGCGGGCCGCGCCGAACTGCTCCGGGAAGCCAATTCCCGTCCCTACCAACCGGATCCGGTGCGCGCCCACACGCCGGCGTCGAAGTACGGCGCCGAGTGGTACGGCAGCGCCGAGGACATCTGCCGGGTGCACGTCGCCTTGCAGCAGGGCGCGACCGGCGCGGCCGCGCCGGTCACCGAGATCCTGTCCGCGGTCGCCGGGATCAAACTCAACCGCAACGACTGGCCCTACATCGGCGCGAAAGCCGGTGGGCTGCCCGGGGATCTGACGTTCAGCTGGTACGCAGTCGACAGCGCCGGTCAGCCGTGGGTGGTCAGCTTCCAGTTGAACTGGCCGCGCGACCATGGGCCGCTGGTGGCCGGCTGGGTCATCCAGATCGCCCGTCAGGTCTTCGGGATGCTGCCGCGGCAGCGCTGACGCCAGCTGGCCTTTCGCGTTACTCCGAGGTGGCCTTGGCCAGGTCGGCGTCGGTGGGCTCGGTCGGTTTGGCGGTCCCGGTGAAGGTGAACACCGCGTCCTCCCCGGAGCTCTCGCCGTCCCAGTTGTCCACGTCGACGGTGATCAGCTGCCCCGGCCCGATCTCTTCGAACAGGATCTTCTCCGAGAGCTGGTCTTCGATCTCGCGCTGGATGGTGCGCCGCAACGGCCGCGCACCGAGCACCGGGTCGAAGCCGCGCTTGGCCAACAGCGAGCGGGCCGCATCGGTGAGCTCCAGGGCCATGTCCTTGGCCTTGAGCTGGGTGGCCACCCGGCCCACCAGCAGGTCCACCATCTGGATGATTTCCTCGCGGGTCAACTGGTGGAACACGATGATGTCATCGATCCGGTTGAGGAACTCAGGCCGGAAGTGCTTCTTGAGCTCGTCGTTGACCTTGAGTTTCATCCGCTCGTAGTTGTTCTCCCCGCCGCCCTGGGTGAAGCCCAGGCCGACCGCCTTGGAGATGTCGGAGGTCCCCAGGTTGGAGGTGAAGATCAACACGGTGTTCTTGAAGTCGACCGTGCGGCCCTGCCCGTCGGTGAGCCGACCGTCCTCGAGGACCTGCAGCAGGCTGTTGTAGATCTCCTGGTGCGCCTTCTCGATCTCGTCGAACAGCACCACCGAGAACGGCTTGCGCCGCACCTTCTCGGTGAGCTGGCCGCCCTCCTCGTAGCCGACGTAGCCCGGGGGGGCGCCGAACAGCCGCGAGGCGGTGAACCGGTCGTGGAACTCGCCCATGTCGATCTGGATGAGCGCGTCGTCGTCGCCGAACAGGAACTCCGCGAGCGCCTTGGACAGCTCGGTCTTGCCGACCCCGGACGGACCGGCGAAGATGAACGACCCCGACGGCCGTTTCGGGTCCTTCAGCCCGGCGCGGGTACGCCGGATCGCCTTGGACACCGCGTTGACCGCGTCGTCTTGGCCGATGATCCGCTTGTGCAGCTCATCTTCCATCCGCAACAGCCGGGTGGTCTCCGCCTCGGTGAGCTTGAACACCGGGATCCCGGTCCAGTTGCCCAGCACCTCGGCGATCTGCTCGTCGTCGACCTCGGCGACCACGTCGAGATCCCCGGAACGCCATTGCTTTTCGCGCTCACTGCGCTGGGCGACCAGTTGCTTCTCCTGGTCACGCAGGCTGGCGGCCTTCTCGAAGTCCTGGGCGTCGATCGCCGATTCCTTCTCCCGGCGCACGTCGGCGATCTTCTCGTCGAACTCGCGCAGGTCCGGCGGCGCGGTCATCCGGCGGATCCGCATCCGCGCCCCCGCTTCGTCGATCAAGTCGATCGCCTTGTCCGGCAGGAACCGGTCATTGATGTAGCGGTCGGCCAGGGTCGCCGCGGCCACCAGCGCGGGGTCGGTGATCGACACCCGGTGGTGGGCCTCGTAGCGGTCCCGCAGGCCCTTGAGGATCTCGATGGTGTGCTCCACCGACGGCTCGCCGACCTGCACCGGCTGGAACCGGCGTTCCAGCGCGGCGTCCTTCTCGATGTACTTGCGGTACTCGTCGAGGGTGGTCGCGCCGATGGTCTGCAACTCGCCGCGGGCCAGCTTCGGCTTGAGGATGCTGGCGGCGTCGATCGCGCCCTCGGCGGCGCCGGCACCGACCAGCGTGTGCAGCTCGTCGATGAACAAGATGATGTCGCCGCGGGTGTTGATCTCCTTGAGGACCTTCTTCAGGCGTTCCTCGAAGTCCCCGCGGTAGCGGCTGCCCGCGACCAGCGAACCCAGATCCAGGGTGTAGAGCTGTTTGTCCTTGAGTGTCTCGGGGACCTCGCCGTTGACGATGGCCTGCGCGAGCCCCTCGACGACGGCAGTCTTGCCCACCCCGGGCTCACCGATGAGCACCGGGTTGTTCTTGGTGCGCCGGGACAGCACCTGCATGACCCGCTCGATCTCTTTCTCCCGGCCGATGACCGGGTCGAGCTTGCCGTCGGCGGCGGCGGCGGTGAGGTTGCGGCCGAACTGGTCGAGCACCAGCGAGGTGGACGGCGAGCCGGACTCCCCGCCCCGTCCGCCGGTGCCGGCCTCGGCGGTCTCCTTGCCCTGATACCCCGAGAGCAGCTGGATGACCTGCTGGCGCACCCGGGTCAGCTCCGCGCCCAGTTTGACCAGCACCTGGGCGGCCACGCCCTCGCCCTCCCGGATCAACCCGAGCAGGATGTGCTCGGTGCCGATGTAGTTGTGGCCGAGCTGCAGCGCCTCGCGCAGGCTCAGCTCCAACACCTTCTTGGCGCGCGGGGTGAACGGGATGTGCCCGGACGGTGCCTGCTGGCCCTGGCCGATGATCTCCTCGACCTGGCTGCGCACCCCCTCCAGGGAGATCCCCAGCGACTCCAGCGACTTGGCGGCGACCCCTTCACCCTCGTGGATCAGACCCAACAGGATGTGCTCGGTGCCGATGTAATTGTGGTTGAGCATCCGGGCCTCTTCTTGGGCCAAGACCACAACCCGACGTGCCCGGTCGGTGAATCTCTCGAACATCGGTGGTTACCTGCTCTCCCTACATATAGGTGCCACGGTCGGCATGCGCACCTGCCGTCCACTGTAGTGGCGGCAGGCCGGGCTTCCTACCGCGCGGTGCCCGCAACGGCACGCGCACGGCGGGGACCCGACGGTGCCCGATCGGCGTGCGGCGCGCACCCCGGTGGACCCCGGCGATCGCCGGCGGGCCCCGGCGCACCCGTGACCTGCCCTTGCCGTGCCCGGAACGCATCCGGCCACACGGGAGTAACGCCGGGGCGCCGACCGACGCTTCCCGAATCACCCCGCCGATCGGTTCGCCACCAGCGAAAACCCGCCCCGGGGGGCGGGCGCGGACTCAGCTCGCCGCGTGGAACGCCTCGATCACCTCGGCGGGGATGCGCCCGCGGGTGGACACGTTGTGGCCGTTGCGGCGCGCCCATTCGCGGATCGCCGCGCTCTGCTCGCGGTCGATCGCGCCACGGCGGCCGCTGGTCGACCGGCCCCGACGCCGCCCGCCGACCCGGCGAGCCGACTCGATCCACTTCTTCAGATCATTGCGCAACTTGTCGGCATTCTTCGTCGACAGGTCGATCTCATAGGAGACCCCGTCCAACCCGAATTCGACGGTCTCGTCGGCGGTGGCGGCACCATCGAGATCATCGACCAGGGTCACCGTAACTTTTTTCGCCATCAGCGCACGCAATCCTTTCGCCATACCCCCGGGCACTTAAACACCGTCGCGGTGTTTCCCCGAAAGGATAGCGCATTGGATAATGTCCGATCGCGGGCGCATTCAATTACCGTGACGGCGAACAATCGGGAACAAAACCGTCTCTCGAATTGACAATCCCGTTAATACCATCAGGAGTCGGTCAATACCCATTCCGGTGCCCGTACACGGCGGCATCGCGTGCTCGATGGCGGCGAGGAAATCCTCGTCGAGCGCCATCGCCTCGTCGTCGCCGGCGGCGGCCGCCCGGGCCTGCGCGACGAAGCGCTCACGCTGGATGACCGGGTCGACCAACTCCGAATACCCGGTGGCCAGTTCGAATCCCCGCAGGTATAGGTCCCATTTCTCGGTGACACCGGGCTTGCTGCGATGCTGGCGGGTCAATGGCGTGGTCTCGACCGGGAAGTCGCGGACAAAGGTCGGGGCACTCAACGTGGAGCCCACGGTGTGTTCCCAGAGTTCCTCCACGAGTTTCCCGTGCCCGAAACCCCGGTCCGTGGGAATTTCCACCCCGAGGCGATCGGCGATTTTCCACAGCAGCTCCGCAGGCGTCTGCGGGGTGATCTCCTCGCCGAGCGCCTCCGACAGCGACGGATACATTTCCACCGCCGCCCAATCACCGTCGATGTCGTAGGTGCTGCCGTCGGGCAGGGGCACCTGGCGCGTCCCGATCGCTTCGTCGGCGACCTCTTGAATGAGTTCACGGGTCGTGATCGCCGAATCATCGTAGGTGCCGTAGGCCTGATAGGTTTCCAGCATCGAAAATTCCGGTGAATGAGTGGAATCAACTCCTTCATTTCGGAACACGCGATTCAGCTCGAAAACCTTGTCGAAACCGCCGACCACGCAGCGTTTCAAAAACAGCTCCGGTGCGATCCGCAGATACAGCTCGGTGTCCAAGGCGTTGGAGCGGGTGACGAACGGCCGGGCCGCGGCACCGCCGGCGAGCACCTGCAGCATCGGGGTCTCGACCTCGTCGAAGCCACGCCGCTCCAGCGCGTGGCGCAGTGCGCGCACCACCGCGATGCGCTGGCGGGCGACGGTGCGGGCCTGCGGGCGCACGATCAGGTCGACGTAGCGCTGCCGGACGCGCAGCTCCTCGCTCATGTCCTTGTGGGTGACCGGCAGCGGCCGCAGCGCCTTCGACGCCATCTGCCAGGAGTCGGCCAGCACCGACAGTTCGCCGCGCCGGGAACTGATCACCTCCCCGTGGACGAACACGATGTCGCCGAGGTCCACGTCGGTCTTCCAGCGGTCGAGTTCGTCCTGACCGACCCGGGCCAGGCTGATCATCGCCTGCAACTGGGTGCCGTCGCCCTCCTGCAGGGTGGCGAAGCACAGTTTGCCGGAGTTCCGTGAGAACACCACCCGCCCGGCCACCCCGACGTGCTCGCCGGTGGCGGTGTCGACCGGGAGGTCCGGGTGCGCGGCGCGCACCTCCGCCAGGGTGTGGGTGCGCGCCACCTCGACCGGGTAGGGGTCGCGGCCCTCGGCGAGCAGCCGTTCCCGTTTGGCCCGCCGGATCCGGAACTGCTCGGGCACGGCCGGGTCGGCGGGGCTTGTCCGCAGGTTACGCGTACCC
>NZ_NCXO01000024.1 GCF_002104795.1 Mycolicibacillus koreensis
CCCCGGGGCCGCCCCCGACCCCGGCCGGGCCGCCGCTGTACTCCTACATGGTGGCCAACATGGGGATGGAGGCCCAGGCCAGCGCGGCCGCGCGGTCCCGCCGACGCAAACCCAAACCCGACGAGACCGCGGCGCAGGCGGCCACCGAGGCCGAGGAGAAGACGCGCCAGCGGTATCGGCGTCGACACCGCGACAAGCTCGACATGATCGGCCGCGGCCACGAGTACATGACGTTGGACCAGGAACTCGACGGCCCACCGCCGGTGAGTGCCTCCGCGGCCGGGGCGGGTCCGCTGGGGTTCGCCGGCACCGCCGCGCACGACGGCGCCGCCCGCGCGGGCGGGCTCACCGCCGTCGCCGACGACGGGGCCGGTCAGGACACCGGTGCCACCGCGGTGCCGATGATGCCGAGCACCTGGGAGACCCCGCCGCGGTAGGGGTCCTCCAGCGTGGCCGGTTCAGCCGCAGGTGATGCGGGCGCCGGTGCGGTCCAGCGGGTCGGGGTCGAGCCCGAGGAACTCCGCGCGCAGCCGGTCCCACAGCTCGAGTTGTTCCCACACCGGTTCGGCGCGCAACTGCTGGTCGTTGGTGAGGAACGGGTTGGGCAACATGATCGTCATCATCTGCTCGTCGCGTCCGTTGTAGAGCCGCACCCCCCACGAGCTGGGGTCACCGTCTCGGCCGTAGCGGCGGTACAGCTCCGCGCGTGCGCACTGACGCACCGTTCGCAGCTCGCGGGGTGCGCCGAGGTGTTTGCCGATGCACAGGTGGAAATGCCAGCGGCCGAAGTCGACGGTGGCGTAGCCGTCGAGCACCGAGATCTTCGTCGGGGCATTGGGGGCGGCCACCTCCCACGCCGCGCCCTGCATGATGATGCCGAACCAGATCTCGTCCCAGTACTCGTCGAAGCACAGATGCAGCAGCTTCAACAGGCTGTCCTGATCGGTCGGCAGCGGCCAAAGTTGTTCGCGACCACCGTCTTCGCCGACCACGATCTCGGGTTCGGCGACACTGCTCTGGGTCATGACGGGAATCCTTCCTCATGGTCGGCGGGCCGCTCGGCTCGTTCACCGTGGCGGGGCCGAGTGCCGGTGAGGTCACGATAACCGGTCAGCGCCGCCGCCACGCCCGGATGCGCCCGGCGGGGCGCGTCGCGGTGCGACCCCGATCGGCCCACGGTGCCACAGCGTGCGAAGATCGGGACACCATGACCAGCGCGACCACAGCATCCGCCGCGACTCGGCCCCGCGTCTTCTCCGGTGTGCAGCCCACCTCCGATTCGCTGCACCTGGGCAATGCCTTGGGCGCGATCACGCAATGGGCGGATCTGCAGGACGATCACGACGCGTTCTTCTGTGTCGTCGATCTGCACGCCATCACGGTGCCGCAGGACCCGGCCACGCTGCGTCGACGGACCCTGGTCACCGCGGCGCAGTACCTGGCGCTGGGGATCGACCCGGCGCGCAGCACCGTCTTCGTGCAGAGCCACGTGCACTCCCACGCCGAACTGGCCTGGGTGCTGGGCTGTTTCACCGGGTTCGGTCAGGCATCGCGGATGACCCAGTTCAAAGACAAGTCCGCGCGCCAGGGCACCGATGCGGCGACGGTGGGGTTGTTCACCTACCCGGTGCTGCAGGCCGCCGACGTGCTCGCCTACGACGCCGAACTGGTTCCGGTGGGCGAGGATCAACGCCAGCACCTGGAGCTGGCCCGCGATGTGGCACAACGGTTCAATTCCCGGTTCCCCGACACCTTGGTGGTGCCCGAGCTGCTCATCCCCAAGGCCACCGCCAAGATCTACGACCTGGCCGACCCGACGGCGAAGATGAGCAAATCGGCGGCGACCGACGCGGGGCTCATCGCGCTGCTCGACGACCCGGCCAAGACCGCCAAGAAGATCCGTTCGGCGGTCACCGACTCCGACCGCGACATCCGGTTCGACCCCGAGGCCAAGGCCGGCGTGTCGAACCTGTTGACCATCCAGTCGGCGGTCACCGGGGAGGCGATCGACACCCTCGTCGACGGCTACGCCGGCCGCGGCTACGGCGATCTGAAAAAGGACACCGCCGAGGCGGTGGTGGAGTTCCTCACCCCGATCAAGGCGCGGGTCGACGAGCTGCTCGCCGACAGCGCCGAATTGGAGTCGGTGCTGGCCGCCGGTGCGGCCCGCGCCGCCGAGGTGGCCACCGGCACCGTGGCCCGCGTCTACGACCGATTGGGTTTTTTGGCACCGTGAGTTCGTCCAGCAGCACCCCCGGCCTCGTCGATCGTCTACGGGCCCGGTACGGCTGGGTCGACCGGGTGATGCGCACCCAGGAGCGCTACACCGAATGTCAGGGCAATTTCTATGCCGCCGGGCTGACCTACTACACGATCTTCGCGCTGTTCCCGCTGCTGATGGTGGGTTTCGCGGTCGGCGGTTTCGTGTTGGCCAGCCGGCCCGACCTGCTCGGGCAGATCGAGAGCCAGATCCGGGCCTCGGTCTCGGGGTCGGTCGGCCAGCAGTTGATCGACCTCATCGACAGCGCCATCGAGTCCCGCACCTCCATCGGGCTGATCGGTCTGGTGGTGGCCCTGTGGGCCGGGCTGAGCTGGATGGACAAGCTGCGCTCGGCGTTGAGCCAGATGTGGCTGCAGCGCGTCGAGCTGCCGCCGTTCGTCAAACGGAAGTTCGCCGACCTGGCGACCATGGTGTCGGCGTTCCTGTTGACCATGATCACCATCGGCCTGACCGCTCTGGGCAGCCCGTCGGTGATGGCGGCCGTGCTGCGCTGGCTGGGGGTGCCGCACGTCTCGGCACTGGGGCCGCTGCTGTGGCTGGCCTCGCTGCTGGTGTCGCTGGCGGTGTCGTGGCTGCTGTTCACCTGGATGATCGCGCGCCTGCCCCGCGAGTCGGTGAGTTTCGTCAGTTCCATGCGGGCCGGGGTGTTGGCCGCGGTCGGGTTCGAGGTGTTCAAACAGTTCGCCTCGATCTATCTGCGGTCGGTGCTCAACAGCCCCGCCGGCGCCACCTTCGGCCCGGTGCTCGGGGTGATGGTCTTCGCCTATGTCACCGCGCGGCTGGTGCTGTTCGCCACCGCCTGGGCGGCGACGTCGGCGGAGAACATGGCCGCCGCGCCGGTCGCCCCGCCGGGACCGGCGGTGATCACTCCGCGCGAGCACGCCGAGATCGACCTGCGGACCTCCCAGGTGCTGGTCTCGGCCGCCGCGGGCGCGCTCGGCGCGCTCGGCCTGTCCCGGTTGCTGCGACGACGCTAGCCGACGCTAGCCGACACTAGCCGCCGCTGGCCGGCCCCGGCGCCTTTAGGCGCCTTCAGGCGACCAGCCGCAACCCGATCACACACCCGATGACCCCGCCGATGAGCAGCACCTTCGCCACCGACGCCGCCTCGGCGCCGCTGATCATGGCGTAGGCCACCGTCAACGACGCCCCGATGCCCACCCAGATCGCATAGCTGGTGCCGGTGGGCAGCTCCCGCATCGCGAACGCCAGCCCCACCACCGACAGCACCGAGGTGACCGCGAAAACCAGCGTCGGCACCAGACGGGAGAACCCGTCGGAGCGACCCAACGCCGTCGCCCACACCGCCTCCAACGCCCCGGAGAGCACGAGAATCACCCAGGCCATCACCCACCTCCGTCGACGCCGTCTTGTCGCTGGCCGGGTACGGCGCCCCTCGTCCGGTGTCAGGGGTTGACGGCCCCGACGCTAGCAGGCCGCCTCAGGCACCCAGTGCCCGTCGACCATCACCCGCTGCACCTGCAGGTGCCGGTCGAGCACCACCAGGTCGGCGCGCAGCCCGCGCCGCAGACTGCCGACCCGCGACAGGCGCAGCGTGCGCGCCGGGGTGGTCGCGGTCATCTGGGTCGCGGCCGCCAACGCCGCGTCGAAACCCAGCGCGCTGTGCTGCACCGCGGCGCGCAGCAACTGCGCACCGGTGGCGGTGCTGCCGGCGATGGTGGCGGTCCCGGCCAAACGGGCCACCCCGCCGGCGACGTCGACGTCCTGCCCGCCGAGGTCGTAGCGTCCGTCCGCGCAACCGGCCGCCGCCATCGCGTCGGTCACCAGCGCCACCCGATCGGGTCCGGCGGTGTCGATCACCCGCCGGATCAGCCCCGGATGCACGTGCACCCCGTCGGCGATGAGCTCCACGGTGACCCGCGGATCCTCCAGCAGCGCCAGCACCGGCCCGGGCTCGCGCTGATGGATCGGGCGCATCGCGTTGAACAGGTGGGTGCCCACGGTGGCGCCCGCGTCGAGGGCCCGGCGGGTCTGCTCATAGGTGGCGTCGGTGTGGCCGAGCGCCACCGCCGCGCCCGCGTCGATGAACTGGCGGATCGCGTCGTCGGCGCCGGGCAGCTCCGGGGCCAGCGTCACCATCCGGATCGTGCCGTCGGCGGCGTCGAGCAGCGCGGCGATCTCGGCGGGGTCGGGTGCGCGCAGCAGGGCCGGGTCGTGTGCACCGCAGTGCGCCGCACTCAGCCAGGGCCCCTCCAG
Source organism: Mycolicibacillus koreensis (assembly GCF_002104795.1). Lineage (GTDB taxonomy): Bacteria > Actinomycetota > Actinomycetes > Mycobacteriales > Mycobacteriaceae > Mycobacterium > Mycobacterium koreense. Next base: position 4,499 of record NZ_NCXO01000024.1, read on the forward strand.
GTGGATGCCCGCGACGGTGCCGGCGGCGGTGGCAGCGGCGAGGCGGCGCACCCCGGCCAGCAGATCCGCCGGGGCCGCGGTGACCAGGCTCGCCAGGGTGCTGGTGGTGCCGTGACGGCGATGAAACCCCGCGACCTGCTCGGGATGATGCGGATAGGCGGCGCCGCCGCCGCCGTGACAGTGCATGTCGACGAAACCGGGTAGGACCACCGACTCCGGCAGGTCGACGTCGACACCGTCGGGGCGTCCCGCCCCGGCGGCGAGGATGTCGCCGCCGGCGGTCTGCACCCAGCCGGGGCGCACCACCCGGCCGTCGAGGACGACGGCGCCGGCCGCGATCAGGGTCATCGCTTCTCCGTCGGCGTCGGTTCGGGCCATCGGCCGTGGTTCTCCCAGTAGTGGCGGATGTCTTCGAGTTGGCGGCCCTTGGTCTCCGGGGCGTAGCGGTAGACGAACGCGAAACTGGCCACCGCCATCACCGCGAACACGGTGAACGTGCCCGCACCGCCGAGCCGCTCCAGCAGCGTCAAAAACACCCCGACCACCACGGCGTTGGCCAGCAGGTTTGCCGACAGCATCGCCGAGGAGCCCATCGAGCGCAGCCGTGCCGGCAGGCTTTCGCCGGCATAGACCCACACCAGCGAACCGAACCCGAACGTGTAGCCGACCGTGAAGGCCACCACCCCGCCGAACTGGAGGTAGGGCACCGCCGCGCCCAGGACGTCGGCGCCGCAGAAGACCCCGACCAGCAGCACGTTGGCGGCGATCATCACCGCGATGCCGGTCAGAAGAATCGGGCGGCGCCCCACCCGGTCGACCAGTAGCAGCGAGACGAACACCGCCGCGAGCGCGCAGCACTGCACCAGCGCGGGCAGCACCAACAGCGCGGCGTACCCGCTGAAGCCCATCGTCTCGAAGAGCCGGGGGCTGTAGTAGACGATCGCGTTGATACCGGTGATCTGAATGAAAAAACCCAGCCCCACCACGAACACCGTCGCCCGCAGATACGGCAGCCGCAGCATCTCGGCGAGCACGCCGACGTGCTGCGCCTGTTCGGCGGCCACCGCCCGGGCGATCTCGGCGAGTTCGGCGTCGGCGTCGACGCCGGGCTCCACCCGGTGCAGCACGCGGCGGGCCTGCTCGGTGCGCCCGCGCAACAGATACCAGCGCGCGGTGTCGGGCACCCGCCGCAGCAGCAGCGCCACCCCCACCGCGGGCACCGCGGCCACCCCGAGCAGCCACCGCCAGCTGTCGAGCCCGGAGAGCAGGTAGGCGCCCAGGTAGCCGGCGATGATGCCGCCGACGGTGGCCAGCCCGTAGAGCACCAGCAGGGAACCGCGCACCGCCGCCGGCACCGACTCGGCGACGAACACCGGAACCACCACGATCGCCACCCCGAGGGCCACCCCGAGCAGAAACCGGGTGCCGAGCAGCATCGGGATGCTCACGGCGGCGGCGCTGAGCACCGCGAACACCGCGTATCCGGCGGTGAGCGCGACCATGCAGCGTTGCCGGCCGACCGTGTTGGCCAGCCAGCCGCCGGCTCCGGCGCCGGCGAGCTGGCCGACCACGGCGGCGAGCGCGATCAGTTCCTGGTCGGCGGAGGACAGCGCGAAATCGGTCTGCAAGAACAACAGTGAGCTGGCCAGGTTGGACAGGTCGTAGCCGTAGATGAAGCCGACACCGGCCGCCGCACCGGCCACCAGCACGGTCAGCGGTGAGGAGCGGCGCAGCTCGGCGAGGGCACCCACCGTCGTCCCCCTTCGTTGCGCTCGACCGTCGATTCGCCGACCACGGTAGGCGACGTCAGGCGCGTACGCCGCGCCGGTTCATCGAGCGGGCCACCAACATCAACGTGAACACGACGAGGGTTCCGATGACCGTGACGCCAACCCGCACCGGCAGCGTGTCGGCGGCGGCCAGCAGCGCCGCCTGCGCCCCCGCGGGGTCGACGGCGGCCTCCGGGGCCGGGGCCACCAGCGCCGGGTCCGGATCGACCAGGGTGCCCACCTGGGTGCCCGGCGGGACGGCGAATCCGTAGTCCAGCAGGTGTGCGGCCTGCTCCCACGGGGCGATGGGTTGACGGGTGCCGCGCAGCAGCACCGCCACCAGACGCCGCCCGTCGCGTTCGGCGGCGCCGACGAACGTCTGCCCGGCATCGTCGGTGTAGCCGGTCTTGCCGCCGAGAGCGCCGGGGTAGCGGTAGAGCAGCTGGTTGTCGTTCTCCAGCTCGTAGCCGGGGCTCTCACCGTGGCCGGGGAACGGGAAGACGCGGGTGGCGACGATCTCGGCGAACGTCGGGTTGGCCCAGGCGTACCGGTAGAACAGGCCGATGTCGTAGGCGGAGGTGCTCATGCCCGGGCCGTCGAGACCCGACGGCGTCGCCGCTCGGGTGTCGCGGCCGCCGAGGCGCTCGGCGAGCACGTTGATCTTGTCGATCGCGACCGGCATCCCGCCGAGTTGGACGGCCAGGGCGTGGGCGGCGTCGTTGCCGGAATGCATCAGCAGCCCGTGCAGCAACTGGTTGACGGTGTAGGTGCCGCCGACGTCGACCCCGACCTTGGTGCCCTCGGCGGCGGCGTCGTCGGCGGTGCCGGCGACCGGGGAGTTCAAGCTCAACTCGTTGATCGCCGCCATCGCGGTCAGCACCTTGATCACGCTGGCGGGCCGATGACGACCGTGCGGGTCGCGCGCGGCGATCACCGCGCCGGTGTCCAGATCGGCGACGAGCCATGCCTCCGCGGAGATGTCCTCGGGCACCGGCGGGGTGCCGGGGGCGGTGATCACCCCGCAGCCGCTGAGCGCCTCCCCGCCGACCGGTTTGGCCGGAACCGGCAGCGGCACCGGCGGGTCACCGGCCGTGGGCACCTCCGAGGAATCCACCGCCGGAGGGGTGGTCACCCGGTAGGGGCAGGGGTCGGCGTGGGTGCCGATATCGGGGTCGGCGGCCGCCACCGCCGCCGACCCCAGCGGGGTGATCAGCACCGCCAACGCCGCTGCCAGGCAGGACACCGAACGTAGAAGAGCCATCGTGTGTGCAGGGTAGGCCGATTCGCGGCGGATTCCCGGGAGCCACGCTGTGACAGATGTGGTTTATGTGGCGCTTGGGTTCGCTTGGGTTCGCTTGGGTTCGCCGGTGGGCGGTCCCGCCCGTCGGTTGTGCGGTGTCGTCCGCGACACGCCGCGGCGGGCGGACCCAGACGCACACGGTCAGCGCCCGGGCCTGGTCAGGGCCTGTTCACGCGGTAACGCTCACAGCAGGAACGGGACGAGTGCCTTGCGGTCGCTCGGATAGTCGACGAACTTCTGCTCGTACCACCGTTGGGTCTGCAGGGCCCGCGGGATCAGGTTGCCGGCGGTGATCAGCAGGATCGCCACGCCGGGCAGCGCCCAGGTCAACACCGCGAACCCGGTCCAGGCGATCAGCTCGCCCAGGTAGGCCGGGCTGGTGACGAACCGGATACCGCCCCCGTAGGGGATCCGGTACTCGGCGGCGCCGGGATCGTTCTTGGCGCGCAAGTTGCGCACGATCGCCTCGGAGTGCACCAGCAGCGCGAACCCGGCCAGGTAGATGACCAGGCCGATCACAAACCGTGGATCGGTCAACCACGCCGTGGCGTACCGGTGCAGGTAGTCGTGGCTGAACAGCGCGCCGTTGAGATAGCCGTGCATGGCGGTGACCAGCATTCCCATCAGCACCACCGAGAGGTTGAACGTGCTGCGCTTGCCCGGCACCTGACGGATCGCCAGGGGGAAGAACCATCCCCGGTTGGCGTATTGCAGCACCCAGATCCCGGCGAGCACCAGCGACGTCGGCTCGAACCGGGCCGGCCCGCTCAGATAGGCGATCGCGAACACCACGGTCGCCGGGATCTCCATCAGCCACCACCCGAATTTCGGGTTGAGGTTGAACCCCAGCTTCGGGGAGGCGAACCGTCCGTAGGAGCTCTGGCCGAAGAATCCGGCGACGATCACGAAGGCGGCGAACACGAACGCCGCGGTCAGTACCGAGTCGTAGACGGAGTCTCCGGTGTACCAGTGCATAGATGGTCTCTATCACGCCGCGGCAGGCGGATGCCCGCCGGTCGCCGCCGTCGTAGGCTCGCACCATGCCAGTGGGGGCCGACGGAGGCGACTTCGAAGCGCTGCGCTCCCCGATGATGGCGGTCGCTTACCGGTTGACCGGGACGGTCGCCGACGCCGAGGACATCGTGCAGGAGGCCTGGCTGCGCTGGGCGGGCGCCGACCGTGACGCGATCGAGGACCTGCGGGCCTGGCTGACCACGGTGGTCAGCAGGCTGGCGCTGGATCGGCTGCGTTCGGCGGCCCGGCGCCGTGAGACCTACGTCGGGTCTTGGCTGCCCGAGCCGGTGGTGACCGGGTTCGACGGCGCCGACCCGCTGGCCGCGGTGGTCGCCGCCGAGGACGCCCGGTTCGCGGCGATGGTGGTACTCGAGCGGCTCACCCCCGACCAGCGGGTCGCGTTCGTGCTGCACGACGGGTTCGCGCTGCCGTTCCCGGAGATCGCCGCCGTGCTCGACACCACCGCCGCCGCCGCCCGTCAACTCGCCTCGCGGGCCCGGCGGGCGGTCGCCGCCGACCCCGCGCCCGGCCCCGATCCCGACCATGCCGAGGTGGTGGGGGAGTTGATGGCCGCGATGGCCGCCGGCGACATGGCCGCGGTGGTGGCGCTGCTGCACCCGGAGGTGACGTTCACCGGGGACGCCAACCGTCACGCCCCGACCGCGGTGCGGCCGATCGCCGGCCCCGACCGGGTGGCCCGGTTCCTGTTCGGGTTGGCCCGCCGCTACGGTCCCGCCCTGATCGAGGCCAACCAGTTGGCGTTCGTCAACGGCGAACTCGGTGCGTACACGCCCGGGGCGCCCGCCGTCGAGGGGTTCGCCGAGCTGATGCCGCGCGTCACCGTGATGGCGGTGCGCGAGGGCCGGGTCGCGGCGATCTGGGACATCGCCAACCCGGAGAAGTTCACCGGCACGCCGCTGCGCCGTGGGGACCGCTAGGTCGGCTACACCGCGGTGGGCGGGTCGGCGGGGGCGTCCAGCCACGGCACCCGGCAGGCGTCACCGGAGTTGAAGCCCTGCTCGGTGATGCCCAGGGCGCAGTACATCCGGGAGCGCATGTTCTCCACCGCCACCTGATAGGTCAGCTCGATCACCCCGGCGTCGCCGAAGCGCCGCCGCAGGTCGTCGACCTGCTCGTCGGTGATGGTGTGCGGGTCGGCGGTCATCGCGTCGGCGTAGCGGATCGCGGCGCGTTCGTCGTCGTTGAACAGCGGGGAGGTGGCGTAGTCATCGATGTGGCGCAGCCGATCCACGTCGACACCGTCGAGGCGTTGCAGCATGGATCCGAAGTCCACACACCAAGAGCAGCCGACGGTGCGGGCGGTCCAGAACACCGCCAGATCGGCCACCCCGGCCGGCAGTGTGCGGGAGGCGCTCTGCAGCAGTCCCTCGTGGACGGCGGAGGCCAGCAGCAGCCGCGGATGGTGGGCGGCGACGGCGAACGGTTCGGGGACCTCGCCGAAGCGCCGCTTGGCGAAGCGGTACAGCAGGCGCACCAGCAGGTTGGTGCGTTGCGGGGGCAGGGGCTCGATGCGGGGTTGGTTGCTCATACCCGGTAGACGAGACAGCCCACCGAACTGTGACAGCGGCGTGCGCCCCAGTGCGGGGCGTGCCCCAGTGCGGGCGAGGGTCAGCGCGCGAACATCAGCGCGCGCTTGACCTCCTGGATCGCCTTGGTCACCTCGATGCCGCGGGGGCAGGCCTCGGTGCAGTTGAACGTGGTGCGGCAGCGCCACACGCCGTCGACCTCGTTGAGGATGTCAAGACGCTCCGCAGCGCCCTCGTCGCGGCTGTCGAAGATGAACCGGTGGGCGTTGACGATCGCGGCCGGCCCGAAGTAGCTGCCCTCGCTCCAGAACACCGGGCAGCTGGTGGTGCAGATGGCACACAGGATGCACTTGGTGGTGTCGTCGAAGCGGTGCCGGTCCTCGGGGCTTTGGATGCGTTCGCGGGTCGGCTGGTTGCCGTGGGTGATCAGGAACGGCTTGATCGCCCGGTAGGCGTCGAAGAACGGCTCCATGTCGACGACCAGGTCCTTTTCCACCGGCAGTCCGCGGATCGGCTCGATGGTCAAGGTGAGCTGCTTCTTCGGGTTCTTCGGCAGCAGGTCACGCATCAGCACCTTGCAGGCCAACCGGTTGTATCCGTTGATCCGCATCGCGTCGGAGCCGCAGACCCCGTGGGCGCACGACCGGCGGAACGTCAACGTGCCGTCGAGATAGCTCTTGACGTAGATCAGCAGGTTGAGCACGCGGTCGGTGGGCAGGCACGGCACCCGGAAGCTCTGGAAACCGGCGGCGTCGGGATCCTCCGGGTTGAACCGGGCGATCTTCAACGTCACCATCACCGCACCGTCGGGAACGGGCGGCAGCGGCGGGTCACCGGCCTCGGGGGCGTCGACGATGGCCCCCGAGGACTGTGCGGGAGGAGTCATCAGTACTTCCGCTCCTTGGGTTCGTAACGGGTCTGGACCACGGGCTTGAAGTCCAGCCGGATATCGCTGCGCAGTTCGGCGCCCTGCTTGTAGGCCGTGGTGTGCACCATGTAGTTGGCGTCGTCGCGGTCGGGGTAGTCCTCGCGGGCGTGGCCGCCGCGGGACTCCTTGCGGTTGAGTGCGCCCACCACGGTGACTTCGGCCAGCTCCAGCAGGAACCCCAGCTCGATGGCTTCCAACAGGTCGGAGTTGAACCGTTTGCCCTTGTCGTGGACGGTGATGTGGGCGTAGCGGTCCTTGAGGGCCCGGATGTCGCGGAGCGCCTGGTTCAAGGTCTCCTCGGTGCGGAACACCGCGGCGTTGTTGTCCATCGTCTGCTGCAGCTCGCCGCGGATGTCGGCGACGCGTTCGTGGCCGTGGTCGGACAGGATGTGGGCCACCCAGTCGATGACCATGCGCGCCGGATCCTCGGGCAGGTCGACGAAGTCGTGCCCGGCCGCGTACTCGGCGGCGGCGATGCCGGCCCGACGGCCGAACACGTTGATGTCCAGCAGTGAGTTGGTGCCCAACCGGTTGGCGCCGTGCACCGACACGCAGGCGCACTCGCCGGCGGCGTACAGGCCCGGCACGGTGGTGCTGTTGTCGCGCAGCACCTGGCCGGTGACGGTGGTCGGGATGCCCCCCATGACGTAGTGGCAGGTCGGGTAGACCGGCACCAGCTCGGTGACCGGATCCACCCCCAGGTAGGTGCGGGCGAACTCGGTGATGTCGGGCAGCTTGGCTTCCAGCACATCGGCGCCGAGGTGGCGCACGTCGATGTAGACGTAGTCCTTGTTCGGCCCGGCGCCGCGGCCTTCGAGGACCTCCAGCACCATCGAGCGGGCGACGATGTCGCGCGGCGCCAGGTCGACGATGGTGGGGGCGTAGCGCTCCATGAACCGCTCACCGTCGGCGTTGAGCAACCGGCCGCCCTCGCCGCGCACCGCCTCGGAGATCAGGATTCCCAGCCCGGCCAGCCCGGTCGGGTGGAACTGGTGGAACTCCATGTCCTCCAGCGGCAGGCCCTTGCGGAACACCACGCCCATGCCGTCGCCGGTGAGGGTGTGGGCGTTGGAGGTGGTCTTGTACATGCGCCCCGAGCCGCCGGTGGCCATCACGACGGCTTTGGCGTGGAAGACGTGGATCGAGCCGGTGGCCAGCTCGTAGGCGACGACGCCGCTGGCGACCGGTCCCGACGGGGAGTCGGTGAGCAGCAGGTCGAGCACGTAGAACTCGTTGAAGAACTCGACGTCGTGCTTGACGCAGTTCTGGTACAGCGTCTGCAGGATCATGTGGCCGGTGCGGTCAGCGGCGTAACAGGACCGCCGGACGGGGGCCTTGCCGTGCTCGCGGGTGTGCCCGCCGAACCGGCGCTGGTCGATACGGCCCTCGGGGGTGCGGTTGAACGGCATCCCCATCTTCTCCAGGTCGAGCACCGCGTCGATGGCCTCCTTGGCCATGATCTCCACCGCGTCCTGGTCGGCCAGATAGTCCCCACCTTTGACGGTGTCGAACGTGTGCCACTCCCAGTTGTCGTCCTCGACGTTGGCCAGCGCGGCGCACATCCCGCCCTGCGCGGCGCCGGTGTGGCTGCGGGTGGGGTAGAGCTTGGTCAGCACCGCGGTGCGTGCGCGGGGGGCGGCCTCGACCGCGGCGCGCATGCCGGCGCCGCCGGCGCCGACGATCACGACGTCGTATCGGTGTTCGCTAATCAACTCGAATCCTTAGGAGATGTTGGCGTCGAAGGTCACCAGCACGTAGGTGCCCAACAGCAGCGTGAACACCATCGACAGCAGCAGCAGGCTGTTCAGCCAGAACCGAGTCGAGTTCTTGCGGGTGTAGTCGCCGATGATGGTGCGCATCCCGTTGGCGCCGTGCAGTTGCGCCAACCACAGCAGCAGCAGGTCCCAGATCTGCCAGAACGGCGAGGCCCAGCGCTGCGCGATGAAATTGAAGTCGATGCGGTAGACCCCGTCCTCCCACATCAACATGATGAACAGGTGGCCGAGCACCAAGAAGATCAGCCCGACACCGGAGAACCGCATGAACAGCCAGGTGTACTTCTCGAAGTTGACCATCCCGGTGTGCCGGCGCGGTGCGCGGGGGTTGCCGAAGCTTGCCGGGCTGTCGAAGCTGCTCTGGACCACCGGGGCGGTGTCGCCGCGGCCTAGTTGCAAATCCGGCCCGCTCATCCGAAGTACCCCATCATGTGAATGCCGACCACGACGGTCGCCGGGACCATGACCAGCAGCCAGACGATCGCGGTCACCCAGATCATCAGGCGTTGGTAGCGCGGACCCTGCTCCCAGAAGTCGATGAGGATCACCCGCACGCCGTTGAGACCGTGGTAGAGCACCGCGGCGATCAGGCCGAGTTCCATCAGCCCGACCAGCGGTGTCTTGTAGGTCTCGATGACTTCGTTGTAGGCCTGCGGGCTCACCCGCACCACCGCGGTGTCGAGCACGTGGACGAACAGGAAGAAGAAGATGGTTGCGCCGGTGATGCGGTGCAACAGCCACGACCACATGCCCGGGTCGCCCCGGTACAGGGTGCGGCGAGCCCGTCGCGAACGCGCCCGCGAGGCCGGTGCTACCGGATCCGCGGATGCCGCTGTCGTCATCAGCGCCTCCAACATCATCGCCATGGGGAACCGTCGATTGGACTCTAGTCCCCCCACGCGCGGCGAATGAAATGTGTTGGCGCCATCGGTGCTTGCCCCCGCCGGAAGTTAGGGTTGGCTGTGTGAGGTGTTCAACAGCCCTATTGGGGCGTGTCGGTGTGGTTCCCAGCGCCGGGTGCAAAGCGTGACGTCGCCGTGGTGAACGCTGAGATTCAGTGGGATACGCTGCGGGACAAAGCAAGACGTGTCGCGCAGAGCGCCTATGCGCCGTATTCGCAACTGCGGGTGGGCGCGGCCGCGCTGGTCGACGACGGGCGCGTGGTGACCGGGTGCAATGTGGAGAATGTCTCATACGGATTGAGCCTGTGCGCCGAGTGCGGCGTGGTCTCGGCGCTGCACGCCGGCGGGGGCGGCCGACTGGTGGCACTGGTGTGCGTCGACGGTGGCGGTGCGGTGCTGCTGCCGTGCGGCCGGTGCCGGCAGCTGCTGCTGGAAAGCGGGGGCCCGAAAATGCTCGTCGATCATCCCGACGGGCCGAAACCGCTTGCCGATCTGCTGCCGGACGCGTTCGGTCCGGAGAGCCTGCCCGCGCGGTGACCGCCGTGCCGATTTTCGACGCGCCGACGGTGATCGGCGTCAAACGCGACGGCGGCCGGCTGCCGGACGCGGCGATCGACTGGGTCATCGAGGCCTACACCGCCGGCGAGGTGGCCGAGGCCCAGATGTCGGCGCTGCTCATGGCGATATTCCTGCGCGGTATGGAGCCTGCGGAGACCGCCCGGTGGACCGCGGCGATGATCGCGTCGGGGGAGCGACTGGACTTCCGGGACCTGACCCGCGGGGGCCGGCCGCTGGTGACCGTGGACAAGCACTCCACCGGCGGGGTCGGCGACAAGATCACGCTGCCGCTGGTGGCGGTCGTCGCCGCGTGCGGGGCGGCCGTGCCGCAGGCCTCCGGGCGCGGGCTCGGCCACACCGGCGGAACCCTGGACAAGCTGGAGTCCATCGCCGGATTCGACGCGACGCTGTCCGGCGCGCAGGTCGCCGAGCAACTGCGGACGGTGGGCGCGGCGATCTTCGCCGCCGGCCACCTGGCGCCGGCCGACGCGAAGCTCTACGCGCTGCGCGACGTGACCGCCACGGTGGAGTCGCTGCCGCTGATCGCCAGTTCGGTGATGAGCAAAAAACTCGCCGAGGGCGCCGGCGGGTTGGTTCTCGACGTCAAGGTCGGTTCCGGAGCGTTCATGAAATCCCGGCGGCAGGCCGATGAGCTGGCCCGGATGATGATCGCGTTGGGAGCGGCGCACCACGTGCCGACCACGGCGCTGCTCACCGACATGAACACCCCGCTGGGCGCGACGGTTGGCAATGCCCTGGAGGTCACCGAAGCCCTGGAGGTGCTCGCCGGGGGCGGGCCGCCCGACGTCGTCGAGCTGACGGTGGCCCTGGCCGCCGAGATGCTCGCCGTGGCCGGCGTCGACCGGATTGATCCGGCCCAGACGCTGACCGACGGCACCGCCATGGACAGGTTCCGGGCGTTGATCGCCGCGCAGGGCGGGGACCTGGGCGTCGCACTGCCGGTGGGCGGCGCGTGTGAGACGGTGTGCGCCGCGCACGGTGGCGTCGTGCGCCGCATCGATGCTCTGGCGGTGGGGCGGGCGGTGTGGCGGCTTGGCGCGGGGCGCTCCGGGCCGGGTCAGCGGGTGCAGCACGGGGCCGGCATCGTCGTGCACCGTCGCCCCGGAGACCCGGTGGCCGCGGGGGAACCCGTGTTCAGCCTGTATACCGACACCCCGCAGCGCTACCCTGCGGCCATGGCCGAACTCGACGGTGGCTGGCAGATCGGGGACACCCCGGAACCGGCCGGTCCGCTGATCCTTGATCGGATAGCACCATGACCATCCCGTTGACCCTGGAGACCATCCGGCAGGCCCCCAAGGCGCTGCTGCACGATCATCTCGACGGTGGCCTGCGCCCGGCGACCGTGCTGGAGATCGCCGAGCAGATCGGCTACCGGGGGCTGCCGGCCACCGACGAGACCGCGCTGGCCGACTGGTTTCGCACCCGGTCCCACAGCGGCTCGTTGGAGCGTTATCTGGAGCCGTTCTCCCACACCGTGGCGGTGATGCAGACCCCGGAGGCGCTGCACCGGGTCGCCGACGAATGCGTGCGGGACCTGGCCGACGATTCGGTGGTCTACGCCGAGGTGCGCTTCGCCCCCGAACTGCACATCGACCGGGGGCTGTCGTTCGACGCGGTCATCGAGGCGGTGCTGGCCGGGTTCGCCGACGGGGAGCGCGCCGCCGCCGCAGCCGGACGTCCCATCACGGTGCGCTGCCTGGTCACCGCGATGCGTCACGCCGCGCTGTCCCGGGAGATCGCCGAATTGGCGATCCGGTTCCGCGACCAGGGGGTGGTGGGTTTCGACATCGCCGGGGCGGAGGCCGGCTACCCGCCGAGCCGGCACCTGGATGCCTTCGAGTACATGCGTGACAACAACGCCCGGTTCACCATCCACGCCGGTGAGGCGTTCGGGTTGCCGTCGATCCACGAGGCGATCGCGTTCTGCGGAGCCGATCGGCTCGGGCACGGGGTGCGCATCACCGACGACATCGAGGTCAGCCGGCCCGGCGGGGGCGGCAAGGGCGTCGGGGACCCGGTGGTGCGGCTGGGCCGGCTGGCGTCGATCCTGCGGGACAAACGGATCCCGCTGGAGATGTGCCCGAGTTCCAATGTGCAGACCGGGGCGGTCGCCAGCATCGCCGAGCATCCGTTCGACCTGCTGGCGCGGGCCCGTTTCCGGGTCACCGTCAACACCGACAACCGGCTGATGAGCGACACGACGATGAGCAACGAGATGCTGGTGCTGGCCGAGGCGTTCGGCTACGGCTGGAGCGATTTGGAGCGGTTCACGATCAACGCGATGAAATCGGCGTTCATCCCGTTCGATGAGCGGCTGGCGATCATCGACGACGTGATCAAACCGCGGTATGCGGTGCTGGTGGGCTGATCCGTCGGACCCGAATAGCGGCGGCGGCACGGGTGTCCCGCGGGGGTGGCCGCACGCACACCGGGCCCACAAAAGGCCGCGACCCGGGCCGCTATCACGCGATAGCCGCCCGGGTCGCCGGTGTCAGAACGGGTTAGTTCTCGACGACCGTGGCCTCTTCGTCACCCTCGGCCCACGTCACGGTGCCGTGCTCGAAGGTGGTCTGCTTCTGGCCCTGCGCGTTGGTGGTCTCGTCGCTGGTCGGGTAACCCAGCTCGCCCTGCGAGCCACCCAGCTCGTTCCACTTGTCGCGGATGAGGCCCCACACCACGTAGGTGCCGGTCTCGGTCGCGACGATCACGCCGTCGTCGAACTGCTGGAAGATGCCGCCGTCGGGGTTGGTGACCGCAGCGTCGGTCGGCGCACCCAGCGCGGTGCGTGCCTCGTCGTCCAGCGCGTTGTACTTCTCCAGGATGGCGCCCTCGACGGTGTACTCGGTGCCGTCCGCACCCGCGATCTGGGTGGAGGTGGGCGCGGCGCTCGTCGTGGTCTCGGCGGGGCTCTCCTTCAGCGACGACGTCACCGAGCTGACAGAGCTGGTGATGTCCTTGGCCTTGTCCTTGGCCTCATCGGTGCTGCACCCCGAACCGAGGAGTGCGAATCCGGTGACCGCCACCGTGAGGGCGGCGGCCCGTTTCGTTGCCTTGCGCATCGTGCTCCCTTCGAGTTGGTAGGCGCCCCGTGATCGAGGCAACCCTGCGCGAGCGTATCGCGAGACTATATCGATGGCAGGCCCAGGGCACAGATTTAACGAAACTGGCCCCGGGGCGGTGACGCGGACGGCGACACGGCTGTCTTTCGCGACCCGGTCGCGCTGTTCGCATCGTTCGCGCTGGTCACACTGTTCACACTGTTCGAGTGGGAGTCATTCACGCCGGGTCATTCACGCCGGAGTCGCGATTCGATGAATCGCTCCAGTTCCTCCCACTGTTTGACCGCGGGCGCAAACGGGCCCCGCACGGTGCCGCCGCCGTCGAGGACGTGGTCGACGAGCTTTCCCAGCGGCTGATCGGCGGCCAGCACCCGGTCGGCGGTGGTGTCCTCGGCGTAGTCATTGACGTCGCGGGCCAACTCCACCACCAACTCGAGCTGGTCGTGGTCGACCGCGTCGGGGCCGTCGGCGAGGTCGTCGGCGAGGCCACTGAGCACGTAGACGTTGTCGTCGGTGACCTTGACATCCAGCGAGCCGTCGGTGGCGGCGGTGCGGATGTCGTCGTAGGTGCTCAGGTTGGACAGGTCGTGGTCGTGCTCATCGGCGAGGTACCGCGCCAGGGACCGTTCGGAGCCGAACACGCTGACCCGGCCGTTGCGGCCGAGGAACAACGGCCGGTCGTCGAAGTAGCAGCGCAGCGTGTACACCGTGCCCGCCGCGGTCATGATCTGGATGGGGTCGATGCCGACCTTCGCCCAGAAATCGGCGTCGCTGCCGAGCACCACCCGGTCGGCGGCGGACCGCTCGGCGGCCGGGGCGGCGTTCTCGGCGGACCGCTCGGCGATCCCGTCGTCCGCGGTGTCGCCGTCGTCCTCGGGGGCTTCCGGGGCCGGTTCGGCGAGCTCGTCGGCGGCCTTCGACGCCGCGGCGCTGTCCACGTCGGGGGTGGTCACCACGGCGTCGACCGCGTCGAGCACCGCGTCCCAGTTGCGGGCGACGACCTCGCCGAGCGCCTCCCAGCGCGCCTGTCCGGCCCGGCCGGTGAAGTAGTCGACCCCGCTGGTCACCGTGCCCAGAGTCGGGTTGCCGTTGAAAAACTTGGTGATCGCCGTGAGCTCGCAGACCGACCCGATCGACGCCACCACCGCCAGCGCCCCGGCCAGGGAGCGCACCGACTTCTTGGTGGGGTCCTCCGCGAGCCACTCCTCGACGGCGACCAGGTCGAACGACCGGCGACGGGCCGGATCCAGCGTGTGGGCGTTGGCCTCGGTCAGCCTCGGCCAGCCCGGGTGGTCGACAAGGTCGTTGTCGGTGTCGGTCCGGACGAACGCCACCAGGTCGGCCACCGTGGCGAAGCCGTACAGGTCGTCGTCTTTGCCCAAAAACGCCTCCCACTCGTCGCCCGCGTCGCGCCAGCGTGGCGCCCACAGGGTGTAGTAGTCGCCGGCGGTCAGGCTCAGGCGGATCGGGACGAGGTCAGCAGCCATGCGGCACAGGATAACGACGGGCGCCCCGGGCGCGGAGAACGGTCCTCGCTCGCGGCGGTTCGGGCCCGCTCGGCGGGGGTGACACCCGCAGTAATTTGCACGCACGATAATTTGTCGGGCCAGGAGAGGCGGGGGGACGTTGGTGATCACAGCTGGGCGACGCGCGACGCCGGCCACGGCGCTGGGACTGCTTGCGGTGGTGTGCCTGAGCGCGCTCGGTGTCGCGCCGATGCTCGGGGTGCAGACGCGGGTGGCGCGGCTTGTCGAGGTGATGCTCACCGGCGACGAGGTGGGCTGGGTGATGGGTGGGACCTTCGACCCCGACCCGGTGGCCGCCGGGTACTTCGACACGGTGGTCGACGGGATCCTGCAGCGCAGCGGTTGGATCGGAGACTCCGCAGCCATCGCCCCGCTGTGGACCCCCGAGGAGTTCTGGCCGTTGGGCACGCTGACGTTCGGTGCCTCGGTGGACCGCGGAGCCGAAGTGCTCAAAGCCGCGGTGCTCGGGCCGAACGCCGACCTGACGCCCATCGACGGGTACCCGCTGCCGGCACCCCTGGCCGGATCAGGCGACACCGGGGTCGTGTTCGGCTATTCGCAGAGCGCGACCGTCGCCACCGCAGCGATGCCCGATCTGTACGACGGGCTCGGCACGAGCGCGGGCAACCTGCACTTCGTGCTCGCCGGCAACCCCAACAACCCGATGGGCGGCATCCTGGCGCGGTTCGCGTTCCCCGGCGCCGACGCCCATGTGCCGCTGCTCAATATCCCGCTGGGGATCGGTGCGACACCGACCGATCTGTTCGCGACCGACATCTACACCGCCGAATACGACGGCTGGGCGAACTTCCCGCAGGATCCGACCAATCTGTTGGCCGACGTCAACGCGCTCATGGGCATCGCCACGGTGCACTCGGTCTACAAAGACCTCGATCCGGCGGTCGACCTCATCCATCTCGGTGCGGCCGGGCAGACCGATTTCTTCATGATTCCCACCGACCAGTTACCGATCCTGTGGCCGGTGTATCAGCTCGGGGCCCCCGGTGAACTGTTGGGGGCGGCGCTGGAACCGGGCCTGCGGCTGGGTATCGACTGGGGCTACGGCAACCCGGGGATGGCGGTGCACCCGGCGGCCGAGGCGCTGCCCGCGGGGCCGTGGGCGGTCAACGCGCTCAACCAGATCTCGATGATCGACTCCGGGGGCCAGTTCGTCAGCGGCTCCGGGTTGGCCGGGTTCCTGCCGATGATGGATCCGCTGCAGATGCTCATCGGCGCCGAAGAGGCCGGGGTGCACAGCCTGCTCGACCCGGTCAACCAGATCCTGGCTCTGGCGGGAGCCGACGCGGTGTCGCCCGGGATCGATGCGGCGCTGCACGCCCCGGTGGAGTTGACCGCCTCGATCGATCAGCTGGTGATGAGCGGGTGGAACGAGATGATCGCCGCGCTGAACCTCACCGATCTGCTCGGTGTGGACCTTTCCTGGGCGAGCATCTTCGACGGATTGCCACTGATTTCCGGGGCGCCGGTGATCGCCGGGGTCGGCCTGCTCTTCGACCTGCTCAACGCGGTTATTCCCGTGCCGTAGAAGGGAAACCGGGATCCCGCGTGCATCGGCGCGACGAATTGTGTGACATCGTGGAGTGCCGCGGCGCGTACCTGCGCCGGGTGTCGATTTCCGGGTCGGGAGGGTGCGATGGGCGGTGCGCGGTGGCGGTCGCTGAGCGCATTGTCAGCCGCGATCGCCTGTACCGCCACCGTCGCGGTTCTCCCGGACCGCGGGACAGGCCAGGTCGCCGCCCTGCGGACCCTCATCACCGACGTGGCGTTGCTCGGCCAGGAGGATGTGGGTGCCGGCCTGGGGTGGATCATGGGCGGCACCGGAAATCCCACCCCGGACGACGAGTACTTCGACTTGGTGTGGCGGACCTTCATGGAGCCCCGCTTCGCCATCCCGTTGGAGAACTACACCCATTTGGCTACCCCCGAGCAATTCTGCCCGATCGTCTGCACACCGGCCGGCGGTGCGCCCGGCGGTATTCCGGACTGGTCGCTGCCGGCGCCGCTGGACCCGGCCGACTATCCGCCGCAGATGAGCTTCGGCAGTTCGGTCTATACCGGCGCGGGGATCTTGAGCAACGCGATCCGGGAGAACATCGATGTTTTGAACAGCGGCGATCCGCTGGCGGTGTTCGGGTATTCGCAGAGTTCGGTGATCTCCACGGTGGTGATGCAGGATCTGATCGCCAACGCCGGCGAGGACGGTTATCCCACGTTGGGGGAGCTGGCGAACCTGCATTTCGTGCTGATCGGCGATCCGAACGCTCCCCTGACCGGATTGTTGACCCGCTTTCAGTTCCCGGCCGGGATCGAGGCGTTCAACCCGTTCGCCAGCGCCATGCAGCATCTGCCGTTCCTCAACGTGCCGTTGGGGATCGGGTCCACCCCCACCGACGTGATCCCCGCCGACATCTACACCGCCGCCTACGACGGGTGGGCGAACTTCCCGGCGGATCCGACCAACCTGCCCGCGGTGCTCAACGCCCTCATGGGCGTGCTGTTCGTGCACAACGCCTACGCCATCCTCGATCTGGACAAGGCCGTCGACGTTCCGCTGGGCGACGGGGTCACGACGCTGCACCTTCTCACCTTCGACAACCTGCCGCTGCTGGCACCGTTTTATGAGGCCGGCGGTCTTGCCACCGTGTTCGGCGAGGCCCTGCAACCGGGCCTGCAGCTGGGCATCGACTGGGGGTATGGCAACCCGGGGGATCTGGCGATCAGCCAGGTCATCAACCAGGCCGGCGACGCGCTGGTCGGCCCGTGGGCGGTGAACGCCTCCGGTGAACTGGCCACCGGTGGTGGGCTGGCCGGGTTCTTGCCGATGATGGATCCGCTGCAGATGCTCGCCGGTCTGCAAAACGCGGCTTTGGACACGATCGAACCGGTGGACACGATCCTGAAATCCCTCGACCCCGCCCTAGGGCTGCCGGGCTGGCTCGACGACGGCCTGCAATGGACCTACGACCTCACCAACGCACTCGACGGATTCCTGCTGTCGGGGTGGACCGATGTGGTGGGCTGGTTGCAGAACACGTTGGCCGACATCGGAATCAACGGGCTGGATCTGGCGAGCATGATCGGCCCGGACGCCATCTTCGACGGGCTGCCGTTGATCTCCGGTGAACCCGTGCTCGCCGGGATCGGGCTGGTCTTCGACCTGCTCAACTTCTTCGGCGCCTGATCCGGGCGAGCTCCAGCGGGGCTTGTGCGACGCCGATGCCCGGGCTGACAACGCGCATTTTCGAATTTTCGGATTGCGCCACTTTTGCCGGCGATCTGGCGCATTATGGGCGCAACTTTTTACGGTGCCCGGTTCCAGGAGGTTGCGGTGACCGCTTCACCGCTGGCAGCGCGGCCCCGCTCGCTCGGTGCGTTGGCGGCCGCGGCGCTGATTGTCGCGGTCCTCGGCGTGCTGCCGCCGGTGACGACGGGCTGGCTGACGCGGCTTTTCACCGAGGTAGCCCTGCTTTCCGACGACGAGGTGGGTTGGATCATGGGTGGCACCGGCTTCGCGCTGCCGGGCCAGGATTATGTCGACCTGATCAACCAGAACTATTTCGGCGGTGCCGGGTTTTTGGGTCTGTCCACTCCGGAGCAGTTCTGTCCGATCGTCTGTTCGCCGCCGTTGTCGGATGGCCTGACGCCGACCTTCCCGGGGATCGACGATCCCAGCAGCCTGCTGCCCTTCCCGCAGAACCTGACCTTCGGCAGTTCGGTGGCCACCGGCGCCGGCATCCTCAACCACGCGATCGAATACTCTCTGAATGCTGGCGACCTGAATGCTGGCGACACGGTCAATATCTTCGGCTACTCGCAAAGCGCCGTGATTTCCACCGTGGTCATGCAACATCTGCAGGACTTGGGGATCCCCGGCGACGACCTGAACTTCGTGCTGGTCGGCAGCCCGAACAATCCGATCGGTGGGCTGTTGACCCGTCTTCAGTTCCCGGCCGGAGTCGAGGCGTTCAACCCGTTCGCCAGCGCTCCTCAGCACCTGCCGTTCCTCAACGTGCCGCTGAGCATCGGGCCGACGCCGACCGATTTCGCCGACACCGACATCTACACCGCCGCCTACGACGGTTGGGCAAACTTCCCCGAAGACCCGACCAATCTGCCCGCGGTGCTCAACGCGATCATCGGGATCCTCACCGAACACCCCAAGTACCCGGAGCTCGCCGCGGACACCGCCCTGAATCTGGGCTCAATCGACCAGACCACCTTTTACATGTTCCAAACCGACGAGCTCCCCCTGCTGTGGCCGATCTACCAACTCGGCGACTTCGGCAAGGTGATCGGCCACGCCCTGCAGCCCGGACTGGAGCTGGGCATCAACTGGGGCTACGGCAACCCGGGGGACCTGGCCGCCTCGGCGAATGGACTGGTCGGCCCGTGGGCGGTGAACGCCTCCGGTGAACTCGCGAAAGGCTCCGGCCTGGCCGGGTTCATCCCGATGATGGACCCGCTGCAGATGTTCGCCGGCGCCCAGGACGCCGGCATCCACACCTTCCTCGACCCGCTCAACGACATCCTTGGCTTCGCCGGACTCGGCCAGGTGCCCGACTGGCTCAGCGACGCGATGCACATCCCCTACGACCTCACCAACGCACTCGACGGGTTCCTGCTGTCGGGATGGTCCGATCTGGTGGGCTGGTTGCAGAACACGTTGGCCGACATCGGAATCAACGGCCTGGACTTGATAAACCTGATCGGACCGGACGCCATCTTCAACGGGCTGCCGTTGATCTCCGGGGCGCCGGTGATCGATGCCGTCGGGCTGATCTTCGACGTGTTCAACTTCTTCGGCGCGTGACCGACGCCACCGAGCCGGGACCGTAGGGTCGATGACGTGCAGACCCACGTCGTCGATCATCCGCTGGCCGCGGCCCGGCTGACCACGCTGCGCGACCGGCGCACCGGCAACGCCGAGTTCCGCGCCGCACTGCGCGACCTGACCCTGATGCTCGTCTACGAAGCCACCCGCGGCCTGGCGTGCGAACCGGTGCGGGTGACGACCCCGGTCGCCGAAACCGGCGGCGTCCGGTTGAGGACCCCGCCGCTTCTGGTGCCGGTGCTGCGCGCCGGGCTCGGCATGGTCGACGTGGCCCATGCCCTGATCCCCGAAGCCCGGGTCGGGTTCGTCGGGATGGTCCGCGACGAAGACACCCACACCCCCGTGCCGTACCTGGCGTCGCTGCCCGAGGACTTGGCCGACCAGCCGGCGCTGGTTCTCGACCCGATGCTGGCCACCGGCGGTTCGATGGTGCACACGGTGGGCCTGCTCGCCGAGCGCGGCGCCACCGACATCACCGCGGTCTGCGCCGTGGCCGCCCCGCAGGGAGTGGCGGCGCTGAGCGCCGCCGCGGCCCCGGTTCGACTGGTGACCGCGGCGATCGACGACGGGCTCGACCCGGCAGCATTCATCGTTCCCGGACTCGGCGACGCCGGTGACCGTCAATACGGTCCGCGCTGACCTACCAGCTCTCCACCTCGTCGACCACCGCGTCGCGAAGACGCTCGGCGCGGTCGCGGGCCGCGCCCAGTCGGTCGGCGACGTGTACACGAACCTCGATGTAGCACTTCAGTTTCGGTTCGGTGCCCGACGGACGTACCACCACCCGGACATCGGTGCCGCCGGCGTCGTCGGCGCTGCCGGTGAAGATCAGCGCATCGGTACGCCACCGACCGCGGTGCCCGGCCAGATCGATCGTCTCCACCGCCAACCCGGCGATCCGATCCGGCGGGGCGGCGCGCAACCGGCGCATCACCGTCGCCGCCTCGGCGATGTCGCAGACCCGGCGGGTCACCGCGGCGCCGACGTGAACGCCGTGCCGCTGCGCCAACTCGTCGAGGCGGCGCGGGACCGAGGTGCCGGTGTCGCGCAGTGCCGCCACCAGATCGCAGACCAGCACCGCCGTGCCGATGCCGTCCTTGTCGCGGACCGCCTCGGGGTCCACACAGTGACCGATGGCCTCCTCATAGGCGTAGAGCAGGTGCCCGCCGGGCACATCGTCGTCGGCGCGGGCCAACCACTTGAACCCGGTCAGCGTCTCGACGTGGTGCGCTCCGTAGTGAGCGGCGATCGCGGCCAGCATCCGCGAGGACACCACCGTGGTGGCCACCACCGCATCGGCGGTGTGTTCGCCCGGCAGCGTGGACAGCAGGTAATCCCCAAGCAGCCAACCGGTCTCATTGCCGGTGAGCATCCGCCACCGGCCGTCGGTGCGCACCCCGACCGCGCAGCGGTCGGCGTCGGGGTCCAGCGCGATCGCCACGTCGGCGTCGACCGCCGCGGCCAGCGACAACACCTCGTCGGCGGCGCCGGGCTCCTCCGGGTTGGGAAACGCCACCGTCGGAAAATCCGGATCGGGGTCGAACTGGGAATCCACCACGTGTACGTCGTCGACGCCGGCCGTGGCCAGCGCCGTGAGCGCGGGTTGTCCGCCGACCCCGTGCAGCGCGGTGAACGCCACCCGGACAGGGCCGTCGGTGCGTCGCAGGCTTGCCGCGCGGGCCAGGTAGGCCTCGACCAGGTCGGTTCCGGTGGAGCTCACCGGTGTGCGGGGGATCTGGTCTGCCGGGGGAGCGGCGGCCATCGCCGTTTCGATCTCGGAGTCGATCGGCGCGATGATCTGCAGACCCCCGCGGACATACACCTTGTAGCCGTTGTCACCGGCCGGGTTGTGCGACGCGGTGATCTGAACACCGGCGGCGGCTCCGGTATGGCGCACCGCGAACGCCACCACCGGGGTGGGTATCGGCCCGGGCAGCAACAGCACCGAAAAACCCTGGGCGGCCAGCACTTCAGCGGCTGCGGTGGCGAACTGCGCCGAGCCGTGCCGAGCGTCACGACCCACCGCCACGGTCGCTGCTGTCTCCCCGTGGGACTGCAGTACCTGCGCCAGCGCCCAGGTGACGCGACAGACCACGGCGACGTTCATCGCGTCGGGGCCACCGCGCACCGGCCCGCGCAGCCCCGCCGTGCCGAACGTCAACGGCCGGGCGAACCGTGCGGCGAGCTCTGCGGCGTCGCAGGCCGCGAGCTCCGCGGCGGTCACCGGGTCGGGATCGTGGGCGATCCACTCCTGGGGGGTCACCGCCCCATTGTGACCCGGTGGACGCTGCGGTGAGGGCGCGCCGTCCTCGGGCGACGGCGCATTCGGGCGCCCAGACGGGCCGGGTGGTCCCCGCAAGCGGCGTTACAGGCGCGCGATCACCTCGGCCAGCAGTGCTCCCATCCGCGTCGCCGACACCCGGCCGGTCTCCAACACCTCGTCGTGGCTCAGCGGTGCCCCGGTGATCCCGGCGGCCAGGTTCGTCACCAGCGACACCGCCAGCACCTGCGCCCCGGCCGCCCGCGCCGCGATCGTCTCGTGCACCGTCGACATGCCCACCAGATCCGCGCCGAGGACCCGCAGCATCGCGATCTCGGCGGGCGTTTCGTACTGCGGGCCCGCCATCCCGGCGTAGACCCCTTCGGCCAGACTCGGATCCACCTGCCGGGCCAGCGCCCGCAACCGCGGCGCATACGCGTCGACCAGGTCGACGAAGTGCGGGCCCACCAGCGGGGAACGCCCGGTGAGGTTGAGGTGGTCGTTGATCAACACCGGCTGACCGACGGCCATGTCGGCGCGCAGTCCGCCCGCGGCGTTGGTGAGCACGACGGTGCGGGCCCCCGCGGCGATGGCGGTGCGCACCGGGTGCACCACATCACGCAGATCGTGGCCCTCGTAGGCGTGCACCCGGCCGATCAGGGCCAGCACCCGGTGCGGCCCGACCGGGATCGACAACAGCTGGCCCTCATGTCCGGCCGCCCGCGGGGTCAGAAAACCCGGCAACTCGGCCATCGGGATCACCGCGGTCGGGGTGCCCAGCGCATCGACCGCCGGCGCCCACCCGGAGCCCAACTGAATCGCCACGTCATGGGCACCCACCCCGGTGCGTTCGGCCAGCGCCTGCGCCGCCAGTTGGGCCATCGTGGTGGGGTCGTTCGCCGGGTCGATCACATCAGCGGACTCTAGCCGCTGGGAAGCGCCGGCGCGGGCGGTGAGATACTGCGACCATGTCGGCAAAGCTCAGCAGCCCCGCGTCGGCGCACGGCGACACCGCGCCCCGACGCGGCCCGACGCCATGAAGCTCGGCCACGTCGCGGAGTCCTGGCTGGCCGCCAACGTCGACGAACTGGTGGCGTGGCGGCGCCATCTGCACCGCCACCCGGAGTTGAGCCGCCAGGAACACGCCACCACCGCGTTCATCGCCCAACGCTTGGCCGATGTCGGACTCAACCCCAAGATCCTGCCCACCGGAACCGGGTTGACCTGCGACTTCGGCCCCGAACACCGGACCCGCATCGCGTTGCGCGCCGACATCGACGCGTTACCGATGACCGAACAGACCGGCGCGCCGTACGCCTCGACGGTGCCCGGGGTGGCCCACTCCTGCGGGCACGACGCGCACACCGCGATCCTGATCGGCGTCGCCCAGGCGTTGGCGGCGGTGCCCGACCTGCCGGCGTCGGTGCGGTTGATCTTCCAGGCCGCCGAGGAACTGATGCCCGGCGGCGCGCTCGACGCGATCGCCGCCGGTGCGCTGGTCGGGGTGTCGAGGATCTTCGCGCTGCACTGCGATCCGCGGCTGCAGGCCGGGCTGGTCGCCACCACACCGGGGCCGATCACCTCCGCGGCCGACACCTTGGAGCTCATCGTGTCCTCGCCGGGCGGGCACACCTCGCGGCCGCACCTGACCGGGGATCTGGTCTACGCGCTGGGCACCTTGATCACCGGACTGCCCGGGGTGCTGTCGCGCCGGGTCGACCCGCGCGACAGCACGGTGATGGTCTGGGGCGCGGTCAACGCCGGTTCCGCCCCGAACGCGATCCCACAGACCGGGTCGCTGGCCGGCACCGTGCGCACCGCCGACCGGGACAGCTGGCTGCGCATGCAGGGTCTGGTCGAGCAGGCCGTGGACTCGCTGCTGGCACCGCTGAACGTCGAGCACACCCTGCACTACCGGCGCGGGGTGCCCCCGGTGGTCAACGAGGAGATCTCCACCCGCATCCTCAGCCACGCCATCGAGGCGGTCGGTCCGGACGTGCTCGCCGACACTCGCCAGTCCGGCGGCGGCGAGGACTTCTCCTGGTATCTCGAGCAGGTGCCCGGCGCGATGGCGCGCCTCGGGGTGTGGTCGGGGCACGGACCCCAGTTGGATCTGCACCAGCCGAACTTCGACCTCGACGAACGGGCGCTGGCCGTCGGGATGCGCACGATGGTCAACATCGTGGACCAGTCCAGCGTCTACTGACGGGCGGCGATCACCTCGTCGGCGACCGCTGCGGCCACCGCCATGATCGACATCTGCGGATTGACCTCCGGGCAACTCGGCAGGATCGAAGCATCGGCCACCCACACGCCGTCGACCCCGCGTAACCGGCCGGTGGCGTCCACCGGGCACCGCTGTGGGTCGCTGCCCGCCGCGGCGGTACCGGTCGGATGAAAAGCAGCCAGCCGCAAACTTTTCGGATCGGTCCGGCGCAGAACGTCACGCAATTCCGGCATCGAGCGGACGGTGGGGCCGGCGGGCAGACCGGTGATCACCTGCTCGGCGCCGGCAGCGAACAACAGTTGGCCCATGGCGTCCACGGCGGTCAGCAGTTTGGCGGCGTCGCCACGGTCGATGCTGTAGCGCAACACGGCCGCACCCGGCGTGCGCAGCACCCGGCCGACCCCCCGGTCGGCCACCATGGCGCCGAACGTAGCGACTCGCGGCGCCCGGTCGAGCCATTCCAATAGATCGCGGCCGTAACCCGGATAGGCCATCGCCCCCATCCCCGGTGGCGTGGAGGTGGCCTCGATCAACACCCCGTCCGAATCGTGCAGTTCGTGCACCGCAGCGCTTTGCAGGACCCCGCGCCAGGCGTAGACATCCTCGGGAAAATAGCCGGCCAGAACCGTGGCCGGATGTAGCGCCAGATTCCGGCCCAACCGGTGATGGCCGCCGAGCCCGCTGCGCCACAGCAACTTCGGAGTCTCGGTGGCCCCGGCGGCAACCACCACCGTGTCGGCCAGCACGTCGATGACGGTGCCGTCGGGGCGCGCGGCGCGCACTCCCCGCACCCGCGCGCCGTCGAGCAGCAGGCGATGCACCCGGGCGTCGGCGATGATGCGCGCCCCGGCGGCGCAAGCCTGCGGCAGCGCATTGAGGTGCACCCCGAATTTAGCGTTACGAGGGCAGCCGATCGCGCACTGGCAACAGCCTTGGCAGCCCGGCGCGTTGCGCGGAATCGGTGCCGCGCGCCAGCCCAGTTCCTCGGCAGCGTCGAGCATCAGTTGCCCATTGCGGCCCATGATCTCCAGCGGAACCGGAGCCACCGCCAGCAGCTCCTCGACATCGCGGAGGTGAACGGCCAGCGAGTCCGGGTCGGCCAGCCGCAGCCCGTACGTGTCGCGCCAGCGGCGCTGGACCGTCGACGGCGGTCGGTAGCAGGTTCCCGAGTTGACCACGGTGGTTCCGCCGACGGCCCGACCGATCGGCAGCACCACCGGTGGGCGGCCCAACGCGACGGTCGCCCCGCCACCGCGGTACAGGCCGGCGTACCGGTCGATCGGGTGGCGGGTGCGGAACTCCGCCACGGTCCAGCGGCGTCCTTCCTCCAAAACGACGGTGTCCATGCCGGCGCGCGCCAGGCTGCGAGCCGCCATCGCCCCGCCGGCTCCTGATCCCACGACCACGGCGTCGGCGGACACGATCGATCGGCTCTCCGCGGCGCAGAGAAGGTTCAATGCCGCGTCAGGGCGCGCCGGGTGATCGTCTTGTGCACGGCTCAACAGTTCATCGGCATAGCTGTCGGCACCGTTGGCCAGCAAGACGACGGCCTTGATCCCGTCAACAGCGCCACCGCTGTCGGCGGTGAGTCCCGCGATCCGGTTGAATAGCGCGGCACGGTCATCCGGCTTCAGCCGGGACAGCGAACGGCCGGTGCGAAGATAACTGGCGGTGGCCAGTGCCGCCAGCCCACCGCGTACCGCCCACCGCGAGGTTCTCGGGAGTTGGGCGACGTAGCGCTCGACCCGCTCGGCCAGCAGCGCCGGTGGCGGCCCGCCGTGTTCGGTCGGTAGCAGCGCGCTACCCACCGCTGCGGTGGTCCGGGTGGCCAGCCCGCTCACGACACCACCCGTAACGCGGCCCGACGTGGCCGACCCAGACGGCGGCCGAGTTTGACGAAGAGCGGGTAGGTCGCGAAGATCAGGCCCGCCGCGGCGTGCATCGGCGCGCCCCCGTCGGGATCGGTGTAACCCAGGCTCACGCAGCGATTCTCGGGTTGGTCGACGCGGATCAACACCGCGCTCCGTCCGATCCGGCCGGCCAGCTGCCAGTGCCGCACCCCGAGGGTGGTGCGAATCCGCAACGCGGGGAGCCCGAAGCGCGGCCAGTCCGCACCGTCGATACGGAATCGCACGAAGGCCGTGGGGGACAAGCGGCGGAGGCCGGGCAGGTGCGATACCGCGGTGACGACCTCCAGGACGTCGCCGTCGCCGAGGTCGGCGTGCAGCCATCCCCACCGTCGGGCGTTGCCGTGCCCGTAGATGTGCGAAACCGCGCCCCGCCAACCGTCGACGGGGTGGGTGGCACCGCCGACGGTGAGGGTGCCGCTGAACCGCGCGGTCGGGGCGAACACCACCTGGGCGCCGGGCAAAAGTTCGTGCTCCCAGGCGACGCGCGGAAACGTCCACAGCGGACGATCGTTGTCGGCCCAGGTCAGTGCCCAGCGCAGGGTCCCGGCGTGGCCGGTGATGTCGGCCGGTCCGACGTGGGCGCCGGGGATGGCGAACCACGTCGCTCCGGTGGCCGGTTCGGCGGGGTGCGGGCCGAAGCGTTCGGTGCGTGGGGGGCCGTCGGGTGGGAACCAGGTAGCCCAGCCGTGGCCGTAGGCGGCGCCGACGGTGGGCGCCACGGTCTCGGAGTGCACCCACAGCCCGGCGCCGGTCGCCGGGTCCGACAGTGTCGCGTACCAGACCTCCAAACGGTTCGGGGTGCCCTGCCAACGGGGCCTTGTCGCGGACGCCAGTTCGTTGTCCACCGACAGCCTCCCGCCGATCGCCGTCCGTCTATATCGGTTGAACTACTATATTGGTTGAACCAATGAACCAGTCAAGTCCTCTTGTGCCTCCCGAGCGGCACCGCGTCGATGAGCAGATCGCCGCGTCGATCGTCGACGCCGTCCTGGACGGAACCTTCCCGGCCGGGTCCGTCCTGCCGCCCGAACGCGACCTCGCCGCGCATCTCGGCGTCAACCGCACTTCGCTGCGGCAGGCGCTGGCCCGGCTACAGCAGATGGGGCTCATCGAGACCCGGCACGGCAGCGGCAACGTGGTCGCAGATCCCGCCACCCTCACCCACCCGGTGATCGTGGAGGGATTGATGCGCCGGCTCGGCCCGGACTTCCTGGTGGAAATGCTCGAGCTGCGGACCGCCTTCGGCGCTTTGATCGGCCGGCTCGCCGCCGAACGGGGACAACAGCCGATGCTCGAGCAGTTGCCCGCCGCATTGGCCGAGGTCAGTGTCGCGGGCAGTGCGGCGTTGCGGCAGGAAGCCGAACTTGGTTTCTTCGACGTCCTCATCCAAGCCACCGGCAACCGCGCCCTGGCCCTGTTGTATCGCTGGGTCCAGCAGGCCTTCGGCGGCCGAGAACACCAACTCACCGCCGCCTATCGGGACGGCGACGCCGTGGTCGCCGGGCTCACCAGGATCGTCGCCGCGGTGACGTCACACGATCCCGACGCGGCAGCCACGGCGGTCGAGCAGTATGCGCGGGACAGCGCGCTGCGCATGATCGCCGCCGCCCAGCGGCACGGCTGACCGGGATCGCCCGGCTACCCGGTGCCGGGGCCGATGTTGCGGGCGGGGCGGGTCCGCAGGTGGTGGACGTAGTCCTCGGGTGCCCCCGCGATCTCGGCGGCGTCGGCCATCACCCCCAGGTAGCGCGCCGACGGCAGCCCGCCCTCCCAGGCGTCGACCACATACAGCCAGGCCAGCACCGGCTCGGGGGCGACGTCGGCGGAGAACCCGGTGGCGCGGTCCACCCGGCACCGGATCTTTTTGTGGATGCCCAGCTCCGAGCCCTCCCACCGATCCAGGTTGGCCTCGTCGGAGGTGGTCATGTCGTAGAGCACGACGAAGACCCGCGACCCGGGGTCCTGGACGATGGTGGCCAGGGCTCCTTCCCAGCCGATGTCCTCCCCGCCGAAGGTCAGCCGCCAGCCGTGCAGCCAGCCGGTGCCGGCCATCGGCGAGTGCGGTGCGCGCTCCAGCATCTGATCTGGATGCATGTTCGACCCGTAGGCGGCATAGAGCGGCACAGCCAGATCTTAAACGGCCCGCAACTCCACCGCGGTGCCCCCGACCCCTCGGGCGGCGCAGCGGCCGGTCCACCCGGCCGGATAGGTTGGAGACCGTGACGACCCGCATTGTCATCATCGGTGGCGGCCCGGCCGGCTACGAAGCGGCCCTGGTGGCTGCGGCGCACGGTTCCGACGCGGTCGGGGTCACCGTCATCGACGCCGACGGGATCGGTGGGTCCTGCGTGCTGTGGGACTGCGTACCGTCGAAAACGTTCATCGCCTCCACCGGGGTGCGCACCGAACTGCGGCGCGCCCCCAATCTGGGCATCGGCATCGACATCGACAACGCCAAGATCTCGTTGGCCCAGATCCACAACCGGGTGAAGACCTTGGCCGCTGCGCAGTCGGCCGACATCACCGATCAGCTGGTCAAAGACGGCGTCGAGGTGATCGCCGGGCGCGGCGAGCTGATCGACCGCGCCCCCGGGCTGGCGCACCACCTGATCAAGGCCACCGCGACCGACGGCACCGAACGGGTGTTGGAGGCCGACGTCGTTCTCATCGCCACCGGCGGCACCCCGCGGATTCTGCCCGGCGCCGAACCCGACGGACGGCGCATCCTCACCTGGCGTCAGCTCTATGACCTGGACGCGCTGCCGGAGCATCTGGTCGTGGTCGGCTCCGGGGTGACCGGCGCGGAATTCGTGCACGCCTACACCGAACTGGGGGTCAAGGTCACGGTGGTCGCCAGCCGCGACCGGGTGCTGCCCCACGAGGACCACGACGCCGCCCTGGTACTGGAGGAATCCTTCGCCGAGCGCGGAGTCACGCTGATCAAACACGCCCGCGCCGAGTCGGTGACCCGCACCGACACCGGGGTTCTGGTGACGATGACCGACGGACGCACCGTGGCGGGCAGCCACGCGCTGATGACGGTCGGGTCGGTGCCCAACACCGCGGGCCTGGGCCTGGACCGGGTCGGGGTCGAGTTGACCCACGGCGGTTATCTGAAGGTCGATCGGGTCTCGCGCACCTCGGTGGCCGGCATCTACGCCGCCGGGGACTGCACCGGGCTGCTGCCGTTGGCGTCGGTGGCCGCGATGCAGGGCCGCATCGCGATGTACCACGCGCTGGGGGAGGGGGTCACCCCGATCCGGCTGCGCACGGTCGCCGCGGCGGTGTTCACCCGCCCCGAGATCGCCGCCGTCGGGGTGCCGCAGGCCGCGATCGACGACGGAACCGTGCCGGCACGCACCATCATGCTGCCGCTGCAAACCAACCCGCGCGCCAAGATGTCCCAGCTCAGGCGGGGTTTCGTCAAGGTGTTCTGCCGTCCCGCCACCGGTGTGGTGATCGGCGGGGTCGTCGTCGCCCCGATCGCCTCGGAGCTGATCTTGCCGATCGCGTTGGCGGTGCAGAACCGCATCACCGTCGCCGACCTGGCCCAGACCTTGTCGGTGTACCCGTCGCTGTCGGGGTCGATCACCGAGGCCGCCCGGCGGTTGATGACCCACGACGACCTGGACTGATCCTTGCGCCGGTGCGGGCGCCGAAGGTGTCGTCGCGGTGACGAAACGGCGGCGAAACCCACCCCGGATGCGCGCCGGGAGCGCGGCCTGCCTCACGAACGCCGCCGCGGCACGTAATCTGCAGGTGGAAATGTCTACCGGTGAGTAGCCAGGAGGAGCCGCACGGTGAGCGACCCCGCCAACGACCAAACCCTGCCGAACTCGATGTTGAGCCCCGACTACCGCGAGGCGGCCTTCCAGCGCCTGGGCAGCGAACAGTTCGATGTCGTCGTGATCGGCGGCGGCGTGGTCGGCGCCGGCTGCGCGCTGGATGCCGCCACCCGCGGGCTCAAGGTCGCCTTGGTGGAGGCCCGTGACTTCGCGGCCGGCACATCGAGCCGGTCGTCGAAGATGTTCCACGGGGGGCTGCGCTACCTCGAGCAGCTCGAATTCGGGTTGGTGCGCGAAGCGCTGCACGAGCGTGAACTGTCGTTGACCACGCTCGCCCCGCATCTGGTCAAGCCGTTGCCGTTCCTGTTCCCGCTGACCAAACGGTGGTGGGAACGGCCCTACATCGCCGCGGGCATCTTCCTCTACGACCAGTTGGGTGGGGCCAAATCGGTTCCGCCGCAACATCACCTGACCCGAGCCGGGGCGCTGCGACTGAGCCCGGGGCTCAAACGCAGTTCGTTGATCGGCGGGATCCGCTACTACGACACCGTGGTCGACGACGCCCGGCACACGATGACCGTGGCCCGCACGGCCGCTCACTACGGTGCGGTGGTGCGCACGTCGACCCAAGTGGTGTCGCTGCTGCGCGAGGGCGACCGAGTGACCGGGGTGGGGGTGCGTGACTCCGAAAACGGCGCCACCACCGAGGTTCACGGCCACGTCGTGGTCAACGCGACCGGGGTGTGGACCGACGAGATTCAGGCGTTGTCGCGCCAGCGCGGCCGGTTCCACGTGCGGGCCTCCAAGGGGGTGCACATCGTGGTGCCGCGGGACCGGATCGTGTCGGAGGCGGCGATCATCCTGCGCACCGAGAAGTCGGTGCTGTTCGTGATCCCCTGGGGCACCCACTGGATCATCGGCACCACCGACACCGACTGGAACCTGGATCTGGCTCACCCGGCGGCGACCAAGGCCGACATCGACTACATCCTGGCGCAGGTCAACACTGTGCTGGTCACCCCGTTGACCCACGACGACATCGACGGGGTGTATGCCGGTCTGCGGCCGCTGCTGGCCGGGGAGAGCGACGACACCTCCAAACTCTCCCGTGAGCACGCGGTGGCGGTGCCCGCCCCCGGTCTGGTCGCGATCGCCGGCGGCAAGTACACCACCTATCGGGTGATGGGTGCCGACGCTATCGACGCGGCCGCCGAGTACATTCCGGCGCGGGTGGCGCCCTCGATCACCGAGAAGGTTCCGCTGGTCGGCGCGGACGGCTACTTCGCTCTGGTCAACCAGGCCGAACATGTCGGTGCCGCACAGGGTTTGCATCCCTACCGGGTGCGCCATCTGCTCGACCGCTACGGCGCGCTCATCCGTGAGGTGCTCGACCTGGCCGCCGACGACCCGAGCCTGCTGGAACCCATCAGCGCAGCCCCGATCTACCTGAAGGTCGAGGCGGTGTACGCCGCAGCCGCCGAGGGGGCATTGCACCTCGAGGACATCTTGACCCGCCGGATGCGGATCTCGATCGAGTACCCGCACCGTGGTGTGGATTGTGCCCGTGAAGTGGCCGAGTTGGTGGCCCCGGTGCTGGGCTGGTCCGATAGTGACGCTGCGGCCGAGGTCGCCAGCTACATCGCCCGGGTGGAGGCCGAGGTGCTCTCCCAGACCCAACCCGACGATGCGTCAGCTGACGCGTTGCGGGTGTCAGCCCCGGAAGTGCGGGCCGAGATCCTCGAACCGGTGCCGCTGGAGTGAGCCGACGGCGTCGTGACGCTCCGCTGCCGGTGCGCGACGGTGTGGGTCCGGCGCGGTTGCGGGTGCGCGGCGGCCGGGTCGCCGCGGAACTGCACGCTCGTTTCGGGGACCGGGCGGCGGCGAAAGTCGCTGCCGGGGAAGTGGTTTGCGCCGACGGGGCCATCGTCGACGAGACAACCGAGTTGGCCGCCGGCGCCGTGGTGTTCCTCTACCGGGACCTGCCCGAGGAGACCCCGGTGCCGTTTGCGCTACCGGTGCTGCACCGCGACCGGGACCTGGTAGTCGTCGACAAACCCCATTTTTTGGCGACCATGCCGCGCGGTCGCCACGTCACCCAGACCGCGCTGGTTCGGTTGCGCCGCAGCCTCGAGTTGCCGGAGTTGGCGCCGGCGCACCGGCTCGACCGGCTCACCGCCGGGGTCTTGGTGTTCACCACCCGACGAGAGGTCCGCGGCGCCTACCAGATGCTGTTCGCCCGTGGTCGGGTGCGCAAAACCTACCTGGCGCACTCCGCGGGCACCCCGACCCGAGCGCTGCCCACGGTGCTGCGCAGTCGGATCGTCAAGCGCCGCGGCCACCTGCAGGCCGTCGAGGAGCACGGCGAACCCAACGCCGAAACCCGGGTGCAGGCGCTGGGAGAAGGCCGCTACCGGCTGCAGCCGATCACCGGCCGCACCCACCAGCTGCGGGTCCATCTGAGTTCCATCGGGGTGCCGATCACCGGGGACCCGCTGTATCCGGAGATCCTCGAGGTGGCCGCCGACGACTTCACCACCCCGCTGCAGCTTCTCGCCCGCACCGTGGAGTTCGACGACCCGCTCTCCGGACAGCGCCGCCGGTTCGTCAGCGAACGGACCCTCGCCGGGCCCACACCATGAGTGTCGCCTGCCGAACGCGGCTCCGCCGAGCGTCTCCGCCGCGCAGATCACCGCTGACAGTGCGAGCACCAGAAGAGGACCCGATCCCCGCCGTCGGCGGACTCGATGAGGGTTCCGCAGCGGCGGCAGGGCAGGCCGGCCCGGCCGTACACCCACAGCCGTTCACCGCGGCGGGTGTCGCCGGTGGTGCAGCGCGACCATCGGGTCCGGTTGGCCCACAACAGGCGGCGGGCCTGCGACACCAGCCGCAGCGGATCGGTTTCGTGTGAGACCGGCGCCGAGGGACTAATACCGCGCAGAAAGCACAGTTCGTTGCTGTAGACGTTGCCGATGCCGGCCATCACCGTCTGATCGAGCAGGGCCTGCGACAGCGGCCGCATCGGGTCGGCGACAAGGTTCGCCGCGGCCACCTGCGGATCCCAATCGTCGCCGAGCAGATCCGGACCCAAATGTGACACCGCAGCGAGATCGGTGCTGCGGTCGAGGATCTCCAGCAGCCCCAGATCCACGCCGACGGCGTGAACATCGCCCGCAGACAAGATGATCCGCACTCGATGATCGGTGCGCGGCGCGCGCGTGGTCACCCGCCAGCTGCCCTCCATCTTCAGGTGTGCGTGCACACTGGCCTGCCCGGCCCGCACGAACAGGTGCTTGCCGCGGCTGAGCACCTCGTCGACGACCCGTCCGGTCAAATCGACGGTGGCGAAACGCGGCACCCGGATGTCGCAGCCGGTCAGCATCCGGCCGGCCAACCCCTCACGCAGCACAGCCGCGGTGTGCCAAACGGTGTCGCCTTCGGGCATGACCGCCCAGTCTAGGCTTCCCGCACTCACCTGGCGGCTCACCGTCGACAACGCGCAACCGGCCGCCGATCGGCGTTGCCCACCCGCGGATCGACCCGCCGGCGCCCTTGACGCGGCGCCGGCGGAGGTCGAGTCTGGAAGGACGGGGTCAGCATGCGATGCCAGCGTCAGCGTTTTCTCGGCGACCACCTCGGTCGTACGGTGCGGCGAGGCTCGCGCCTCGACAGCCCCTACCCCCCATCCCGTCAACAGGATGGTCGTGGCGAACCACACTCGGTTGGACAAAGGGAGTCGTCATGGGCAGCACGTTTCACGATCCCATCGACCACGCACGAACGACGCGGGAATTCGCCGGTGAATCCCTCACCGACGTTCTCAACTGGCCCGGCTACGCACTGGTGGCGATCGGGTTGGTGGCATTCGCCGGATCGTTGACGGCGTTCGCCACCGCGCACCCCGGCCAGGGCCTGACGGCGGGCATCGTCGGGTTCGCGTTCTTGGCGGTGGGACTGACCTGGGTGATCATCGAACACCGGCGGGTCCGCCGCATCGCGGAGCGGTGGTACGCCGGTCATCCGGATGCCCACCGGTGGCCGCCCGCCGGTTAACCACGCCCGCAGATCGCCGGAGACAGGCCGTACGCTCAGCGCCGACACCGCAGGCCACGCGGCGTGCGTGAGAACCCGGCGTCGCGCAGCGCAGCCGCCAGCGCCGTATCCCGCGGACCGAGCACCGGCGCGGAATCCACCCGCTCCACCAGCAGCCCGTCGACGCGGCCGGCCGCGACCGCCTCGGCCAATGCCGTGGCGGCGCTGTGCAGCGCCTGGTCGTCGTCGCTGAACGTGAGCATCGACCGGCCGCCGCGTTCGACGAACAGCACCAGGTCGCCGTCGACCAGCACCACCAGGGCCCCGGCCTTGCGGCCGGGCCGCGCCCCGGCACCGGGCCCGCCGTCGGATCCGGCCCGGCTCGGCCAGGGCAGTGCCGCCCCATACGGATTGGCCGGATCGGCGGCGGCGAGCAGCACCGCAGCGTAGGGACGTCGCTGCGGGTCGGGGTCGTCGAGATAGGCGCGCAGCCGGTCCACGGTGGCGGCGGCCGCGAACTGTGCCGCCCCGAGCGACTCGACGAAGTAACCGCGCTGGCAGCGGCCCGCATCCTCAAAGCCGGACAGGACGCGGTAGAGCATCGCGAAACCGCCCGGCACCGCCTCGGCCGCCACCGACCCCTTGGTGAGCACGCCGTAGCGGTGCAACAACACCTCGGCGCGGTGATGGGCCCGCCGGGTCGGGTCTGGATCCGGTGCCGGCAGAGCCGACCACCGGCCGGCCACCGTGGCGTCCACGGCGCGGGGTGCCGGGGTCGTCACGCTGTAGCGGGACAGGCGGGGCGGTCGGCGCGGCTGACGATGCGCTGTCGAGGCACGTTGAGTGCCCGCGCCTGCGAGCACGGCCCGGATCGGGGCGAACGTATCGCCGGTCACCCAACCGGACCAGATCAGCTCCCACAGTGCGTCTTTGAGGGCGCGTTCGGGGATCGGCCCGCCGGCGAGCTGACGGAAGAAGTACGCCCCGCCGCCGGCCAGGGCGTCCAGCACCGCGCGGTGCGCGTCGGTGAAATCCAGGGCGGTCGGCTCCGCCACCGTCAACGGCGCGGTATCGGCGGTGTGGAACACGATCCAGCCGTCGGTGGGCGGTGTCCCCCCGGCGATCGGGCCGGCCCCCGACCACAGCACCTCCCCGGTGGCCAGCACCTCGTCGAGCAGGGCGGGGGAGTAGTCGGTGACGCGCTGGCCCAGCACCAACGGCTCGATCGCCGAGGCCGGGATCGGCACCCCCGCCAGTTGGGTGAGCACCCCGATCAGCGCCTCCGCCCCGCCGCCGTCGTTGGCCCGGAGCTGCTGCCAGGCCGGCAGGAACCGGGCGTAGGCGCTGGTGGTGACCGGTTCGACCTGGGCGCGCAGCGCCGCCAGGGAGCGTCGCCGCAGGATCCGCAGCACCTCGGCGTCACACCACTGGTCACCACCGGCGACCGTGGTGGGCGATTCGATGAACTCGCCACGCACCAAACGGCCGTCACCGGCCAGCCGGCCCAACACGTCGGCGGCCACCCGCAGCCCCAACCCGAACCGATCGGCCGCCTGCGCGGTGGTGAACGGCCCGCGGGTCCGGGCGAACCGTCCCAGCAACTCGCCGAGCGGGTCGGCCACCGGTTCGGCGAAGCCGGACGGCACCCCGACCGGCACGGCCACCCCGACGCCGTCACGCAGCCGGCCGATGTCCTCGATCACCGTCCACCACTGCCGGCCGGCGTAGGACACCGCCAGCACCCGTTTGGTCGCGGCCAGCCTGTCGAGCCAAGCGGTCACGTCGCCACCGGCCGAGCGCTCGACGATCTCGGCGGTGGTCAACGGGCCGAGCAGGCGCAGCAGGTCGACGACGGCTTCGGCGTCACGGGCGGCGCGCTGTTCGGTCAGGTGCTGTAGTTGCCGGTCGACGGTGGCCACGACGTCGGCATCGAGCAACTCGCGCAACTCCACCCGCCCCAACAGCTCGGCCAGTAGTGTCGGATCCAGCGTCAGCGCGGCAGCGCGCCGCTCTGCCAGTGGAGTGTCACCCTCGTAGATGAATGCGCCCACGTAACCGAAGAGCAAGGACGCGGCGAACGGTGACGGCGTGGCGGTGAGCACCTCGGTGATCCGCACCCGCCGTTGACCGATCGCCGCCATCAACGCCGTCAACGCGGGAACGTCGTAGACGTCCTGCAGCGACTCGCGGACCGCTTCGAGGACGATGGGGAAATCCGGGTAGTTGCGGGCCACGTCGAGCAGTTGCGCGGCGCGTTGACGCTGCTGCCACAGCGGCGATCGCCGACCGGGCTGACGCCGTGGCAGCAGCAGGGCTCGCGCGGCGCATTCGCGGAACCGGGAGGCGAACAGCGCCGATCCGCCGACCTCGGCGGTGACCAGCGGTTCGACCTCGTCAGCGTCGAAGACGAACAGTTCCGCGCCGGGCACCGCGTCCGCACCCCCGTGCTCGTCGAGGGTGTCGGGCACATGCACCACGACGCCGTCGTCGGAGGCGGTGGGTTTCTCGTCGAGGCCGTACCGTTCGCGCAGTCGGCGCCCCACCGCCAAGGCGAGCGGGCCGTGCACCCGCAGCCCATACGGTGAGTGCAACACCACCCGCCAGTCGCCGAGTTCGTCACGGAACCGCTCCACCACCAACGTGGTGTCGGTGGGGACCACCCCCGTGGCGCTGCGCTGATCCTCGAGGAGACGCCAGAGGTTCTCCCGCGCGTATTCGTCCAAACCCAGTTGCGAACAACGGCTTTCGAAATCAGAACGTGCAAGTGTCGACAGCTCGGCGGTGAACCGGCCCAATGCCATGCCGAGTTCGGCGGGCCGGCCGGCATTGTCGCCACGCCAAAACGGCAGCCGGCCGGGCTGACCCGGAGCGGGGACAACCAGCACCCGGTCGTGGGTGATCTCGGTGATCCGCCAGCTCGTCGCGCCCAGCGCAATCACATCGCCCGGGCGTGACTCGTAGACCATCTCTTCATCGAGTTCCCCGACCCGGGACGGTTTGTCGGCGTCACTGGCCAAAAACACCGCGAACTGCCCGCGATCGGGGATGGAACCACCGGAGGTTACCGCCAACCGTTGGGCGCCTTTGCGTCCCGTCACCGTCCCGGTGTCACGGTCATAGATCACGCGTGGTCGCAACTCGGCGAAATTGGTGGACGGATACTTTCCCGACAGCAGATCCAGGGTTGCCTCGAAGGCGCTGCGCGGCAAGGTGGCGAACGGCGCGGCGCGCCGAACCGTGTCGAACCAGGTGTCGGCGTCGAGGGGGTCCAGCGCTGCGGCGGCCACCGTGTGCTGCGCCAGGATGTCCAGCGGGTTGCGGGGAACCTGCAGGGTCTCGATCTCACCGGTGCGCATGCGTTCGGCGACCACCGCGCATCCGATCAGATCGGTGCGGTGCTTCGGGATGAGCACCCCCGCCGACACCTCACCGACCTGGTGGCCGGCCCGGCCGATGCGCTGGAGGCCGCTGGCCACCGACGGCGGTGCCTCGATCTGGATGACCAGGTCCACCGCACCCATGTCGATGCCGAGTTCGAGGCTGGAGGTGGCGACCACCGCGGCCAGACGGCCGGCCTTGAGGTCGTCCTCGACGGCGGCGCGGGCCTCTTTGCTCACCGACCCGTGATGGGCGCGCGCCAGGATCGGTGGCGCGCCGTGACTTTGGCCGCTGCCCATCAACTGGGCCGGCGCGCCGCCGGCCACCCGCGGATTGGCCGCCCGATCCGGCGGGTCCAGGTCGAAGCCGGCGCGTTCGGCGTGGATCTCGTTGATGCGGGCGGTGAGCCGCTCGGCCAGGCGGCGTGAGTTGGCGAACACGATCGTCGACCGGTGCGCCTCGATCAGATCGACGACACGGGCCTCCACCTCCGGCCAGACGGTGTTGGCGGCCGGGCTCGCCATATCCGGCACCGGCACCTGGACGCTGAGAGCGAAGGTCTTGGACGTCGGTGGCGCGACGATCCGCGCCGGCGCCGCCCCGCAGAGAAACCGTGCCACCTCCTCGGCGGGCCGCACGGTCGCCGACAGCCCGATGCGCTGAGCCGGGCGCTCCAGCAGCGCGTCGAGACGCTCCAGCGACAAGGCCAGGTGGCTGCCGCGCTTGGTGCCGGCCACGGCATGCACCTCGTCGACGATCACGGTCTGCACCCCGGTCAAGGTGGTGCGCGCCGCGGAGGTCAGCATCAAAAACAGCGACTCCGGAGTGGTGATCAGAATGTCGGGCGGGCTGGTCAGCATCTGGCGCCGCCGCGCCGGCGGGGTGTCCCCGGAGCGCACCCCGACACTGATCGTCGGGGCGGGCCGGCCGCGGCGTTCGGCGATGCGGGCCATCCCGGCCAGGGGGGTGCGCAGGTTGCGTTCGACGTCGACCGCCAGCGCTTTCAGCGGCGAGATGTAGAGCACCCGGGTGCCGGAACCGGCGGGTGCGTGGGCCAGGCGGTCCAATGCCCACAGGAAAGCCGCGAGGGTCTTGCCGGATCCGGTCGGGGCGATCACCAACGCGTGATGGCCCTCGCCGATCGCCGCCCACGCCTGCTGCTGCGCTTCGGTGGGGCCGGCGAACGTGCCCGCGAACCACTCGCGGGTCAGTTCACCGAACCGCCCCAGCGCGTCACGACGGTCACCGGCCACCTCGCCATCGTGCCAATCCGGGCCGACACGCGCAGCCACCGAGGGCCCGCCGGCGACGGTGGCGAGGTGGGTTTCGGGCCCGGTCGGCGGGGGTAGCCGAAGCAAACCGCTGCATATCGTGCCGTCGATGGGAGGCAGGCTCATGACCGTGTCGACCAGCGAAACCGACCCGGACCGGCAGACCGAGCCGCGCAGCCGCTTCCCGCGCTGGCTCAACTGGGTGTTGGCGTTGCTGACCGTCCCGGCTGCGGGACTGGTGGTCATTGTGGCCACCGGCGCGGTGATGAGCGTCGCCGCGTGCAGTACCGTGCAGTGCCCGGATCTGGGCCTGAGCGGCCTGCTGTTCAACGTGATGTTTTACGGGGCGCCGGCGGTGGCGGTGGTGACGATCCTGGCCACGTTCTTCACCGCGGCGAAACGCTGGGGGATCGTGGTGCCGCTGATCGGGTGGGCGCTGCTGCTGGCCGACGTCGTGGCGTTGACCGTCGCGTTCAACACCTGAGCACCGCCTCCGCGTTGGCACCCGCCGATCGTCGGCAGTCCGCCTCGGCACCCGCCGATCGTCGGCAACAAATCACACCGCGTCGTCGCGTAACGGGTTTGCCATCGCGCAGCGATGGGTATGTAGCCGATGTCCGGCCCGCTCAGGTCGGTCGGGCGGGGTCGGCTGCACAGCCGGCGGAAGGGAGCCTCATGCGTGGGATTCTCGGCGTGGTCGTCGTGGTGTGGCTGTTGGTCGGTGTGCTTGCCAGTTGGCAGCGCGGGTATCTGCAGAATGCTCAGACCAATTGCGCCACAGCGGGAACGATCGCCGTGACGATCGTCTCCGGACCGTTGAACTACTTCGGGGTCAACCCGAAGGTCACCGATTGTCGGCTGCCGGAACCGAGCGCGATGGCGACGGTCCGACACCTGTCCCCCCAAGAAATGGAGTGGTCATGATTGTCCTCGGCATCATCCTGTTGGTTCTCGGCTACGTACTCACCATCCCGGCGCTGTGGACGATCGGGATCATCCTGGTGGTCATCGGTGCGGTCCTGTGGCTGCTCGGAGCGCTCGGCCGGCCCGTCGGCGGCCGCCGGTATTGGTTTTGACCCGGGTTTCACCGGTGATCGCGCGCCGC
The DNA here is from genome assembly GCF_002104795.1 of Mycolicibacillus koreensis. GTDB lineage: Bacteria > Actinomycetota > Actinomycetes > Mycobacteriales > Mycobacteriaceae > Mycobacterium > Mycobacterium koreense. Next base: position 43,718 of record NZ_NCXO01000024.1, read on the forward strand.
GGGAAGTGTACCGGCGGCGCGCGCTGCTGCTGCTTGACCGCGACCGGTGCCTGCGCGGACGGAATTGACGCCACCGTCGGCACCGGAACTGCTCGAGTCGGTCACGTCGAGTCGTCAAAAAACATAGCGGGAGCGTTCTGGGGCCGATAGCCTCGAGGAATCCACTTCGTTTCACAACGGGTCGTTTAGCAACGGCCTGAGGGGGGCATTGTTTTCGGCATGAATGCACGTCACCGCGCCCGTTCGCTTGCCCGCTTCCTGGCCCCGGCCGTCGCCGCCGCCGGGTGCCTCGGAACCTTGGCCACCGGGGTGGCCGTCGCGCCGCCCGCGAGCGCTGAACCCTGTCCTGATGTCGAGGTCGTGTTCGCCCGTGGCACCGGTGAGCAGCCCGGCGTCGGACCGACCGGCCAGGCGTTCGTCGACGCGATGCGTTCGCGGGTGGGGGACCGGTCGATGGACGTCTATGCGGTCAACTACCCGGCGACCGACCAGTGGGCCACCGGTGTCGACGGCATCCGTGACGCCGGGGCGCACGTCGTCGATACGGCGAACAACTGCCCGAACACCCGGATGGTGCTGGGGGGTTACTCGCAGGGGGCGGCGGTGATGGGATTCGTCACCTCCGCGGAAGTTCCCGCCGGGGTCGATCCGGCCACCGTACCCAAGCCGCTGGATCCGGCGGTCGCGGAGAATGTCGACGCGGTGGTGCTCTACGCGATGCCGAATGTGCGCGCGATGAACTTCCTCAACGAGCCACCGGTGGCGATCGGGCCGCTGTATCAGGACAAGACTCTGAAGTTGTGCGTGCCCGAGGACGCGGTGTGTTCCCTGGGCCTGGACATGGCCGCGCACAACAGCTACGCCAACAACGCTGCGGTGATCAACCAGGGGGCTGATTTCGCCATCGCTCGGCTCAACGGGGTACCGGTGCCGCCGGCACCCAACCAGCCGGCGATCGCAGCCCCCAACTTCGGCAACTGAGCCCGCACACGCGACGCGGTCGCGCCCGGCGCACGGGGCCACGACCTCGGTAGCGGTGCCACCGAGGTCGTCGTGCTCTGCCCTCCTTCGTGCTCTGCCCTCCTTCGTGCCCTGACGCTGCCGTCCCTCCATCGTTTGTGGCCGTGACGGCTGGGTACCCGATGCCTGAGGCTTCTACCGGTAAGGAGACGCGCGTGGACGACAAACAGCAGCAACTCGACGACTATCGGGTGGACCGGCAGTCCGGTTACCTCACCACCCAGCAGGGGGTGCGCGTCGATCACACCGACGATGCGCTGAGCGTAGGAGAGCGGGGGCCGACCCTGCTCGACGATTTTCACGCCCGCGAGAAGATCACCCACTTCGACCATGAGCGCATCCCGGAGCGAGTGGTGCACGCCCGCGGGTCCGGCGCCTACGGCTACTTCGAAACTTATGACGACTGGCTGGCGCCCTACACCGCAGCGAAATTCCTCACCACCGCCGGTAAACGGACGCCGGTGTTCGTCCGGTTCTCCACGGTGGCCGGCTTCCGCGGATCGGCCGACACCGTCCGCGACGTCCGAGGCTTCGCCACCAAGTTCTACACCGAGCAGGGCAACTACGACTTGGTGGGCAACAACTTCCCGGTGTTCTTCATCCAGGACGCCATTAAGTTCCCCGACTTCGTCCACGCGGTCAAACCCGAACCCGACAATGAGATCCCGCAGGCGCAATCCGCGCACGACACACTGTGGGACTTCGTGGCGCTGCAACCGGAAACGCTGCACACGATCATGTGGCTGATGTCCGACCGTGCACTCCCGCGCAGCTACCGGATGATGCAGGGCTTCGGGGTGAACACATTCCGGTTCGTCAACGCCGACGGGCAGGGCACCTTCGTGAAATTCCACTGGACCCCGAAGCTGGGAGTGCACTCCCTGATCTGGGACGAATGTCAGAAGGTGGCAGGAAAAGACCCCGACTTCAACCGCCGCGACCTGTGGGACGCCATCGAGTCCGGCCAGTACCCGGAGTGGGAACTCGGAGTCCAATTGGTCCCCGAGAGCGAGGAGCTCAACTTCGATTTCGACTTGCTGGACGCCACGAAAATCATTCCCGAGGAACAGGTTCCGGTACAACCGGTCGGCACGATGGTGCTCAACCGCAACCCGGACAACTTCTTCGCTGAAACCGAGCAGGTGGCGTTTTGTCCGGCCAACGTGGTGCCCGGGATCGACTTCACCAACGACCCGCTGCTGCAGTTCCGCAACTTCTCCTACCTTGACACCCAGTTGATCCGGCTCGGCGGACCGAATTTCGCGCAACTGCCGATCAACCGTCCGGTCGCCGAGGTGCGCACCAACCAGCACGACGGCTACGGCCAGATCGCGATCCCGGTGGGCCGGTCGAGCTACTACAAGAACTCCATCGGTGGTGGATGCCCCGCACTCGGCGCCGGCAGCGATCCTGACGTGTTCCGCCACTACACCCAGAAGGTGGAGGGCCACGCGGTGCGCCAGCGGGCCGAAGCCTTCCAGGATCACTACAGCCAGGCGCGCATGTTCTGGAAGAGCATGACGCCGGTGGAGGCGAAACACATCGTGGCCGCCTACGGTTTCGAGTTGGGGAAGGTGACTTCCGGTGAGATCCGTGCCCGCGTCGTCGACCACCTCAATCGCATCGACCACAATCTCGCCACCCAGGTGGCTGCTCTGCTCGGCCTGACCGCGCCGGAGGAACAACCCGTCGACGACACCATGGCGGCCTCCTCGGCGCTGTCGCAGATCGGCACCGGTGACGGCGGCATCGAGAGCCGCAAGATCGCGCTGCTCGCCGCCGACGGTGTCGATGTGGAAGGCACCCAGCGTTTCATCGAGGCGATGCGCCGCCGCGGCGCAATCGCCGAGGTGCTCGCCCCCGCCGCGGGCGGCGCGCTCGCCGGTGGCTCCGGTGGGCAGCTGCCGGTGGATCGCGCCATCAACACCATGGCATCGGTGCTCTACGACGCAGTCGTGGTGCCCTGCGGGCCCGATTCGGTGGCGACACTGGCCGGGGACGGCTACGCATTGCACTTCATCGCCGAGGCCTACAAGCACCTCAAGGCGGTGGGGGCGTTCGGTGCGGGGCTCACACTGTTGCGCACCGCCGGAGTCGGTGAGCATCTCGCTACCGGCACCGACGTGCTGGAGACCGACGGAGTGGTCACCACCGCTGCGGCGGCAGGTGATCTCGTTGAGTCGTTCTTCGACGCATTCGCCACGGTGCTCGCCAAACACCGTGTCTGGGATCGCCAGACCGATGCCGTCTCGGCGTGAGCAACGAACCCGCTCGACCGGTGCCGGCCTCTAAGATCGGGGCCACACAGGTCGGAACGGGTTGAAAGGGAAGCCGTGACACAGGACAGTCGCCGATCAACGGGAGGCTCCGGGGAGCGGCGTTCCCCGCTGCGCAACGATCCCACCGTGCGCGCAGCGGTCCGTTTCGCGTTGGTGGTCGCCGCCCTCGGCGTGGTGGTGCTCGTCGTTGCGTCGTTGTGGGCGAGCGGCTGCGACAGCTCCACGGCCTCCGGCGCGGCGTGCGGGACACCGCAACGCATCACGCTGGCGTTGGCAGCGCCGGCGGTGTTCTTCGCCGGGGCGATCCGGGCGTTCGCCCACACCTATCAGCGTTACCGTGACCGCCAGCCATGGTGGGGCTGGCAGGGCGCCGGCTGGTTCTTGTTGATGCTGTGTTTCGCGATCCTGTTCATGGCAGGTGTCCCGATCGCCGGGCCCGGCGTGTTGGGCTGAGCCGCGTCACGCAGAACGTCTCACGCAGAACGTCTCACGCAGAACGTTGAGTGCGCCGCCACGCCAAGGGTTGTGCAACCACGGCGTAGGTTTGTGCAACCACGGTGGTAAAACTGGGCTGATCACCGCCCTGGTTGCACAAGGCTCGGGCGAACCAGGCCACGGCCGCGGGCAAACACGCCCCGACCGCACAGAAGTCAGCGGTGCGCGCATGAGAAGGGCCCAGCCGGCTCGGCTGGGCCCTTCTTCCTCGGGATGGACGTACCGGTCAGCTACCCGGGTCCTGGTTGGCTTTCTGGCGCTGCTCATCGATCTTGGCTTCGCCGCGGGCCTGTTCGGCTTGTGCTTCCTTCTTGGCCGCCTCGCGTTCGGACTCTGCCTTGTCCTGTTGCGCGCGGCCCTCGCGGACCATGTCGTCACGGCCGGTGACGGTGCCGACCGCTTCTTTGACCTTGCCCTTGGCGCCTTCGACAACGCCCTTCACGGCCTCTTCGGCGGTGTTCTTGTCGCTCATCAATCCACCTTCCTGGTGACTACCAATGGTTCCGCGGTTTCTAATGGTTCCGCAGTTTCGCGATGAGCTCGCTTTTGGTCAGCTTCGAATAGCCTGACATGCCAAGCTCTTTTGCCCGCTTTTTGAGCTCAGGGACGGTCCAATCCGGATACGACCCGGAGCGGCCGCCGCGCTGGCCGACCTTGTGTCGACTACTGGATGCCGCGGCGTTGGCGATCCGAGCCGCCTTCTGCTTCGAGTCGCCTTTGTCGCGCAGATCCTGGTAGAGACGCTCGTCCTTGATCGACGAGTTCGGCATCGTCTTCTCCTTTCCGCGCCGGTTTTCCCGACCCGCCTACCGGGATGCCCCGGCTGCGGCGACGTTAAACCTCGCGGGTCTCCTGGGCGCGTGGCCGGCGCGTGGCCGGTTCGCGCCGCCCGAGGCGACCGATCGGGGTTACCCCCGGCGAAAAACGGGTACCTGTGTCGGGGCACCGCGTAACCGTCACTGAACATACGGTTCACCGGGGTGCCGATGTGATGCAGGAATGCCCCGAACAGACTCGGAACAGACTCGGAACAAACAATGCGCAGCGGTAACCTCAGGGAGCAGGCGACCGCTGGGAGGACGACACGTGACGGACACCAGGATGCAAGCCCCCCGAGACGAGCGCACTGACCGGTCCGTCGAGTTGCGGGTGGCGGCACGCGTGGACAACATCGCGGTCGTGCGTACCCTGGTCGGTGCGGTCGGCGCCTTGGAGGACTTCGACGTCGACAGCGTCGCGGATCTGCGGCTGGCGGTCGATGAGGCCTGTACCCAGTTGGTTCATGCGGCCAGCGACGGAGCGACGTTGGTGATGGTCGTCGACCCGGGCGCCGATGTGGTGCGGATCGATCTCTGTGTGCCCTGCCGTGGCGACCGGGAAGTGATGGTCCCGGGCAGTTTCGGCTGGTATGTGTTGACCTCCCTGGTGGATGGGGTCAACACCTACCGTGACGGTGAACAGCCCGGCGTCGGCGGCCAGACGGTCGGGGTGGTGTTGACCAAACACCGGGCGGGGATTGAGTGATGGCATCCGATGCCGGCTCGGCATCGCGGGGGAGTTCGGAGTATGCCGACGTTCCCGAGATGTTCCGACAATTGGTCGCGCTGCCCGCGGAGTCGTCGGAGTTCTCCGCCCAGCGCGACAAGATCGTGGAACGCTGTCTGCCGCTGGCCGACCATATCGCCCGCCGCTTCGACGGTCGTGGCGAGACCCGTGAGGATTTGGTGCAGGTGGCGCGGGTGGGATTGGTCAACGCGGTGCTGCGTTTCGATGTCGACGCCGGCTCGGATTTCGTGTCGTTCGCGGTGCCCACGATCATGGGCGAGGTCCGCCGACACTTCCGTGACAACAGTTGGTCGGTGAAGGTGCCGCGGCGCCTCAAGGAGATGCATCTGCGGTTGGGGGCGACCACCGCCGAGTTGTCGCAGCGGCTCGGTCGCGCCCCGACGCCGTCGGAGTTGGCCGCCGAAATGGAGGTCAGCCGCAGCGAGGTCGTCGAAGGTTTGGTGGCGGGCAGTTCGTACAACACGTTGTCGATCGACAGCGGTAGTGGCAGCGGCGGCGACGACGACGTCCGAGCGATCGCCGACACGCTCGGGTCGGTGGACGCCGGGATGGAGCGCATCGACAACCGTGAGACCCTGCGGCCGTTGCTGGCGGCCCTGCCCGAGCGGGAACGTGCCGTGCTCATTCTGCGGTTCTTCGAATCGATGACCCAGACTCAGATCGCCGAACGGGTCGGCGTCTCGCAGATGCACGTTTCGCGGCTGCTGGCCAAGTCGTTGGCCCGGCTTCGCGACCAGATGACGTGACCCGCCAGGTCCGGGCGCGAAGCCGGACCGACGGGACGAGGCGCGTGGCGGTCCGCTCGGGAACTAGCCGGAACTAGCCCGAGGCGCGCAACAGGGTGATGTCCTGGACATACCCGAGCGCCTCGGTCATGGTCCGTCGGACGGGCAGGTCCGCATCGGGGTCGCAGATCCGCAGCAGCCGGGAGACCGCGGGCCCGGTCACCAGCGCCCAGCGCAGGACGCCGGCCACCGCCGTCTGGATCCGCCGCAGGGCGTTGAATCCCGACGAGCCCATGAAATCCAGGCCGCTGACGTCGAGCACCAGCCATTCGCAGTGCGCTGCGCAGCGACGTACATAGTCGGCGAGGTGGTCGGCGTTGGCGGCATCGACCTCACCGCGCACGGTGAGAACCAGGCCGCTGCGGCCCCATCGTGCGTCGATCTGCGCGGTGTGACTCTCCCAGGATTGCGCCGGGAAGTCGATGTCCGCCGTGGGAGTTGGCCAGGGGAGGCCGGTAGTGCGCGTCACAGTCATGTCCATCGCTCCATCAGTTGCATACTCGTGCTACTGGACTCGCGTCGAGGACGTGCAACCGGAATCGAAGACTCGGAGAGGCCCGCCTCCCCGCACGTCCCTGACGCATTTCCGGGGTGGCTGTGAACTCAACCTGTTGGCGACGTTACTCCTGCGGTCGGGCTTTCACAACGGTTTGGTAACGCTGCCAGCGTCCTCTCAAGGAATCGTTACCGGCGCTGACGCCACCCCCGATGCCGGTTTCTCCGCCGCATCGTCGTCGGCAACGTGCCCGATCGGCGGTGGTCAGGTGATGGTCAGCAGCGCGTGATCGATCTTGCTGACGGTCCCCGGCGACATCTGGCCGACCACGGCGTCGATGAATCGCGCGGCCAGGTCGCGGACCTTGATGTTGGTCTCCTGGGAGCGCCAGACGAGGATGTCGAAGGCCCGTTCGGCGGAGATGCCGTGCGCGGCCATCAACACCCCTTTGGCCTGCTCGATGACTGCCCGCGACTCGCTGACCTCCGACACGGCGGTGGTGACATCGGACTGCAGCACTTCGGTGATGTCGACGTAGAACCCCGACGTGCCCAGGACGGTGTCGTCCTCGGTGAGCATGTAGTCGCCCACCACGATCACCCATCGGGTGCGCCCGGCGGTGTCGATGATGCGGTGGCGGCTGCTGAACGGCTCACCGGCCTGCACCCGGCCGAGCACCGCGGCGACTTCGGGGCGGTCGTCGGGGTGCTTGTGCTCCAACAGCAACTCGGTTGTGGGCACCACGGTGCCGGGTTCGTAGCCGTGCATGCGGGCCACCGTCTCCGACCACACCCACCGCTGATCGGCGAGGAAGAACTGGAATCGCCCGACTCGCTGCTGCTCATCGGGGTCGAGAAGTATCTCCAGCGGGTGGGCGGCCTCGCGGGATGCCGCTGCGTCGGTCGCGGTCGACGGGGACTGGGGGAGGGGCGCATCGACATCGCCGACCAACGGACACCTGCTTCTCGCATCGTTAAAACCGGTGAAAGCTGAGCGACGCTGCTGCTGAACGTCAGGGTTGTATTTTACAACGCCGACGCACCGCTGTCGGCAACCGCGCCGGGGCACCACCCCCGTGGGTGGCGCCCCCGCAGTGAGCAGCGGTTACTGGTTGGACTGTTGACGCTTCTCGGCGGCCTCGGCGCCACCCCGCGCCGCTGCGGCCTCCGCTTCCTTCTTGGCGGCGTCGCGTTCGGCCTGGGCCTTGTCCTGCTGGGCACGGCCCTCCTGGGCCAGGTCGTCGCGGCCGGCCACGTTGCCCACCGCTTCCTTGACCTTGCCCTTGGCGCCCTCCACGGCGCCCCGAAGCCCCTCTTGCGGGCCGTTGTTGGCATCGTCGGACATACGTCCTCCCTTCGTTGTCCGTCATCGCGTTCCCGTCGTTGGAACCGGCCAAACGTCCGCTGGCACGCGGTGTGCTCAGTCGTCGGGTTCGACCTCTTCGGGTTCGACGTCGTCGGTTTCCTGCGCCAGTCGCTGGTCGAGCGATTCCCCGTCGCGCTGCTCGGCGGCGGTGACCCCGTGACGATCGACCGCAACCCACCGCTCGGGTGGATCCATGCCCTCCTCCAGCGGGTCCAGTCCGATCCGGTCTTCGTCGAGATCCTCGGCGCCGACGCTGCTGGTGAGATCGGTGTTCACCGCGTCGCCCGGGTCCGGCTGATACGCAGATGCGGTGTCGTTGTCGGCCATGCCCCCTCCTTCACTGGTGTCGGCGGCTGTCCATGAGCGGCCACCGGGGGTGCTGACGACACGACGCGGATGCGACATCGGTCGCCCCCGGTTCCGGACACTTCGCGATTACGCCTCGACTACCCCAACCGATTACCCCAACCGTGACGCGGTTAATCGGCGACCACCTCCGCCAACCGGCGTGGTCCGGTGACGGTTTGAGCGTGGCGCCCTCGGGTATGCGCAGAACCGACGCGTGACAGTCGAAGGAGTACACCATGACGAACACCGCGGATTTCATCGTCGACCGGCTACGCCAATGGGGAGTACACCGCATCTTCGGCTATCCCGGGGACGGCATCTTGTCGATGGTGGGGGCACTGGATCGCGCCGACGGGGATCCCGAACTGATCCAGCCGCGCCACGAGGAGATGGGCGCGTTCATGGCGAGCGGGCACGCCAAATTCACCGGCGAGCTGGGCTGCTGTCTGGCCACCTCCGGCGGCGGCGCGATCCACCTGCTCACCGGCCTCTACGACGCGAAACTCGACCATCAACCGGTGGTGGCGATCATCGGGCAGCAGAAACGGATGTCGCTGGGCGCGGCATTCCAGCAGGAGATCGACCCCACCTCGCTGTACAAGGACGTGTCGTCGGATTTCATCCAGACCTGCATGGCCCCGGTCCAGGCGCGCCATCTGGTGGACCGGGCGTGCAAGGTGGCGCTGACCAACCGCACCGTGGCCACCGTCGTGTTGCCCGAGGACGTCGCCGAGGAGGAGGCGGTGCCGTCGCCGCCGCGGGTGCACGGCGCGGTCTTCAGCGGGGTCGGCTGGACCAAACCGCGGATGATCCCGCCGCAGTCGGAGCTGCAGAAGGCCGCCGACATCCTCAACGCGGGCCAGAAGGTGGCGATCCTCGTCGGCGCCGGTGCCGCCGACGCCGTCGACGAGGTGGAGCGCGTCGCCGACCTGCTGGGCGCCGGGGTGGCGAAGACCTCGCTGGGGCGCGCCGTACTTCCCGACGACCTGCCGTACGTGACCGGTCCGATCGGTCTGCTCGGATCGACCGCCAGCGAGGCGATGATGTCGGACGCCGACACGCTGTTCATGATCGGCTCAAGCTTCCCCTACGCCGAATGGCTGCCGAAGGAGGGACAGTGCCGCGGCGTGGAGATCAACCACGACGGACGAATGATCGGGCTGCGCTACCCGATGGACGCGAACCTGATCGGTGACTCCAAAGACACCCTGGCCGAACTGATCCCGCTGCTGAAACACAAAGAGGACCGGTCCTGGCGCTCCACCGTCGACAGCGAGGTGGCCACCTGGTGGCGGGTCCTCGATGACCGGGCGCACGACAAGGCCGACCCGCTGAACCCCGAACTGGTCGTGCACGAATTGTCCAAACGGTTGCCCGACAACGCCGTGCTGACCACCGACGCCGGATCGGTTGCCAACTGGTGGGCCCGGCATCTGCGGTTGCGCCCCGGGATGGCGGCGTCGCTGGGGGGCAACCTGGCCAGCATGGGGCCGGGAACCCCGTATGCGATCGCCGCGAAACTGGCCCACCCGGACCGTCCGGTCATCGCCGTCGTCGGCGACGGGGTGTTCCAGATGAACGGGATGGCCGAGATGATCACGGTCAAGCGCTACCGGGAGCGCCTGTCGAACGGGCCGCTCATCTTCTGCGTCTTCAACAACCAGGATCTCAACCAGGTCACCTGGGAACAGCGTGCTATGGGTGGTCAACCCAAATTCGAAGGCAGCCAATACATCCCCGATGCTCCCTACGCCGAGTTCGCCACCCTGCTGGGCTTGACGGGGATACGCTGCGACGATCCGTCCACCATCGGCCGGGCGTGGGACGAAGCGCTGTCGGCGTCCGGCCCGGTGGTGCTGGAAGTGGTCGTCGACGCCGATGTGCCGCCGGTGCCCCCGCAGATCCGCAGCGAGATGGCGAAGAACACCGCCAAAGCCGTGCTGCGTGACCCGGACCGGGTGAGCATGACCACCAAGGGTGCGAAGCAGAAGATGCACGAGTTCACCGAGTCGGCGAAACAAACAGTGCGTGACGTGCGCGAACGGATCCGCGACGAATGACGTCGCGGGGCGTGTCGACAGTGTCCGTAGATTCGGCGACCGGGCAATCGCCGCGTTTGCCGCCACTGCCGCCGGGGTAACCCGGGGTGATGTTGCCGGAATTGACGACCCGCTCGCTGCCCTCGGTGAGCCCGCCGCGTCGCGCCGCCCTGGTCACCGACAGGGTGTATGTGCCACAGGAGGATTCGCAGTTGCTGGTCGGCGTGATGGCGTCGACGGGCGTGGCCTACCGCAAGCGCGTTTTGGACCTGTGTACCGGCAGCGGACTGGTGGCGATCGCCGCGGCCGAACTGGGGGCTGCCGGTGTCACCGCCCTCGACATCTGTCCGCGGGCGGTGGCGTGCGCGGTCGCCAACGCGCGCAGTGCCGGGGTCGACGTCGACGTGCGCCAGGGGCCGTGGATGTACGCCTTGACCGCCGCTCCGTTCGAGGTCGTGGTCGCCAACCCGCCGTACGTGCCCACCCCGCCCGGTGCGGCGCCGCCGGCTGTTGCCGGCTTGCCGCCCTGGTCGTGGGACGGCGGGGTAGACGGTCGGGCGGTGCTCGGACCGTTGTGCGAATCCGCCGACGAACTGCTGGGTGAGGGCGGTGTGCTATTGCTGGTGCAGTCGGAGTTCGCGGACGTGGACCGCTCCCTGCTGGACCTGTGGGGGGCGGGTCTGCATGCGAAAGTCGTTGCCGAGCAGCGGATTCCCTTCGGACCGGTCCTCTCCAGCAGGCGTGACTGGTTGGAACAGACCGGGCGGATGGAACCGGGCTGCCGCAGTGAGCGGCTCGTGGTGATCCGGGCGGACAAGCCGTGAGCGCCGACGCTGTCCGCCGGGTGCGGGTGGTGCGCAACGGCCCGGTGTTGATCACCGGCCCGGTGCGCATCGAAACCGCCGACGGGGTGGTGGAATCGGATCGTTTCCAGGTGGCGGTCTGTGCGTGCGGACGCAGCAAGTCCTACCCGCTGTGCGACACCAGCCACCGGCGCTGCCGCCGCTAGGCCCCCTGAGAGGCTCCCTGGGGGCCCCTGACGCGCCGGCGCCTACCGTTCGGCGGGCGGCGCCAACGGAAGTGGCGAGCGCAACGCCGTCTGGTCGGCCCGCCACGCGGTGAGCATCTGGTCGGCGAGGCGGTCCTCCACCACGGCGGCGGCGCGGACACCGAAGACGATGTCGCGCTCCACCTCGGGTTCAGCGGCGATCAGCGCACCCACGACCTCGCTGCGCACCACCTGTTCGTGCACGGCGTCGGCTTCGACGTGCTCGCGGTAGAACCCGACGCACGCCTCGGGGGCCCCCAGACGCCGCAACGCGGCCACCAGTCGCTGCGACCCGGGCGGGGAAGTGATCTCGGTGGCCGCGAAATGGCCGACAACCGCACCGCGCCACCGCCGGTGCAGCCCGAACAGCGACATCAGGTTCACCGTCGCCAACGCTTCCGCCGACACCACGTCGAGATAGCCCAGATAGCCGGGGTCTAAATCGGCGGCGGCCATCAGATCGGCGAACAGCTCCTGATGCACCCGGGGTCCGTGGCCCGCCCCGTACTCGTCGAACTCGATCGCCACGAACGCGGCCTTCGCCCCGCCCGCCAGCCGCGGGATCACCCACGCGTGCGGGTCCCCCTCCTTGAGGTGATACACCGAGCGTTGCACGAAGTATTCACGCATCTGCTCCCAGGTTCCGCTGTCCCGCAGATACCAGGTCAGGCCGGTGCCGCGCACCGGCTCGACGGTCAACGCGTCCATCTCCGCGGTCGCCGACGCCGCCGGAGCGATGCCGCCGACGTCGTCGGTCACCCGACCCAGAAACGCCTGCTCGAGGCGGCGCCGCAGCTCCAGCAGTCCCGGCTCCCATTCCCAGTGCGGGTCGACCCCGGCGAACCCGCGGTAGTGCAGCTCGTAGCAGACATACAACGCCAGCTGCAGGTCCCGTCCGTACGGGTCGACCCCCTCGACGGCCGCCCCGAGGTGGGCCAGCCGCTCCGGGGACCCGGCGAGGGTCTCGCAGACCGCCGTGGACAACGGACCGCACCCGGTCGGCAACGGCGGGGCCCCGGCGGGCGGACGGGTCGGCGCGATACTCATGGCTGTCTCATACCCCCGCGGGGTCGCCGGTGAAACCCGGTGGTGGCGAGCACCACCCGCCGCCGGTTTGGTGTTGCCGACGACGGGTATGCGACGGCCATGACACGCTTCGGCTACACGTTGATGACCGAGCAGAGCGGGCCGGGGCAGCTGGTGCGCGACGCGGTCGCCGCCGAACGGGTCGGCTTCGACTTCGCCGTCTGCAGCGACCATTTCACGCCGTGGCTCAGCGCCCAGGGCCACGCGCCCAACGCCTGGGCGGTGCTCGGGGCGGTCGCCTACGCCACCGAACGGATGCAGCTCTACTCCTATGTCACCTGCCCGACCATGCGCTACCACCCGGCGGTGGTTGCGCAGCAGGCGGCGACCGTGCAGCTGCTCTCCGGCGGCCGGTTCACCCTCGGCGTGGGCAGCGGTGAGAACCTCAACGAGCACATCATCGGTGCGGGTTGGCCGACCATCACCCGCCGCCAGGACATGCTGCGCGAGGCCATCGAGATCATCCGCGCACTGTTCAGCGGCGAACCGGTGAGCATGCGCGGCGACCATTTCCGGGTCGAGATGGCCAAGCTGTGGGACTGCCCCGACCAGCCGATCGGGATCGGCGTGGCGCTCTCGGGCCGGTACGGCATCGACACGCTGGCCACCCTCGCCGACCATCTGATCGCGGTGGCCCCCGACCCGGGGCTGGTGCACGCCTGGCACAGCGCCCGTCAGGCCGCCGGCCTGGCCGGCGGTGGGCGCATCGTCGGACAGCTGCCGGTGTGCTGGGACACCGACCGGCAGGCCGCGATCGCCCGCGCCCACGACCAGTTCCGCTGGTTCGCCGGGGGCTGGCAGGTCAACGCCGAGCTGCCGACACCGGCCGGCTTCGCCGCCGCCACCCGCTACGTGCGCCCCGAGGACGTCGCCGCGGCGATCCCCTGTGGGCCCGACCTGGACCCGATCATCGACGCGGTCGACGGCTACCGGCGCGCCGGGTTCACCGACATCGCGCTCATCCAGATCGGTGGGCGCCACCAGGACAGCTTCCTCGCCGAGGCGGCCGAGCCGCTGCTGGCGGCGCTGCGCCGTGGACCGGCCGACGGTCGGTGACGATGAGCCGATTGCATCCGTTCCCCGGCGGGTATGGCTAGCGCCACGCCCCCGTTCCCGACGACGGAAGGGGATTCCGGTGGCCGAACACCGGGCCGCGCCCGATCCGCTCGACGACGCGCGACCCTAGACCGCGGCCATCGGTGAGCCCACCGAGACGACGCAGGAAGGACAGGTCATGGCAGAGCGACTGGCCGGCCAACGCATCGCGGTGTTGGCCGCCGACGGTGTGGAGCGTGTGGAGTACGAACAGCCGGTGGCGGCGCTGCGGGAGGAGGGCGCCCAAACCGAGCTGTTGTCGCTGGACGTCGGGCAGATCGCCGCCCGCGACCACGACCTGGATCCGGCGGGGACCTTCCCCGTCGACCGCCGGGTCGCCGACGCCAGCCCCGCCGACTTCGACGGTTTGGTGTTGCCCGGTGGCACCGTCAACCCGGACAAATTGCGGATGGACGGTGGCGCGGTGGCATTCGTGCGGGAGTTCGTCGAATCCGGCAAACCGGTCGCCGCGATCTGTCACGGCCCGTGGACACTGGTGGAGGCCGAGGTGGTCGCCGGGCGGCGGTTGACGTCGTATCCGAGCATCCGCACCGATCTGGCCAACGCCGGCGCCGACGTCGTCGACGACGAGGTGGTCATCGACGCGAACCTGATCACCAGCCGGTCCCCGGCCGACCTGCCGGCGTTTTGTGCCGCGCTCGTCGACCGGCTCGCCGACGGCGCCGAACCGGCCTGAGCAACGGGTTTCACCGCGCGGGCACCGGGTACCCGCAGACCATGAGTAACTCCGAGAGCCCGATTGATTACGCGCGCACCACCCGCCCGCGTGCCGGGCTGGTGATGAAGGACCGCCGGGAGCTGCCCGGCGCCGCCCTGGTGGTGTGGTCGGTGATCTGCATCGTCGGGTTCATGACCGCGTTGGCGATGGGCAGCACCGGGTGGATGATCGGGCTGGGCGCTGTGGCGGTGGCGGCCGGTGCGGCCGGCGTGCTGTGGATCCTGTTAGGGCGCCGTCGCGCCGCCCGCCTCGACAACGGCGGCGACGGTGGGCGACAGACCCAACGCCCCGGCGGCGAAACGGGAGGCTGACTCGGCTGCGGCCTGCGCGGCCTGCCGGTGACCGGCGCGGGCCCGCGGCGTCAACACCGCGGTGGCCGGATCGAGCACCACCTCGGCGAGCAACTCCCCGGTGGTCGGCTCGCACACCGCCCATGTGTAGCGGGTCTCGGTTGCCCAGCCGTCGGCGGCGCGTGCCACATACTGCGGATCGGTCTCACCGAGGTCAGCCAGCGACGCCCGGTCATCGACCCGATCGTCGGCGCGGAGACCGCGCAGATACCAGTCGCCGGCGTTGATCTCGACGGCCTCCACGGGACGGGCCGCCTACTTGATCTCGGCGAGCACCGTGCCCTGGGTGATCGCGGCACCGGCCTCCACGGCCAGCCCGGTGATCACACCGTCTTTGTGGGCGGTGACCGGGTTCTCCATCTTCATCGCCTCCAGGACGACCACCAGGTCACCGGCGGCGACCTCCTGGCCTTCCTCGACGGCGACCTTGACCACGGTGCCCTGCATCGGCGCGGTCACCGCGTCCCCGGACGCGGCCGCACCGGCCGCGGCGCTGCGTTTGCGGGCCTTCGGCTTCTTGCGGACCGCGCCGCCGGCGCCACCGCCGCCGTTGCCCAGCGCCAGGTCGCCCGGCAGCGACACCTCCAGGCGGCGCCCGCCGACCTCGACGACGACCTTCTGCCGCGGCAGCGCCTCATCCTCGCCGAGGGCCTCCCCGCCGGTGAAGGGCTCGAGGGTGTTGTCCCATTCGGTCTCGATCCAGCGGGTGTGCACGGAGAAACCGTTCTCGTCGCCGACGAATGCCGGGTCGCGCACCACGGCGCGGTCGAACGGGATCACCGTGGCCAGGCCTTCGACGTGGAACTCGTCGAGGGCCCGGCGGGCACGCTCGAGGGCCTCGGTGCGGTTCGCGCCGGTGACGATCAGCTTGGCCAGCATCGAGTCGAACTGCCCGCCGATCACCGAGCCGGTCTCGACGCCGGAGTCCATCCGGATGCCGGGGCCGGTGGGCGGCTCGAATCGGGTGACCGGGCCGGGCGCGGGCAGGAACCCGCGGCCGGCGTCCTCACCGTTGATGCGGAACTCGAAGGAGTGCCCACGCGGCTCGGGGTCCTCGGTGAGGTCGAGCTTCTCGCCGTTGGCGATGCGGAACTGCTCACGCACCAGGTCGATGCCGGACGTCTCCTCGGTGACCGGGTGCTCCACCTGCAGCCGGGTGTTGACCTCCAGAAACGAGATCAGGCCGTCCTGGCCGACCAGGTATTCCACGGTGCCGGCGCCGTAGTAGCCGGCCTCCTTGCAGATCCGCTTGGCGGATTCGTGGATCTCGGTGCGCTGCGCGTCGGACAGGAACGGCGCGGGGGCCTCCTCGACGAGCTTTTGGAACCGGCGCTGCAGCGAGCAGTCGCGGGTGCCGGCCACCACGACGTTGCCGTGCTGGTCGGCGATGACCTGCGCCTCGACGTGGCGGGGCTTGTCCAGGTAGCGCTCCACGAAGCACTCGCCGCGGCCGAACGCCGCGACCGCCTCGCGGGTGGCCGACTCGAACAGTTCGGGAATCTCCTCGATGGTGCGGGCCACCTTCATGCCGCGGCCGCCACCGCCGAACGCCGCCTTGATCGCCACCGGCACACCGTGCTCGTTGGCGAACGCGACCACCTCGTCGGCGTCCTTGACCGGGTCGGGGGTGCCCGGCACCAGCGGCGCCTTGGCGCGCGCCGCGATGTGGCGGGCGGTCACCTTGTCGCCGAGGTCGCGGATCGACTGCGGGCTCGGCCCGATCCAGATCAGCCCGGCGTCGATCACCGCCTGGGCGAAGTCGGCGTTCTCGGAGAGGAACCCGTAGCCGGGGTGGATGGCGTTGGCACCGGACTTCTCGGCAGCCTCGAGGAGCTTCTCGAACACCAGGTAGGACTCCGCGGAGGTCTGCCCGCCCAACGCGAACGCCTCGTCGGCCAACCGCACGTGCGGCGCGTCGGCGTCCGGTTCGGCGTAGACCGCCACACTGGGCAGGCCGGCGTCCCGGGCGGCCCGGATCACTCGCACCGCGATCTCCCCGCGGTTGGCGACGAGCACCTTCTGGATCCGTGAGCTGGCGTGACTGGGCACTTGGTCTCCTACTCGGGCGTGGTCTGTGAACAAGTCTCTAAGAGAAGTCTTTAAAGAATGTATCCGACGAGGCAGTCTAAAGGGTGTCGAACCCGCCGCTGCAGTCGAGTCTTCCCGGCCGCGGCGCACCCGCACCGCCGCCGCGGGGCCGAATTCACGCGCTGCGCAACCGG
>NZ_NCXO01000025.1 GCF_002104795.1 Mycolicibacillus koreensis
GGCTCATCGACCAACAACCGACGACCCATCCCAGCCCACTGCGAACCCTGACCAGAAAACACAAAAACCACACCGTCGCGGCACGCACCCACATGCGGGCCCACCACATTCGGCGCCGAATACCCCTGCGCCAACGCCGTCAACCCCGCAACCGCCTGCTGACGATCAACAGCAGCCACCGTGGCAAAAACCGGATACCGACTGCGATGATGATTGAGCGTATGCGCCAACTCGGCCACACCGACCCGCTCACCACCCCCACCATCAAGCCAGCTCGCCAACACCTGCGCCGTCGCCGCCACCCGCGAAGCACTCTTCCCCGAGACCACCAACGTCGACACCACACCACCATCAGGCACACCCAGCTCACCCGATGCACCCGATGCACCCGGCTCACCGGCGGGGCCACCTGGCTCACCGGCCGGCTCCGGAGCCTGCTCCAACACCACATGAGCATTGGTGCCACCAAAACCAAACGACGACACCCCAGCACGACGCACCCGCCCCGTCACCGGCCACGGCATCAACTCATCAACAACCCTCAACCCCAACTGCTCAAACGGAATATGCGGATTCGGAGTCACAAACCCCCGCGTCGCCGGCAACTTCGCACGCGAAACCGCCAACACCGCCTTGATAAACCCCGCAATACCCGCAGCAGCCTCCAAATGCCCCAAATTCGACTTCACCGCCCCCACCAACAACGGCGAACCCGCATCACGACCACGACCCAACACCGTGCCCAACGCCCGAGCCTCAATCGGATCACCTAACAACGTGCCCGTACCATGCGCCTCCACATAATCAACCTCACGAAACCCCACACCCGCATTCGCATACGCCGCACGCAACACCGCCATCTGAGCCGACGGATTCGGCGCCATCAACCCATTAGACCGACCATCAGAATTCACCGCCGACCCACGCACCACCGCCAACACCCGATCACCATCAGCAACCGCATCAGCCAACCGCTTGAGCACCACCACCCCAGCACCCTCACCACGAACAAAACCATCCGCAGAAGCATCAAACGCATGACACTCCCCCGACACCGACATCGCCTCAGCAACATCAAAACTCCGCGTCACCGCCGGCGACAACACCACATTCACACCACCAGCGACCGCCACATCCGCATCCCCACACCGCAGACTCTGACACGCCAAATGCACCGCAACCAACGACGACGAACACGCCGTATCCACCGTCAACGACGGCCCACGCCAATCAAAAAAATACGACACCCGATTCGCAATAACACTCAACGCACCGCCAGTACCCGAATACGCATCCACACGACCCAAATCCGACGACGCCAAATACCCATACTCACCCAAACACGCACCCGCAAAAACACCAGTCAAACTGCGCCGCAAAGACTCCACCGGAATCCCAGCATCCTCCAACGCCTCATACACAACCTCCAACAACAACCGCTGCTGAGGATCCATCTTCACCGCCTCACGCGGCGACACCCCAAAAAACTCCGCATCAAAACCAGCAACATCATCCAAAAACGACCCCCACCGCGTCGTACCCGCCAACGCCGCAGCCGCCTCAGACGACCCCAACCCAAACGAATCCCACCGACCAGCAGGAACCTCACCAACAGCCGACAAACCCTCACACACAAACCGCCACAACGCCTCCGGACCACACACCCCACCCGGAAAACGACACCCCACACCCACCACAGCAACTACATCATCACCACCACCACGCGACGACGCCTGCAAATCCGGCACCGGATCAACACCCGGACTCACCAAATACTCAACCAACCCATCAACACTCGGATACGCCCAAAACTCCACCGGCGACACCAACCGCCCCACAAACTCCGACAACTCCCCCGACAACACCACCGCATCCCGAGACCCCACACCCAAATCCCAAAACAACGCACCCGAATCAACATCCCCACGACCACAACCCAAAACCACCACCAAACGATCAACCAACCAACGCCGCAGGTCCTCTTCGGTTGGAGCCGCGGTCATTCGGTCGGGCCCGCAGAGTCGGTGTCGTCCAGGCGGTGGAAGCCCTGGCTGCGGTATAAATCAGCGCACGCGGAACGGCGGATCTTTCCGCTGGTGGTGATCGGGATGGAGCCGGCATCGACCAACACCAGGTCCGCGGCGCGCACCCCGTGATACCGCGAGATGGCCGCGGTGATCTCGCGTTTGGCCTTCAGCAGACGGTTGCGCGCTTCTTCCTCGGACGCGCCTTTTCGGCGCATCTCGACGATAACCGCCAGTTGCTCGCTGCCGTCGTCACCGACGGTGATCGCCGCCGCACGGCCGTGGCTGATCTCTTGGACCGTTGCCTCGATGTCGTCGGGGTAGTGGTTGCGTCCGTCGACGATGAGCAGATCCTTGATCCGGCCGGTGACGTAGAGCTCGCCGTCGCAGAGCACGCCCAGGTCCCCGGTGCGCAACCACGAACCCTGCGGGGTCCCCGGCGACGGGTCGACCAGGTCGGCGCCGAACGTCCGCTGGGTGGCCTCGGGGTTACGCCAGTAGCCCTCGGCGATGTTGTCCCCGTGCGCCCAGATCTCCCCGACCTTTCCGGCGGGGTTCTCCGTGCGCGTCTCCGGGTCCACGATCCGAACGGTGCACGCTCGCGGCGCGCCGTTGCTGACCATCTCGACACTGGCGTCGGCCTCGCTGCGCTGCGCGTAGCCGGCGGCGAGCTTCTCGTAGTCGAACCGGGCGGTCACCGGGGCGCTCGCGGTGTCCAACGAGGTCAGATACACGTTGGCCTCGGCCAGCCCGTAGCCCGGCCGCAGTGCGGTGGCCGGCAGGTTCAGCGCCGAGAACCGGTCGATGAAGCGCCTCAGCGTGGCCGGCTGCACGCGCTCGGCTCCGCTGGCGATGCTGAGCACGCCGCTGAGGTCCAGTCCCGCCATGTCCTCCTCGGAAGTCCGGCTCACCGCAAGCTCGAACGCGAAGTTCGGCGCACCGGAGAACGCGTTGGGGTGGGTGGCCAACAGCTGCATCCAGCGCGCCGGCTTCTGCAGGAATGCCATGGGGCTCGTCGTGACCGCCTGCAGCCCGGCCAGGATCGGGTAGAAGATCCCGAATTGAAGCCCGAGGTCGTGGTAGAAGGGCAGCCACGTCACGACAGTGGTGTCTGCCGGCGGGACACCGCCGTCGCGGCCATACTGATCCGACATCATCTGCTGGAGATTCGTGATGATGTTGCGGTGGGTGACCACCACTCCCGCCGGCGAGCGCGTCGATCCGGAGGTGTACTGCAGCAATGCGGTCGTGCACACGGCGCTCTCCGGCAGCGGTGCCGGGGTCGCAGTGAAGTCCAGGGCGTCGACCTCGATGATCTGCGGATTCACCTGCCGAACGACCTTGACGCAGGCCATGACGGCGTCGACAGCGGCCGAGGTGGTCAAGACACTCACCGGCGCCGAATCGGCGAGCGCACCCGTGACCCGCTCATCGTGCACACCGAACATCGGCACGGACAACGGAACCGCGATGAATCCCGCCGCCATCGCCCCGAGCAGCCCGACGATGTACTCCAAACCCTGCGGAGCGACGATCGCGACCCGGTCACCGGGAGATCCGTGTGCGGAAAGCTCGGCGGCGACAACATTCGCCCGGTTGAAAAGATCGGCCCACGTGAGGGTTTCGGTGAACCCGTCGGGGTTGACGTCGTAATCGATGTACGTGAACGCCGGCTGATCGGGGCACTCGTGGGCACGTCTGGCGAGCACGGCCGGTATCGACGATTCGATCGTCTCCGTTGTTTCGGTCGTCAAAGTCATAAACACCCTCCCCGAGTTCCGGACTACCGATGGAGTCGACCCCCCGCGATCGACCCCCTCAGGCTAACACTACTCTCAAGTAATTTTCATTCTTCCCAGGTTAGCTACAGTAATCGGGAGGTGGATCGGAGTGGGAACGTGAATCGACCCAATGATCTAGTGTGCCACGCCAATACACATCTGAACCACCAACGCTCGTCGGCACATACAGCACCGTCGCGACGTTGCTGTCGCGTGCGATGAGGGCGACCTCGGACTAAACCGTCATACAGTGCGCAGGTGTTTCACAGGCGTCAATTCCCCCGGAGACGAGTCCGCACTGCCCCACCCGGGACGCGCACCGATAGCGCCGAGATGCCGAAGACCCCCACCCCGTGAGCGAGGACCTGGCGGTACCGAAACAGCAGCCGGACACGCGGGTTCGAACATCGCTATCAACTCCACCCCGTTAGGTGATGTCACGCTGTACGTCTACCGGACGCCGATGTCCGGCTCTCCCCGACTCGCTCGCCACGCTACCACGCTCTCGTTCCTGTGTAGAGGGTGAAGATTATTAATGCGAACGTCAAAACCGTGTTACGAGACCGTGTTTCATTTGCTCACCGCTACCCAACCGCAGGTCAGGTGATAGCGGGCCGTGCGCCGGAACCGGCTACTACGGCGCGCAGTAGACGCTGATTTTTTCTTCGATCGCCCCGGCGAGTTCGTCCAAATGGTCGTTGAGGAAGAAGTGGTGGCCGGTGAACTCCCGCGCTGCGAAGTCCGCTGTGGTGCGTTGCGCCCAGGGCGCCACCTTCTCGGCGGTCGCGACGTCGTCATCGTCACCGTGAAACGCAAAGATCGGGCACGACAGCGCCGCGTCATCGGGGCAGCTGTAGTCCACGATCGCGCGGAAGCCCCGAAGTGTGGGCAGGATCTTCGCCGCGAACTGTTCGTCTTCGAGAAATTCCGGACTCACTCCGGTCATCTCGCCGACCGCTGTGAGCAAACCTCGATCTGATTCCGGGATGTAGTCATACCCGCTGCGACCTGGCGCTGCGCATGCCGAGACGAACAGTGCGGCAATCCGGTTGCCGTCGGCTTCGAACCGACGCGCCACCTCGAAGGCCAGCAGGGCGCCCATGCTGTACCCAAAGAACGCCACGGGGGCATCCGAGGAATCCAACGGCGCAAGCGTTCGACACACACGATCGGCGAGGGCGGGGATCCCGGTGAACGAGGCCAGATCGTGGGTTCCGTCGCGCCCCGGATACTGGACCGCGACGCACTGCACAGCGCCACTGAAGGTCTTTGCCAGCGGCAGGTAGTACTGTGGCGACCCGCCGGCATGCGGAAATACGTAGAGTTTGGTTCGTCCCCCGGTCACCGCGTCAGGTTATCGCATAGTCCGACAACGGGAACCGATCCTGACTGGCAACCGTCTTGCGCACGGTCGTCGGTCGAAACAGCGGGGCGTCTCCGCTCGGGTCGAACCAGTACGAGCGTGACCCCCCGCAGCGTCCCAACCGGAAGACCGAGTCATCGAGCAACGTCGACATCCGGTTGAGAAAGCGATCGTTGGCTTCTTCGGTCACTTCGAACGTGCGCCCCTGTCGCCGCTGCAACTCGCCGAACAGTCTCTTCATGTGGCGCATCTGGCATTCGACGGTGTTGAACCACGACAGCCCCAACCAGGCGTAGGGACCGGCGACGACGAGGAGATTCGGGAAGTTCGGCACCGAAACCCCCTCGTAGGCCTGGAATCGCGTCTCTCGCCACCATTTTCCCAGGTTGCGTCCGTCTCGTCCGATCACCTCGAACGCCGGCAGGTTTTCTTCCCAGACGTCGAAACCGGTCGCCAGCACCAACGTGTCGATGCTCTGCTTGCGCCCGTCGGTGGTGACGATCCCGTCGGGTTCCACTCGGTCGATCCCGGCGGTCTCCAGGTGCACATGGTTTTTGGCGAACGTCCGGTAATAGGTGTTGGACACCGTCGGGCGCTTACATCCGTAGTCGTATCCGGGGCGCAGTTTGGCGCGCAATTCCTTGTCGCGGATCGACAGGAACCGCATCGCGGTGGAGACCCGCATGGCTGCCCTGTTGACAGAGCGGAAGCGGCGGAACCGCCACATCGCCAGCACCATCATGAACTCCAGCCCCGTGTCGGTGAACCACCGCAGCGTGCGCTGCAGTCGGGGTACCCGCGCGAACAGACGTTGCAGCATCGGGGAGAATCCGACGTCGATCTTGGGTAGAACCCAGATCGGAGTGCGTTGGTAGACGGTGAGTTCCCCGACCTCCTTGGCTAATTCAGGAATCAGTTGCACTCCGGTGGAGCCGGTGCCGATGATCGCGGCGCGCCGGCCCGTCAGGCGGTAGTCGTCATCCCAGGCTGCTGCGTGAATAGTTCGGCCCGCGAAGGTATCGATACCGGGGATGTCCGGCACCCTCGGTTGAGACAAAAAGCCCGTCGCAGCAATCAGGAACTGCGCGGTCAGCCGCTCTCCGTCGGCGAGGACCACATCCCACTGCTGGTCGTCGGCATTCCACTGGGCGCCGGTGACCGTGGTGTTGAAGCGCATGTGCCGGCGTACGTCGTACTTGTCGCTGACGTGCTCGGCGTAGCGTTTCAATTCCGGGCCCGGGGCGAACAGCCGCGACCAGTACGGATTGGGTTCAAACCAATAGGAGTACGTGCTGGAGGGCACGTCGACGGTCAACCCTGGATAGCGGTTGACATGCCAGGTCCCCCCCACGTCGTCCTCGCGGTCGAGGATCACGATGTTGTCGTAACCCAGTTGCTTGAGTTGGATCGCCGCCCCGATTCCCCCGAATCCGGCACCGACGACGATTGCGTCGAAGTGCTTCACGCAGACCAGCATAGGACCTCAGCAGAACATGCAGGTAGTTCCGCCGACGGGTTGACCGGTCCCGGTCACACCAGCGTCAAGATCTCCGCACCGTCGTCGGTGACCACCAGGGTGTGCTCGAACTGCGCTGTCCATTTGCGGTCCGCGGTCACGACGGTCCAATCGTCGTCCCAAATCTCGTAGTCCAGGGAACCGAGATTGATCATCGGTTCGATGGTGAATGTCATCCCGGGTTCGATGACGGTCTGCACGGCCGGCTGATCGTAGTGCAGCACGACCAACCCGTTGTGGAAGGTGGTGCCGATCCCGTGGCCGGTAAAATCACGAACGACGTTGTACCCGAAACGGTTAGCGTAGGATTCGATCACCCGACCGACCACCGACAGGGCGCGACCGGGTTTGACCGCCTTGATGGCGCGCATCATCGCTTCCTCGGTGCGCTCCACCAGCAGACGGTGTTCCTCGGCGACGTCGCCCGCCAGAAACGTCGCGTTGGTGTCGCCGTGCACGCCGTCGATGTAGGCGGTGACATCGATGTTGACGATGTCACCGTCGGCGATCACCGTGGAATCGGGGATGCCGTGGCAGATCACTTCATTCAGCGATGTGCAGCAGGATTTCGGATAGCCCTTGTAGCCCAGCGTCGATGGATACGCACCGTGATCGATCATGTAGGCGTGGGCGATGCGATCGAGCTCGTCGGTGGTGACCCCGACCTCCACCGCCTTGCCGGCCTCGGCGAGCGCTCCGGCGGCTATCCGGCTCGCCAGTCTCATCTTCTCGATGACCTCGGGGGTCTGCACCCAGGGTTCGCTGCCCTCTTGGGCGCTGGGTTTGCCCACGTACTCCGGGCGGACGATGGATGTGGGCACCGGCAGCGTGGGCGAGACCACGCCGGGACTCAACGGGGCGCGAACGGACATCTGGTCAGTTTAGTCAACCCCGTCGTCGCAGCCGGCTCAGCCGGGTCCGGCGACGCGGGCCGCGGATGTCCAGCGACCCGCAGATGATCCGGCCGGTGAACACCACATGCGGGCTGCCTTCGGTCGCGGGGGCCTTGCGGTGGTCATGGGCGCTACCGACGTAGACCTGCACGTCGTCGATCGAGGCGCTGGCTCCGTGCGGCAGGCGCACGTCGACCCCGCCGACGCGCATGTCCAGCTCGATGATGACCACCGGGCCGGCGAACCGCGCGCGCGTCAGATCCAGATCCACCGACCCCATCCGTCGGACCAGCGCCAGCCGGGTGGGCACCACCCATTCCCCGTGCCGTTTCAGCGAGCCGGCCCAGCCGCGCAGCTCCAGGCGGTCGGTCGTCGATGTCGCGATCGCGCCGGGCCCGGGCAGGTCGTTGACCAGGGCATCGAGTTCGGGGCGCATCCGTGCGTGCGCGACGGCCGCCGAGCGCTCCTCGAACTCATCGATGTCGATCAACCCCAGCGCCACCGCACTGTGCAGCCGGCGCAGTGTGCCGTTGCGGTCGGCATCGGAGATCCGCAGCTCGACCCGGTTGTCGTCGATCTCGGTCATGGGCCTTCCTGACGCTGGAGGTACCCCCGTAATCTACCGCGAACGCGGCGACCGGCGTCTCACGTCAGGAAGTTGTCCGGGAGGCTGTCGAACATGATCTTGGTCATCCGCACCGCGTACTCCGAGCTGCCCCCGCCGATGATCAGCGACGCGAACGCCAGGTCGCCGCGGTAGCCGGTGAACCACGAGTGCGAGCCGCCGGCGAACTCGGCCTCCCCGGTCTTCCCGAACACCGCGCCGCAGTCCCCGATGTCGCGGGCGGTGCCGTTGGTTACCACCAGCCGCATCATCGGCCGCAGCCCGTCGATCATCTTCGTGGTGATCGGGGCGGCCTGGCCGTCGGTCTCGGTGGGCCGGCCCAGAATCAGCTGCGGCACCGGGGTCCGGCCCGCCGCCACCGTCGCCGCGGCCAGGGCCATGCCGAACGGGCTGGCCAGCACCCGCCCCTGACCGAATCCGTCCTCGGTGCGCTCGACCATGTCGACGGTCGGCGGCACCGACCCGGTCACCGTGGTCAGCCCGGCGACGTCGTAGTCGACGCCGAGGCCGTAGCGGGCGGCCGCCTGGGTCAGCCCGCGCGGGGGCATCCGGCTGGCCAACTCGGCGAACGTGGTGTTGCACGAACTGGCGAACGCCCGCGCCATCGGGACCATGCCCAGATCGAACTTGTTGTAGTTGGCCACCACCCGGTGGGCGATGTCCAGGGTGCCCGGGCAGCCGAGCAGGGTGTTCGGCGTGGCCATGTCCCGTTCGATCGCCGCGGCCGCGGTGACCATCTTGAACGTCGAGCCGGGTGGGTAGAGCCCGGTGGTCGCCAACGGCCCCTCGGCGTCGGCACCCGGATTCTGGGCCACGGCGAGGATTTCACCGGTCGACGGCTTGATCACCACCATCATCGCCTGCCCGCCGCGGCTGTTCACCGCGTGCTGGGCGGCGTCCTGCACCGCACGGTCGAGGCTGATCGTGATCGACGGCGCCGGCGCCGGCGCCACCTCGTGGAGCACCGCGGTGTCCACACCGTTCTGGTTGACGCTGACCACCCGCCAGCCGGGCTCCCCGTCGAGATCGTCGGCGACGAGCCGTTTGACCTCGCTGATCACCGTCGGGGCGAAACCCTCGTCGGTGGGCATCAGCTCGGCCTGCGGGGTGATCACCACCCCGGGAAGCGGTCCGAGCAGCGGGGCGATGCGATTGTTGTCGTCGCGGCGCAGCGTGATGAGATCGCGCGGGCCGGTCAACGAGCTGGTCTCCTCGGCGAGCAGCTGCGGATCGTTGAAGCTCTCGTCCAGCGGGTGCAGCACATCGATGACGGTGCGCGCGGTGCTCATGAGGTCCGCTCCGGCGAGCTTCGCGTCCAGCGCATAGTGGTACAGATAGCCCGGCACCAGCACGTCGGTGCCGCCGACCTCGTTGACCGAGGCGCGGTGCGACGGGGTTGACTGCAACGAAAACGTTTGGTGTTCACCGAGTTTGGGGTGCAGGTTGGTCGCACTCCAGCGCACCTGCCAGGCGCCCTCGTTGCGGGCCATCTTCAGCTGTCCCTCGTAGGACCAGGTCCGGTTCTTCGGCAGATGCCAGGTGTAGCGGTAGGAGACCGTCCCGGTGTCTCCGGTGTAGCGCGAACCGAGCACCTGGGCCTCGAGGTAGCTGGCCTGCAATCCCGCCCAGGCGGCGTTGAGGGCGTCGCGCGCCTCCTCGGGGCTGTCGGCGAGGGCGGCGGCCGCCGCGGTGTCGCCGGTGGCCAGCGCCGCGAAGAAGGACTCCGCCGCCGGGGCGGGGCCGTCGGGACGCGGGGTGCAGGCACCGACGAGAGCGATCACGAGGATCGCCACGACAGCGGATGCCACTGAGGTTCGTGTTGCCATTGTGGCTGATGTTAGGAAAGTGACGCGGTGAATCGGTGGAGGCGCACCGACATCAAATCGTTATTCGCCGCCGGATCAGTCGAGCAGCACGGTGGCGAACGTGCCGACCTGGGTGAACCCGACCCGCTCGTAGGTGGCCAGTGCCACCGCGTTGAAGTCGTTGACGTACAGGCTGGCGGTGCGTCCGGTACCGACGATCACCGCCGCCAGTGCCGCCGTTCCGGCCGCGCCCAGGCCCTGGCCGCGTTGGCGGGGATGCACCCACACCCCCTGGATCTGGCTGACCGCCGGCGACTGGGCGCCGACCTCCGCCTTGAACACCACTTCGCCGTCTTCGAATCGCGCCCAGGCGCGGCCCGCCGCGATCAGGTTGGCCAAGCGGCGCCGGTAGCTGCGTCCGCCGTCGCCGAGGCGGGGATCGACGCCGACTTCGCCGATGAACATGTCGATCGCGGCCACCAGGTAGGCGTCGATCTCGTCGGGGCGGACCTGCCGCACCTCGGGATCGAGCGCGCAGGCCGGGAAGGTGTCCAACGCCATCAGGGGTTGGCGGGCCCGCACGTCGCGGGCCGGACCCCAACTGTGCTCCAGGCGTTGCCACATGGGCAGCACCAACTCGGCGTATCCCACCAGCGACGAGCAGCGCCGCGACACGCTGGCCGCCTTGTCCGCGAACGCGACCAGATCCTGCGGGTCGCCGCGCAACGGCACCAGGTTGGCCCCGGCGAAGCACAACGACTCCTCCACCCCGCGCCGGGTCCACAGTTCCCCGCCGATCGCGGCCGGTTCCACGCCGTAGTCGGCCACCCGACCGGCGACCATGCAGGAGCCGACCGGATCGGCGTCGAGCACCCGCCCCACCGCGGCCGCGTCGCGCACCACCGACACCCGGCGGTCATCGACCAGGCGAAAAATGGGCGGAGCCGACATGGCGTGACTCTTTTCCGCGGTGTGCTGGAGCTGCTGAGGCGTACGGCCCTCAGCTTACGGTCACCGACGGCGAACCGCTGGTTGTTGCGTCCGGGTCGTGTCCCTTCTCCGCGGCGATCCGGAGCGCCTCCTCGATGAGGGTCTCCACGATCTGCGCCTCCGGGACGGTCTTGATCACCTCGCCCTTGACGAAGATCTGCCCCTTGCCGTTGCCCGACGCCACCCCCAGGTCGGCCTCCCGGGCCTCGCCGGGCCCGTTGACCACGCACCCCATCACCGCGACCCGCAGCGGCACGTCGAGACCCTCTAGCCCGGCGGTCACCTCGTTGGCCAGTTTGTAGACGTCGACCTGGGCCCGTCCGCACGACGGGCAGGACACGATCTCCAGCCCCCGCGGACGCAGATTCAGCGACTCCAGAATCTGGGTTCCGACCTTGACCTCTTCCACCGGCGGCGCCGACAGCGACACCCGGATGGTGTCGCCGATGCCGCGGGAGAGCAGCGCCCCGAAGGCGACCGCCGATTTGATGGTGCCCTGAAACGCCGGTCCGGCCTCGGTCACACCGAGGTGCAGCGGATAGGAGCATTGTTCGGCGAGTTGTTCGTAGGCGGCGACCATGACGACCGGGTCGTTGTGCTTGACGCTGATCTTGATGTCGGAGAACCCGTGCTCCTCGAAGAGCGAGGCCTCCCACAGCGCCGACTCGACCAGCGCCTCCGGGGTGGCCTTGCCGTATTTGGCCAGCATCCGCGGATCCAGCGAACCGGCGTTGACCCCGATGCGGATCGGGATGCAGGCGTCGCCGGCCGCCTTGGCGACCTCGGCGACCCGGCCGTCGAACTCCTTGATGTTGCCGGGGTTGACCCGTACCGCGGCACAGCCGGCGTCGATGGCGGCGAAGATGTATTTGGGCTGGAAGTGGATGTCGGCGATCACCGGCAGCTGGCTTTTGGCCGCGATCGCCGCCAGCGCGTCGGCGTCCTCCTGACGGGGGCAGGCGACACGCACGATGTCGCAGCCGGTCGCGGTGAGCTCGGCGATCTGCTGCAGGGTGGAGTTGATGTCGTGGGTTTTGGTGGTGCACATCGACTGCACCGAGATCGGGTAGTTGCTGCCGACGCCGACATCGCCGACCATCAGCTGGCGGGTCGGGCGGCGCGGCGCCAGGGTGGGTGCCGGCGAGGACGGCATCCCCAGGCCGACGGTCATGAGGTCTCCTTCTGAGGTCGGTGTCCGGTCCGGGCCGGCTATTGGAACAGTTTGATCGGGCTGACCACGTCGGCGGTGACGGTCAACAGCATGTAGCCGACCACCAGCACCAAGATTACGTAGGTCGCCGGCATCAGCTTGAGGTAGTCGACCGGGTCGGCGGCCATCACGCCGCGCGCCGAGCGGATCATGTTGCGGATCTTCTCGTAGACCGCGATCGCGATGTGCCCACCGTCGAACGGCAGCAGCGGCACCAGGTTGATCACCCCGAGCACGAAGTTGAGCTGCGCCAGGAAGAACCAGAACGCCATCCACAGGCCGTGGTCGACGGTCTCCCCGCCGATCAGGCTGGCCCCGACCACGCTGATGGGGGTGTCCAGGTCGCGTTCGCCGCCGCCGATGGCGTGCAGCAGGGCGCCGACCTTGGTGGGGATCGCGATCAGTGCCTTGCCCAACTCGATGCCCAGATCCCCGGTGAACGCCACCGTGGCGGGGATCGCGGTCGCCACGTTGTAGTGGGTGGGTCCGTACTGGGCGGCGCTGACCCCGATCGCGCCCACCTCGGTCGGGGCGGGCTCGCCGTCGCCGTCGGCGATCCAGCGGGTGGTCGGGGTGACCTGGACATAGGCGGTCACCGACTGTCCGTCGCGCTGCACGACGACCGGCACGGTGCCGTGGCTGGCGCGCACGGCGGCGGCCATCTCGGCAAAGCTGCTCACCGGGGTGTCGCCGACCTGGGTGACCACGTCACCGGCCTGGATGCCGGCCGCGGCGGCCGGCCCGGTGCCGGTGCACTGCTCCAGTTCGCCCGGGGACACCTCCGCGGGGATG
This sequence comes from Mycolicibacillus koreensis, assembly GCF_002104795.1. GTDB lineage: Bacteria > Actinomycetota > Actinomycetes > Mycobacteriales > Mycobacteriaceae > Mycobacterium > Mycobacterium koreense. Next base: position 13,000 of record NZ_NCXO01000025.1, read on the forward strand.
CAGCCGGTGTCACCGACCACCGCGGTGGTGGGCGGATGCAGGTTGGGCAGGCCCCAGATCACCGCGATCGCATACACCAGCACCACGCCGATGACGAAGTTCATCCCGGGCCCGGCGAACAGCACCGCGACCCGTTTCCAGGTAGCCTGCTTGTACATGGCGCGGTCGGCCTCGTCGGGTTCGAGTTCCTCGATCGCGGTCATCCCGGCGATGTCGCAGAATCCGCCCGCCGGGACGGCTTTGAGCCCGTACTCGGTTTCACCGCGCCGGGTCGACCACAGGGTCGGCCCGAAGCCGACGAAGTAGCGACGGACCTTCATCCCGGTGGCGCGCGCCACCCACATGTGGCCGCACTCATGCAGCGCCACCGACACCAGGATGGCGACGGCGAACAGCACGATGCCGACAACGAACATCATCGGGTCGGAACTACCTTCCTGGCGGTGGTGATCGCCTGCGCCGCCCGCTCCCGGGCCCAGCGCTGCGCATCGAGGACATCTTCCACGGTAGCCGGTGGGGCGGCCCACGAGTCGGCCTCGTCGAGCACGGCGGCGATGGTCGCGACGATGGCGGGAAACCCGATCCGGCCGGCGAGGAACGCTGCCGCCGCCTCCTCGTTGGCGGCGTTGTACACCGCGGGCAGGCAGCCGCCACCGCGGCCGGCCCGCCGGGCCAGCTGCACCGCCGGGAACACCGCGTCGTCGACCGGCTCGAACTGCCAGGTCGCGGCGGTGGTGAAGTCGCAGGCCGGCGCGGCCGCGGCGACGCGGTCCGGCCAGCCCAACGCCAGCGCGATCGGCAGGCGCATGTCCGGCGGGCTGGCCTGCGCCACGGTGGAGCCGTCGACGAAGGTCACCATCGAATGCACGATCGACTGGGGGTGGACCACCACGTCGATGCGGTCATAGGGCACCCCGAACAGCAGGTGGGTCTCGATCAGTTCGAGTCCCTTGTTGACCAGCGACGCCGAGTTCAGCGTGTTCATCGGACCCATCGACCAGGTGGGGTGCGCCCCCGCCTGCTCGGGGGTGACCCCGGCCAGCCCGGTGGCGGTCCAGCCCCGAAACGGCCCCCCGGAGGCGGTGAGCACGATCCGGGCGACCTCGTCGGGGCGCCCGCTGCGCAGGCACTGCGCGATCGCGGAGTGTTCGGAGTCCACCGGCACGATCTGGCCAGGCGCCGCCGCGGCGGTGACCAGCGGCCCGCCGGCGACCAGCGATTCCTTGTTGGCCAGCGCCAGGCGCGCCCCGGTGGCCAGCGCGGCCAGCGTCGGGCGCAGGCCCAACGCGCCGACCAGGGCGTTGAGGACGACATCGGCGCCGGTGTCTTCCACCAGTCGGGTGACCGCATCCGCGCCGCTGTAGGGGACGTCACCGAGGGCGGCCGCGGCACGCTCGTCGGCGACGGCGAGGTTGGCCACCCCGGTCTCGGCGCGTTGCCGGGCGAGCAGCTCGGGGTTGCCGCCGCCGGCAGCCAGCCCCACCACCTCGAAGCGGTCCGGGTTGGCGGCGATGACCTGCAGCGCCTGGGTGCCGATCGACCCGGTCGAGCCGAGGATCAGCACCCTGCGCCGCGTCGTTGTCACCCGTTCATTGTGCCTTGCCCACCGGGGCGGGTGTGCCCGGATAGCTGCCGAACGACCAGAGGTTGCCCTCCGGGTCGCGCACCGCGAACTCGCGCGACCCGTAGTCGGTGTCGGCCAGCGGCACCACCACCTCGGCGTGACTCTCGCAGACCCGCCGATACAGGGCGTCGGGGTCGGCGGTGGCGACGTAACCACCGGCGGAGCCCGGTTCGCGACACCACGCCCGTTCCGGCCGGTAGCTGCCCATCATGATCCCGCCGACGCCTTCGGGCCAGCGCAGCTCGGCGTGGGCGACGGTGCCGTCGTCGCCGTCATAGCGGGCGGCGACGACGAAGCCGAAGGTCGTCGTGTAGTAGTCGATCAGCGCCGCGGCGTCATGCGCCTGCAGGGTCAACCAGACCGTGGGATTGGGGAGCGAACGTTGCGTGGTCATGGCACCACGGTGCCTCCGCGGTGTGCCCGCCGTCTTGAATGTTTCGGAACTCCTCGGCGAGCCATCGGCGTGGGGCGATCCCGGCGAACCGGCTGAATTCGCGGGTCAGGTGCGCCTGGTCGCTGTAGCCGGTGCCCACGGCGATCGCGGCGAGATCGACACGTCCGGCGCGCGCCGCCGCGGCGATGCGGGTGCGTGCCCCGGTGAACCGCATCAGCTCGGCGACGGTTTTGGGGGTCTGGCCGACCTCGCGGCGAAACAGCGTGGTCAGGTGCCGCGGACTCAGCCCCACCCGGTCGGCGAGCGCGCCGACGCGTATCCGCCCGCCGTGGTGCTCCAGCAACCACCAGGCATGGGCGATCTCCGGGCGCGGTGCCGTCGTGTCGCGGTGGGCGGCCCTCAGATAGCCGGCGACGGCGCTGAAGGCCTGAGCCCACCCGGCGGCGTCGCTGACCCGGCCGTGAAGATCCGCGAGCCCACCACCGAGCACGGCGGCGGCGTCGAAGTCGGCGCCGGTGAGTTCGGCGGCGGGCATCCCGAACAGGGCGCGCGACGCCAGCGGGTGCACGGCGAGCTGCACACCGGCTTGGCCGCGGCGTTGCTGCACCCGGCTGGCACGGGTGCGCAGGCCCGCGAGCAGCACCGGGGTGGGGCGCGCAACCGACAGCCCGGCGAGGGTGTCGGCGGCCTGGACTCCGGCGTCGAGGCTGACGATGAAGGTCAACGCCGCCGACGGCAGCCCCCGGTGCACGGTTTCGGGCAACGCCAGGCCGCGATATCCGGTCATCGAGGTCACCCCCGGCGCGCATCCCGGGGGCGCCACCACGAACTCGCTGCCGCGTTGTTCGGCGCCCATCACCCCACGCTAGCGGTCGACCGGCCGAACCGGTATGCCACAATATGCTGACATCAGTACCCGTCCCCAGCAGGAGGAATCACCGTGGTCAGTACCGAGGTGGAACGCGACAGCGGTGTCGACACGGCCGAGGTGCCGTCCGCGGAGTGGGGCTGGAGCCGAATCAACCACAACACCTGGTACATCGTCGGTCTCGGTGTCATCGGGCTGCTGCTGCTGATGCTGCGGGGCAACCACGTCGGCCACATCGAGGACTGGTACCTCGTCGTTTTCGCCTCGCTCGCCGCCGGCGCGCTGGTGCGCGACTGGTGGTTGCGCCGCCGCGGCTGGCTGCGCTAAGCAGCTACCCGCCTTCGGCGGCCAACTGCCCGCACGCCGTACCCCATCCGCGGCGCTGCAGCTACCCGCCTTCGGCGGCCAACTGCCCGCACGCGGCGGCGATCTCACGACCGCGGGTGTCGCGCACCGTGCACGCCACCCCCTGCGCGCGGACGCGCCGCACGAATTCCCGCTCCACCGGTTTCGGACTGGCATCCCAGTCGCTGCCCGGTGTCGGGTTCAGCGGGATCAGGTTGACGTGCACGAGCGCCCCCAGTGCGGCGCGCAGCCGTTTGCCCAGCAGGTCCGCCCGCCACGGCTGATCGTTGACGTCGCGGATCAGCGCGTACTCGATCGACACCCGCCGGCCGGTGCGATCGGCGTAGTAGCGGGCCGCATCGAGCACCTCCGCCACCGCCCACCGGGTATTGACCGGCACGAGCGTGTCGCGCAGTTCGTCGTCGGGGGTGTGCAGCGACACCGCCAACGTCACCCCGAGGTCCTCGTCCGCCAATTTCCGGATGGCCGGGGCGAGCCCCACCGTCGACACCGTCACCGCCCGCGCGGAGATCCCGAACCCGTGCGGCGGCGCCGCGGTGATCCGGCGCACGGTGGCCACCACCCGCGCGTAGTTGGCCAGCGGCTCCCCCATCCCCATGAACACCACGTTGGACAGCCGGTCGCCATGGGTGTCGCGCAGCACGGCCGCCGCGGCACGCACCTGTTCGAGGATCTCCGCCGCCGACAGGTTCCGCTTGAGCCCACCCTGACCGGTGGCGCAGAACGGGCAGGCCATCCCGCACCCGGCCTGCGAGGAGATGCACACGGTGTTGCGCTGCGGATACCGCATCACCACCGACTCGAACGTGGTGGCGTCGACCGCGCGCCACAGCGTCTTGCGGGTCTGCCCGTCATCGCAGGTGATCTCGTTGACCGCGGTCAACAGCGTCGGGAACAGCGCCTCACCGACGCTGCCGCGCACCCCGGCGGGCAGATCGGTCATCTGCGCCGGGTCGGCCAGCAGCCGGCCGTAGTACTGGTGGGCCAGTTGTTTGGCCCGAAACGCCGGCAACCCCAACTCGGCGACCGCCGTGGCGCGCCCCGGTTCGTCGAGGTCGGCGAGATGGCGCGGCGGCATCGCCCGACGCGGCGCAGTGAACACCAGTGGTTGCTTCATGATCGGTTCCAGTATGGCGGGCCGGCGCCCTCCCCCGGTAGCCCAGGGCGGCTCAGTGCAGCACGGTCAGCACGATCCACGTCACCGCCGCCGCCGGTAACAGCCCGTCGAGACGGTCCATCATGCCGCCGTGGCCCGGCAGGGACCGGCCCATGTCCTTGATCCCCAGATCCCGCTTGATCTGCGATTCGACCAGGTCCCCCAGGGTCCCGGTGAGCACCAGCAGCACACCGAGCGGCAGCCCCACCCACCAGTGCCGGCCCGGCAGCAGGAAGGTGACCGCCACCACCGCCCCGCTGACCCCGAACAGCAGGGACCCGGCCAGCCCCTCCCAAGATTTCTTCGGGCTGATCGCCGGGACCATCGGATGCTTACCGAAGAGCACCCCGGCGGTGTAGCCACCCACGTCGGACAACACCACCGCGAACAGCAGGCAGAACACCGCCCCGGAGGTGAACTCCTTGCCCGAACCGTCGTCGTGGAAGATCAGCAACACCCCGAAGGCCATGAACAGCGGCACCCAGACGGTCAGCATCACCGTCGCCGACATGTCCCGCAGATAGTTGACCGGAGTGTGCGTGAGCCCCTGGCCGACCAGCCGCCACACCATGCAGACGACCACCGTGGCGCCGAACGCGCCGAGCACCCCGGTGGTCCCGAACGGCCACGACAACCAGATCATCGCCTGCCCCCCGAGGGCCACCGGGATGAACGGAACGTCGTAGCCGCCTTCGCGCAGTCGGCGCACCACTTCATGGGTGGCGATCGGGGTGGCGATCGCCAGAATCACGATCCACAGCACCGGCGCGAACACCAGGGCGCCGACCAGCATCCCCGCCAACAACAGCCCCACCGTGATCGCCACCGGCAGGTTGCGCCCGGCCCGCGAGGTTTGCTGCGGCCCGGCCGGGGGGTTGACGCTGTCTACCACGAGGATGTCGCTGGCGGTCCGCTAGACCTCCAGCAGCTCGCCTTCTTTGTGTTTGACCAGCTCGTCGATCTGGGTGACGTACTGCTGGGTGGTCTTGTCCAGATCTTTCTCCGCGCGGCCGACCTCGTCCTCACCGGCGTCACCGTCTTTGCGGATGCGGTGCAGTTCCTCCATCGCCTTGCGCCGGATGTTCCGCAAGGCGACCTTGGCTTCCTCGCCCTTGGCCTTGGCCTGTTTAACCAGCTCACGCCGGCGTTCCTCGGTCAGCTGGGGTACGGCCACCCGGATCAGCGTGCCGTCGTTGGTGGGGTTGACCCCCAGATCGGAGTTGCGGATCGCGTTCTCGATCGCGCCCAGCTGCGACGCCTCGTAGGGCTTGATCACCACCAGCCGCGCCTCGGGCACGTTGATGCTGCTCAACTGGGTGATCGGGGTGGTGGCGCCGTAGTAGTCGATGACGATCCGGGAGAACATGCCCGGGTTGGCCCGTCCGGTGCGGATCGTGGCCAGATCGTCGCGGCCGACGGTCACCGCTTTCTCCATCTTCTCCTCGGCGTCGAAGAGGGTTTCGTCAATCATGGGCGCGGCTCCTTCTGCTGGCTGCGCTGCGCGTCCTCGCTGGCGCGGATCATCTGTTCTCCCGGTTAGGTGCTGACCAGTGTGCCGATCTTCTCACCCGCCACCGCCCGGGCGATATTGCCATCGGTGAGCAGATTGAACACCAGAATCGGCATTCCGTTGTCCATACAGAGACTGAACGCGGTGGCGTCGGCGACGGCGAGGCCACGGTCGATCACTTCACGGTGGGTGACCGTGGTGAGCAACTCGGCGTCCGGATGGGTGCGCGGGTCGGCGGTGAACACCCCGTCGACCGCCTTGGCCATCAGCACCACCTCGGCGCCGATCTCCAGCGCCCGCTGCGCCGCGGTCGTATCGGTGGAGAAATACGGCAGGCCCATGCCGGCGCCGAAGATCACCACCCGCCCCTTCTCCAGGTGCCGCTGCGCACGCAACGGGATGTAGGGCTCGGCGACCTGACCCATGGTGATCGCGGTCTGCACCCGCGTGTCGATACCTTCCTTTTCCAGGAAGTCTTGCAGCGCAAGGCTGTTCATCACGGTACCGAGCATGCCCATGTAGTCCGAGCGCATCCGCTCCATACCGCGCTGTTGCAGCTGCGCGCCGCGGAAGAAGTTGCCTCCGCCGATGACGACCGCCACCTGCACGCCGCGGCGGACAACCTCGGCGATCTCACGGGCGACCTGGGCGACGACGTCGGGATCCAAACCGACCTGTCCGCCGCCGAACATCTCTCCACCGAGCTTGAGCAGCACCCGCGAATACCTGGGCTGATAGTCGGCCGGGAGCACAGGACCCGGACCGGCGCTCGTTGACTCGCCCATCGGCACCCCTCGCAGATGATCGCACGGAAGCGCCATCCGGACCACCACCGGACGGCCCCCCCATCCTGCCTCATCGCGGCCGGCCGGTGCCGCCGGGGTGTGACGCGAACCGGCGCTACGCGTCCAGATGTGCCGAGAGCAGCCAGCCGGGAACCGATTTGCGCCCGTTGGCTTCCTCGCGCAGGTCGACCACCGGGAACTCCGCCGGCATGGGGTCGGGGAAGTTGGCGTGGATGCGCGCCGGTCGGACCTCATCGATGGTCCAGTACTTGCCGACGACCTCGCGCAATTCGTCCTCGGTGACCGGGTTGGCGGGGCTCTCGGGCATACCGGCCCGGTCGAACACCAGCACGAAGTACACCGCGCCGGGTGCTGCGGCGCGCACGATCGCCTGCTGGTAGCCCTCCCGCAACTCCACCGGCATCGAGTGGAAGAGCGTCTGATCGACGATGGTGTCGAAGCGGTTCTCGCTGCCCGGCGGGTATGCGGTGAAATCGGCGATGTCGGCGACCGCGAACGAGGCGGTGCCCAGCCCTCGGCGCGCCGCCTCCGCGGTGGCCAACTCGATCGCGGTCGGCGAGGCGTCGAGCCCGACGACCTCATGGCCGCGCGAGGCCAGCTCCAACGCCAGCGCCGCTTCCCCGCAGCCGGCGTCGAGGACGGTTCCGCGGATCTTGCCCGCCGCGATCAATGCGGCGATCTCCGGCTGGGGCTCACCGAGACTCCACGGTGGCCGCTGACCGGGCCGGAACCCTTCGGCCTCACCCCGGTAGGCCGGATCGAAGTCGAAGTCGAAATCGGATGTCCCGGAGGCCCCGGGGCTCTTGGAGGTCTGGGCGTTCCGCGAGGTTTCAGTCATACCGTCGTGTTTATCAATGTGATTGATATATGTCAAGATGGTTGATATGAGCCAGTTGCGCGACGCTCCGCTCGGGTATCTGCTGCACCGGGTCCACACAGCGCTGAGGCCGCCGATCACCGACGCGCTGCGCCCCTTGGAGCTCTCCCTCGGAGAGTTCGTCTGCATGCGCATGCTGTCGCTGTCCCCGGGGCTCTCGAGCGCGGAGTTGGCACGGCTGGGCAACGTCACACCGCAGGCGATGAACACCGTGCTCCGGCGGTTGGAGGCCCTCGGCGCGGTGACCCGGCCCGAGTCGGTGCCCTCGGGCCGGTCCCTGCCGGCGTCACTGACCCGCTCCGGACGGTCGTTGTTGGCCCGGGCCGAAGCCGCCGTCGCGGTCGCCGACGCCACCCTGCTGGCCAAACTCAGCCCAGCCGAGCGCCGCGAATTCACCCGGATGCTGGCAATCCTCGGCGCCGATCCGAGCTGAGCGCACTCACAGCCGGTGCTACCGACGGTGACCCGACGCGCAAGCCCGAGCGGTTAGCGCTTGGCGGCCTGGATGCACGCCCACGGCCGGGCTTCCTCGAGCTCGTACGCCAGCTCCAACAGCCGGGCCTCGGCGCCGGGTTCGGCGGAGAACATCATGCCCTGCGGCAGACCGGCCGCGGTCTGGGTCAACGGCAGCGAGATCGCCGGATCTCCGGTGGCGTTTTGCAGCGGGGTGAACGCCACCCAGTCCATCAACCGGTCGATGATCTGCTCGTAGTCGGCGGTCGGGTCGAAGTGACCGACCTTCGGGGTCTGCTCGGCCACAGTCGGGGTGAGCAGCACGTCGTAGTCGGCGAAGAACCGCGCGCTGCGCCGCCGGGCGGCGGCCAGCCGCGCCACCGCCGCCGGAAGCCGGTGGATGTGCCGCCGTGCGTGCCGGTCGAGCCCCAGGGTGAGATTGTCGAGTTTGCCGCGGTCGAAGGTGGGGCCGAACATCCGCCGCCCGCCGCGCACCAGCGCGGTCGCCAAAAACGCCCAGTACAGCAGGAAGTCGTCGGCGAATCGAGCCGGCACCGGCGGGTCGGCGACGTGTTCGACCCGGTGGCCGAGTTCCTCGAGCAGCGCGGCGGTCTGCAGGGTCAGCGCGGTCACCTCCGGGCTCGCATCCCGGTTGATCGAGCGGGTCACCACCGCGATCGTCAGACGCCGACGGCCCGGCCCGGTGACGTCGCCGACGACGGGCAGCCGCCGCGCGGGCTGCAGTCGCTCGGCTTCCCGGAAGAACGCGGCGGTGTCGCGCACCGACCGGGTCAACACCCCGTTGAAGACGATGCGCAGCGGCATCATCCGGAAGTCTTTGTCCAGCGGCAGCCGCCCGCGGCTCGGTTTGAGGCCGACCAACCCGTTGCAGGACGCGGGGATGCGGATCGATCCGCCCCCGTCGTTGGCGTGCGCGATCGGCACCACCCCGGCGGCCACGAACGCCGCCGACCCCGACGACGACGCACCGGCGGTGTAGTCGGTGTTCCACGGGTTGCGCACCGGCCCGATACGCGGATGCTCGGCCGCGGCGCTGAACCCGAATTCGCTGAGCTGGGTTTTACCCAACACGCTCAGGCCCACCGCCCGATACAGCCGGGCGAAAGCCCCGTCGGCAGCGGCCGGGTGCGGCGACCAGGCGTCGGTGCCCTGCATCGTGGGCATCCCGGCGGCGTCGACGTTGTCTTTGAGGAATGTCGGCACGCCGTCGAAGAAGCGGGGCCGGTCCGGCGGCGGTTGGGCGGCGCGCTCGCGGGCGCTCTCGAATGCCGCGTAGGCCAACCCGTTCAGTTTCGGATTGACCCGGTGCAGCCGGGCGACGGCCGCATCGACGACCTCCGCCCGCGTCACCTGGCCGGACTGGATCGCCTCGGCGAGCCCGACGGCGTCGTGATCGCCGAGTGCGTCATCGCCGAAGGCGTGCACGTGTTCCATCACCTGAAGTTAGCAACCACGCCGCGGAAACGAGCGTGCGCCCACGGCGATCATCCGACTCGGATGCCGCCGTGGGCCCACCCCCGGTGGTTCTCGCACGCCGGGTACCCCCGGCGCACGGTGCGATCAGCTCTGGCCGACCTCGAAACGGGCGAACCGGGTCACGGTGACCCCCGCCTCGTCGAGCAGCGCCTTGACGGTCTTCTTGTTGTCCGACACCGACGGCTGGTCGAGCAGCACGATGTCTTTGAAGAACCCGTTGAGCCGGCCCTCGATGATCTTCGGCAGCGCCTGCTCGGGCTTGCCTTCTTCCTTGGCGGTCTCCTCGGCGATGCGGCGCTCGTTGGCCACCACATCGGCGGGTACCTCGTCGCGGTTGAGGTACTTCGCCTTCAGCGCTGCGATCTGCAGGGCCACCGAGTGCGCGGCCTGGCGTGCGTCGTCTCCCGAGCCGCTGTACTCGACCAGCACCCCGACCGCCGGCGGCAGATCCGATGCCCGCTTGTGCAGGTAGGTCTCCACGGTGCCGTCGAAGTAGGCGACCCGGCGCAGGGCGAGCTTCTCGCCGATCTTGGCCGACAGCGCCTCGACCGCCTCGGTGACCGTGCGGTCACCGGTGCTGGCCGCCTTGAGCACCTCGACGTCGTCGGTTTTCGCCGAGAGTGCCGCGGTGAGGATCTCGTCGGCCAGCGCCTGGAATTCCGCGTTCTTGGCGACGAAGTCGGTCTCGGAGTTGAGCTCGATCAGCGCGCCGTCGCGGGCAGCCACCAGACCTTCGGCGGTGGCCCGCTCGGCGCGTTTGCCGACGTCCTTGGCGCCCTTGATGCGCAGCGCCTCAACCGCTTTGTCGAAGTCGCCGTCCGCCTCGGCGAGGGCGTTTTTGCAGTCGAGCATTCCGGAGCCGGTCAGCTCCCGAAGCCGTTTGACATCGGCGGCAGTGAAATTCGCCATTACAGCTCTCCTAGGATGCGTCGGTGGTGGTCGAGTCGGCGGCCGGGGCGGCTGCCGCCCCCTCGGGCGCGCCGGCGGCCGGGGCGGTCGTCGCCGACGCCAGCAGCTCCTGCTCCCACTCGGCCAGCGGCTCGGCGCCGTCGGCGTCGGGCTTCCCGTCGGCGCTGCCCTGCCCGGCGCGGGCCTGCAGACCCTCGGCGACTGCGGCGGCGATGACCTTGGTCAACAGCGCCGCCGAGCGGATCGCGTCGTCGTTGCCCGGGATCGGGTAGTCGACCTCGTCGGGGTCACAGTTGGTGTCGAGGATCGCGATCACCGGGATGCCCAGCTTGCGGGCCTCGCCGACGGCGATGTGCTCCTTGTTGGTGTCGACGACCCACACGGCCGAGGGCACCTTGTTCATGTCGCGGATACCGCCGAGGCTGCGCTCCAGCTTGTTCTTCTCCCGGGTCAGGCCCAGCACCTCTTTTTTGGTGCGGCCCTCGAACCCGCCGGTCTGCTCCATCGACTCGAGTTCCTTGAGCCGCTGCAGCCGCTTGTGCACGGTGGAGAAGTTGGTGAGCATCCCGCCGAGCCAGCGCTGGTTGACATAGGGCATGCCGACGCGGGTCGCCTCGTCGGCGATGGACTCCTGAGCCTGCTTCTTGGTGCCGACGAACAGGATGCTGCCGCCGTGGGCGACGGTCTCCTTGACGAATTCGTAGGCCTTGTCGATGAAGGTCAGCGTCTGCTGCAGGTCAATGATGTAGATGCCGTTGCGGTCGGTGAAGATGAACCGCTTCATCTTGGGGTTCCACCGTCGGGTCTGATGCCCGAAGTGGGTGCCGCTGTCCAGCAGCTGTTTCATGGTTACAACAGCCATGATCGGCCAGTCCTTATTTGTTGTCGGTTGTCGCCCGGCGTCGGGTGAGGCCGGGCCCTGGTATCCGCCGGGACACCGCGCCCCTGCCGGGCAGGGGACCGTGCGATGCCACCGTTGTGGTGCGGACACGCGAAGTCAGCCCGTTGACACGGACTGCGGTGGTGAGTTTACACCCTTCGATCAGGTCGTTTGTCCACAGCGCCGCCCGGCGCTGACTGGCACGGCGGCCGGCCCGGCGCTGAACTGAACCGATGCGACGGTGGCGGGGCCCCACAGCGGCGCTGGCGGCGCTGGTAGCGGCGGTGCCGGCGGTCCTGGGGACACCGGTGGGTGCGACGCCCGCCGATTCCGGCGTCCGGCTGGCCTGGCCGCTGCGGCCGCCGCCGGCGGTGCTGCGGGGTTTCGACGCCCCCCGGCCGAACTGGCTGCGCGGCCATCGCGGCGTCGATTTGGCGGGAACAGCAGGTCAGCCGGTGTATGCCGCCGGTACTGCGACGGTGATCGTCGCGGGGATGCTGGCCGGGCGGCCCGTGGTGGCGCTGGCCCATCCCGGCGGATTGCACACCAGCTACGAGCCGGTGGCCGCCCTCGTACGCCCCGGCCAGGCGGTCACCGCCTCGACGGTGTTGGGCACCCTGGCTCCGGGGCACCCGGGGTGCGCGGCGGCATGCCTGCACTGGGGCGCGATGTGGGGTCCGGCGGCCCGCGGCGACTACGTCGACCCGCGCGGTCTGCTGGCCGCCACCCCGGTGCGGCTCAAACCGTTGCGCCCCGGCGGCCCGCGGCCGGCCGGCGGCCGCTAAAAACCCTCGGTGTGCCCGGCGGAGATGACGAAACCGTGGCGTTGCGTGCCGTTGTCCATGACGCAGGCCAGCTGCCAGGAGGCATCGCGCACGCACTGGGCCTGGTCGAACGCGTAGTCGAGAGCCGGTGGCAGCGTCCGCAGCGGGGTGCCCTCGAACTGCACGGGCCCGGGCCCGGTCTCGACCGGCGCGGCCGTGAACGCGACGGGCTCGAGCACGTTCCCGGAGCGACGCAGGTGCACCGTGTTGGCGTCGTCGGGAGCACCGGGCAACGGGCCGGAGGGGCTGAAGCAGTCCAGTGAGGACATCCCCCGATGTGTCGAGGAGGTGCAGAACACGCCTTCGGGGGTGGTGAAACCGCGCACCGAGTACACCTGGGTGTCACGCACCACGAAATCCTTGGCGTCGGCACGGGGGTAGGCGCCGAAATCCGGCAGTGCCGGCGTGGCCGCCGCGCCGCCGGCGGCGAGCACGCTCAGTGGTGCGGCCAGCGCGGCAGTCACGGCGACCAGCGCGGCGCGCGCCCCAGAAGACCTCATGGTTATCAGTATCCCCGCGCGGCGCGACGGTGCTCGGCGTTTTTCCCGACCCGCCGGCGCCGGCCGGTTCAGGCCCGCGGATGCGCCTGATCGTGCACCCGCCGCAGCCGCGCGACGCTGACGTGGGTGTACAGCTGCGTGGTGGCCAGGCTGGTGTGGCCGAGCAGTTCCTGCACGATGCGCAGGTCGGCGCCGCCTTCCAACAGGTGGGTGGCGGCACTGTGGCGCAGCCCGTGCGGACCGATGTCGGGAGCCCCGTCGACCGCGGTCACCGTCTGGTGCACGACGGTGCGGGCCTGACGGGGGCCCAGTCGCCGCCCCCGCGCCCCGAGCAGCAGGGCCGGTCCGGATTCGGCGGTCGCCAACGCCGGACGCCCCCGATCCAGCCAGGCCGCCAACGCTTCGGCGGCGGGCTCGCCGAACGGCGCACTGCGCTGTTTGTCGCCCTTGCCGAGGACCCGCAGCACGCGGCGACTGGTATCGACGTCGTCGACGTCGAGGCCGCACAGCTCACTGACCCGGATTCCGGTGGCGTAGAGCAGCTCAACGATCAGCCGGTCACGTAACGCCAGTGGATCATCTTGTTGCGCCCCTGTTTTCGCCGCCGACATGACGTCAAGGGCCTGGTCGGCGCGCAGCACCGCGGGCAGGGCGCGCCCGGTGCGCGGCGTCTGCAGCCGTACGGCCGGGTCGTCGGCGAGAAGGCCGCGCCGGCTCGCCCACGCGGTGAACGTCTTCACCGCCGAGGTGCGCCGGGCAAGGGTGCTGCGGGCGGCCCCGGCGCCGGCCTGCGAGGCCAGCCAGGACCGCAGCATCGGGAGAGTCAGACCGTCGAGTCCGCCCTCACCGAGGAACTCCAACAGCGAGCGCAGGTCGCCTCGATAGGCGCGTCGGGTGTGCGCCGAGTACCCGCGCTGCAACGCCAGGTGCTCATCGAAGTCGGCGAGGATCTGCTCCACCGGTCCACGGTGACAGAGCCCGACGCCGCCGCTCGGGCGACGCGCCGGATCGCGGGGGCGATGAGACCGATTCGCGACGATCACGCGTCCGCGGGGCGCTACAGTGCGACCGTGGAGGAGTTCGACTACGTCGTTGCCGGCGGCGGCTCGGCCGGATGTGTGGTGGCCAGTCGCCTCAGCGAGGACCCGTCAGTGCGGGTCTGTCTGCTCGAAGCCGGCGGTGAGGGCCGAAACCTGTTGATTCGCATACCACTCGGGTTCGTGGCGGGAATGCCGCGCGGCTTCAACAGCTGGCATTACGAGACGGTCCCGCAAGCGGGGTTCGCCAACGGGCGGCGAGGTTTTCAGCCGCGGGGCAAGGCGCTGGGGGGGTCCAGCACGATCAACGCGATGATCTACGCCCACGGCCACCGCTCGGATTTCGACCGCTGGGCGGCGCTGGGAAACCCCGGGTGGGGTTTCGATGATGTGCTGCCGTATTTCACCAAATCCGAGAACAACACCGTTCACCGCGATTCGCCCTACCACGGCACCGCGGGGCCGCTGACCGTCAGCGCGTTGCGCGACCCCAGTCCGCTCAACCAGGTCTTCCTGCAGGCCTGCGTCAATCAGGGCATTCCCTTCAACCCCGACTACAACGGTGCCCAGCACTTCGGCTGTTACCACGTCCAGGTCACCCAGCGCGACGGCGAGCGCCACAGTGTCGCAGCGGCGTTCATTCACCCCAACCTCGACCGTCCCAATCTGGAGGTGCGGACCAAGGCCCACATCACCGGTGTCGAGTTCAGCGACCGGCGTGCCACCGGGGTGACCTTCCGGCACGGCCGGCAGGTGCACACGGTGCGCGCCCGCCGGGAGGTGATCATGGCCGCGGGGGCCTTCGGCACGCCGCAGATCCTGATGGCGTCGGGTCTCGGGCCCGGCGAGCACCTGCAGCAGCTCGGGATCACCCCGATCCGCGAGATCGCCGGGATGGGCCAGAACCTGCAAGATCACATCTCCGCGCTGCTGATCTACCGGGCGCGGACCACCGCGGACACGGTCGGGATCTCCCCGGTGGGTGTGGCGCGGATGGCGCGGGCGGCATGGCAATGGCGCCGGCACCGCCGGGGTCTGCTGACCAGTTGCGCCGCCGAGTCGGGGGCCTATTACAAGTCCGATCCCGATGTCGAGGTGGCCGACATGGAGATGGAGTTGATCATCGGCAAAGGCGCCGATCACGGACGGACACCGCCGATCGGGCACGGCTATTCGGCGCACCTGCTGCTCGCCCGCCCCCAGAGCACCGGCGAGGTGCGGCTGGCCAGCCGCGACACCGCGGTGGCCCCGCTGATCGACCCGAAGTACTTCAGCCACCCCTACGACATGCCCACCCTGGTCAAAGGCACCCAGGTGGCCCTCGACGTGATGAACGATCCGGTCTTCGACCGCCACCGTCGAGACATGCTGATCCACTATGACCGTGACGACCCCGAGCAGATCGAGCGGACGCTGCGCGAGCACGCCGACACCGAATACCATCCGTGCGGAACGGCGAAGATGGGCCCGTCGAGCGATCCGCTGGCGGTGGTCGACGCCGACCTGCGGGTGCGTGGCGTCGACGGGCTGCGGATCGCCGACGCCTCGGTCATGCCGACCGTTCCCAGCAACAACATCCATGCACCGGTGTTGATGATCGCCGAGAAGTGTGCCGACCTGATCAAATCATCGGCGTAGAGCCGCCGACGGGCGGTGTCAGCCGGTGCGGAGCAGCGCCTCGGGGGTCAGCTCGGCGCGGGTCCGGTAGCCGTCGACGGCCATGATCAGATCGGCCTCGGCGAGCAGCGAGCGCAGCACGTGGGTCACCCCGGCGTCCCCGCCGAGAGCCAGGCCGTAGGCGTAGGGCCGACCGATGCCGACTGCGGAGGCACCCAGCGCCAGCGCTTTGACGATGTCGGCGCCGGTGCGCACCCCGGAGTCGAACAGCACCGGCAGCCCGTCGGCGGCGTCGACGACCGCAGGTAGGCAGTCCAGCGCGGCCAGCCCGCCGTTGGCCTGCCGCCCACCGTGGTTGGAGCAGTAGATGCCGTCGACCCCACCGTCTCTGGCGCGGCGCGCGTCGTCGGGATGGCAGATCCCCTTGACGATCAGCGGCAGGTCCGTCAGCGACCGCAGCCACGGAAGGTCCTGCCACGTCAAGGGATTGCCGAATGTCTGAACCCAGGCCAGCACAGCCGCCTGCGGGTTCTCCTCGGGTGGTTGCGGCAGACCCGCCCGAAACACCGGGTCGGAGGTGTAGTTGGCCAGGCAGTGGCCGCGAAGCTGCGGAAAGTTGGCCGTCGCCAGATCCCGTGGCCGCCAGCCGGGCACCCAGGTGTCGAGGGTGACGATGATGCCCCGGTAGCCGGCGGCCTCGGCGCGGGCCACCAGGCTGGCCGCCAGGTCGCGGTCCTTGGGGGTGTAGAGCTGGAAGAACCCCGGGGTGTCGCCGAGCTGGGCGGCGACGTCCTCCAGGGGGTCGGCGGTGAGGGTGGAGACCGCCAGCGGCACCCCGGTCGACGCGGCGGCGCGTGCGCACGCCAGGTCGCCGTGGCCGTCCTGGGCGCAGATGCCGGCCACCCCGATCGGTGCCATGAACACCGGCGCGGGCCACCGCACGCCGAACAGGTCCACCGCGAGGTCGCGGTGGTCGGCTCCGACGAACATCCGCGGCACAAGCCCCCACCGCTGGAACGCGGCGACGTTGGTGCGCTGGGTGTGTTCGTCGCCGGCACCGCCGGCCACGTAGGACCACACCGACGGGGACATCGCCGCGGCGGCCCGGTGTTCCAGGTCGGTGAACGTCATCGGCAGCCCGGGCACCACCCCGGCCAACCCCTGCAGATAGATCTCGAATTGGTAGTCGCCGAACGCCATGGCTGGTGAGCCTACGGGTTCGGGGGCGCGGGACGACAGCGATCAGCCGGGGGCCTCGGCCGCGGCCAGTTCCTTCTTCCATTGCCGGAAGGTCTCCTCGGTGCGTCCCCGGCGCCAATATCCGGAGATCGACGCCCGATCCGCGGGCACGCCCCGTTCCTTGCGGATGTAGGGCCGCAGGTTGTGCATGACGGCCTGGGCCTCGCCGTGGATGAACACCTGCACCTGACCGGGCAGCCATGCGGCGTTGCGCACCGCCTCGATCAGCGGCGCGTGATCCCCGGCCCGGTCGTCGGGGACCAGATCGGCGCGGCCGCCCCGATGCACCCAGTGCACCGGCACGCCCGGCGGGTGCTGCAGCGTCAACTCGTCGTCGGGACCGGCCACCTCGATGAACGCCGCGCCGACGGCGTCGGCCGGCAGCGCCTCCAGCGCCGCGGCTATCGCCGGCAGTGCCGCCTCGTCGCCGGCCAGCAGATGCCAGTCGGCCGCCGGGTCGGGGGCATAGGCTCCGCCGGGCCCCATCAGATACACCGGTGCGCCCGGGTCAACGCCGGCCGCCCAGCGACCGGCGGTGCCCTGCTCGCCGTGCACCACGACGTCGATCGCCAGTTGGCGGGTTGCGGGATCGGCCCAACGCACCGTCAGGGTGCGCACCACCGGCTGCTCGGCGGGCGGGAGCACATCGAAGCTGTCCCGGGTCAGCGGGCGCGGTAGCGCGTCGACGTCGACGTGCGCGCCGACGAAGATGACCTTGACATAGGAGTCGGTGAACTCACTCGGCGTGAAGGTGTCGAATCCCTTGCCACCGAGCACAACCCGCACCATGTGCGAGCCGACCGGCTCGGTGCGGAGCACTTCGAAGGTGTGCACGGGTCGGCCTGCCACGGTTCCTCCTCGACGGTGATTGGGGCTGCGACCGACTATACGGACGGTCCGTCCCGGCGCACGATCGCCCAGCGTCCGTCGCGGCGTTCGGCCAGACCGGCGACCTCCAGCAACGCCAACGGGCCGAGCACCTCCTCGACGGGCAGGGCGGCCCCCACGGCGATCTGCTCGACGCCGGCGGCCCCGCGCCCGGGCAGCGCTTCGTAGACCCGCCGCTGCAGACCGTCGAGCCCGTCGAGGGCGGTGGTGGGGTGGGCCATCTCCGGCGCCAGCTCCCCCATCCTGCCGACGAGCTCGACGATGTCGGCCGAGCGGGTGATCACCTCCGCGCCGGCACGCAGCAACACATGAGCGCCCACCGAGGCGGCGGAGGTGACCGGGCCGGGCACCGCGCCCACCACCCGGCCCAGCGATCGGGCCCAGGCGGCGGTGTTGGCCGCGCCGCTGCGCAGGCCCGCCTCGACGACGACGGTGGCTCCGCTGCCGACGGCGACCAACCGGTTGCGGTAGAGGAAACGGTGCCGGAAGGGCCGGGAACCCGGTGGGTATTCGCTGATCACCGCACCGGTGCGGGCGATGCGGTGCAGCAAGGCGGAATGCCCCGCCGGATAGGGCACGTCGAGCCCGCCGGCGAGCACCGCCGCGGTGGTGCCCCCGCCGGCGAGGACGGACCGGTGGGCGGCGCCGTCGATGCCGTAAGCGCCGCCGGAGATCACCGTGACGTCGGCCTCGACCAAACCCGCCGCCAGGTCGGCGGTCACCTGCTCGCCGTAGGCGGTGGCGGCGCGGGTCCCCACCAGCGCCGCACAGCGCTCGGTGAGGTCATCGAGGCGGGCGGGCCCGATCACCCACAAGGCCAGCGGGGGCAAGCAGTCCGGGCGATCCGCGGCGCCGGCAAACGCGGTGAACGCCCACGCCGGCCACTCGTCGTCGTCGGCGGTCACCAACCGCCCGCCGAGCCGATCGAGGTGTTCGAGGTCCTCGGCGGCGCAGTCGAGGTCGCGTCGTGCCGCGGTGCGGCGGGCCAGCCCGGCGGTAACCGCGGCGCGGCGAACCCGGTCGGCGGCATCAACCGGACCGACCTCACCGACCAGTGCCGACAGCTCCCGGCAGGGTGGCTCAGCCACCCGGGACAGATACGCCCAGGCGTGCCGTGTCCGGTCGGTCATCGTGCCGCTCCCGCCTGTCGGAAACTCAACGCGACGGCGATGTCGTCGCTGCTGGGGCTGAGCCGCCCGGCCAGATCGGCCAATGACCAGGCAACGCGAAGACTTCTGTCGAGCCCGCGCAGGGACAACAGACCGCGCTCCAGGGCGGTGTGCAGCGGGGCCATCACGGAGCGGTTCAGGCGGAACCGGCGCCGCAGCAGTGGACCGGCGATCTCGGCGTTGGTGCGACAGCCGTACGGTCGCCAGCGTTCGGCGGCCGCCTCCCGCGCGCGGGCCACCCGGGCGCGTACCGTCTCGGTCGACTCCGCGCGGGTCCCGTCGAATCCGCCGGCACGCACCGGATGCAGGTCGACCCGCAGGTCCACCCGATCCAGCAGCGGACCGGACAGCCGGCTCATGTACCGGCGTTTGACCGTGGGCCGACAGGTGCAGTCCCGGGGGTCCGCCGACGCGCACGGACAGGTGTTGGCCGCCAGCACCAGCTGGAACCGGGACGGATAGCAGGCGACCCCTCCCCGGCGGGCCAGCCGGATCTCGCCGTCCTCCAGCGGTGTGCGCAATGCGTCGAGGACATTGACCGGCATCTCGGCGCATTCGTCGAGGAAGAGCACCCCGCGGTGGGCCCGGCTGATCGCACCGGGCCGGGCGGTGCCCGAACCGCCGCCGACGAGTGCGGCCACGCTGGAACTGTGGTGCGGGGCGACGAACGGTGGCCGGGTGATCAGCGGGGTGTGCTCGCTGAGCAGCCCCGCCACCGAGTGGATCGCGGTGACCTCCAACGACTCCTGCTCGGTCAGACTCGGCAACAGGCCGGGAAGCCGTTGCGCCAGCATGGTTTTGCCCACGCCCGGTGGACCGGTCAACATCAGATGATGCGCCCCGGCGGCGGCCACTTCCACGGCGAACCGCGCCTGCGCCTGGCCCACCACCTCGGCGAGTTCGGGAGCGGAGTCCGCAGCGGTGCTGACGCTGGGCAGCCGGGCGCTCAGTTGCGCGCCCCCGTCCAACCAATCCTGCAGTTGTCGCAGTGAACTGACCCCACCGACGGTGATCCCGTCGACCAGGCTGGCCTCGGCCAGGTTGTCCCGGGGCACCACCACCGTCGACCAGCCTTCGGCCCGGGCCGCCAGCACCGCGGGCAGCACCCCGCGTACGGCGCGCACCCGCCCGTCGAGGGCCAGTTCACCGAGCAGCACGGTGCTCGCCAGGCGCGGCCATCTGCGCCCGCCGGCCGCGAGCACCGCGGCCGCCAGGGCCAGGTCGTAGACCGACCCGACCTTGGGCAGGGTCGCCGGCGACAGCGCCAAGGTCAGCCGCGACATGGGCCAGGAGTTGCCACAGTTGGTGATCGCCGCCCGCACCCGATCGCGCGATTCGTGCAGCGCCGCATCGGGCAACCCGACCAGGTGCACACCGGGCAGCCCCGAGGTGATGTCGGCCTCGATCTCCACGACCTGCCCGTCGAGGCCGCAGACCGCGATCGAAAACGCCCGCCCCAACGCCATCAGCCGGCCCCCCGAAGGTGATGGATGCGCGCGCCGGCACCGCGATCGAGCCGCACCCCGATCAGGTCGAGGCGGATCAGTGGATAGCGCCTTGGCTGGTCGGCCAGCCACTGCCCGGCCAGCAACCGGAGCCGCCGCACCTTCGCTGCGGTCACCGATTCGGCCAGCCCGCCGAAGCCGTCGCCGGTTCGGGTCTTGACTTCCACGAACACCAGGGTCGGCCCCTGGGGGTCGACCGCAACGATGTCGAGTTCGCCGTGGCGGCACCGCCAGTTGCGGGCCACCACCTGCCAGCCCGCGGCGGTGAGGTGGCGCACCGCCAGTTCTTCCCCGAACGCCCCGAGTCGCGCCCGTGTCCACGTCGTCATGGCCCCAGCCTGCGCCGCGCCGAGGACACCGGCGCCTCACCACCACCGCCACCCGGGGGTGCACCGGCGAGTTATCCCCAGTGCGGTCGCGCTGCACAGCCCGGCGCGCCACCATTCGGCGCGGCGGGAACAGTCAGTACCGGTGATCGGCGACGTCAACCCCGGCCGGACCACCGGTGACGAGGGCGGGCACCATCTCGCTGGTCACCAGACCGTCGACGCCCGTGAGTTCATCGACCACCGAGAACGATTCGGCGATCCCGGCCGGGGTGTCGATGATGATCGTCGCCACCGGGACTCGCCGGGTCACCGCGAGCAGCCGATCGCCGTGCGGGCGGTGCTCACCGTGGAAACCCCAGATGCCGCGCAGCACGGTGGCCCCGCGTGCACCCGGCCGCTGATGCAGCCGCCGTGCCAGCGCCCGGTGGATGGGTTCACCGTCGTAGCGTGCCGCTGCGGAGGTGTAGACCGTCAGCTTCTGCCACAGGGGCAGGCCCCTCTCATCGCTGCCCGGCAATGCGTGTGGGGCTCCCAGCAACGCGCCGTCACGTTTACACACCTGGACCCGTTCGACGGTCAGCGACGCATCGGGGACCGCACGCGTCACCTCCGGCAGCGTCGCGGTCAGCGCCGCGGTGTCGCCGACCACGACGATCATCGTCGGCACCGCGGTGTTGCGGCCGAAAAATCGCGCCCGCTGCCGCTGCCCGAAGACGGTGCCGTCCACACCCAGGAACACCGAGGCGCCGGCCAGCCCATGCCGATGCATCAGGGCACAGATCGCCACATGGGCGGCGGTGCCGTCGACGCGCTGCTTGCGACCCAGATAGACCGTGAGCTTGCTCGCGTCGGCGTGCTCCGGCCCGGCCAAAACCTCGCCGGCAGCGAGCAGCTGTGCCCGCTCGAGGGTGAACAGCCCGCGGATGCCGGTCGCGCGCACCGACGCCAACAACCCCTCGATACCCGCACGGGAGTCCACGGCGGTGACCATCACCGGCGGATCCTCCGACAGACTCAACGACCGGTCGGTGCGCAGGATGCGCCGCGGGCCGAAACCCCCGACACCGCGCAGCAGAATGCTGGAGGCAACCCGGTTGCGTTCATACAGGTCCATCAATTCGTCGGCGACGAAACGGTTTTCGATGCGTTGCCGTTCGTCGAAATAGCCGGTGAGCTTGAGACAATCGTTGTTCATCGATGCTCACTCCCCATGCGCTCCAACCGGTATCGCTGCTAGTCTGCCATCACCCGGCGCCGGAAGTGTTCGCGCCGGCGGTGCGGCGGCGGCCGGCCCCGCTGCCGGAACTGCCGTGTCGGCCACCGGCCACCGTCATGGACGTCGAGGGAGCCGCAATGAGCACTGTCACCCGGGTGTATCTGGCCCGCCACGGACGCACCGCACTCAACGCGCACGGGCAACTGCGCGGCTTGAGCGACCCACCTCTCGACGAGATCGGTCGCAGCGAAGTGGCGCGGCTGGCGCAGGCGCTCGCCGGATTCAAGCCCGAAATTGTCGTGTGCAGTCCGTTGCAGCGCGCGGTCGCCACCGCGCGTGCCATCGGCGCCGCCGCCGCGGCCGAAGTCCGTATCGATGATCGACTCAACGACCGCGACTACGGCCCCCAAACCGGGCTGTTACGCACCGACGTCGAAAACCGCTACGGCAGTGTCGATGCCGCCCCGGGGGTGGAACCATTGGCCGCGTTGACGACGCGGGCTCGACGGGCGTTCTTTGAACTGGTCGACGAACTCGGACCGGGCCCGGTGGTCATGGTCTCCCACGACGCATTCAACCGGGCACTGCTGGGCCGACTCGACCCCACACTCACCGAGGTCGCGCAGGACACGGCCTGCTGGAACCAGCTCAGCCTCGTCGACGGCGCCTGGCGTGTCGACGCGTACAACCGCACCGCCGACTCCTGAACGAACCGGAAAAATTCCTTTCCTCACGGCCTTTCGTGTGTAGAATCAAATCGGCGATGAAGCTCGCCCTTAACCGCCGAACCCGGCTGATGGCTTCTACCCGAAGATGATTCGTGGTGGAAGGAGGCTGGGTGATGAGCGAACCCACTCCTTTGGCGGTATCTTCTGCGGCATCTGCCCACGCTGTGCATTCCGGTGACGCGTCCGCCCAAGGTCGCGCCCCTCCCCGATCGCATCGACATCCCCACCCCACCTGACGGAATCGTGTAACGCGATCCCGCGATGTCTGCTGCGTTCGTCCGGCCTGCCGCCGGAACTCCTCTGATTGTCACTGTCCCCCAACTACGTTCAGGAGCGACTCATGTCCTACATCACCACCGACCCCGCCTTGCTGGCGGCTGCCGCCGGCGACCTCCACGGCATCGGCGCGACCGTCACCGCGGGCAATGCCGCTGCCGCGGCGCCCACGACCGCGATCGTCCCGGCGGCGGCCGACGAGGTCTCGGCGCTGACCGCAGCCAGGTTCGCAGCCCACGCCCAGCTGTATCAGGAGATCAGTGTGCAGGCCGCGGCGGTGCACGAGATGATCGTGGCCACCCTGTCGGCCAACGCCGGCTCCTACGCGGCCGCCGAGGCAGCCAACGCCGCGGCGATCGGCTGAGCGGGCACCGACGATGCTCGACTTCGGCGCCCTGCCACCGGAGATCAACTCGGCACGCATGTACCTGGGTGCGGGCGCGGGTCCCCTGCTGGCCGCGGCGGCGGCATGGGACGGGCTGGCCGGTGAGCTGTTCGCCGCCGCCGCGGCATACGCCGCAACGCTCACCGCGGTGGCCGCCGACTGGCTGGGTCCGTCCGCGCAGCTCATGGCGCAGGCGGCGACACCGTTTGTCACCTGGCTGCAGGAGGCGGCGGTGCGCGCCGAACAGACCGGAGCCCAGGCGAAGTCGGCGGCCATCGCCTATGAGGCGGCGTTCGCGATGACGGTGCCGCCCGAGGTGGTCGCCGCCAACCGGATGCTGGAGGCAACGTTGGTCGCGACGAACTTCTTCGGACAGAACACCCCCGCGATCGCGGCGACCGAAGCGCTCTACGCCGAGATGTGGACCCAAGACGCCACCGCCATGTACGCCTACGCCGGCGCCTCGACGGCAGCCGGCCGGCTCACGCCGTTCTCGCCGGCTCCCCCGGTCACCGACCCGGGCGGGGTCGGCACGGCCGCCACCCTGGCGCACGGCCTGGCCGGTGCCGCGACCCCGACCGCCGCGCAACTGGCCGCGCCCACGGTGACGACGACCTCACCGACCCTGGTGGATTACCTCGAGCACATCCCCAACATCGTCAACACGGTCGTCTCCGACACCAACGGGATGGTCACCGGGCGCAGCATCTCCATCACCAACACTCGGTTGAACTATCAACAGACCCGCCATCCGCTGCCCGCCTACGGCGGCGGCCAGTTGGTGGCGGCTCCGCTGGTCACCGCCGCGGTCACCGACGCTGTCATCGCCGCCAGCGGGCGGGCGGTCACGGTGGGCGGGCTGTCCGCTCCCCCGGTGTGGGCCACCGCCGCGCCGCAGACACCGCCGATCGCGGTGGGATTGGCCGCCAGCCCCGCCCCGATCGCCGAGACCGCCGCGGGGGTGCTGCCCGGCTCGGTCGCCGGACCGGCGAGCCTGGCGGCGCTGTCCGCTCCCGACACCGACCGGCGGCGGGAGAAGACCCGGCCCGAACTCGTCCGTTCAGCGGCCGTGCGCTGACCCGAAAGGCAGACCGATGGATTTTTCGCTCCTTCCCCCCGAGATCACCTCGATGCGGCTCTACACCGGTCCGGGGTCCGGCCCGCTCATCGCGGCGGCGTCCGCGTGGCGCACCCTGGCCGAGGATCTGGAGACCGCAGCGGCCGGCTTCGCCTCGGTGCTGGCCACCGTGGTCGCCGACGTCTGGCGGGGGCCGTCGTCGACGGCGATGGCGACCGCGGCGAGCACCATGCTGGCCTGGATGCATCGCACCGCCGCGCAGGCTCAGCAAACCGCCGGACAGGCCACCGCGGCGGCGGGCGCCTTTCAGACCGCGTATGCGATGGTCGTTCCGCCGCCGCTGATCGCCGCCAACCGCACCCAGTTGCTGACGTTGATCGCGAGCAATTTCTTCGGCCAGAACGCCCCAGCGATCGCGGCCACCGAGGCCCACTACGAGCAGATGTGGGCCCAGGACGTGGCCGCGATGCAGGGCTATGCGCTGTCCGCGTCGACGGCCAGCGAGTTGACCCCGTTCACCGCCCCGACGGCGGTGACCTCGGGCACGGCGCTGGCAGCGCCGTCGCCGGCCGCGGCAGCCCCGGCGGTGAGCACGCCGGGGATTCTCACCTACCTGCTGCAGATTCCGTCGTTGACCAGCGCGGCGGCCTCGGTGTCCAGCTCGTCGTTCGGCGGGGCGTCGATCTACACCACCAACCACGCGCTGGCGGTCAATGCGCTACGCGACGACGCCCAGGGCATCGGACCGTTCTGGGTCGGCGCCCCCGGCGCGGGCGGCCCACCGCCGGCAACGACCACCGGGGTGCCGCGTCCGGTGCCGGTCAGCGCCGCACTCGGAGAGGCCAGCGGGGCGGGGCGACTGTCGGTGCCGGCGACCTGGGCCAGCACCGCGCGACCGGTCGCGACCATCGCCGCGGAGCTGCCCACCGCCGCCGGCGCCGCGGCACCGGTCACATCGCTGCCGGCGAGCGGGGTCGCCGGTGAGGCGCTGCTGGGCACCTTGGCCGGGCGCGGCGTCAGTGGCGCGGCGGCCAAGACCCGTCGACGGTCGGTCATGCCCCGCCCGCCCGCGGCCGGGTGAGCGCGCTACTCGGGCAGCCGCAGTTCGGGTTTCTCGACCTCTTCGATGTTGACGTCTTTGAAGGTGACCACCCGCACCTGTTTGACGAACCGGGCCGGCCGGTACATGTCCCAGACCCACGCGTCGGCCAGGCGCAGCTCGAAATAGACGTCGCCGTCGGCGTTGCGGGGCACCATCTCCACGCTGTTGGCCAGATAAAACCGTCGCTCGGTCTCCACCACGTAGCTGAACTGCCCCACGATGTCCTTGTATTCGCGGTACAGCGAGAGTTCCATCTCGGTTTCGTATTTCTCGAGATCTTCGGCACTCATCGGTTCGGCTGTCCTTCTCGGTCGGTCCCGGTCATCCTGGCCCCATCTTCTCTCACCGGACCCCCGCGGTGGGTAGCCCGGCACGCCGGACGTTGACAAACGAGGTGCGGTGGACCGCGCTGGGACCCAACGTCTGCAACGCGGCCGTGTGTGCCGCGGTGGCGTACCCCTTGTGCCCGGCGAACCCGTAGCCGGGGTGGTCGCCGTCGAGTTCCACCATCAACGCGTCCCGGCTGACCTTGGCCAGCACGCTGGCCGCGGCGATGCAGGCGGCCGCCTCGTCGCCACCGATGACCGGCAGCGACGGCACCGCCAGCCCGGGCACCCGGAACCCATCGCTGAGCACGTAACCGGGTGAGACCGCCAGCCCGGCCACCGCGCGACGCATCCCCTCGATGTTGGCCGCGTGCACACCACGCCGGTCGACCTCGGCGACGTCGATGACCACCACGTGGTAGGCGACGGCGGTCGAGCAGATCACCGGGTAGAGCCGCTCGCGTGTTTTCACCGACAGTTTCTTCGAGTCGTCCAGATCCGCCAGCGCCGCGTGGCGCCCGGGGCCCAACACGCAGGCGGCCACCACCAGCGGACCCGCGCAGGCGCCGCGACCGGCCTCATCGACCCCGGCGACCGGGCCCAGACCGCCCCGGTGCAGCGCCGCTTCCAGGGTGCGCAGACCCGCGGTCCGGCGGATCACGGCGCGCGGCGGCCACCTGCCGGCCACCGTCATCCCCCCTGCTGCGGGTTCACCGCGGACACCGTCCCCCACCGCCCGGGCGGCCAGGCGATGAACCGGGTCTTGCCGATCACGTTGTCCACCGGCACCGTCGCCAGGATCGGGTCTTGCTCGCCGGTGCAGTACACGTTGCCGGCGGGGTTCTGCGGATCCAGATCGGCGGGGTTGTTGACGCAGTGCCCGCGCGAGTCCGAGGAGTGACTGCGGTTGTCCCCCATCACCCACAACCGGTCCGGCGGCACCGTCACCGGCCCGAACTCCATGTTCAGCCCGCCGCTGCCCAGGCAGGGGAACTCGCGCGGGTCGGCGCCCATGGTGGCCGGGTCCAGGTACGGCTCGACGAGGCGCTCGCCGTCGACGGTCAGGCCGGTGTCGAGTCGGCACTGCACCGTCTGCCCACCCACCGCGATGACCCGTTTGACCAGGTCGTTCTCGTCGGGGGGCACGAAGCCGACCACGCTGAGCGCGTTCTGCAGCCAGCGCAGCGCGGTGTTGTCGGAGCGGATCGACTGATAGCCGAGATTCCACGACGGCGGACCCCGGAAGACCACCACGTCCCCGGGCTGCGGGGCACTGAACCGGTAGGTGAGCTTGTCGACGACGATGCGGTCCCCGACGCACCCGGCGCACCCGTGCAGGGTGGGTTCCATCGACTCCGACGGAATCAGGTACGGCCGCGCCACGAACGTCAACATGACGTAGTAGATCGCCACCGCGATCACCACCAGTGTGGTGGTCTCGCGCAGCGCCGACTTCTTGCCCCCGCTCCCCTCACCATCGGCGACGGCGTCGTCGCGCCCCGGGTCGGGTTCGTCGGGATCGGTGGGACCGGCCTCAGAAGAGGGGTGCTCGGCGTCGGTCACGGCATCAGCGTAGTCAGCGGCCCGACGGCCACCGGATGGGCCACCGGGTTGGGCTCAGCGGCGTTCCTTGATCTTGGCCCGCTTGCCGCGGCGCTCCCGCAGGTAGTACAGCTTCGCGCGGCGCACATCACCGCGGGTCACCACCTCGACGTGGTCGATGTTGGGCGAATGCACCGGGAAGGTGCGCTCCACGCCCACCCCGTAGCTCTCCTTGCGGACGGTGAACGTCTCGCGCACCCCGCCGCCCTGGCGGCGGATGACCACGCCCTTGAACACCTGGATGCGCTCCTTGGCGCCCTCGATGACCTTCACGTGCACGTTGACGGTGTCGCCGGGCCCGAAA
Organism: Mycolicibacillus koreensis; assembly: GCF_002104795.1. GTDB lineage: Bacteria > Actinomycetota > Actinomycetes > Mycobacteriales > Mycobacteriaceae > Mycobacterium > Mycobacterium koreense. The sequence goes on from NZ_NCXO01000025.1 coordinate 40,465, forward strand.
ACCGGGATGTCGTCGCGCAGCGACGCCTTGTCGACGAAGTCCAGCGTGTTCATATCGGAAGACACATCCTTGCAGGTCGCGGCCGCGGGACCGGCGCCACGCGGGAGCGTGGCCGACGGTCACCGGACCGATGGTTCGGGCATGGTGGCTGTCATCGGCGACCGGCGGGCTGCGTCCGACCCGCCGCGAGCTGCCGAGACAACTGCTCAATTGTGCCAGACTGCCCCGGCACAGCGAAATCCAGGCAGGCCGACCGCGCTGCCCCACCGGGACCGGTCCGCATGATAAATCTGATGCTGAGCGTCGGTTCACACTCCGAGGAGGAGACATGCCCGCACGGCCACCGAGACCGGCCCGACTGGTGGCGATCGGGTTCGCCGCAGTCCTTCTCGGCGGCTGTGGGGCGCCCGGCGTGGCCGCCACCCCACCGGCGGGCCCGTCGCAGCCGCGAGTCCACTTCGTCACGCCGCTGGCCACCGCGATCGCACCGGCCCCGCAGGTGCCGTTCGGGCTGCCCAACCCGGCGCTCGACGGTGTCGCCGAACGGATCGGCGAGGCCACCGACGCCGCCGCGGCCCGCGGTGCCCAGATCTCGGTGACCGTGCTGGACCGCTCCACCGGCCAGATGCTGTCCAACGACACCGCGACCACGATGGCGATCGCCTCGGTGGCGAAGCTGTTCATCGCCGACGATGTGCTGCACAGCGGGCCGCTGGCCCCCGAGGACCGTGCCCAGCTCGACGCCATGCTGCGGTCCTCCGACGACAACGCCGCCGAGGATTTCTGGAACCGCAACGGCGGCGACGCGATCATCACCCGGGTGGCCGGGCGCTACGGATTGGGCGCCACCACACCGGGCTTCGACGGCCGGTGGTGGAACACCGTCAGCACCGCGACCGATCTGGTCCGCTACTACGACATGTTGCTCAGCGGATCCGGGGGGCTGACGGTGAGCGAGGCCAACATCATCGTGGACAACCTCGCCCAATCCACGCCCACCGGGATCGACGGCTACCCGCAGCGGTTCGGTATCCCCGACGGTCTGTTCGCCGAGCCGGTCGCGGTCAAGCAGGGCTGGATGTGTTGTGTGGGCGCGGACTGGATGCACCTGTCGACCGGGGTGATCGGCCCGGACCGGCGCTACGTGATGGCGATCGGGGCGTTGCAGCCCGGCGACGACGCGACCGCGCGGGCCACCATCACCGACGCGGTGGCCACGATCTTCCCCACCGGGCGGATTTAATCGCGGTACAGGTCCGGGCGGCGCCGCCGGGTGCGCGCGCGTGATTCCTCCCGGCGCCACGCCTCGATCCGGGCGTGGTCGCCGGAGAGCAGCACCTCCGGCACATCGAGTCCGCGCCAGCTGGCGGGCCGGGTGTAGCTGGGACCCTCCAGCAAGCCGTCCCGTCCCGGTGAATGCGAATCATCATGGTGCGACAGCGGATTGCCCAGCACGTCCGGCAGCAGCCGCAGCACCGCCTCGATCATCACCAGGGTCGCCGATTCCCCTCCGGCCAGCACATAATCACCGATCGACACCTCGGCGACACGCATCCGCCGGGCAGCATCCTCGGCCACCCGGGCGTCGATGCCCTCGTAACGCCCGCAGGCGAACACCAGATGCGACTCGCCGGCCCACCGGCGCGCGGTGTCCTGGGTGAACAGCTCACCGGCCGGGGTCGGGATCACCAGCAGCGTGTTCGGGCCGCACACGTCGTCGAGTGCGGCACCCCACACCGGGGCCTTCATCACCATCCCCGGCCCGCCCCCGTAGGGAGTGTCGTCGACCGAGCGGTGCACATCGTGGGTCCAGCGACGCAGGTCATGCACCTGCAGATCCACCCGCCCGGACTGAATCGCCTTGCCCGGCAAGGACTGGTGCACGGGTTCAAGGTAGCCGGGAAAGATCGTGACGACGTCGATACGCATCGTGTCAGGCCGGATCCAGCAATCCGTCGGGCGGGTCGATGGTGATCACCCCGTCCTCGAGACGCACCTCGGTGACGATTGCGGCCACGAACGGCACGAGCACCTCGCCGACGGCGCTGTCGCCGGCCCCGCCGGCCCCGCCGGCGTCTTCGCCGGTGCGTACCGTGAGCACCTCGCCGGCACCGGTGTGCAGGACATCGGTGACCGTACCGACCGCATCCCCGGAGACGGTGCACACCCGCAGCCCGACCAACTGGTGGTCGTAGTACTCGTCGGGGTCGTCGATCGGCGGCAGCGCCGCGGTGTCGACCAGCAGCAGCGACCCTCGCAGCGCGTCGGCGCCGTCACGGTCATCGACGCCGACAACCCGCAGCAGCAGGCGGGCACCATGGTCGCGGACGGTCTGCACCACCACCTCGCGGCGCGACGAACGGTCCCGTGGATCGGCGGCCTGCAACCGCTCACCGGGGGCGAAACGGCCCCGCGGGTCATCGGTGCGCACCTCGACCACCATCTCACCGGTGACCCCGTGGGCCTTGACCACCCGGCCGACCACCACCTGCATGGCGCTGGGCGCTACCGGTCGGTGTCCACCACGTCGACGCGGATCCCACGGCCACCGATACCGGCCACCAGCGTGCGCAGCGCGGTGGCGGTGCGCCCACCGCGGCCGATGACCTTGCCGAGATCATCGGGGTGGACGTGGACCTCCACCGTGCGGCCGCGCCGGTTGGTCAGCAAATCGACGTGAACGTCATCGGGGTTGTCGACGATCCCGCGGACCAGGTGTTCGACGGCGTCGACGACGACTGCGCTCATCGGGGCACTCAGCTCTCGGTCTTCTCGGCGGCGTCGGTGGTCTCGGCGGGCTTCTCCGCAGCCTCCTCGGCCTTGTCGGCCTTAGCGTCCTTGTCGGCCTTGGCGGTCTTCTTTTTCTTCGGGGTGGCGGCCTCGGTGGTCGGTGCCCCGTCGGCTTCGGCCAGCGCCGCGTTGAACAGGTCGAGCTTGCTCGCCTTGGGCTCCTTGACCTTGAGGGTGCCCTCGGCGCCGGGCAGACCCTTGTGCTTCTGCCAGTCGCCGGTGATCTTGAGCAGTTTGAGCACCGGCTCGGTGGGCTGGGCCCCGACCGACAGCCAGTACTGGGCGCGCTCGGAGTCGATCTCGATCAGGCTCGGCTCCTCCTTCGGGTGGTAGCGGCCGATGATCTCGATGGCGCGGCCATCGCGGCGGGTGCGCGCGTCGGCGACAGCGATGCGGTACTGGGGGTTACGGATCTTGCCCAGCCGGGTGAGCTTGATTTTCACAGCCATGATGCGGCGATACTCCTCGTGGGTGTCACGCTGCAATTCAGCGATCAGGGCGGGAGTGCCCGGATCCGGTTTTGCCTCGCGTGTGTGACTGCCGGCCAAGCACCCGAAACCTCGGGCGGGTCGCCCGACAGACAGCGCTGAATTCTGCCATAACCGCACGCCCACCCGGTAATCGACCAGTTAGACGCCCAACACCAGCTTCGCGATGAGGAAGTACACCAACAGCCCGGTGGCGTCGACGAAGGTGGAGATGAACGGATTGGAGAACACCGCCGGGTCCGCACGGATGGCGCTGGCCAACAGCGGCATGCTGCCGCCGACGGTGGCGGCCATGGTGCACACGCTGAGCAGCGACAACCCCAACACCGCTCCCAGCGAGACGTCGTAGACGACGGTGGCCAGCAGAAACGCCACACTGCCCAGCAGCAGCCCCAGCGACAGCCCCACCCGGAACTCCCGGGCCACCACTTTGGCGATGTCGCGGGACCCGATATCGCCGAGCGCCAACGCGCGGGTGACGGTGGTCGCCGCCTGGTTGCCGGTGTTGCCGCCGGTGCCGATCAGCAGCGGCACGAACAGCGCCAGCGCCACCACCTGGCTCAGGGTGGCCTCGAACACCGACAGCACCTGCACGGTCAGGGTGGCGCCGACGGCGAGAACCAGCAGCCACACCACCCGGCCGCGCACCAGGTTGCGCACCGGGTTGGTCAGGTACGGCTGGCGCAGCGGTTCGGTACCACCGGCGCGCGCCTGGTCCTCGGTTTCGGCGGTCTCCAGGATCCGCAGCGCGTCGTCGACGGTGAGGATGCCCACCAGGCGTGATTCGTTGTCGACCACCGGCAGCACCAGCGCCTTGAGGTCGGCACAGCGCCGGGCCGCGTCCTCGGCGTCGTCGGTGGCCCGTACCGGATAGGCGCGTTCCATCAGGTCGCTGATGCGCGTCTGCGGATCCGCACCCATCAACTCCCGCAGGCTGACCACCCCGACCAGGGTGCGATGGTCATCGGTGACCGGCAGGATGTAGACGGTCTCCGCGTCGACGAGATGCCGCGACACCCGCGACAATGCCACTTCAGCGGTCGAATCAGCGCGCACCGCAACGAATTCCGGGCTCATCCGGCGTCCGATCGACCCCTGCGGGTAGCCCAGGATGCTGGCGGTCATCTCGCGTTCCCGCCACGGCAGACCCTGCATCAACCGGCGCGCAACCTTGGCGGGCAACTCGTCGAGCAGCTCAACCCGGTCGTCGGGGTCCATCTCGGCGAACAGTGCTGCGACGTCGTCGTTCTGCAGGCCGCCGAGCAGGTCACTTTGCAGGCTCGCGTCGAGGTCTTCGAACACCTCCAGCGCCTGCTCCTTGGAGAGCAGCCGGTAGAGCACGGCGCGCTGCGTGCCGTCCAATCGCTCCAGCACTTCGACGATCTCGGTCGATCCCAGGGGGCGCACGGCGGTGGTCACCGCCGGCAAATCACGGTCGTCGAGGCTGCGTTCGATGGTTTTCGTCACCGCCTCGCGGTTCCAGTCCTGCATCCGTTGATCCCCTGCCCTGTGCCGTCGGCGACTCCGTCGATTGAACACGATCGCGCCACCACGTTAGGCTCGGCGTCCGTGCGCACCCTTGCCGTGTTGTTCGCCTCACTGACCATTGCGCTGACGAGTCCGTTAGCGAGCCTAGGCCTCGCACCGGCGGCGTGGGCGGACACCGCGGTTCAGCCGCCCGGCACCGCCGCGGTCCCCGACGGCCCGGCACCGAACTGGCTGATCGCCGACCTCGACAGCGGACAGGTGTTGGCGCAGCGCAACGGCGACGCCGTGCGACCGCCGGCCAGCACGATCAAGGTGCTGTTGGCGCTGACCGCCCTCAACGAGGTGCCCCTGGACGCCACCGTGGTGGCCACCCCCGCCGACACCGACGTCGAGTGCAACTGTGTGGGGATCGTGCCCGGACGCAGCTACAGCGCCCGCCAGTTGCTCGACGGGATGCTGTTGGCCTCCGGCAACGACGCGGCCACCACGATGGCCGACCTGCTCGGCGGATATGACACGGCGGTCGCCAAGATGAACGCCACCGCCGCCGCCCTGGGCGCCACCCACACCCATGCCGCCACCCCCTCGGGGCTTGACGGGCCCGGCGGGTCGGGGGCGACCACACCGCGGGACCTGGCGGTGCTGTTTCGTGCCGCGCTGGCCAACCCGGTGTTCGCCGGGATCGTCGCCTCACCCACCGCGTCGTTTCCCGGTGAGAACGGCCCGATCACGCTGGTCAACACCAACGAGTTGCTGGGGCGCTATCCGGGGGCGCTCGGCGGCAAGACCGGATTCACCAACGCCGCCAAGAAAACCTACGTCGGCGCCGCCGCCCGCGATGGGCGCCGGCTGGTCGTCGCGATGATGTACGGGTTGATCCACGAGGGTGGGCCCACCTACTGGGATCAGGCGGCGGCGCTGCTGGACTGGGGTTTCGCCCAGGACCCGCAGGCATCGGTCGGCCAGCTTTAGCCGATGCCGCCCGACCGGGCCGTGGTCACCGGAGCTGCCCGCGCAGGATGACCCGATCCGGCCGACTCAACACCGCCGCGCCCGAACGGGGGTCGCTGGCGTAGCAGACCAGGTCGGCCGGTGCGCCCGGCTCCAGGCCGGGCCGGCCCAGCCAGCTGCGCGCCGCCCAGCAGGCGGCGCCGAGCGCGTCGGTGGCGCTCATCCCCATCGCGGCCAGGGCGGCGACCTCGTCGGCGATGCGGCCGTGGCGCACCATGCCGCCGGCGTCGGTGCCGGCATAGATCGGCACCCCGGCTTCGCGCGCGGCGGCGATCCGCGGCCGGCAGCCGGCGTGCAGTGCCCGCATGTGGGCGGCGTAGGTGGGGTATTTGGTGGCCGAGTCGGCGATGCCGGGAAAGTTGTCGATGTTGATCAGCGTCGGCACCAGCGCCGTGCCGTGGGCGACCATCGCCTCGATGAGGTCGTCGGTGAGCCCGGTGCCGTGTTCGATGCAGTCGATGCCGGCGTTGATCAACCCCGGCAGCGCCTCCTCGCCGAACACGTGGGCGGTGACCCGCGCCCCTTCGGCGTGCGCGGCGTCGATCGCGGCGCACAGGGCGGCGTCCGACCACAGCGGGGCCAGGTCCCCCACGGTGCGGTCGATCCAGTCCCCGACCAGTTTCACCCAGCCATCACCGGAGCGCGCCTGCTCGGCGACCACCTCCGGCAGGCGGGCCTCGTCGTCGACGTCGATGCCCAGCCCGGGGATGTAGCGCTTGGTTTTGGCCAGGTGGCGCCCGGCGCGCAGGATCCGCGGCAGATCATCGCGGGCGTCGAGATGGCGGGTGTCGACGGGGACCCCGGCGTCGCGCACCAGCAGCACACCGGCAGCCCGTTCGGTCTCGGCCTGAGCCACCAGTTCCGCACCGGTCGCGGCGCCCCCGCCGTAGGCGATGCCGATGTGGCAGTGCGCGTCGACGAGCCCGGGAACGATCCACCCGCCGTCGAAGACGGTCGTCGCCCCGGCGATCGGGTCGGTGTGCAGCACCCCGTCGGCGATCCAGAACTCGACCGGGGTCTCCTCGGGCAGGGCAAGCCCGCGCACGTGCAGCACCACGGCCGGGTTATTTCTTGCCGGGGAACTTCAGCTTGGACAGATCGAAGTCGGCCAGCCCGGGCGGCAGCTCGTCGAGACCGGCCGGCATCTGCGACAGGTCCGGGAATCCGGCGGGCATGCCGGGCATGCCGGCACCCAGCGGGCCGCGGGCCTTCGGCGGGGTGGGGCCGCGCCGTTTGCCCTTTTTACCCTTGCCGCCCTTGGCTTTCCCGCTCTTGCGGGTCGCTGATTTGCGGCCCACGCCGGGGATGCCCATGCCGCCCATCATCGACGACATCATCTTGCGGGCCTCGAAGAACCGGTCGACGAGTTGGTTGACCTCGGTGACGGTGACCCCGGAGCCGTTGGCGATGCGCAGCCGGCGCGACGCGTTGATGATCTTCGGGTCGGCCCGCTCGGCCGGCGTCATGCCGCGGATGATGGCCTGCAGGCGGTCCAGTTGGCTGTCGTCGACGGCGGCCAGCGCGTCCTTCATCTGCCCGGCGCCGGGCAGCATGCCCAACAGGTTGCCGATCGGACCCATCTTGCGGATGGCGAGCATCTGCTCGAGGAAGTCCTCCAGGGTCAGCTCACCGGTGCCGATCTTGGCGGCGGCCGCCTCGGCCTGCTCGGCGTCGAACACCTGCTCGGCCTGCTCGATGAGGCTGAGCACATCACCCATCCCCAGGATGCGGCTGGCCATCCGGTCGGGGTGGAAGACGTCGAAGTCCTCCAGTTTCTCCCCGGTGGAGGCGAACAGGATCGGCTCGCCGGTAACCTCCCGCACCGACAGGGCCGCACCACCGCGGGCGTCACCGTCGAGCTTGGTCAACACCACCCCGGTGAATCCGACCCCTTCGCGGAACGCGTCGGCGGTGGCGACCGCGTCCTGACCGACCATGGCGTCGAGGACGAACAGCACCTCATCGGGGGTGACCGCGTCACGGATGGCGGCGGCCTGGGCCATCATCTGCTCGTCGATACCCAGGCGCCCGGCCGTGTCGACGACGACCACGTCGAAGTGTTTGCTTTTCGCCTCGGCCAGTCCCGCGGCGGCGACCGCGACCGGGTCGCCGGGGGCAGTGTCGGCGGCGGCGGACTCCGCGGAGGTGCCTGGGTGCGGGGCGAACACCGCGACCCCGGCGCGCTCCCCGACGATCTGCAGTTGGTTGACCGCGCCGGGTCGTTGCAGGTCGCAGGCCACCAGCAGCGGGGTGTGGCCCTGCCCGCGCAGCCAGGCCGCCAGCTTGCCGGCCAGCGTGGTCTTACCGGCACCCTGCAGGCCGGCGAGCATGATCACCGTCGGCGGGGTCTTGGCGAACGTCAGCGCGCGGGTCTGCCCACCGAGGATGCCGATGAGCTCCTCGTTGACGATCTTGACGACCTGCTGGGCGGGGTTGAGCGCGCCGGAGACCTCCGCGCCCTTGGCCCGCTCTTTGATCCGGGCGATGAACGCGCGCACCACCGGCAGGGAGACGTCGGCCTCCAGCAGCGCCAACCGGATCTCCCGGGTGGTGGCGTCGATGTCGGCGTCGGTGAGCCGGCCTTTACCGCGCAGGCCCTGCAGGGCCGACGTCAACCGGTCGGAGAGCGATTCAAACACGCCGCCAAGCCTAACGGCATCGCCGCGGCGACGGCGGCGGCGCTACCCCGGCGCTACAGGGCGTCGACGCCGCGCTCACCGGTGCGCACCCGCACCACGGTGTCCACCGGGGTCACCCACACCTTGCCGTCGCCGATCTTGCCGGTGCGGGCGGCCTCGATGATCGCCTCGACGGCCTCGTCGACGACGACGGCGTCGACGACGATCTCCACCCGCAGTTTCGGCACGAATCCGGGGGTGTCGGCGGCGGCGGGACCCTCCGGTTCCCGGTACTCCTCGACCAGGCCCTGCTGGCGGCCGTAGCCGCGGGCCTCGCTGATCGTCATCCCCAGCACGTCGAGCTCGGCGAGGGCGTCTTTGACCTGATCGAGCCGGGTCGGCTTGATGATCGCGGTCACCAGCTTCATTCTGTCGGCCTTCCTGTTCGGGGCGCGTGGGTGTTCGCGGACGGCGTTCGGCTCAGCCGAGCAGGGCGTCGACGAACGCCGCCGGCTCGAAGGGGGCCAGGTCGTCGGGACCCTCGCCGAGGCCGACCAGCTTGACCGGAACCCCGAGCTCTTGTTGGACCCGAAAGACGATGCCGCCCTTGGCGGTGCCGTCGAGTTTGGTCAACACGACCCCGGTGATGTCGACCACCTCGGCGAACACCTTGGCCTGGGCGAGACCGTTCTGCCCGACGGTGGCGTCGAGCACCAGCAGCACCTCGTCGACGGGGGCTCGGCGGGTGACCACCCGTTTGACCTTGCCGAGTTCGTCCATCAGCCCGGCCTTGGTGTGCAGCCGTCCGGCGGTGTCGACGAGGACCACGTCGGCGCCGGCGGCGATGCCGGTGTCGACGGCGTCGAAGGCCACCGACGCCGGGTCGGCGCCCTCGGCGCCGCGCACCACGTCGGCGCCGACCCGCGCGGCCCAGGCCTGCAGTTGGTCGGCGGCTGCGGCCCGGAACGTGTCGGCCGCGCCGAGCACCACGCGCCGTCCGTCGGCGACCAGCACCCGGGCCAGCTTGCCGACCGTGGTGGTTTTGCCGGTGCCGTTGACGCCGACGACCAGCAGCACCGAGGGTGTCTCGGCGTGCGGCAGCGCCCGGATCGACCGGTCCAGCTCGGGGCGCAACTCGGCGATGAGCACCTCGCGCAGCACCGCACGCGCCTCCGCCTCGGTGCGCACCGTGCCGGCCGCCAGCCGGGTGTGCAGCGCGGTGACCACCGAGGTGGTCGCCGTCGGCCCCAGGTCGGCGATGAGCAGGGTGTCCTCGATCTCCTCCCAGGAGTCCTCGTCGAGGTCACCACCGCCGAGCAGGCCCAGCATGCTGCGACCCAGGGTGGATTGGGAGCGCGCCAACCGGCCCCGCAGCCGTTCCAGGCGCCCCGCCACCGGTGCGATCGTCTCGGTGGGCGGCGCGGGAGGCTCCGGAGGCTTGACCGGCTCGGCAGGCTCGGGGGGTACCGCGGGCCGGGTGGGTGCCGGAGGCGCGGCAGGTTCGGCGGGTTCGGCCGGCGCGGGAGGTTCGGCGGCCGGCGGCGCGGGCGGCTCGGCGGTGGCGGTCTGGCTGAACGTGATCCCCGATCCGGTGGTGTAGCCGCCGGAGCGGTCCAGTCCGGGTGTCGGTGGGGGCGCCGACAAGCGGATCCGCCGGCGTCGGTAGCGGACCAGGCCGACGACCAGGGCGGTGAGGGCGACCAGGACGGCGGCGACCGCGAGCGCGATCCAAAGACCTTCAGACACCCGGCCATTGTTTCAGGCAGGCGCGGCGGCGACGCTGGGCCCCCGCGTCGCGGCGGGGCGCCGGTGGCCGCTACCCGGGGCTGCTGACCAGTTCCTGGCCGCGCATCCGCTGCGAGATCACCTGGGTGATGCCGTCGTTGCGCATGGTCACGCCGTAGAGCGCGTCGGCGATCTCCATCGTCGGCTTCTGGTGGGTGATGACGATCAGCTGCGAGCGGGCCCGCAGCATTTCGAACAGCGCCAGCAGTCGACGCAGGTTGGTGTCGTCGAGGGCGGCCTCCACCTCGTCCATGATGTAGAACGGCGACGGCCGGGCCCGGAAGATCGCCACCAGCATCGCCACGGCGGTCAGCGATTTCTCGCCGCCGGACAGCAGCGAGAGGCGTTTGACCTTTTTGCCCGGCGGGCGGGCCTCCACCTCGATACCGGTGGTGAGCATGTCGTTCGGGTCGGTGAGCAGCAGCCGTCCCTCCCCGCCGGGGAACAGTGCGGCGAACACGTCGCGGAACTCGCGTTCCACATCGGTGTAGGCCTCGGTGAACACCTGCAGGATCTTGGCGTCGACCTCGGCGACCACGTCGAGGAGGTCCTTGCGGGCGGCCTTGACGTCTTCGAGTTGGGTGGACAGGAAGTTGTAGCGCTCCTCCAGCGCGGCGAACTCCTCCAGCGCCAGCGGGTTGACCCGGCCCAACTCGGCGAGTTCGCGTTCCGCGCGTTTGGCCCGCCGCTCCTGGGTGGGCCGGTCGAACGGCATCGGGGCGGGCGCGCTGACCTGCTCGCCGCGCTCCCGGGCCTGCTCGTATTCGGCGATCTCCAGTTCGCTGGGCGGCAGCCCCACCTGGGGGCCGTACTCGGCGATGAGGTCCTGGCCGCTCATCCCGAACTGTTCGAGCACCGACTCCTCGAGTTGCTCGATGCGCAGCGCGGCCTGCGCCTTGGCCATCTCGTCGCGGTGCAGCGCCTCGGTGAGCTCACCGATGCGGGTGTTCAGCGTGGCCACCTCGTCGCGCAGCCGGCCCAGCGCACCGGCACGCTGCTGACGGTCGGCGGCCAGCCGGTCGCGGTGGGCCGAGGCGGTGGCCACCACCGCCGCCAGCCGCTCGGCGAGCACCCGGCCGGCGTCGGCGACCGCGGCGGCGACGGCGGCGGCGTGGGCACGCGCGGCGCGGGCCTGCTCGGCGCGGCGGCGGGCCTCCCGTTCCGCGGCGGCCTGCCGGCGCAGCGACTCGGCCTGCCCGCGCACCGCGTGGGCGCGTTCCTCGGCGGTGCGCACCGTCAGCCGGGCCTCCACCTCGACGCCGCGGGCGGCCTCGGTGGCCGCGGCGATCTGCTGACGGTCGCCCGGGTCGGCGGTGGCGACCGGCTCAGTGGTTTCGGCGTTGCGCAGCCGGGTCTCCAGGGCGCCGAGTTCCTCGACGGTGGCGGCGCGACGCGCCTCGAGTTCGTCGCGCTGGTGCAGTTGGCGCTGCCAGTCGTCCTCGGCGGTGCGGGCCTGCTGACCGAGCCGGCCGAGCTGGTCGTAGATCGCGGCGATCGCGGCGTCGGACTCCTTGAGCGCGGCCAGCGCCTGCTCGGCGGTGTCCTGACGGCTGGCCTGTTCGGCGACCGCACCGGAAAGCGCCGCTCCCAACTCGTTGACCTGCGCTTCGGCCTCGTCGAGCTGGGTGCGGGCCCGATCGATCTCGCTGGAGATCTCCAACGTCGACGGTTTGTGATCCGAGCCTCCGCTGACCCAACCGGCGCCGACGAGATCACCGTCGCGGGTCACCGCACGCAGCTGCGGGGTCGCGCCGACCACCGCCAGCGCGGCCGTCAGGTCCGGGACCACGACCACGCCGGCCAACATCGCGGTCAGCGCGCCGCGCAGCCGGGCCGGGGCCTCGACAAGGTCACGGGCCCAGATGGCCTCGGCCGGGGCGTCGCGCTGCGGCTCGCCGGCCGGGGCCGGCCAGTCCCCCACCACGATCGCCGCGCGCCCGCCGTCGGTCTCCTTCAAGGCGGTCAACGCCGCCCCGGCGGTCTCGACGGTGTCGGCGGCGACCGCGTCGGCGGCGGCACCGAGCACCGCGGCCACCGCCGCCTCGAAGCCGGGCCGCACCTTGACCAGGGTGCCGATCGAGCCGAGCAGCCCACCGATCCCGGAGTCGTTCGCCAGCCACGAGGCGCCGTCCTTACGGTCGAGCCCGACGGTCAGCGCATCGATACGGGCCTGCAGGGAGGCCACCTCGCGTTCGGCGGCGCGCTCGGCGGTTTGCAGCTCCGCCACCCGCGCGTCGGCGACGCGCACCGCGGCCACGCTGCGTTCGTGCTGCTCGTCGAGGCCTTCTTCGCCCTGATCGAGTTCGGTGACGCGGGCCTGGGCGGTCTCGAACTCCGCGTGGGCGGCCTCGGCGCGGGCGGCCGCCTCCTCGATGCGCGGGGCGAGGCGGGTGACGTTGTCGTCGATGGACTCCACCCGCGCGCGCATCGTCTCCACCTGCCCGGCCAGCCGGGCGAGCCCCTCCCGGCGGTCGGCCTCGGCGCGCACCGCGGCCAGGTGCGCCTGCTCGGCCTCGTGGGCCACCGTCTCCTGGGCGGTCAACGCGTCGCGCGCTGCGGTCAGCCGATCGCGGGCCTCGGCGAGCTCGGCGAGCAGCTGCTCCTCCCGGGCGGCGACCCGCTCGGCCTCGGCTTCCAGCTCCTCGGGTTCCGGGCCGGTGTGGGTGACCGGCTCCTGCTCCAGGTGTTGGGCGCGTTCGGTGGCGATACGCACGGTGGCGGCGACCCGCTCGGCCAGGGCGGAGAGCCCGAACCAGGTCTGCTGGGCAGCCTCGGCGCGCTCCGAGAGCCGCGCCAGGGTGGCTTCGTGGCCGGCCAGTTCCGCCGCCGCGGCCTCCAGCCGCCCCGCCGCCTCGTCGTGCTCGCGGCGCAGCGTCGCCTCGGTGGTGTTGGTGCCGTCGAACTCCGCCCTGCGGGCCACCAGGTCGTCGGCGGCCAACCGCAGCCGGGCATCGCGCAGGTCGGCCTGGATGGTGGCGGCGCGGCGGGCCACCTCCGCCTGGCGCCCCAGCGGTTTGAGTTGGCGGCGCAGTTCGGTGGTCAGATCGGTGAGCCGGGCCAGGTTGGCCTGCATCGACTCCAGCTTGCGGACCGCCTTCTCCTTGCGTTTGCGGTGTTTGAGCACCCCGGCGGCTTCTTCGATGAACGACCGGCGTTCCTCCGGGCGCGATTCGAGGATCTGGGAGAGCCGACCCTGCCCGACGATGACGTGCATCTCCCGGCCGATCCCCGAATCCGACAGCAGCTCCTGGATGTCCATCAGCCGGCAGCCCGCACCGTTGATCTCGTATTCGCTGCCGCCGTCGCGGAACATCCTGCGGGTGATCGCCACCTCGGAGTACTCGATGGGCAGCGCGTTGTCGGAGTTGTCGATGGTCAGCGTGACCTCGGCGCGGCCCAGCGGCGCCCGCGAGGAGGTGCCGGCGAAGATGACGTCTTGCATCTTGCCGCCGCGCAGCGTCTTGGCGCCCTGCTCGCCCATCACCCAGGCCAGCGCGTCGACGACGTTGGATTTTCCCGACCCGTTGGGTCCGACGACGCAGGTGATCCCGGGCTCGAATCGCAGAGTCGTCGGCGAGGCGAAGGACTTGAAGCCCTTCAACGTCAGACTCTTCAGGTGCACGGGGTGAGAGACTACCGGGCTGACGCGGCGCCGCGCCCGCGCTATCGCTCGCTGAACCCGCTGATCGGATCGCCCGGCTCGGCCCAGTCGGCGACGACGGTGTCCACCCGCCCCGGCGTGGTGTCGCCGCGCAGCAGGGCCAGCAACCGCTCACAGTCCGGCCGCGGCCCCCGGGCGACGACCTGCACCCGCCCGTCGGCCTTGTTGGCGGCGTAGCCAGTCAACCCCAGCTCCAACGCACGGCAGCGGGTCCACCAGCGAAAACCCACCCCCTGGACGTGGCCGTGCACCCAGGCGGTCAGCCGCACCGCCGGCTCAACCATCGGCGACCTCGGCCGCTTCGGTGTCCACCGTGAAGTCCACCTCGGTGCCGCTGGTGAGCGTGCGCCCCACGGTGCAGCTGGCATCGATCGCCCGGTGCACCACGGTGAGCAGACGCTGTCGCTCCGCCTCCGAGAGCCCGGAGAGATCCAGGCGCATCGTCTCCGACAGCCGCGGGTAGCGCTCCTGGTCACGGTCGGCCGGCCCGGTGACGTCGATGGTGGTGGTGTAGTCCTCGCCGAGGCGGCGGGCCAGCGGGGCGTCGCTGGCCATGCCGCTGCAGGCGGCCAGGGCGATCTTGAGCAGCTCCCCGGGGGTGAACACGCCCTCGACGTCGTCGTTGCCGATCAGCACCTGCGCGCCGCGGCTGCTGCGCCCGGTGTAGCGCCGCGGCGCGGTCCGTTCCACCCACAGTTGTGTCATGGCTTCTTTTCTACTCGGTGCGCCGCGGACCGCTGGGGCATACTGCCGGTGATGGCTACCGTGGTCGCGTTTCACGCTCACCCCGACGACGAGGTGGTGCTCACCGGCGGCACCATCGCCCGGGCGGCGGCCGAGGGCCACCGGGTGGTGATCGTGGTGGCCACCGACGGTCGGGTCCACGACACCGAGGGGGATCATCGGCTCACCGAACTTCGTTGCAGCGCCGATATTCTCGGAGCTGATCGGGTGGAGTGCCTGGGCTACGCCGACAGCGGGTACGGCCCGCAGTTCCTCCCCGATCCGCCGGGCCGGACCCGGTTCGGCCGCGCCGATGTGGAGGTGGCCGCCGGCCGGCTCGCCGCGATCCTGCGCGAGGAGTCCGCAGAATTGCTGCTGAGCTACCAGGCCAACGGCGGCTACGGGCACCGCGACCACGTCCAGGTCCACCGCGTCGGTGCACGCGCCGCCGAACTGGCCGGCACCCCACGGGTTCTGGAGGCGACGATGCCACGCGAATTGCTCTGCCGGGTAGGACAGTTGGCACGCCTGGTGGGACTGCCCGAGCCCTACGAGAAACAGATCATGGCCACCGCGTATGCGCCGCGCGCCACGATCACCCACCGGATCACCGTCGCCCGCTACGGCGGCCTCAAGCGCGACGCCCTCGCTGCGCACCGTTCACAGGTCCGCGGCGCCGGGGCCCGGCTGCTCGGTGTCCTGCGCCGGCTGCCCGCTGCGGTGTCGGGTCTGCTGTTCGCCCGGGAATGGTTCGTCGACCCGGCGCTGCCGCCGGGGGCCAGGCGCCGCACCCTCTTCGACTGACCGGGTCCGACCGACCGGGTTCAACGCCGTGGGCGCGGCTGACATTTCGGGCAGAAGAACGAGGAACGGTTCATGAACTTCTCCCGACGGATCGGCGTCCCGCAGCGCCGGCAGCCCAGCCCTTCGCGGCCGTAGACGTCCAGCGATCGGTCGAAGTACCCCGATTCGCCGTTGACGTTGACATACAGCGCATCGAAGGAGGTGCCGCCGGCCCCCAGCGCCTCGGTCATGACGGTGTCCGCCGCTGCCAGCACCGCCCGCAGCGTCGGTCGGGTCAGCGCGTCGGCGCGGCGGGCGCCGTGTACACCGGCGCGCCACAACGCTTCGTCGGCGTAGATGTTGCCGATGCCGGAGACCACGGTCTGGTCGAGCAGTTGACGTTTGATCTCCGAATGCTTGGCCCGCAGCACCGCCACCACCGCCTCGGGCTCGAAGTGCGGGTCGAGGGGGTCACGCCCCAGGTGCGCCACCGGCACCGGCACCGTGTCGCCGTCGACGTCGACCATCTCGGCCAGCATCCAACCGCCGAAGGTGCGCTGATCGACGAAGTTGAGCGCGGTGTCGTCGTCGAGCAGCACCGCGATGCGCAGGTGGGTCGTGGTGGGCACCGCTCCGATGAGCATCTGCCCACTCATCCCGAGGTGGACCACCAGCGCGTGATCGTTGTCGTCGAGGGTCAGCCAGAGGTATTTGCCGCGCCGGCCGGTGCCGGTGATCTGCGCACCCACCAGTCGCGCGGTCAGGTCGGCGGGCCCACCCACATGGCGACGCACCGCGCGCGGGTGGTGCACCCGCACCGCGGTGATCGTGCGTCCCAGCACGTGGGCGGCCAGCCCGCGGCGCACCACCTCGACTTCGGGTAACTCCGGCATCAGATGGGCGAGTTTCCGACTAGGCCGGGTGCGAGCCGGGGGCGGCGCTGTGCGCGGCGTCGATGGCCTTCCAGGCGGCCGCCGCGGCGTTCTGTTCGGCTTCTTTTTTCGACCGGCCCACCCCGCGCGGATAGCTGGTGTCGGCCACGACCGCGACCGCGGTGAACTCCTTGTCGTGGTCGGGGCCGGTGGAGCTGACCCGATAGGCCGGCGCGCCCAGGCCGTGGGCGGCGGTCAGCTCCTGCAGGCTGGTCTTCCAGTCCAGACCGGCGCCCAGCGTCGGCGCGGTGTCGAGCAGCTCGCCGAACAGGCGCAGGATCACCGTGCGGGCCACCTCGATGCCGTGGTGCAGGTACACCGCGCCCAGCAGCGATTCCATGCTGTCGGCCAGGATGCTGGATTTGTCGGCGCCGCCGGTGGCGACCTCGCCGCGTCCCAGCAGCAGATAGGCCCCCAATCCGTCGTCGGTGAGACCGCGGGCCACCTCGGCGAGTGCGGCGGTGTTGACCACGCTGGCCCGAAGTTTCGCCAAATCGCCCTCGGGTCGGTCGGGGTGGCGGTGATACAGCGTGTCGGTGACGGTGAGGCCCAACACCGCGTCGCCGAGGAACTCCAGCCGCTCGTTGGTGGGCAGCCCGCCCTGTTCGTAGGCGTAGCTGCGGTGCGTCAGCGCCAGCGTCAACAACTCGTCGGGTAGTTCGACGCCGAGCGCGGCGAGCAGCGGCTCGCGGCTCACTGCTGGTCTTCCAGCAGCCCGGCCAGTTTGGCCCAGCGCGGATCGATCATGTCGTGGTGATGGTCGGGGCCGGCGGTGGCCAGCGCCACCCCGCACTGCGGGCACAACCCCGGGCAGTCCGGCCGGCACAGCGGGGACAGCGGCAGCGCCAAGCCGACCTCGTCGATGAGGGCCTGCTGGAGGTCGATGGTGTCGTCAACGATGCGTCCCACCTCGTCGGCGTCGGTGGTCGCCTCGGTGGTGCTCTGCGGGTAGGCATACAGCTCGGTGAGTCCGACCTCGACGTGGTCGGTGAACTCGGTCAGGCAGCGCGCACACTGCCCGGTGGTGGGCCCGGCGACGGTGCCGGTGATCAGCACACCCTCGGAGACCGACTGCAGCTGCAGGTCCAGGGTCAGCGGAGCGCCGCGCTCGATCGCCTCCATGTCCAGTCCGATTCGCGCCGGAGCGTCGACGGTGCGGCGCACCGCCATCATGGTGCCGGGGCGCCGCCCCAGCCGGGTGATGCTGAGCACGAGCGGCGCGTCGGGATGCTGCGTGACCATGCCCTCGATCCTACGGCGCGCCCCGGGTACCGGGCCGCCGACCGAACTACCCGACCGACGGCCTACCGAACTGCGTAGTCGTGGGTCCCCGCGGCGGTGCGCAACTGGTGACGGCCCCGGTTGACCGAGCGCAGGGTCCCGTTGAGGAACTCCTCGAACTCGGCGAGCTTGGAGTCGACGTAGATGTCGCATTCGCCGCGCAGACGGTCGGCTTCGGCGTGCGCGGAGTCGATCATCCGGGTGGCTTCGGCGGTGGCCGAGGCGACCACCTCGGTCTGCGACACCAGGCGCTGCTGCTCCTTGATGCCCTCCTGCACGGCGTTCTCGTAGGAGATGTTGCCGTTCTCCACCAGTCGGTCCGCTTCGGCCTTGGCGCGGCTCACCGCGGCCTCGTGTTCACGCTTGGCTGCCGCACTGAGCCGGGCGGCCTCCTCCTGCGCCTCGGCGACCATCCGTTCGCTGTGCTGACGGGCCTCGGCGACCATCCGGTCGGCGTGGCTCTTGGCGTCGGCGAGCACCCGGTCGGCCTCGGCGCGGGCGTGGTTGACCATCGACTCGGCCTCGGTGGTCGCGCCCGCGACCATGCCGTCGGCGTGGGTCTTGGCGTCGTGCAGCAGCGAATCACGGGCATCCAGCACGTCCTGAGCGTCGTCGAGTTCGCCGGGGATGGCGTCCTTGATGTCGTCGACCAGTTCCAGCACGTCCCCGCGGGGCACCACGCAGCCCGCCGTCATCGGCACGCCGCGCGCTTCCTCGACGATGGCGCTCAGTTCGTCCAGCGCTTCAAACACTCGGTACACGGCAACACCCTCCAGCCTCGTTAGTTGTTACTAGTGTGCCTGGTGTTACGGCTGTGACTTGGTAGCGCAGGCCGGTGTGTCGGAATCACCAGACGTATTCCCCCAGGATAGGCGGGCGATCGCATCGGCGGCGAACAGCCGGGAGCGGTTGTTGGCTCCGGTGCCGCGCTCGCGGGGCGGTGCGGGATCTGCCGGCCCCGGGCATCACTGCGGTGAGGCCGGGTCGCCCTCACTCGCGGGGACCGAATTGGATCCTGTCAGCGGTGATGATGTGGGCGTCATCAACGAACACACTCTCGTCGCGGATCGCGCACGGCGATTCGGCGAACATGCCCATCCACGACTCTGGGGTCTGCTGCACGATCAGGTGACATCTGAGTTGGCTTGCCCACGATGGGCGGGCTGGAAGGATGTCCCCATGGCAA
>NZ_NCXO01000026.1 GCF_002104795.1 Mycolicibacillus koreensis
GCTCGTCGCTGGGCGGCGGGGGCGGCGGCGGTGCGGCCGGCACCCCGGCGTAGCCGCCGACTTCCTCCGGCGTCGGGAACGACTCGGTGTCGGTGCCCTGCAGGGCGCCGTCCATGGTCGCCTTCCAGATGTCCGACGGCAGGCTCGACCCCCAGACCGGGGAGCCCCACTGGTTGACCAGCGGCTCGTCGTCCTTGACGGTGCCGACCCACACCGCGGTGGACAGCGACGGGGTGTAGCCGACCATCCAGGCGTCCTTGTTGTCCTTGCTGTCGCCGAGCTGCACGGTGCCGGTCTTGGCCGCCGAGGGCCGCCCGCCGGCCAGGTTGTGTCCGCGGGAGTACCCGGCGATCGGCACCATCGCGGCGGTGACGTTGTCGGCGACGGCCTTCTCGATGCGCTCCTCACCGGGGTTGTCGGCGGTCAACGCGTCGAAGAGCACCTGCCCGTCGGCGTTGACGACCTTCTCCACGAAGTGCGGGGCGTGATAGGTGCCGGAATCGGCGAGGGTGGCATAAGCCGACGCCATGTCGATGACCCGGGTCTGGTACTGGCCCAACACGATCCCGTTGTTCGGCGGCCCGCCCTCGCCGTCCTCGGACAGCGTGTGCGCCACCCCGGGGAAACTCTCGGCGATGCCGGCCCGGTGGGCGGCGTCGGCCACATCCTGCGGACCGTTCTTCAGCTTGAGCATCAGCCGGTAGTAGGAGGTGTTCAACGACCGCTTCAGCGCCTCGGCGATGTTGCAGGTGCCGCAGCCCTCGTTCTCCACGTTGGTGATCTCGATGCCGTTGACCGTCAGCGGGGAGCTGTCCACCTGGTAGCCCAGGCCCATCCCCTGCTCCAGCGCGGCCACCAGTGCGAACACCTTGAACGACGAGCCGGTCTGCAAGCCGGCCTGGGCGAAGTCGTAGCCGGTGGCCTCCGAGCCACCGTAGTAGGCGCGCACCGCCCCGTTGCGCGGATCGATGGAGACCACCGCCGCGCGCATGTCGGGGTCCTGACCGTCGAGATACTTCTCCACCGCGTCCTCGGCGGCCTGCTGGGCCTGCGGATCGATGGTGGTGGTGACCTGCAGCCCCTCGGTGTTGAGGGTCTGCTCGTCGATGTCGAACAGGTCGAGCAGCTCGGCGATGACCTGCCGTTCGATCAGGCCGTTGGGTCCGGTGGTCTGGTCCTCCGAGCGGGCCATCCCCGGCGGGATCGTCTCGGGGAACTGCTGGGCGGCGCGCTGCTCGGGGGTGAGCGCCTTGATCTGCACCATCCCGTCGAGCACCCAGCTCCACCGGTCCAGGGCGCCGTCGGGGTCGATCGCGGGATCCAGGGTGGAGGGCCGCTGGATCAGCGCCGCCAGCAGCGCCCCCTCGGCGACGGTGAGCTGTTCGACCGGCTTGTTGAAGTACGCCTTGGACGCCGCGGCGATCCCGTAGGAGCCGCGTCCGAAGTAGATGATGTTCAGGTAGGCCTCCAGGACGTCGTCCTTGGACCACTGGCCGGACATCTTGGTCGCGATGACCAGTTCCTTGGCCTTGCGGGTCAGCCCGCCCATCCCGGTGCGCTGGGCACCGACGAGCGCGTTTTTGACGTACTGCTGGGTGATCGTCGACCCACCCTGGGTGTAGCCGCCGAACAGGTTGTTCTTGATGGCCCGGCCGAACCCGCTGAGCGAGAAGCCCGGGTTGGTGTAGAAGTTGCGGTCCTCGGCGGCGATCACCGCGTTGCGGACGTGCTGGGGCACCTGGTCGATGTCGATGTCGACCCGGTTGCCCTCCGGCGGCACGATCTTGGCCAGTTCGCTGCCGTCGCTGGCCAGGATCGTCGACACCTGGTTGGTGCGGATGTCGCCGGGCTGGGGCACCTGCACGATCAGGTACGCCATCGCGAACGTCACGATCGGCAGCAGCACCGCCGCGGCCACCGCCAGATAGCAGGCCCGCCGGACCCAGCGCCACCGCACCCGCGCCCGCGACGGCGCCGCGCGCCGGCGATGCGGCGCCTCCCGCGGCGGCTCCCGGTCGTCGTCGGTGCGTCGGGACCGCCCGCGCGACGGCGGTGGCTCGTCGGGCGTGGGCGTAGCGGAGCGCGCGGCGCCCGCGGGGCGCCCCCCCGACACCGCATCGCGCGCCTCGCGCGCCTCCCGCGCCTCGCGCGTCGCGCCGTCCTCGGTGCGCGGTTCCTCCCGCGCGCCGGTGCGCCCGGCGGCACGGTGACGCTCGGCCAACGAGGGGGCGTTCAGCGCGGCGGTGACCGCCTCGATCGGGTCGCGCAGCTTCTCCGGCACCTCGTCGCCGACCCGCGGGATCAGCGAGGTCGGCCGGTCTTCCGGGGCGCGCCCGCGCGCGTGGTCCGGCCCCGGGGACCTGGACGGTCCGGTCGGCTCCGGTGGCTCGGGGGCCCGGTGGGCGCCGCCGCGGGGCTGCTCCCGGGGTCGGCGCGGCGGGGGCCGGTCGTCATCGTTCACTGGCGGGTCATTCGGTGGCGGGTTATTCACTGGCGGTACGCGCCCCGTTGCGGGCGGTCCGGGTGGTGCGCGAACCCTTCGGTGGCCGTACCGCGCCCAGCACGTACGACTTCACCAGATGATTCCAGCTGCACGTTCGGCATACCTCCACCACATGTACCGAGAACTCCGAGAATCGGGTCGCCAGCAACACCAACTCCTCGGCGCTGCGGGCCGAGCCCGACACCGCCCCGAGATGATCGCCGAACACCCAGGACACCAGCGTCAACTGCTCCTTGCGGCAGATCGGACAACTGACCGAGCTGGTCTTGCCGTGAAACTTCGCCGCCCGCAACAGGTAGGGGTTGGCGTCGCAGACGTCGGACACCCCGGTCCGCCCGGAGTACACCTCGGCCAGCAGCGCGCGCCGTTGAAGCGCGTAGTCCACCACCTGTCGCTGCAGTCGCACGCTGACTAGAGTACGTCGGTCACCGCCGTCGGGGATGCGGACCGCGGCGGTCCAGCGATGACGGCGCGCCGCGGCCCGGCTCAGCGGGACGCCGGCTCCCCACGACTTGGCTCGGGATATATCGGGGCGATACTATGGCGCGAGCTGTCGGGCGCACGGTGGAGCGCGGCAGCGGCGAATCAGGGAGGTGACTCGATGCTGGAGCTGGCCATTTTGGGCCTGCTGCTGGAGTCACCGATGCACGGCTACGAGCTACGCAAGCGGCTCACCGGCCTGCTGGGGGCGTTCCGCGCCTTCTCCTACGGCTCGCTGTACCCGGCGTTGCGCCGGATGCAGGCCGACGGGCTGATCGCCGAGAATGCTGCCCCCGCGGGCACCCCGGTGCGCCGGGCACGGCGGGTGTACCGGCTCACCGACGCCGGCCGGCAGCGATTCTCCGAGCTGGTGGCCGACACCAGCCCACAGAACTACACCGACGACGGCTTCGGCGTGCACCTGGCGTTCTTCAACCGCACGCCGGCGGAGGCGCGGATGCGCATCTTGGAAGGCCGGCGCCGCCAGGTGGAGGAACGCCGGGAAGGTCTGCGCGACGCCGTGGCGCGGGCCAGCGGCTCATTCGACCGCTACACCCGCCAGCTACACCAGCTGGGGTTGGAGTCGAGTGAACGCGAGGTGCGATGGCTCAACGAGCTGATCGCCGCCGAACGGGTTGCCCAGGGTCACGGCGATCAGCCCTGACCCGACCGGGCACCCGCCCGGCGCAACCGCCAACAACACAAGCAACGGTCGAGACCACCGGCCGCACGCAGAAGGTAGGAGAAGGAGAACGTCCATGAGTGAGCAAACCGGCGCGGTGGCGTCGACGGAGGTGCGGGTCGCCATTGTGGGCGTCGGTAACTGCGCGTCCTCGCTGGTGCAGGGCGTCCAGTACTACCGCGACGCCGACGAGAACTCCACGGTTCCCGGCCTGATGCATGTGCGGTTCGGTGCCTACCACGTGCGCGACGTGAAATTCGTCGCCGCGTTCGACGTCGACGCCAAGAAGGTCGGGTTCGACCTGTCCGAAGCGATCTTCGCCTCGGAGAACAACACCATCAAGCTGACCGACGTGCCGCCCACCGACGTGATCGTGCAGCGCGGCCCCACCCTCGACGGCATCGGCAAGTACTACGCCGACACCATCGAGCTCTCCGACACCGAACCGGTCGACGTGGTCAAGGCGCTGCGCGACGCGAAGGTCGACGTGCTGGTGTCCTACCTGCCGGTGGGCTCGGAGGAGGCCGACAAGTTCTACGCCCAGTGCGCCATCGACGCCGGGGTGGCGTTCGTCAACGCGCTGCCGGTGTTCATCGCCTCCGACCCGGAGTGGGCGGCGAAGTTCACCGAGGCGGGTGTGCCGATCGTCGGTGACGACATCAAGAGCCAGATCGGCGCCACCATCACCCACCGGGTGATGGCCAAGCTGTTCGAGGACCGCGGCGTGCAGCTGGACCGCACCATGCAGCTCAACGTCGGCGGCAACATGGACTTCCTGAACATGCTGGAGCGCGAGCGCCTGGAGTCGAAGAAGATCTCCAAAACCCAGGCGGTCACCTCCAACCTGCAGCGCGAGTTCAAGACCAACGACGTGCACATCGGCCCGAGCGACCACGTCGGCTGGCTCGACGACCGCAAGTGGGCCTACGTGCGCCTGGAGGGCCGCGCCTTCGGTGACGTGCCGCTGAACCTGGAGTACAAGCTCGAGGTGTGGGACTCGCCGAACTCGGCCGGGGTGATCATCGACGCGGTGCGCGCCGCCAAGATCGCCAAGGACCGCGGCATCGGCGGCCCGATCGTGCCGGCCTCGGCGTATCTGATGAAGAGCCCGCCGAAGCAGCTGCCCGACGACGTGGCCCGCGCCCAGCTCGAGGAGTTCATCACCGGCTGAGCCGGACCGCCGCGCGACCATCGGACGCCGGGTGCCCGTCGGGCGCCCGGCGTTCGTCGTCTGTTCGTGTCTGGGCGTGTCTGCTCGTACCGTGGGGACATGGTTTCTCCCGTGCCCGGCCCCCGGCCGCCCCGCATCGGGGTGCAGCTGCAGCCCGAGCAGGCCCCCGACTACGGGCTGATCCGTGACGCGGTGCGCCGCTGCGAAGACCTCGGCGTGGACGTCGCGTTCAACTGGGATCACTTCTTCCCGCTCTACGGCGACCCCGACGGCGCGCACTTCGAGTGCTGGACGATGCTGGCCGCCTGGGCGGAGCAGACCTCGCGCATCCAGATCGGCGCGCTGGTGACCTGCAACTCCTACCGCAACCCCGATCTGCTCGCCGACATGGCCCGCACCGTCGACCACATCAGCGGCGGGCGGCTGATCCTGGGGATCGGCGCCGGCTGGAACCACCGCGACTACCGCGAGTACGGCTACGAGTTCGGCACCCGGGGCAGCCGGATCGCCGACCTGGGGGCGGCGCTGCCGCGGATCACCGCACGGCTGGGCCGGCTCACCCCGGCGCCGGCCGGGCCGCTGCCGGTGCTCATCGGCGGCGACGGGGAACGCAAGACGCTGCGGCTGGTGGCCGAGCACGCCGACATCTGGCACAGCTTCGCCGACGCGACCCGGCACCGCCACAAGGCCGCGGTGCTCGCCGACCACTGCGCGGCGGTCGGGCGCGATCCGGCCGCCATCGAGTTCTCCGCGGCGGTCGGCGGCGACGTCGGCAGCACCGACGCGGCGGCGGTGACCGCCGAGGCCGACGCCCTCGCCGACGCGGGGGTCAGCCTGCTGACGATCGCGACCGCCGGGCCCGACTACGACCTGACCGGCGCGGCCGCCCTGTGCCGCTGGCGTGACCGCCGCTAGGCGGGCGCGCGCCCTGGCCGCGGTGGCGGCGGTGGCCGGGACGCTCGCCGCGCTGATGGCCGCGCCGGCCGCGCTCGCCGCGCCGGACCAGTGCGTGCCGCCCGGCGTGGCGAACGCCACCGCGGTGCCCCCCAACCTCACCGCCACCCCCGGCGAGCCGCACCGCGACACCCACACCACCGCCACCACCGTCGCCGTGGACTCCGTCGACGTCGCCGCGCTGGGACTGACCACCCCCGGCACGCTGACCGTCGGCAGCCTCTCGGATGCCCCGCCGACCAGCTGCATCGACGGCACCGGCCGGTTCAGCGGCTTCGACGACGAACTGCTGCGCGCGGTCGCGGCCAAACTGGGGCTGCGGGTGTCGTTCGTGGGCACCGATTTCGCCGGGCTGCTCGCCCAGGTCGCCGCGGGGCGCTTCGACGTCGGCTCGGCGTCGATCGCGGCCACCGAGGCCCGCCGGCGCACCGTCGGGTTCACCAACGGCTACGACTTCGGCTACTACGCGCTGGTGGTGCCGCCGGGCTCGGCGCTGACCGCGATGGACGACCTGCGGCCGGGCCTGCGGATCGGGGTGGTGCAGGGCACCATCCAGGACGCCTACGTCACCGACACCCTGGGGTTGGCGCCGGTGAAGTTCCCCGACTTCAACACCGTCTACGCCAGCCTGAAAACCGGTCAGCTCGACGCGTGGGTGGCCCCCGCCCAGCAGGCCGGGCAGTTGGTGCGCCCCGGCGACCCGGCGGTCATCGCCGCCACCACCGTCAGCGTCGACACGTTCGTGGCGTGGGCGGTCGCCGCGGGCAACCGCCCACTGATCGAGGCGCTCAACGCCGGGCTGGACGCGGTCATCGCCGACGGCACCTGGGCGCGGCTCTACACCGACTGGGTGCCGCGCGAACTGCCGCCGGGCTGGCGGCCGGGGTCGCGGGCCGCCGCGGCGCCGGCACTGCCGGACTTCGCCGCGATCGCCGCGCAACGACCGCACCGCGAACCCGGGGCGACGGCCCCCTCGACGCTGCGCCAGCTGCGCGACTCGTTCTTCGACTGGCAGCTCTACCGGGAGGCGTTCCCGGTGCTGCTGACCACCGGGCTGCCCAACACGCTGATCCTCACCGGGGCGGCGGCGGTGATCGGGCTGGTCGCCGGGCTGATGTTGGCTCTGGCCGCGATCGCCCCGACCCGCTGGCTGCGCTGGCCGGCCCGGATCTACACCGACATCTTCCGCGGCCTGCCCGAGGTGGTGATCATCCTGCTGATCGGGTTGGGGCTGGGCCCGGTGGTGGGCGGGCTGACCCACCACAACCCCTACCCGCTGGGCATCCTGGCGCTGGGGCTGATGGCCGCCGCCTACATCGGGGAGATCTTCCGCTCCGGGATCCAAAGCGTGGAGCCCGGCCAGATGGAGGCCGCCCGCGCCCTCGGATTCGGCTACGTCGGCGCGCTGCGGTTCGTGGTGGTGCCCCAGGGCATCCGCCGGGTGCTGCCCGCACTGGTCAACCAGTTCATCGCCCTGCTCAAAGCCTCCGCACTGGTGTATTTCCTGGGACTGTTGATCGAGCAGCGGGAACTGTTCCAGGTCGGCCGGGACCTCAACGCCGCCACCGGCAGCCTCTCCCCGCTGGTGGCCGCCGGCCTGTTCTATCTGGCGTTGACGATCCCGCTGACCCACCTGGTCAACGTCATCGACACCCGGATGCGCCGCGGCCGGCCGCGGGCACCGGATCCGGTGGCGCTGACGCCGGCCGGCCAGGAGATGACGTGAGCGCGGCGGTCTCGGTGAGCGGGCGCGACCTGCATCTGCGGCTGGGCGGGGCGGCGGTGCTGTGTGGGGTCGACATCGA
Organism: Mycolicibacillus koreensis; assembly: GCF_002104795.1. Lineage (GTDB taxonomy): Bacteria > Actinomycetota > Actinomycetes > Mycobacteriales > Mycobacteriaceae > Mycobacterium > Mycobacterium koreense. The sequence continues at coordinate 7,596 of NZ_NCXO01000026.1, forward strand.
GGTGCCCGCCGGCACCACCGCCGCGGTGATCGGGCCGTCCGGGTCGGGCAAATCCAGCCTGCTGCGCACCCTGAACCGGCTGCACGAACCCGACCGCGGCGACATCCTGCTCGACGGGCGCTCCGTGCTCGCCGAGAACCCCGACCGGCTGCGTCGGCGCATCGGGATGGTGTTCCAGCAGTTCAACCTCTTCCCACACCGCAGCGTGCTGCACAACGTCGCCCTCGGCCCGCGGCGCCTGCTCGGCCTGGACGCCGACGCCGCCGCCGAGCGGGCCCTGACCCACCTGGAGCGGGTGGGGTTGGGCGCCTATGCGTCGCGGCGCCCCGCGGCGCTCTCCGGCGGCCAGCAGCAGCGGGTGGCGATCGCGCGGGCCCTGGCGATGGACCCGCAGGTGATGCTCTTCGACGAGCCGACCTCGGCGCTGGACCCGGAGCTGGTCAAAGGGGTCCTGGCGCTCATCGCCGATCTCGCCGCCGACGGCATGACGATGATCGTGGTCACCCACGAGATGGGGTTCGCCGCCTCCAGCGCCGACCAGGTGGTGTTCATCGACGCCGGCCGGGTGGTGGAGGCCGGCGAGCCCGACGAGCTGTTCAGCCACGCCCGCACCGACCGGCTGCAGCGGTTCCTGTCCCAGGTGCTGTGAGCGTCACCGGGTACCGCCGGGCGCGACCCCAGCGCGACACCAGCGCGTCCCCAGCAGGTGACGGCGCGCCGTTGATCACCGTGAATACCGTCGGGCGCCTTTGAACACCTTGGCCCCGGGGCGGCCACCACCGGTTAAACTGGCTCATTATGGCAATGAGCGATGCCGCCCCACCGGAGGTGGCGGAGCTGGCCGAGGGACTGCACCGCACCCTGACCAAACTGTTCGCGATCCTGCGCCGCGGTGACACCAACCGCGACGCCACCGGGGATCTCACCTTGGCGCAGTTGTCGATCCTCTACACGCTGCTCGGCCAGGGCCCGATGCGGATGACCGAACTGGCCGCCCACGAACGGGTACGCACCCCCACCACCACCGTGGCGATCCGCCGCCTGGAGAAGATCGGCCTGGTCAAACGCTCCCGGGATCCCTCGGATCTACGGGCGGTGCTGGTCGACATCACCCCGGAGGGCCTGGCGGTGCACCACGAGTCGCTGGCGAACCGGCGCGCCGCGCTCTCGGCGATGCTCAGCCAGCTCAGCCAGGACGAGGTCGACGCGCTGGTCAACGCGCTGGCGCCGCTGGAGCGCCTCGCGGCCAGTGAGCCGACCCGCGGCGGGGTCGCCGGCTGCGACGAACCGGTGCGCCCCGACGCGCTCGGCGGCTAGCGGCGATGTCCCGGCCGACCGCGCTGATCACCGGTGCCAGCAGCGGCATCGGCGCCGCGATCGCCGCGGCGCTGGCCCCCACCCACGCCCTGGTGCTCGCCGGGCGGCCCTCGGCGCGGTTGAGCGCGGTCGCCGAGCGCCTCGACGCCGCGACCGTCGCGGCGGACCTCGCCGCGGTGGACTCCGGGATCGACCCGGCGACGCTGCCCGCCGACCTCGACGTGCTGGTCCACAACGCCGGGGTGGCGCTGCCGGCCCGGGTCGCCGAATCCGATGTGGCGCAGTGGCGCACCACGATGGAGGTCAACGTCGTCGGCGCCGTCGGGTTGACGCTGGCGCTGCTGCCGGCGCTGCGCCGCGCGGGCGGGCAGGTGGTGTTCATCAACTCCGGGTCGGGGCTGCGGTCCTCCCCCGGTCTGGCGTCGTACTCGGCGAGCAAGGCGGCGCTGCGGGCGTTCGCCGACTCGTTGCGCGAGGACGAACCGGCACTGCGGGTCACCAGTGTGCACCCGGGTCGCACCGACACCGCCATGCAGCGCGGGCTCGTCGACTACGAGGGCGGCGACTACGACCCGCAGCGGTTTCTGTCCCCGCAGACCGTCGCCGAGGTGGTGGCCAACGTCGTGGCCACCCCGCCCGACGGGCACGTGCACCAGGTGGTGCTGCGACCCCGCTGATGGTTTCACGGGAAACCGGCCCCCGGGGGCCGTGCGGTGGCTACACCACCAGGTTGACCAGTCGGCCGGGCACCACGATCACCTTCTTCGGGTCGGCGCCGCCCAAGAATCCCTGCACCTTCTCATCGGCGAGGGCGGCGGCCTGCACGGTGGCGGCGTCGGCGTCGGCGGCCACCGTGATCAGTCCCCGCTTCTTGCCGTTGACCTGCACCGGGTAGTCGACGGTGTCGGCCACCAGATACGCCGGGTCGGCCTGCGGGAACGGCCCGTGGGCCAGCGAGGTGTCGTGGCCCAGCCGCGCCCAGAGTTCCTCGGCCAGATGCGGGGCCAGCGGGGCCAACAGCAGCACCAGCGGTTCGATTGCGGCGCGGGCGTGCACCGCCTGCTTGGTCAGGTGGTTGGTGTACTCGATGAGCTTGGCGGCGGCGGTGTTGTTGCGCAGCGCCAGATAGTCCTCGGTGACCCCGGCGATGGTGCGGTGCAAAAGCCGCAGCGTCGCCTCGTCGAGGGCCTCCTGGGCGCCGCCGCGGGTCTCGCCGGTCTGCTCGTCGACGACCAGGCGCCACACCCGCTGCAGGAACCGGAACGCCCCGACGACGTCCTTGGTGGCCCACGGCCGGGACGCCTCCAGCGGACCCATCGACATCTCGTAGACCCGCAGGGTGTCCGCGCCGTAGTCGTCGCAGATCTGGTCCGGCGAGACCGAGTTCTTCAAACTCTTGCCCATCTTGCCGAACTCCTGGCGCACCGGGATCTCGCCGTCGGGGCCGGGGTAGACGAACCCGTCGTCGCGGGCCACGACGTCGTCGGCGGGCACGTACGTCCCGCGGGCGTCGGTGTAGGCGTAGGCCTGGATGTAGCCCTGGTTGACCAGCCGGCGGTACGGCTCGCGGGAGCTGACGTGGCCGAGGTCGTGGAGCACCTTGTGCCAGAACCGGGCGTAGAGCAGGTGCAGCACCGCGTGCTCGACCCCGCCGACGTAGAGGTCGACCCCGCCGGGGTCTGCCCCACCGTGTTCGGCGGGCCGCGGGCCCATCCAGTACGCCTCGTTCTCCGGGGCGCAGAACCGCTCGGTGTTGAGCGGGTCGACGTAGCGCAGCTCGTACCAGGAGCTGCCGGCCCACTGCGGCATCACGTTGGTGTCGCGGGTGTAGGACCGCAACCCGTCGCCGAGGTCGAGTTCGACGTGCACCCAGTCGGTGGCCTTGGCCAGCGGCGGGGCGGGCTCGCTGTCCGGGTCGTCGGGGTCGAACTGCACCGGCGCGTAGTCGGGGACCTCGGGCAGTTCCACCGGCAGTGCGGCGTCGTCGAGCGGGTACGGCCGCCCGGTGTCGTCGTAGACGATCGGGAACGGCTCGCCCCAGTAGCGTTGCCGGGCGAACAGCCAGTCGCGCAGCTTGTAGGTCACCCGCGGCCGCCCGCGGCCGGCCTGCTGCAGCCGCTCGGTGACCGCCGCCTTGGCCTCGGCGACCGTCATCCCGTCGAGGTAGCCGGAGTTGACCAGGGTGCCGTCGCCGGGGTGCGCGGCGGTGGCGACGTCCCCGCCGGTGATCACCTCGACGATCGGCAGCCCGAACGCGGTGGCGAACTCCCAGTCGCGCTGGTCGTGGCCGGGAACGGCCATGATCGCCCCGGTGCCGTAGCCGAGCAGCACATAGTCGGCGATGAAGACCGGGACCGACGCACCGTTGACCGGGTTGGTGGCCATGGCGCCGAGGAACACCCCGGTCTTGGTCTTGTTCTCCTGGCGCTCCAAGTCGGATTTCGCCGCGACGGCGCGCCGATAGGCGGCCACCGCCTCGCCCGGGGTGGCCGCCGAATACGTCCACGCCGGGTTCACCTCGTCGGGCCACGACTCGGCGGTGAGCTCGTCGACGAGCGGATGTTCCGGCGCCAGAACAAGATAGGTCGAACCGAACAGTGTGTCGGGTCGGGTGGTGAACACCTCGACGGCCCCGGCGGCGGTGTCGAAAAGCACCTCCGCTCCCGAGGAGCGGCCGATCCAGTTGCGCTGCATCGTCTTGACCTTCTCCGGCCAATCCAGGACGTCGAGGTCCTCCAGCAGCCGTTCGGAGTAGGCGGTGATGCGCATCATCCATTGCCGCAGCCGTTTCCGGAACACCGGGAAGTTTCCGCGCTCGCTGCGACCGTCGGCGGTGACCTCCTCGTTGGCCAGCACGGTGCCCAGCCCCGGGCACCAGTTCACCAGCGAGTCGGCGCGGTACACCAGCCGGTAGCCGTCGATCACATCGTGGCGCTCTTCGGCCGACAGCGCCGACCAATCCCGTCCGTCATCGAGAGCCCTTGTCCCGGAGTCCAGTTCGTCGATGAGGTCAGCGATCGGCCGGGCCTTGCCGACGGAGGTGTCGAACCAGGCGTTGTAGATCTGCAGGAAGATCCACTGCGTCCACCGGTAGAACTCCACATCGGTGGTCGACACGCCGCGGCGGGTGTCGTGACCGAAGCCGAGGCGGCCCACCTGTCGGCGGAAGTTCACGATGTTGGACTCGGTCCGGATGCGCGGGTGGGTGCCGGTCTGAGCGGCGTACTGCTCAGCGGGAAGACCGAAGGCATCGAATCCCAACGTGTGCAACACGTTCCGGCCGGTCATCCGGTGATAGCGGGCGTAGACGTCGGTGGCGATGTACCCGAGTGGATGTCCGACGTGCAGACCGTCGCCGGACGGGTAGGGGAACATGTCCTGGACGAACATCTTGTCCGCAGGCAGCGGCGCACCGTCGGCCGGCGCCAGCGCGCCCACCGGGTTGGCGACGTGGAACGTGCCGCGCCGGTCCCACTCCTGCTGCCAGGTCCGCTCGATGCGACCGGCCAGCTCCGCGGTGTAGCGATACGGCGGGGCCGCGGGGTCACTGGACGCGCCGGGGTCCGCTGCTGCGGCGTCCGGGCCCGTGCTCGACGATTCGGTCACGTCCCACAGGGTATAAGGGTCCCGCGAACGCCCCGGCGGGCCACGGGGGTCTCGATCCGGTTGCGGTCCGGTTCCCGGCCGATTCCGGGTTGATACCGGCTCGGTTCCAACCGCGGCGGACCCCTGCCGCCGCCGGCGCGGGCTGGTTAGCCTCGGCGCAGAACCCGGGGTGTCGGCCCCGATTCCGTTCGGAAGGACCGATGTCGAGATGTTGCACACCGCCCGCCGCTGGTCGGCCTCGACCGGGGTGCTCACCGCCGCGCTCGCCGCGACGCTGACGTTCGGCGGTATCGCCGCCGCCGATCCGGTGCCGGCACCCGTGCCGCCGCAGCCGGCCCCGTTGACCCCCGATCCCCTCGCCCAGCACACCCCCGCCACGGCGCCGGCCGCGCCGGCCGCACCGTCGCTGCCGCAGGGCGCCACCCCGGCCGCCCCGAAGATCCAGCCGCTGGTGCCGGCCACCTCCGACACGTTGCGCGACTACTTCGCCGGCCACGGGGTGGAGTTGCAGGTGCAGCAGGCCACCGGCTTCGACGCCCTGGACATCACGCTGCCGGTGCCGACCGGCTGGACCCGGGTGCCCGACCCGAACGTGCCGGACGCGTTCGTGGTGATCGCCAACCGCAACAGCGACTCGCTGTACACCTCCAACGCCGCGCTGGTGGTCTACCGCCTCGTCGGCGACTTCGATCCCCGCGAAGCGATCACCCACGGCAACATCGAGGCCCAGCAGCTGCCCGCGTGGCGCACCACCGACCAGGCGATCGCCGACTACGCCGGGCAGCCCGCGGCCCGCATCGAGGGCACGTTCCGCCAGAACGACATGACGTTGAACACCGCCCGGCGCACCATCATCGCCACCTCCGGGGCCGACCGGTATCTGGTGTCACTGTCGGTGACCAGCGCGGCCAACCTGGCGGTCGCCGACGCCACCGCCGCCGAGGCGATCCTCACCGGGTTCTCGGTGCGCCCGCCGGCCGACGCGACACCCGGCCCGGCGACCGCGCCCGGACCCACCGCACCGGCGGCGGCCGTACCGGGACCCACCGCACCGGCGGCGACGGCACCGGCGGCGGCCGTACCGGGGCACACCGCACCGGCGGCCGTACCCGCCGCCCCAGCGGCCCCAGCGGTAGCACCGGCCACGGTGCCGATGCCCACCCCGTCGCGCTAGGCGGCGGGCCTTCTATCCTTGGGTCATGCTGATCGCCACCGTCGTGTGCTGCGTTGCGGCGCTGCTGGTGGCCGCGCGCGGCGTGTGGACGTTGACCCGTCCGGACACCGGTGACCCCGTCCAGCGGGTGCTGCGGGCGGTGGCTCCCACCCAACTGGCCGCCGCCAGCATGCTCGCCATGGCCGGGGTGACCGCCGCGGTGGCCCCGACCGGCACCGCGGTGGCGGCGCTGGTCGTCGGGGTGCTCGGCGCCGCCGGCACCGTCGCGGCCGGTATCTGGCACTCCGCCCGCTACGCCGCGGCCGCCGAGGCCCGCCAGCAGGCCGACGGCTGTGCGGGGGCCTGCAGCGCCTGCACTCAGCCCTGCCACTAGCGCCGATGCGGTGGCTTCGGGCACTGCCCGTCGACACCTTCCTGCTGGCGCTGTTGGCCACCGTCGCGGTGGCCACCGTGGCGCCGGCCTCCGGCACCGCCGCCAGCGTGCTCGGCGGGGTCACCAAGGGCGCGATCGCACTGCTGTTCTGGCTCTACGGCACCCGGCTGTCCCCCGCCCAGGCCTGGCACGGCCTGCGGCACTGGCGGCTGCACCTGCTGGTGCTGGCGATCACCTTCGGGGTGTTCCCCGCGCTCGGGCTGGCCGCCGCGGTACTGGCGCCCACCGTGCTCACCGCCGAGCTCTACACCGGGCTGCTGTTTTTGACGCTGGTGCCCTCCACGGTGCAGTCCTCGATCGCGTTCACCTCGATCGCCCGCGGCAACGTGTCGGCCGCACTGGTGGCCGCCTCCATCTCCAACATCGTCGGGGTCGTCGCCACCCCGGTACTGGTGATGGCGCTGATGCACACCCGCGGCGCCCCGATCGATCCCGGCGTGCTCGGCGACATCGTGGTGCAGTTGCTGGTGCCGTTCGCCGCCGGTCAGCTGATGCGGCCGGCGGTGGCCGGCTGGATCGGCCGGCACGCGGCGATCACCAAACTGGTCGACCGCGGATCGATCCTGCTGGTGGTCTACACCGCGTTCTCCCTCGGCATGACCCGCCACATCTGGAGCAGTGTCGGGCCGTGGCGGGTGGTCGCCGTCGCGGTGGTGGCCACCGCCCTTTTGGCGGTGGTGCTGGCGGTGAGCACCGCGGCGGGACGGCTGGCCGGCTTCGACCGCGCCGACCGGATCGTCGTGCTGTTCTGCGGATCGAAGAAGTCGCTGGCCTCCGGGCTGCCGATGGCGCTGGTGCTGTTCCCGGCCGCCACGGTGGGCATCACGATGCTGCCGCTGATGCTGTTCCACCAGATCCAGCTGGTGGTGTGCGCGGTGATCGCCGCCCGGTTGGCCCGCCGCGCCTGAGCCCCCGGCGGCGCCAGGTGGCGGGGGCTAGCGGCGGGGGCTATCGGGGGGTGTGTGCAACCACGGCGGCGACACGCCCACGCCGATCACCGCCAGTGCACAAACCCCGCCCGGTCTGCCGACCGCGCGCGCTCAGTTGCGGCTGATGTCGATCGGGTGGCTGGCCAACAGCGCCAACGGCATCGGCTGACGGCGCAGCACCCGGGCCCACAGATCGGTTCCCGGCCCGACCAGCACATCCGCCGGCAGCGCCGAGAGCACGATCCAGTCGTCGCGGTGGATCTCATCCTCGAGTTGACCGATCGTCCAGCCCGCGTAGCCGGCGTAGATGCGGACCCCTTCGACCAGCGGGCCGATGGTCTCCGGGTCACTGTCGAGGTCGACCATCACCATCCGCCCGGCCACCGGCCGCAGGCCGGGCACCCCGGTGGCGTCGAGTCCGACCCGCAGCGTCGCCAGGCACAGCGCGGCGTCCCGTTTGACCGGCCCGCCGATGAACATCGTCTTCGGTTTGGCCACCAGATCCACCCACTGCGGCAGCACGTTGTACACCGCGGTCTCCGACGGCCGGTTGAGCACCACGCCCAGGGTGCCGCCGTCATTGTGTTCGACGATGTAGATCACGCTGCGCCGAAACGTCGGCTCCAGCAGGTCGGTGTTGGCCAGCAGCAGGGTGCCCGCCCGGATGCGTTGCGCCGCCGGCGCGACATAGTCCTCGGGGTCTTCGGGCTGGGCCACCTCCCCATAATGACATTGCCGGACCGTCGCGGCGGACAACCGGGCGCGTCCGATCGGGATAATTTGTACGGTGATTCCGGGCGGCCCCGCCCCGGCCCACATCGGAAGGCAGGTTCGGTTGACCCAGCCCCGCACCCCCGCCACGTTGTGGCGCACGGTGCGCGGCCTCGGCGACTTCTGGCGGCTGCTCAAACTGCGTGCCGCCAGCCAGTTCGGTGACGGACTGTTCCAGGCCGGGCTGGCCGGGGCGCTGCTGTTCAACCCCGAACGGGTCGCCGACCCCTGGGAGGTCGCCGGGGCGTTCGCGGTGCTGTTCCTGCCGTATTCGCTGCTCGGCCCGTTCGCCGGGGCACTGCTGGACCGGTGGGACCGGCGGTTGGTGCTCATCGGCGCCAACGCCGCGCGGCTGGTGCTGGTCGCCGGGATCGCGGTGCTGCTCGCCGTCGGGGCCGGTGAGGTGGCGGTGCTGTGCACCGCGCTGCTGGCCAACGGGTTCACCCGGTTCGTCAGCTCCGGGCTGTCGGCGGCGTTGCCGCACGTGGTGCCGCAGCGGCTGGTGGTGACGATGAACTCGGTGGCGGTGGCCACCGGAGCGGTCGCGGCGTTCCTCGGCGCCTATTTCATGCTGGTGCCCCGCCAGCTGATCGGCGCCGGCGACGCCGGCGCGGCCACCGTGATCGTCCTGGTCACCGTGCCGGTGGCCGCCGCACTGATCCTGGCGCTGCGGTTCCCGCCGCGGGTGCTCGGCCCGTTGCCGCTGACCGCCCCCGACACCCGGTCGGTGGTCTACGCGGTCGCGACCGGCTGGCTGGCCGGACTGCGCACCCTGCGGATCTACCCCACCGTGGCCGCCACCCTCTCCGGGCTGGTCGCCCACCGGATGGCGTTCGGGATCAACACCCTGCTGGTGCTGGTGCTGGTGCGCCACAGCGGCCCGCAGGCCACCGCCGGGCTCGCCGGGCTGGGCACCGCGGCGCTGTTCGGGGTCGCCACCGGCGGCGGCTCGTTCACCGCGACGCTGCTCACCCCGGCGATCGTCGGCCGGGTCGGGCGCTACGCCACCGGCAACGGCGCGCTGGCGGTGGCCACGGTGGTGCAACTGGCCGCCGTCGGCCTGCAGCTGCCGGTGTTGCTAAGCTGCGGTTTCGCCCTGGGGATGGCGGGGCAGACGGTGAAACTCTGCGCCGACTCGGCGATGCAGATCGACGTCGACGACACGCTGCGCGGCCACATCTTCGCCGTCCAGGACGCCCTGTTCTGGGTGGCGTTCGTCACCGCTATCGCCGCCGCCGCCTCGGTGATGCCCGCCGACGGTCACGCCCCGGCCCTGGTGGTGGTGGCCAGCGCGATGTACCTACTCGGGTTGGCCACGCACGCCGTGTTCGCCCGCTGACGGTGGTTAAGCTGACCCGATGGCAGGCCCCACCGTCTCCCCCGCCGCCGCCGTCGTCGCCGATCTGCGCGCCGAGAGCGACGACCTCGACGCACTGGTCGCACCGCTGACCGCCGCGGACTGGGCACAGCCGACCCCCGCACCCGGGTGGACGATCGCCCACCAGATCGGGCATCTGCTCTGGACCGACCGGGTCTCGGTGCTGGCCATCAGCGACGACGCCGCGTTCAACGACCAGCTGGCGGCGGCGATGGCCAACCCGACCGGCTTCGTCGACGACGGCGCCGCCGATGCGGCGGCGATGGCCCCCGACCGGCTGCTGCGGGCGTGGCGCGACACCCGCGCGCGGCTGCACGAGCTGCTGACCGGGGTGCCCGACGGACGCAAGCTGCCGTGGTTCGGCCCGCCGATGAGCGCGGCGTCGATGGCCACCGCCCGGTTGATGGAGACGTGGGCGCACGGGCTGGACGTGGCCGACGCCCTCGCGGTGGTGCGCCCGCCGACGGCGCGGCTGCAGTCGATCGCCCGGCTGGGGGTGCGGACCCGCGACTACGCCTACACCGTCAACGGGCTGGCCCCGCCGGCCGAGCCGTTCCACGTCGCGCTGCGCGGCCCCGACGGTGAGCTGTGGGCCTGGGGGCCGCCGGACGCCGCCCAGAAGGTCACCGGCTCCGCGGCGGATTTCTGTGCGCTGGTCACCCAGCGCCGGTCCCGCGCGGCGCTGGATCTACACGCCGAGGGCACCGACGCCGAGACGTGGCTGGGCATCGCCCAGGCGTTCGCCGGCCCGCCCGGGCCGGGACGCTGAGCCGGCGGCACACACGCTTTAGCCGGAATCGCGCTGGGCCCACCACGCCCGCAGCTCGGCGATCGCCTCGTCGCGCTGAAGCGGCCCGCGTTGCAGGCGCAGCTCCTTGAGGTGCCGCCACGCCTGCCCGACCTGCGGGCCGGCCGGGATGTCGAGGATCGCCATGATCTCGTTGCCGTCGAGGTCGGGGCGGACCCGCTGCAGATCCTCGGCGGCCGCCAGCGCCGCGATCCGCTGCTCGAGCTCGTCGTAGTTGGCCTGCAGCCGCGCCGCCCGCCGCTTGTTGCGGGTGGTGCAGTCGGCGCGCACCAGCTTGTGCAGCCGCGGCAGCAGCGGGCCGGCATCGGTGACATACCGCCGCACCGCCGAGTCGGTCCAGGCACCGTCGCCGTAGCCGTGGAACCGCAGATGCAGATACACCAGCTGGGAGATGTCGTGGATCATCTGCTTGGAGTATTTCAGCGCCCGCAGCCGCTTGCGGGCCATCTTCGCCCCCACCACCTCGTGGTGGTGGAAGCTCACTCCCCCGTCGGGTTCGTGGCGGCGGGTGGCCGGTTTGCCGATGTCGTGCAGCAGCGCCGCCCACCGCAGCACCAAATCGGGACCACCCTCGGGCCCGTCGTCCTCCAGGTCGATCGCCTGGCGCAGCACGGTCAACGAATGCTGGTAGACGTCCTTGTGCTGGTGATGCTCGTCGATCGCCATGCGCATGCCGCCGATCTCGGGCACCACCACATCACCGAGCCCGGTGCTGACGACCAGGTCGATACCGGCGACCGGATCCGCCCCGGCCAGCAGCTTGTCCAGTTCGGCGGCGACCCGTTCGGCGGTGATCCGGGCCAGTTGCGGGGCCATCGCGGTGATCGCCGCCCGCACCCGCGGGGCCACGGTCAGCCCCAGCTGGGAGACGAACCGGGCCGCACGCAGCATCCGCAGCGGGTCGTCGCCGAACGACTGCTCCGGCGCGGCGGGAGTGTCGAGCACCCGGGCGCGCAGGGCGACCAGCCCGCCCAACGGGTCATGGAAGTCCCCGGCGCCGTCGGCGGTGATGCGCACCGCCATCGCGTTGACGGTGAAGTCGCGGCGCACCAGGTCATCGTCGAGGCTGGTGCCGAAACGCACCTGCGGGTTGCGGGAGACCTGGTCGTAGCTGTCGGCGCGGAACGTGGTGATCTCCAGCCGTGCCGGACCCTTGCCGACCCCGACGGTGCCGAACTGGATGCCGGTGTCCCACAGCGCGTCGGCCCAGCCGCGCACCGCGGCCTGGATCTGCTCCGGGTGGGCGTCGGTGGTGAAATCCAGGTCGGGGCTGAGCCGGCCCAACAGCGCGTCGCGCACCGATCCCCCCACCAGGTACAGCTGGTGGCCCGCGGCGGCGAACCGCGCCCCCAGCTCCCGCAGCAGCGGGGCGTGCCGGTTGAGCGCGACGGCCGCGGCCAGCAGGTCGTCGTCGTGGGTGGGGTCGGACACGGGCTGAAAGCCTAGCCGGGCCTGCCGGGCGGCGGCGAGCGTCCCGGGTGGCGCCGCGGCGAACAGCTAATATCGCTGGGGTGTCGGAGGGCGAACAGGCGAAACCACGACGGCGCCGCAACCGGCGTCGCCGTCGTCGGCCCGTCGCTCCAGCCACCCCGGAGGCCACCGTCGAGAACAGCACCGTGCACCCGCGTGTGACGCGGCGGCGCGGCGAACGGTTGCGCACCGTGCACGAGACCTCCGCCGGCGGGCTGGTGGTCAACGGCATCGACCGGCCCCGCGCCGAACAGGTCGCCGCACTCATCGGCCGGCTCGACCGCCGCGGGCGGATGCTCTGGTCGTTGCCGAAGGGCCACATCGAGGTCGGCGAGACCGCCGAGCAGACCGCGATCCGGGAGGTCGCCGAGGAGACCGGCATCCAGGGCCGGGTGCTGGCGGCGTTGGGCAAAATCGACTACTGGTTCGTCACCGACGGGCGCCGGGTGCACAAAACGGTGCACCACTACCTGATGCGGTTTCACGGCGGGCAACTCTGCGACGACGACGTCGAGGTGGCCGAGGTGGCGTGGGTGCCGATCGCCGAACTGCGCAGCCGACTGGCCTACGCCGACGAACGCCGGCTCGCCGACGTGGCCGACCGGCTGCTCGACGCCCTGCACAGCGACGGGCAGGCCGCGCTGCCGCCGCTGCCGCCGTCGGCGCCGCGGCGGCGCCCGCAGACCCACTCCCACGCCCGCAGTCATCGTCCCGACAACCGCACCCCGCGCCGGAAGAGCGGTCGCGGTCCCAGCCCGTGAGGCGCCCCGCCTGGCTGCGTCTCGCCGTGATCGCCGGCATCGCGATCGGCCTGTTCGGTGTCGCCGCCGCCCCGGCGGTCGCCGACGACGCCCCCGACGCGATGTCGTTCGTGCAGGTGCAGATCGACACCGTCACCCCCGCGGTCGTCACCGCCGACAGCGGCCCGGAGCTCACCGTCGCCGGTCACGTCACCAACACCGGGGACCGACCGGTGCGCGACGTGATGGTCCGGCTCGAGCAGGCCGCCGCGGTGGGCACCGCCGCGGGCCTGCGCACCCCGCTGCGCGGCCAGCACGACCAGTTCGAGCCGGTCGCCGGGTTCCGCACCGTCGCCGCCGAACTGCAACGCGGCCAGAAGGCGTCCTTCACGTTGACCCGCCCGCTGGCCGCCGCCGACGGGGCCGTGCCCGACATCACCGACCCGGGCGTCTATCCGCTGTTGGTCAACGTCAACGCCACACCGGACTTCGGTGCGCCGGCCCGCCTCGACGACGCCCGGTTCCTGCTGCCGGTGCTCGCGGTGCCCACCGGCGGGGGCGCCGAACCCGACTCTTCGGCGTCCACCGGCGAGGACACCGGCGGGGCCGACACCGCGCACCCGGTGGCGCTGACCATGCTGTGGCCGCTGGCCGATCGGCCCCGGCTGGCGCCCGGGGTGCCCGGCGGCACTGTGCCGGTGCGGCTCACCGACGACGAGCTGGCCGCCTCGCTGGCACCCGGCGGTCGCCTCGACATCCTGCTGTCGACGGTGGAGTTCGCCACCAGTGCCGGCGCCGACCCGGGCGGCGCGGTCACCCGCAGCCTGTGCCTGGCGATCGACCCGGACCTGCTGGTCACCGTCAACGCCATGACCGGCGGCTACGTGGTGTCCGACCCCGACGATCCCGCCGCGACCCATCCGGGCGCCGGGCAGGCCGCGGCCACCGACTGGCTGACCCGGCTGCGGGCACTGGCCGGCCGGCTCTGCGTGACCCCGCTGCCCTACGCCCAGGCCGACCTCGGCGCCGTGCAGCGCGCCGGGGACAGCGGCCTGGCCACGATCGCCACCGCCGGCACCGCTGCGCTGGTCGACCAGCTGCTCGACATCACCACGGTGCGCGGGGCGATGCCGTTCAGTCAGGCGCCGTTGACCCGCGACGCCGCCGACCTGCTCGCCGGACAGGCCGAGACGGTGGCGCTGGCCGCCGCCCCCGACACCACCGGCACCGACACCACCGGCACCGACACCGCCGACGAGGGCGGCGCGCCGGCCGATCTGCACCCGCGGCGGCTGTCCCCGCGGGTGACGCTGGCCCCGTTCGACCCGGCGGTCGGGGCGGCGCTGGCCGCCCTCGGCACCACCCCGACCGCACCGACCTACCTCGACACCGCCGCCAACCGGGGGTTCAAACAGAACCTGCGCCACGACTCGGCGGTGGCCCGCCGCCAGGACAGCCTCGGCGCGCTGCTGTGGCGGATGCTGGCCACCGGGGTGACGCCGCGCACCGAACTGCTGGTGCCGCCGGCGAACTGGACGCTGCACCCCGACGACGCGCACGCGTTGCTGTCGACGCTGGCGATGGCGCTGCGCTCCGGGCTGGCGGTGCCGCGCCCCCTGCCGGAGCTGCTCACCGCCGCCCAGGCCACCACCGCCGCCCCGGGGGCGGCCGCGGTGCTGCCCGCGCACGTCGACCGGGGCCGTTTCGACACCGCGGTCACCGCCGCCATCGGCGAGCAGTCCCGTCGGCTGTGGGGCCTGACCGGGGCACTGACCACCGACCCGCGCACCGGGCTGACCGGGGTGGCCTACACCGCCCCGCTGCGCGAAGACATGCTGCGGGCGGTGAGCCAGGCCGTCCCGCCGGCGGCCCGGAACGAGCTCGCCCACCGTCAGTTGGGCGCCGTCACCGAGACGGTCACCAACCTCATCGGCGGGGTGACCGTGGTCAACCCCGGCGGCTCCTACACCCTGGCCACCGAGCACAGTCCGCTGCCGTTGGCGCTGCGCAACGATCTGGCGGTGCCGGTGCGGGTGCGGCTGCACCTGGACACCCCGCCGGGCATGACGGTCACCGACCTCGGCGAGATCGACCTGCCGCCGGGCTACCTGCCGCTGCGGGTGCCCATCGAGGTGCGGTTGAACCAGCGCGTCGCCGTCGATGCCGCGCTGAGCACCCCCGACGGGATGCCGCTGGGCCAGACGGTGCGGTTGTCGGTGCACGCCAACGCCTACGGCAAAGTGCTGTTCGCGATCACCCTGTCGGCCACCGCGGTGCTGGTGGTGCTGGCCGGGCGGCGGCTGTGGCACCGGTTCCGCGGCCAGCCCGACCGCGCCGACCTGCCCGAGCCGCGCCGCGGAAACGGCGCCCGGCCGTGACCGCCGCCACCCCCGCCGGGCAACCCCGCGCCGGAGCGCGCCCGGAGCTCACCGACGCGGCGGTGGTGTCGCGCTCCTGGGGCATGGCGCTGGCCACCCTGGTCAGCCGGATCACCGGGTTCGTCCGGATCGTTCTGCTGGCCGCGATCCTGGGGGCGGCGCTGTCCAGTGCGTTCTCGGTGGCCAACCAGCTGCCCAACCTCATCGCCGCGCTGGTGCTCGAGGCCACCTTCACCGCGATCTTCGTGCCGGTGCTGGCGCGCGCCGAACGCGATGACCCCGACGGCGGGGCCGCGTTCGTGCGTCGGCTGGTCACCGCGGCCACCGCCCTGCTGCTGGTCACCACGGTGGTCTCGGTCGCCGCCGCCCCGCAGCTGGTGCGTTTGATGCTCGGCGGCGACCCCCAGGTCAACGCCGCGTTGACCACGGCATTCGCCTATCTGCTGCTGCCGCAGGTGATCTTCTACGGGCTGTCGAGCGTGTTCATGGCGATCCTGAACAACCGCAACATTTTCGGCCCGCCCGCCTGGGCGCCGGTGCTCAACAACGTGGTGGCGATCGCCACCCTGGTGGCCTACCTGCTGGTGCCCGGGGAACTGTCGGTGGACCCGGTGCGGATGGGCAACCCCAAACTGTTGGTGCTCGGGGTGGGCACCACCTTGGGGGTGGTCGCCCAGGCGGTGGTGCTGCTGGTGGCGATCCGGCGCGAACACATCAGCCTGCGCCCGCTGTGGGGCATCGATGACCGGCTCAAACGGTTCGCCGCCATGGCCGCGGCGATGGTGGCCTACGTCCTGATCAGCCAGATCGGGCTGGTCGTCGGCAACCAGATCGCCAGCACCGCCGCTGCCTCCGGCCCGGCGATCTACAACTACACCTGGCTGGTGTTGATGCTGCCGTTCGGGATGATCGGGGTGACGGTGCTCACCGTGGTGATGCCGCGGTTGAGCCGCAACGCCGCCGCCGACAACATCCCCGCGGTGCTCGACGACTTCTCGCTGGCCACCCGGCTGACGATGATCACGCTGATCCCGATGGTGGCGGTGATGACCGTCGGCGGACCGGCGATCGGCAGCGCGCTGTTCGCCTACGGCAACTTCGGGTCCGTCGACGCCGGCTATCTGGGCGCGGCGATCGCGCTGTCGGCGTTCACACTGATCCCCTACGCGCTGGTGCTGCTGCAGCTGCGGGTGTTCTACGCCCGCGAACAGCCCTGGACACCGATCGTGATCATCGTGGTGATCACCACCGTGAAGATCCTCGGCTCGCTGGCCGCCCCGCACGTGACCACCAACCCCGACATGGTGGCCGGGTTCCTCGGGCTGGCCAACGGGCTGGGGTTCCTCGCCGGGGCGGTGATGGGCCATCTGCTGCTGCGGCGCCGGCTGCAGCCCCCCGACGGGCGGCTGCTCACCCCGACCGTGGTGCGCACCGTGTTGGTCACCATCGCCGCCTCGCTGCTGGCCGGCACCGTCGCCTACGCGGTCGACCGGCTGCTCGGGCTGGCGCGCCTCACCGAGCACGGCGGGCCGGGCTCGCTGCTGCGGCTGACGGTGCTGACCGCGCTGATCCTGCCGCTGGTGGCGCTGGTGTTGATCCAGGCCCGGGTGCCCGAGGCGGAGGCCGCGCTGCTCACCGTGCAGCGCCGGCTGCGGGGGCGGCGATCTTTTCCCGCCGAGCGGCGGGCCGCGCCCGCGCCGGTCACGTACCCTATGCACAGCATGAGGCCATCGCCGGACATTCGGCGCGGAGCCGCCGACCCACCGGTCGACGCCGGAGAACCGAAAGGACCGGAGGTGATCGAGAGTTCCTCCACCCCGTCGGGCGGCGCGCCGAGCAGCGGGGGCGGGCCGGACGCCGAGACGTTCCAGCCCGACGCGCTGCACTCCGAGGTGGCGCCGTCGGCGTCGTCACCGGATGAGTCGGTGCTGGTGCCCGGAACCAGCATCGCCGGTGGCCGCTACCGGCTGCTGGTGTTCCACGGCGGCCCGCCGGGGCTGCAGTTCTGGCAGGCTCTCGACACCGCGCTGGACCGCCAGGTCGCGCTGACCTTCGTCAACCCCGACCGCAGCCTCTCCGACGAGGCCGTCGACACCATCTTGTCGCGCACCCTGCGGCTGACCCGCATCGAGCACGCCGGCATCGCCCGGGTCCTCGACGTCGCCCACACCGGGGCCGGCGGCATGGTGGTCGCCGAATGGATCCGCGGCGGGTCGCTGCGGGAGGTCGCCGAGACCGCACCGTCCCCGATCGGCGCGACCCGGGCCGTGCAGTCGTTGGCCGCGGCCGCCGAGACCGCGCACCGCAGCGGGGTGGCGCTGGCGATCGACCATCCCAGCCGGGTGCGGGTCAGCATCGACGGCGAAGTGGCGCTGGCCTTCCCGGGCACCCTGCCGGAGGCCACCCCGGCCGACGACATCGCCGGGATCGGGGCGGTGCTCTACGCGCTGCTCGTCGACCGGTGGCCGCTGGCCCACGCCGGCGGGCCCGGCGGGCTGCCGCCGGCCGACCGGGACCGCTCCGGCCAGCCGGTGGAACCGTCGACGGTCAACCCCGACATCCCGTTCCAGATCTCCACCGCGGCCTACCACTCGGTACGCCAGGACGGCCGGATCCGCAGCGCGGCCACCCTGCTCAACCTGCTGCAGCAGGCGGCGGTGGTCGCCGACGAGACCGACCTGCTCAAACCGCTCGACGTCGACGCCGAACCGGCTCCGCGCCGGGAGCGCCGTCCCGCCGACGACGACGCCGAGGCGATGGCCCGCCGGCGCCGCATGGTGCTCATCGGCGCCGGCATCGGTGTGGCCATCATCACGGTGTTTCTGCTGGTGCTGGCCTCGGTGCTGGGGCGCATCTTCGGCGACGTCGGCGGCGGGTTGGACAAGGACCGCCTCGGGCTCAACACCCCGTCGTCGTCGGCGCGCAGCCAGAGCTCCCCCACCCCGCCCGGGCAGGTGGTCACCCCGGTGCGCGCGAGCGTGTTCTCCCCGGACGGCGGCGCGGACAACCCCGGCGACGCCGGGCAGGCGATCGACGGCAAGTCCTCCACCGGCTGGAAGACCGACATCTACACCGACCCGGAGCCTTTCCCCAACTTCAAAAGCGGTGTGGGGCTGCTGCTGGAGCTGCCCGAACCGACCGTGGTCGGCGCGGTGACGATCACCGTCTCCAGCACCGGCACCGAGGTGCAGCTGCGGTCGGCCTCCGACCCGTCGCCGGCCAAACTGTCCGACACCACCGAGCTGAGCCCGGTCACCCCGATCCACCGCGGCGAGAACACCGTCAAGGTCGACACCGGGGAGTCCGACGAGCCCACCTCCACGCTGCTGGTGTGGATCACCAAGCTGGGCACCACCGGCGGGGAGAACCGCACCACCATCTCCGAGATCACGGTGCGCGCCGCCGGCTGAGCCGGGAACACCGCCGTTTAGGCTGGCGTTGCTAGCCCTGGACACCGGGCGGCCCGCCGGGGCCGCGAGTTCGAGCTGAAAGGCACACATGACTTCCTCCCCCGCCGGGACTGACGCCGTGCACGACGTGATCATCGTCGGCTCCGGGCCCGCCGGCTACACCGCCGCGATCTACGCCGCCCGCGCCCAGCTCGCCCCGCTGGTGTTCGAGGGCACCTCCTACGGCGGGGCGCTGATGACCACCACCGACGTGGAGAACTACCCCGGGTTCCGCGACGGCATCCTGGGCCCGGAGCTGATGGACCAGATGCGCGAGCAGGCGCTGCGGTTCGGCGCCGATTTGCGCATGGAGGACGTCGAGTCGCTCAGCCTGCGCGGGCCGGTCAAGACGGTCACCACCGCCGACGGCCAGACCCACCGGGGTCGCGCGGTGATCCTGGCGATGGGGGCCGCCGCCCGCTACCTGCAGGTACCCGGCGAGCAGGAGCTGCTCGGGCGCGGGGTCAGCTCGTGCGCCACCTGCGACGGATTCTTCTTCCGCGACCAGGACATCGCGGTCATCGGCGGCGGGGACTCGGCGATGGAGGAGGCCACGTTTTTGACCCGGTTCGCCCGCAGCGTGACGATCGTGCACCGTCGCGAGGAGTTCCGGGCCTCCCGGATCATGCTGGAGCGTGCCCGCACCAACGACAAGATCCGGTTCCTCACCAACGCCGTCGTCACCGCGGTCACCGGCACCGACACCGTCACCGGCCTGCAGGTGCGCGACACCGTCACCGGCGAGGACAGCACCCTGGCGGTCACCGGGGTGTTCGTCGCGATCGGCCACGACCCGCGGTCGCAGCTGGTGCGCGACGCCCTCGACGTCGACCCCGACGGCTACGTGCGGGTGGCCACCCCCACCACCGCGACCTCGCTGCCCGGGGTGTTCGCCGCCGGCGACCTCGTCGACCGCACCTACCGGCAGGCGGTGACCGCCGCGGGCACCGGCTGTGCGGCCGCCATCGACGCCGAACGCTGGCTGGCCGAAGCCGCCCACCCCGACGCCGACCTGATTGGAGCCCCCCATGAGTAGCGCCACCACGATCCCGGTCACCGAGGCGACCTTCGCCGAGACGGTGCTCGGCGCCGCCACCCCGGTGCTGGTGGATTTCTGGGCCGACTGGTGCGGGCCGTGCAAGATGATCGCGCCGGTGCTCGAGGA
Organism: Mycolicibacillus koreensis; assembly: GCF_002104795.1. Lineage (GTDB taxonomy): Bacteria > Actinomycetota > Actinomycetes > Mycobacteriales > Mycobacteriaceae > Mycobacterium > Mycobacterium koreense. The sequence goes on from NZ_NCXO01000026.1 coordinate 27,214, forward strand.
GGTCGCCGCGGAGAAGGCCGGGGCGCTCACCGTGGCCAAACTCGACGTCGACGCCAACCCCGAGACCGCCCGCACCTACCAGGTGGTCTCGCTGCCCACCCTGCTGCTGTTCGTCGACGGTGAACCGGTCAAACGGATCGTCGGCACCAAGGGCAAGGCGGCGTTGCTGCGCGAACTGGCCGACGTGGCGCCCTAGCGGGTCGCCGCGGGCCCGCTGGTCGCGACACCGCGACCCGGGATTTTTTCGCAGACGGCCCCCATCTGCGACAATGACAGGCAGCCAGCCTGCATCCGTCGGCGCCACCGGGCCGCTGACGCCATCTGACCGGAGGGTTCTGCCATGTCGAGTGCTCGCGGCGGCGACGCTCTGCGACTCGGGGACCGTGGCGCCGCGGTGACCGAGATCCGGGCCACGCTGATGACGCTCGGGTTCGTCGAGAGCCCCGATGCGGACCTGTCGACCGGACAGCGGGTCGCCCTCGACGTGTTCGACGCCGAACTCGACCAGGCGGTGCGGGCGTTCCAGCAGCGCCGCGGGCTGCTCGTCGACGGGATCGTCGGCGAGGCCACCTACCGGGCGCTCAAAGAGGCGTCCTACCGGCTCGGGGAACGGACCCTGCACCACCAGTTCGGCGCACCGATGTACGGCGACGACGTGGTCACCCTGCAGGCCCGGCTGCAGGATCTGGGTTTTTACACCGAACTCGTCGACGGCCATTTCGGGTTGCACACCCACAACGCGCTGATGTCCTACCAACGCGAGTACGGGTTGCGCGCCGATGGCATCTGCGGTCCGGAGACGTTGCGGTCCTTGTACTTTCTGGGCTCGCGGGTCACCGGTGGTTCACCGCACGCGATCCGCGAGGAGGAGCTGGTCCGCAGCTCCGGTCCCAAACTGTCGGGGCGGCGCATCGTCATCGACCCCGGTTGCGGCGGTTCGGATCACGGGATGATCGTGCAGACCGCTTCGGGTCCGGTCAGCGAGGCGGAGTTGTTGTGGGACTTGGCTCGTCGCCTCGAAGGGCGGATGACCGCGATCGGCATGGAGACGTTCTTGTCCCGACCGGTCGACCACGGGCCGTCGGACACCGAACGGGCCGCCACCGCCAACCACATCGGCGCCGACCTGATGATCAGCCTGCGCTGTGCCACCCACCCGACCGCCGCCGCCACGGGGATCGCGTCGTTCTACTTCGGCAACGCCCACGGGTCGGTCTCGCCGCTGGGACGCAACCTGTCCGATCTGATCCAGCGGGAACTGGTGGCGCGCACCGGATTACCGGATTGCCGTAGCCACAGCCGCACCTGGGATCTGCTGCGGCTGACCCGGATGCCGACGGTACAGATCGACATCGGCTACCTGACCAGTCCGCGCGATCTGGCCCTGCTGACAGCACCGCACACCCGCGACGCTATCGCCGAGGGGGTCCTCGCCGCGGTCAAGCGGCTCTACCTGCTCGGCAAAAACGACCGGCCCACAGGCACATTCACCTTCGCCGAGCTGTTGGCCCACGAGATGTCGGTGGAGCAGGCCGGTCGGATCACCGGCTCTTAGTCCTTAGCTCCCCCAGCCCTTAGCTCCCCCGGCTTCTGGCTCCCCCCGCCGCCGACTCCGCCGCCGACTCCGGCGCCGACCGGTTGGGTCAGCTCCGCGTTTTCCAGCAGCCTCTCCAACGCCGCCTCCACATCGGCCTTCCAGCCCAGCCCCTTGTCCAGTTCCAGCCGCAGCCGCGGGAAGTACCGGTGTGGGGCCACCACGACGAACCCGGCGTCCTGCAGCGCCTGGGCGTCGATGATGCAGTGCTGCAACGGGCACTCGTCGATGCCGGCGAGCACCGACCGGATCTGCGGATCGCCCACCGCCCCGGCCGGCCCGGCGAGGTCGACGGCTGCCGCCTCGGTGCGCCCGAACGCCTCGAGCGCGCGCACCCCGCGGCGCACCAGATCCTCGACGGCCCCGGCCACCAACCGCGCGGCCAGCCCGGTGCTCTGCCCGCCGGGCTCCACCGCCATCGACGTCAGCAGCACCGCGTCCGCCGAGACCGGTCCGGTCGGGAACCGTCGCGCCCGCGGCACCACCCGGGGCGGGGCGTAGAAGACATAGCCCAGGCACCGCTGCCGGAGCGCGTCGGCGGGCGGCAGCGCCAGTTGACCGCACGAACCCCACTCGAGCATGACCATCGACAGCCACGCTTCCTTCTCGAACTCCGGGTCGGCGAGCCGCTCCCCCGCATCGAGGGTGCCCGGATCGACCTCCCAGAACACGCAGCGGCGCGCGGTCTTGGGCAACTGGTCGAATGCCTCGAGTCGCAGCGGGGTGATTCGAGCAGACACTAGACTTCCGGGCCTCCGTGCGTCGCGGCCGGCGAATTGCGGCACCTCCAGAATAAGAGAGAGGCCCGCGGCGGTGCCACCGCCGTCACCGGCGGCGCCGACGGCGCCGTCGAAGCTCGTAAACCGTTGATCCGCAACAAGTTTCACTCGCAAAGCGGTGTCGGACCGCTGGATTCAGCGTTGATCGGACACCGTTGTGTCACAGTGACGGAACGTCCCGGTGTCTCCGGTCAGGGCTTCGCAGCGATCATCAACCCCGCGATGCGCTGCAGATCGTCGACCGAGGCGAACTCGACGACGATCTTGCCCTTGCGTTTGCCCAGGCTCACCGTCACCCGGGTGTCGAACGCATCGGAGAGCTGCTCGGCGACATCCTGCAGCCCCGGCATCTGGATCGGCTTGCGTTTCGGCGCCGGCGGGGTGTCGGGGCCGGCCCGGTTGGCCAGCGTGACCGCCTCCTCAGTGGCGCGCACCGAGAGCCCCTCGGCGACGATCCGGGCGGCGAGCTCCTCCTGGGCTTCGGCGCCGGCCTCCAAGGACAGCAGGGCGCGGGCGTGCCCGGCGGAGAGCACCCCGGCGGCCACCCGCCGCTGCACCGCGATCGGCAGCCGCAGCAACCGAATCATGTTGGAGATCAGCGGGCGGGACCGCCCGATCCGCGCGGCGAGTTCGTCGTGGGTGACCCCGAATTCGTCGAGCAGTTGCTGATAGGCGGCGGCTTCCTCCAGGGGGTTGAGTTGCACCCGGTGGATGTTCTCCAGCAGCGCATCGCGCAGCAGCGTGTCGTCGCCGGTGTCGCGGACGATCGCCGGGATCACGTCCAGGCCCGCCTTCTGGGCGGCGCGCCACCGCCGCTCCCCCATGACCAACTGGTAGCGCGGCCCGCCGGCGTCGGCCTTGCCGGCCTCGCGCACCACGATCGGCTGCATCAGGCCGAACTCGCGGATCGAGTGCACCAGCTCGGCCAGCGCCTCCTCGTCGAAGACCTGGCGCGGCTGGCGGGGATTCGGTTCGATCTGCGCCAGGGCGATCTCGCGATACACCGCACCGAGATCCTGACCATCGTGCCCCTGCGCGGGGTCGGGAGCGGCGGCGCGGGCGCCGCCGAGCACGATGTCGGCCGCGGACTCCCCCATCCGCGGGCCCAGCTGCGCCGGATCGGTCTCCCCCGGCGCCGGACCGGTGGGGATCAACGAGGCCAGGCCCCGGCCGAGGCCACCCCGTTTGCGCGCCTGTTGACTCATCGTGGTCCCTTCCCCTGGCCGTCGGCGGGCCGGGTGCGCTCGGCGAGCTCCCGGCTGGCGTCGAGGTAGCTCATCGCGCCCCGTGACCCCGGATCGTAATCGATGATCGTCATGCTGTACCCGGGCGCTTCGGAGACCTTGACGCTGCGGGGCACCACGGTGCGCAGCACCCGGTCGCCGAAGTAGCGCCGCACCTCGTCGGCCACCTGGTCGGCGAGTTTGGTGCGGCCGTCATACATGGTCAGCACGACGGTGCTCACCGCGAGATGCGGGTTCAGGTGGGCCTTGACCATCTCGATGTTGCGCATCAGCTGCGACACCCCTTCCAGCGCGTAGTACTCGCACTGGATCGGGATCAGCACCTCCGCCGCGGCCACCAGCGCGTTGATCGTCAGCAACCCCAGCGACGGCGGGCAGTCGATGAAGACGTAGTCGAAGTCGAGCCCGTCGAGGTCGGTCAGCGCTCTCGCGAGCCGGTTCTCCCGGGCCACCATCGACACCAGTTCGATCTCGGCGCCGGCGAGGTCGATCGTGGCGGGGATGCAGAACAGCCGCGGGCTGTGCGGGCTCTGCCGGACCGCGGCCCGGGCCGGGATCTCGCCGAGCAGCATCTCGTAGGAGGACGGGCTGCCGGACTGACGGTCACTGATGCCCAGCGCGGTGCTGGCGTTGCCCTGCGGGTCGAGGTCGATCACGAGGGTCTTGAGTCCCTGCACCGCGAGGGCGGCGGCGAGGTTCACCGCTGTCGTGGTCTTGCCCACGCCGCCCTTCTGGTTGGCCACGGTGAGCACCCTCCGCCGTGCCGGACGGGGCAACTGGCCCTGCGTGGTGTGCAGCACCCGCATCGCCCGTTCCGCGGCCGCGCCGATCGGAGTATCGATGCTCGGCGGTGTTTCACGTGAAACCGGGCGCGGCGGTGTTTCACGTGAAACCGGCCCTCCCCCGACCTTCGGCGCCGGCGGCACCGGCTCCCGGGGACCGTTCGGCACGTTCATCTCGATCTCCTGCCCGCTCGTTTCGCCGGCCGCGGCCGGCCGCCGCTGCTGCGTCCGCGCACCGCGATCACCACGGTCGCGGGAACCGTCAAAAAGGCCTCGCCACATTTCACCACCCTGACATCCTCGGCGCCTAGCGCCGCCATCCCACGCCGGTGCTCGGCGACCTCCCCGGCCGCCTGCTCGCCCTTGATCGCCAGCATCCGTCCGCCGTCGCGCAGCAACGGCAGGCTCCACCCGGTCAGCCGATCGAGCGGGGCCACGGCGCGCGAGGTGACCACGTCGGCGCCGCCGACCTCGTCCCGGACCGCGGCGTCCTCGGCCCGTCCCCGCACCACCGCAACCGCCACTCCCAACTCGGCCACCGCCTCGCGCAGAAACGTACTGCGGCGCAGCAGCGGTTCCACCAGCGTCACGGTCAGGTCCGGCCGTGCGATCGCCAGGGCCAAGCCGGGCAGTCCCGCCCCGCTGCCGATGTCGACGACACGCTCCCCGGGTTCGATCAGCTCGGCGACCACCGCACAGTTGAGGAGGTGGCGCTCCCACAGCCGGCCCACCTCGCGCGGTCCGAGCAGACCACGCTCGACCCCGGCGCTCACCAACAGTGCGGCGTACCGCTGGGCCGTGCCGAGCCCCGCGCCGAAGACCTCGGCGGCGCCGTCGGGGACATCGGCCGGCTCGGCCTGTTTCACGTGAAACATCCCCTCTTGAAGAACTACATCGATGTAACTCCGGAGGTCAGTCCGGCAGGACGACCACGCGCCGCGCGGGCTCCACGCCCTCGCTCTCGCTGTGCACGCCGTCGACCGCCGCGACCGCGTCGTGGACGATCTTGCGTTCGAACGGCGTCATCGGCGCCAGTTCCTCGCGCTCCCCGGTCTCGGCAACCCGCCGGGCCACCGTGTCGCCGAGGGCGGCCAGCTCGGTGCGCCGGTCGCGTCGCCAGCCGGCGATGTCGAGCATGAGCCGGCTGCGCTCCCCGGTCTTCTGATGCACGGCCAGCCGGGTCAGCTCCTGCAGGGCGTCGAGCACCTCACCGGTGCGACCGACCAGCTTGGTCAGATCGTCGCCACCGTCGATGCTCACCACCGCCCGGTTGCCCTCGACGTCGAGATCGATGTCGCCGTCGAAGTCGAGCAGATCGAGCAACTCCTCGAGGTAGTCCCCGGCGATCTCCCCCTCGGCGACCAAGCGGTCCTCCCCCTCATCGATCCGCTCGACCGCGTCGGCGTCGGTCGCCGTGGTGGTCTCGTCGGTGGCCCCGTCGGCCGTGGTGGCATCGGTCATCGTCGTGTTCTCCTTCTCCCCCGGGTCGGCGCACACCGCGCCGCTCCCGTTCACTGCTTCCGTTTCTTCGGCTTGCGGCCGGGTTGCGGTTTCTTCCCGGCCCTGGCCGCGGCGCTCCCGGCGGTGTCGGTGGCGGCCTTGCTCGGCGCATCGGTGGCGGTGTCGGTCGCGGCGGGACCCTCATCCGCGCCGGTGTCCTCGGCGTCCGGCGCGCCGGCGCGCTTGCCCTTGGCGGGCCGGGTCGGCTTGGCACCGGGGGCCGGCGCGTTGGCCGAGCGACGCTCGAGCACCTCTTGCTTCTTCGCCGCTTCCTCCTCTTCGATCTTGCCGAAGACGTAGTGCTGCTGGCCGAAGGTCCAGATGTTGTTGGAGAACCAGTAGAAGATGATCGCCAACGGCAGGAACGGACCCCCGACCACCACACCGAGCGGGAAGACGTAGAGGGCGAGCTTGTTCATGATCGCGGTCTGCGGGTTGGCGGCGGCCTCCGGGCTCTGCCGGGCCACCGACGCACGACTGTTGAAGTAGGTGGCGATGCCGGCGAGGATCATCACCGGCACCCCGACCGCGATCAACGCGCCCCGACTGAAGTCGTCGCCGAACGCCTCCAGCGTGGGACCGCGCTGGGTCATCGTGGCCCCCAGCGGCGCTCCGAAGAGTTTCGCGTTCAGGAAGTTGCCGACGTCCTCGGCGCTGAAGACGTAGTTGCCCAGCGACGCGTTCTCCTGCACCGACAGGCCGAGTTGCCCGATGCCGGTGCCGGTGCGGTTGAACGACCGCAGCACATGGAACAGGCCCAGGAACACCGGCACCTGGGCAAGCATCGGCAGGCAGCCCAGCAGCGGGTTGAAGTCGTGTTCGCGCTGCAGTTTCTGCATCTCCAGCGCCATCCGCTGGCGGTCCTTGCTGTACTTCTTCTGCAGCGCCTTGATCTGCGGCTGCAGTTCCTGCATCTTGCGGGTGGTGCGGATCTGCCGCACGAACGGCTTGTAGAGGATGGCGCGCAGGGTGAACACCAAAAACATCACCGCCAGCACCCAGGTGTAGAAGCTGGCCGGGCCCAGCACCACGCCGAACAGCTTGTACCAGACCCACATGATCGCGGAGACCGGGTAATAGACGTAGTCGAGACTCATCGGATCAAAGGACAAGGGATTCACTCTCCGCTCGCTGGCCGGTCGCAACGTCGTCGTCGGATTCGGTGGTGCCGGGCACCGGGTCCCAGCCGCCCGGATGCCAGGGCCCGCATTTGAGGAGCCGCCACACCGCGAGCGCCCCGCCGCGCACCAACCCGTGCCGGGTCAGGGCCTCGACCGCGTACTGGCTACAGGTGGGCGTGAACCGGCACGTCGGCAACCGCAGCGGTGAGATCATCCCCCGGTAGCCCTCGATCAGGGCGATCACCACCCGCACCGGGACGCTGCGCCACCGCCGGGCGTTCACCGCCAGCTCCCGGGCCGCGCCGCCGTTCGCGTCAGCGCGGCGCGCAGCTGGGCCGCCATCGCCGCCGAGGACGTCCGGTGGCTACCGGGGCGCGCGCGGATGACCAGCCGGACGTCGGGGTCGAGGTCGTCGATGACGGAGCGGGCCACGTGGCGTAGTTGCCGGGACACCCGGTGACGGACCACGGCGTTGCCGACCGCCTTGCTCACCACCAGCCCAACCCGTGGGCCGGGCGCCGATGCCCCCGGCGTCGCCCGGTGGGCATGCAGGACCAGGGCGGGGTGAGCGCTACGGCGACCGTTTTTGATCGTCGCGGCGAACTCCGCGGAGCGCCGCATCCGATTCCGCGCGGCAAGCACGGATCACGCGGTCAGCGACCGACGGCCCTTACGGCGCCGACCGGACACGATGGCGCGTCCCGCCCGGGTGCGCATCCGCAACCGGAACCCGTGCACGCGGGCACGGCGACGGTTGTTCGGCTGGAAGGTCCGCTTGCCTTTGGCCACGGCTCTCTCTCCTCGCTATGTGTGGCTCACCCGGTGTCCAGTGCATAGCGGTTGGACGCGATGGCCGTTAGGTAGGTCTCATGTGCTGCTGGTAACCGGCGCGGTCCCCACCTGGGTCGCAGCCGTATCGCCGACGTTCGGGCGACTGTTTGAGGGTACTGACCGCGCGTTCCCGGGTCAAACCTCGCCCCGGCCGCCCAGGCCGGCTCCCGGCGGGGCTTCCCGCCGTCCGCCGTGCCCGCGCCGTTCGGATCCCCCGCGTCGACGCCGGCGCACGCGGCCACCACATCAGTCCCATCGATCACAGCCCACCTCGGGTTCTGCGCGAATCTGCCGAAACGATTGGTTGTCGGGGTCCAAAGCTGTTAGCTTCTGGCCGTGTCGTTTCCGGCTGGAACGGCGCCTGACAACGAAGCGCGGATGGCTCGTCGATTGCCCGTCCTCACGACCCTGACGGACCGTCTTGCGCGCCGAACAGGGATGTCGCAGCCTCACTACTGCGGCATCGAACGCTCGTTCCCTCCACAACTGTGGATAACCTCTGTGGAGAGCGGGCGCCGTTCGACGACGCCCGCGACATCACCTCATAGGAGGGGGCTGCTTCGTTGACCGAGGATCCGGGCCGGACATTCGCCGTGGTCTGGCGTGAGGTCGTCGCCGAACTCAACGGCGAGACCGGCCGCCCACCCAACCCCGGTGACCCTCCCCCGTTGAGCCCGCAGCAGAAGGCCTGGCTCAATCTCGTCGAACCGTTGACGATCGCCGAAGGCTTCGCGCTGCTGTCGGTGCCAAGCAGTTACGTCCAGAACGAGATCGAACGCCACCTGCGCAGCCGCATCACCGACGCCTTGAGCAACCGGCTCGGCCAGCCCATCGAGTTGGGGGTGCGCATCGCTCCGCCGACCACCGAGCAGCCCGAGGATCCCGCCGACGACGACCAGGAGACCCTGGTCAGCGGCGAGAACTGGCCGTCGTATTTCGCCGAGCGCCCCATCGGCACCGACTCCACCCAGACCGACGAGACCAGCCTCAACCGGCGCTACACGTTCGAGACGTTCGTGATCGGGTCGTCCAACCGGTTCGCCCACGCGGCGGCGCTGGCGGTCTCCGAAGCCCCGGCGCGCGCCTACAACCCGCTGTTCATCTGGGGCGAGTCCGGTCTGGGCAAGACCCACCTGCTGCACGCCATCGGCAACTACGCCCAGCGGCTGTTCCCGGGCATGCGGGTCAAATACGTCTCCACCGAAGAGTTCACCAACGACTTCATCAACTCGCTGCGCGACGACCGCCGGGTGGCGTTCAAGCGCAGCTACCGCGACATCGACGTGCTGCTCGTCGACGACATCCAGTTCATCGAGGGCAAGGAAGGTATCCAGGAAGAGTTCTTCCACACCTTCAACACGTTGCACAACGCCAACAAACAGATCGTCATCTCCTCCGACCGTCCTCCCAAACAGCTTGCGACACTGGAGGAAAGGCTGCGAACCCGCTTCGAATGGGGCCTGATCACCGATGTGCAGCCCCCGGAGCTGGAGACCCGGATCGCGATCTTGAGCAAGAAGGCCCAGACCGACCGTCTCGATGTTCCCAGCGACGTACTCGAGTTGATCGCCAGCAGCATCGAACGCAACATCCGCGAGTTGGAGGGCGCGCTGATCCGGGTCACCGCGTTCGCGTCGCTGAACAAAAGCCCCATCGACACCGCGCTGGCCGAGATCGTCCTGCAGGACCTGATCACCCATCCCAGCTCGATGCAGATCAGCTCGGCGACGATCATGGCCGCCACCGCGGAGTACTTCGAGACCACCGTCGAGGAGTTGCGCGGGCCCGGTAAGTCCCGGGCACTGGCCCAACCCCGCCAGATCGCGATGTATCTGTGTCGGGAGCTCACCGACCTGTCGCTGCCGAAGATCGGTCAGTCCTTCGACCGTGACCACACCACGGTGATGTACGCCCAGCGCAAGATCCTCGCCGAGATGGCGGAGCGTCGTGAGGTCTTCGAACACGTCAAAGAACTCACCACCCGCATCCGTCAGCGCTCCCGCCAGTAGTTTCCGGCCGGCCCAGCGAAACAACTTGGGCAACACCTGTCCCAGCCGGCGTTGTGGACAACCTGGGGATGAAACCGCCAAACCTTCGGACCGACGTGGGACCGTTGTCCCCAACCACCGACGGTCCCCAGCCCTCCACAGCCGTGCGCTGATCGGTCCACCGGGTTGTCCCCACCGTGGTACCCGCGTCGACCAGCGGCGATGGGCGGTTATACCCAGCTTCCACAGGACCTATTACTGATACTGAATTATCTCTTGATTCCTTCAACAGAAAACAGCACCTGGGGACGGTCTCATCCACACCGGCCCGTTGCCCGGTCCGTCGGCGCTTCGCAGCGCCGGTGACCAACTTTCCAGAACTCCCGGAAAGCTCTACGGTTGTCACGCGAGGCCGTTACGGTCGTCGTGGCGTCGCACGCCCGCTGGTGTTCGTCACCGAGGTGGCCGCCGGTCGGGAGCTTGTCATGAGGGGTGATGAAGGGACGCTATGGACGGGGCAACGAACGTTGATCTCGGTGATCTGAAGTTCCGTGTTGTTCGCGACGACTTCGCCGACGCGGTGGCCTGGGTGGCCAAGAACCTCCCGTCGCGACCGCCGAACCCGGTGCTGGCCGGGGTGCTGCTCACCGGCACCGAGGACGGTCTGACGATCTCCGGATTCGACTACGAGGTCTCCGCGGTGGTGCGGCTTCCCGCCGAAATCGCCGGTACCGGAAGCGTTTTGGTGTCCGGTCGGCTGCTGTCCGACATCACCCGAGCCATGCCGGCCAAACCCGTCGACGTTGCTGTCGACGGCACCCGGGTGGCGTTGACCTGCGGCAACGCCAAGTTTTCGCTGCCCACCATGGCCGTCGAGGACTATCCCACGCTGCCGAACCTGCCGGCGGAGACCGGGACGTTGCCGGCCGACGTGTTCGGCGAGGCCATCGGGCAGGTCGCCGTCGCCGCCGGCAAGGACGACACGCTGCCGATGCTCACCGGCATCCGGATGGAAATCTCCGGCGAGACTGTCGTTTTGGCGGCCACCGACCGGTTCCGCCTCGCTGTGCGCCAGGTGACGTGGTCGGCCGGATCCAGTGACATCCAGGCCGCGGTGCTGGTGCCGGCCAAGACCCTGTCGGAGGCGGCGAAGTCCGGCACGCACGGCGCTGACGTGCACCTGGCCCTCGGCGGTGGAACCGACGTCGGCACCGAGGGCCTGCTCGGCATCAGCGGCGACGGCAAGCAAAGCACGACCCGGCTGCTCGACGCGGAGTTCCCGAAATTCCGCCAGTTGCTGCCGGCCGAGCACGCCGCGGTCGCCGTGGTCGACGTCGCCGAACTCACCGATGCCATCAAGCGTGTCGCGCTGGTCGCCGACCGGGGCGCGCAGGTGCGCATCGAGTTCTCCGAAGGGACCCTGCAGTTGTCGGCCGGTGCCGACGACGTCGGGCGTGCCGAGGAACATCTCGCCGTCGACTTCGTCGGTGAACCGTTGACGATCGCGTTCAACCCGACCTACCTCAGCGACGGGTTGAGTTCGCTGCACTCCGATCGGGTTTGGATGGGATTCACCACTTCCAACAAACCCGCGGTGCTGCGGCCCGCGGCCGCCGAGGACACCGCGCCCGAGGGTTCGGGGCCGTTCCCGACCGCCGAGACCGACTACGTCTATCTGCTGATGCCGGTGCGGCTGCCCGGCTGAGGACGCCTGGAGCGCCGATGTACGTTCGCCAGCTCGGGTTACACGACTACCGCTCGTGGGACACCGTCGACATCGACTTGGAACCCGGTTGCACCGTCTTCGTCGGCAAGAACGGCTTCGGTAAGACCAATCTCCTTGAGGCGCTGTGGTATTCATCCACGTTAGGGTCTCACCGCGTCGCCACGGATGCGCCGCTGATCCGGGCGGGTGCCGAGCGTGCGGTGATCTCGACCATCGTGGTCAACGACGGCCGTGAGCTCGCCGTCGACCTCGAGATCGCCGCAGGGCGGGCCAACAAGGCGCGGCTGAACCGCTCCCCGGTGCGCAGCCCGAGGGAGATCCTCGGGGTCCTGCGGTCGGTGCTGTTCGCCCCCGAGGACCTGGCGCTGGTGCGCGGCGATCCCGGCGATCGGCGCCGGTTCCTCGATGACCTCGCCGCTCAGCGCCGCCCCCGGCTGGCCGCGGTGCGCGCCGACTACGAGCGGGTGCTGCGCCAGCGCACCGCGCTGCTGAAAACCGCGGCCGGCGCGCGCCACCGCGCCGACGCCGGGGTGCTCGACACCCTGGAGGTGTGGGACGGCCACCTCGCCGAACACGGGGCGGCACTGATGGCCGCACGCATCGGGCTCATCGACGACCTCACCCCGCAGGTCGCCAAGGCCTATCACCTACTGGCACCGTCGTCGCGCCCGGCGGCCATCGCCTACCGCGGCAGCGTCGAGGTCGACACCGCCGCGCTGCCCGCCGACCCCACCGCACGTCAGGACGCGTTGCGCGACGCGCTGCTCGACGGACTCGCGTCGCGGCGCAGCGCCGAGCTCGACCGCGGGGTCTGCCTGGTCGGCCCACACCGTGACGACCTGGAATTACGCCTGGGCGATCACCCGGCCAAGGGTTTCGCCAGCCACGGCGAATCCTGGTCGATGGCGTTGTCGTTGCGGCTGGCCGGGTTCGAGTTGCTGCGCACCGAGGGCAGCGACCCGGTGTTGTTGCTCGACGACGTGTTCGCCGAGCTCGACACCGCGCGCCGCGGCGCCCTCGCCGACGTCGCCGGGGACGTCGAGCAGGTCCTGATCACCGCCGCGGTCGCCGAGGACATTCCCGAGCCGCTGCGGGCCCGCCAGTTCGGGATCACCCTCGTCGACGGCCCCGAGGGGCCGGTCTCGGTGGTGGCCGCGTGAGCGACGAACCCCGCGAGGAACCCCGCGACGGATCCCGGCCCCCCGAGCACCTTGCCGGGCTGCCCGGCATGGATCTGGTGCGCCGCACCCTGGCCGAGGCCCGCGAGGCGGCCCGCAGCCAGGGCAAGGACATCGGCCGTCAACAGCGCGCCCCGCTGCCCGGGCGGGTGACCGGCCGCCGGCGGCGCTGGTCGGGGCCCGGCCCCGATCACCGGGACCCGCAGCCCCTCGATGACGCCGCGGCCGATTTGGCGCAGCGGCGCGGCTGGACCGCACGGGTCGCCGAGGGATCGGTCTTCGCCCGCTGGGCGGCACTGGTCGGTGACGACATCGCCCAGCACGCCCACCCCACCGCGCTGCGCGACGGGGTGCTGGCCATCGCCGCGGAATCGACCGCCTGGGCCACCCAACTGCGGATGATGCAGGCCCAGCTGCTCGCCAAGATCGCCGCGGCCGTCGGCGACGGAGTGGTCACCGCGGTCAAGATCTCCGGGCCGGTCGCCCCGTCCTGGCGCAAGGGACCGCGCCATATCCGCGGCCGCGGACCCCGCGACACCTACGGCTGAGACCGGATGACGAGAACACTGGTCTCAACGCCCCGAGGAGCCCGTGGAGACGTCGCGCCACCGGAAGGACATACCCGAAACAAAAATATCGTCCGCACGGGTCAAATAGATAGGTGGAAACACGCCCAGAAAACCGGTGCTGTCGGTCGATCACGGTAGACTGAACGCACGCCTAGCGGCGGTGACCGTTCCGTCCGCCCGTGACCCCCGAGGAGACCTGTCCGACCGTGGCTGCGCAGAAGAAGAAAAAAGACGAGTACGGCGCCCAGTCCATCACCATCCTGGAAGGCCTGGAGGCCGTCCGCAAGCGCCCCGGCATGTACATCGGCTCCACCGGCGAGCGCGGGCTGCACCACCTGGTCTGGGAGGTCGTCGACAACGCCGTCGACGAGGCGATGGCCGGCTACGCCAGCACCATCGAGGTGGAGTTGCTCGAGGACGGCGGGGTGCAGGTCCGCGACGACGGCCGCGGCATCCCGGTGGCCATGCACGCCTCCGGGGTTCCCACCGTGGACGTGGTGATGACCCAGCTGCACGCTGGCGGCAAGTTCGACTCCGATGCCTACGCCGTCTCCGGCGGGCTGCACGGGGTCGGGGTGTCGGTGGTCAACGCGCTGTCCACCCGCCTGGAGGTCGAGATCTCGCGCAACGGCAGCGAATGGTTCCAGACCTACGACCACTCCGTTCCGGGCACGCTGAAAGAGGGCGGCAAAACCCAAAAGACCGGAACGACCGTCCGGTTCTGGGCCGACCCGGACGTCTTCGAGACCACCGAGTACGACTTCGAGACCGTCTCGCGCCGGCTGCAGGAGATGGCGTTCCTCAACAAGGGCCTGATCATCACCCTCACCGACCGGCGCGTCCGCAAGGAGGAGGTCGTCGACGAGGTCGTCAGCGATGTCGCCGAGGCACCCAAGACCGCCGGCGAGCAGGCCGCCGAGGCCGAGGGGCCGCAGAAGGTCAAACACCGCAAGTTCCACTACCCCGGCGGGCTCGTCGACTACGTCAAACACATCAACCGCACCAAGAAGCCGATCCACAACAGCGTGGTCGACTTCTCCGGCAAGGGTGAGGGCCACGAGGCCGAGATCGCCATGCAGTGGAACGACGGCTACTCCGAATCGGTGCACACGTTCGCCAACACGATCAACACCGCCGAAGGCGGCACCCACGAAGAGGGATTCCGCTCGGCGCTGACGTCGGTGGTCAACCGGTATGCGCGAGACCGCAAGCTGCTCAAGGAGAAAGACAGCAACCTCACCGGCGATGACATCCGTGAGGGGCTCGCCGCGGTGATCTCGGTCAAGGTCAGCGAACCGCAGTTCGAAGGCCAGACCAAGACCAAACTGGGCAACACCGAGGTGAAGTCGTTCGTGCAGAAGGTCTGCAACGAACAGCTCACCCACTGGTTCGAATCGAACCCGTCGGAGGCCAAGTCCGTGGTCAACAAGGCGGTCGCCTCGTCGCAGGCCCGCCTGGCCGCCCGAAAGGCACGGGATCTGGTGCGCCGCAAGAGTGCAACCGATCTCGGTGGATTGCCGGGCAAGCTGGCCGACTGCCGCTCACAGGACCCCACCAAGTCCGAACTGTATGTGGTGGAAGGTGATTCGGCCGGCGGCTCCGCCAAGAGCGGGCGTGACTCGATGTTCCAGGCGATCCTGCCGCTGCGCGGCAAGATCATCAACGTCGAGAAGGCACGCATCGACCGGGTGCTGAAGAACACCGAGGTCCAGGCCATCATCACCGCGCTGGGCACCGGCATCCACGACGAGTTCGACATCGCCAAGCTGCGGTACCACAAGATCGTGCTGATGGCCGACGCCGACGTCGACGGCCAGCACATCGCCACCCTGCTGTTGACGCTGCTGTTCCGGTTCATGCGACCGCTGATCGAGAACGGCCACGTCTTTTTGGCCCAGCCCCCGCTGTACAAGCTGAAATGGCAGCGCGGCGTGGACCCGGAGTTCGCCTACTCCGACCGGGAACGCGACGGTCTGCTCGCGGCGGGCCTCGAAGCCGGCAAGAAGATCAACAAAGACGACGGCATCCAGCGGTACAAGGGTCTCGGGGAGATGGACGCCAAGGAACTCTGGGAGACCACCATGGACCCGACCGTGCGGGTGCTGCGCCAGGTCACCCTCGACGACGCCGCCGCGGCCGACGAGCTGTTCTCGATCCTCATGGGCGAGGACGTCGAGGCGCGGCGCAGTTTCATCACCCGCAACGCCAAAGACGTTCGCTTCCTGGATGTCTGACCGTCCGCCACTTCTGCATCGAGACGCATCAGCTTTCTGAGACTTTCTGACCGAGGAACGGGGACCTTATGACCGACACCACCTTGCCGCCCGACGACCCGGCCGACCGCATCGAACCGGTCGACATCCAGCAGGAGATGCAGCGCAGCTACATCGACTACGCGATGAGCGTCATCGTCGGACGTGCCCTGCCCGAGGTGCGCGACGGCCTCAAACCGGTGCACCGCCGCGTGCTCTACGCCATGTACGACTCGGGGTTCCGTCCCGACCGCGGCCACGCCAAATCGGCGCGGTCGGTCGCCGAGACCATGGGCAACTACCACCCGCACGGCGACTCGTCGATCTACGACACCTTGGTGCGCATGGCGCAGTCCTGGTCGATGCGCTACCCGCTGGTCGACGGTCAGGGCAACTTCGGGTCGCCGGGTAACGACCCGGCTGCGGCCATGCGGTACACCGAGGCACGCCTGACGCCGCTGGCGATGGAGATGCTGCGCGAAATCGACGAGGAGACCGTCGATTTCATCCCCAACTACGACGGCCGGGTCCAAGAGCCCACGGTGTTGCCCAGCCGGTTCCCCAACCTGTTGGCCAACGGCTCCGGCGGCATCGCCGTCGGTATGGCCACCAACATCCCCCCGCACAACCTCAACGAACTCGCCGAGGCGGTGTACTGGGCGCTGGACAACCACGACGCCGACGAGGAGACCACCCTGGCCGCGGTGATGGAGCGGGTCAAAGGCCCCGACTTCCCCACCGCCGGGCTGATCGTCGGATCCCAGGGCATCCACGACGCCTACACCACCGGGCGCGGCTCGATCCGGATGCGTGGCGTCGTCGAGATCGAAGAGGACGCCAAGGGGCGCAGCTCGCTGGTGATCACCGAGCTGCCCTATCAGGTCAACCACGACAACTTCATCACCTCGATCGCCGAGCAGGTCCGCGACGGCAAACTCTCCGGCATCTCCCACATCGAGGACCAGAGCAGCGAGCGGGTCGGCCTGCGCATCGTCATCGACATCAAACGTGACGCGGTCGCCAAGGTGGTGCTCAACAACCTCTACAAGCACACCCAACTGCAGACCAGTTTCGGGGCCAACATGCTGTCGATCGTCGACGGCGTGCCGCGCACCCTGCGCCTGGACCAGATGATCCGGCTCTACGTCGAGCACCAACTCGACGTGATCGTGCGCCGCACCCGCTACCGGCTGCGCAAAGCCAACGAGCGGGCCCACATCCTGCGCGGGCTGGTCAAGGCCCTCGACGCCCTCGACGAGGTGATCGCGTTGATCCGGTCGTCGCAGACCGTCGACGACGCCCGCACCGGCCTGATCGAGCTGCTCGACATCGACGAGATCCAGGCCCAGGCCATCCTCGACATGCAGCTGCGGCGCCTGGCCGCGCTGGAGCGGCAGAAGATCGTCGACGATCTGGCCAAGATCGAGGCCGAGATCGCCGACCTCGAGGACATCCTGGCCAAACCGGAGCGCCAGCGCACCATCGTGCGCGACGAGCTGCGCGACATCGTCGAGCGCCACGGCGACGAACGGCGCTCGCGGATCATCCCCGCCGACGGCGACGTCAGCGACGAGGACCTCATCGCCCGCGAGGACGTGGTGGTCACCATCACCGAGACCGGATACGCCAAACGCACCCGCACCGACCTGTACCGCAGCCAGAAACGCGGCGGCAAGGGGGTGCAGGGCGCGGGTCTCAAACAGGACGACATCGTCAAACACTTCTTCGTCTGCTCCACCCACGACTGGATCCTGTTCTTCACCACCCAGGGCCGGGTGTACCGCGCCAAGGCCTACGACCTGCCGGAGGCCTCCCGCACCGCCCGCGGCCAGCACGTGGCCAACCTGCTGGCCTTCCAGCCCGAGGAGCGCATCGCCCAGGTCATCCAGATCAAGGGCTACGAGGACGCCCCCTACCTGGTGTTGGCAACCCGCAACGGCCTGGTCAAGAAGTCCAAGCTCACCGACTTCGACTCCAACCGCTCCGGCGGCATCGTGGCGATCAACCTGCGTGACGGCGACGAACTGGTCGGCGCGGTGCTCTGCTCCGCCGACGACGACCTGCTGTTGGTGTCGGCCAACGGTCAGTCGATCCGGTTCTCGGCCACCGACGAGGCACTGCGGCCGATGGGCCGGGCCACCTCCGGTGTGCAGGGCATGCGGTTCAACGAGGACGACAAGCTGCTCTCGCTCAACGTGGTGCGCCAGGACACCTACCTGCTGGTGGCCACCTCCGGCGGTTACGCCAAACGCACCGCGATCGAGGAATACAGCCCCCAGGGCCGCGGCGGCAAGGGCATCCTGACGATCATGTACGACAAGCGTCGCGGCCGCCTCGTCGGTGCCCTCATCGTCGACGACGACAGCGAGGTCTACGCCATCACCTCCGGTGGCGGGGTGATCCGCACCCGCGCCAAACAGGTCCGCAAGGCCGGCCGCCAAACCAAGGGTGTGCGGTTGATGAACTTGGGTGAGGGCGACACACTGTTAGCGATCGCTCGCAACGCCGACATCGTCGACGATGACACCGACACCGAAGCCTAAGGAGCCCCCCGGTGACAACGCCTAAACAGCCGGAGCAGCCCGGGCCGGCCGCCGACACCGCGGCCTCCCCGTCCCCCGACGGGCCGCCCGCGGCGCCGACCCGGTCGGCGCCCTCCGGTGAGGTGCCCCCGCCCTGGCAGCGCGGGGTCACCAAGCCGCGCCCGGCTCCCGGCGCGCACGCCGCGGCGCCGAAACCGGCCGCCCCGGCCGCCCCCCCGCCGGCCAAACCCACCGAGGTGACCCGCGTCGAGCCCACCCCGGTGGCCGCGGAGTCCTACGCCAGCGAACTGCCGGACCTGTCCGGGGCGGGCCGCACCGGCGCACACAAGCCGACGGGCCGGACCGCCGAGGGCACGGCGGCGGCGCCGAGCACCACCGGCACCGCGCGCCCCGCCCGCACCACCCGTGCGGTCCAGGTCAGCCGGCACAACGGTCCCCTGCGGGCCAGCATGCAGCTGCGCCGGGTCGACCCGTGGACCACGTTGAAAGCCTCGCTGATCCTGTCGGTGGCGCTGTTTTTCGTGTGGATGATCGCGGTGGCGTTCCTCTACCTGATCCTCGGCGCGATGGGGGTGTGGAGCAAACTCAACAGCAACGTCGGTGACCTGCTGCACCAGACCAATGTCGGCGGCGGCGGCGACATCATCTCCGCCGGCACGATCTTCGGCGGGGCCACGCTGATCGGGCTGGTCAACATCGTGTTGCTGACCGCGATGGCGGCCCTCGGCGCCTTCGTCTACAACCTCACCGCCGACCTGGTCGGCGGGGTGGAGGTCACCCTCGCCGACCGGGATTGACCACCGGGAGCACCGCGCGTTTGGGGGCCGGTGCCCCGGTGCGGTAATCTCGGCGCTCGATCAGATCGGTTTCCCGGGCCTATAGCTCAGGCGGTTAGAGCGCTTCGCTGATAACGAAGAGGTCGGAGGTTCGAGTCCTCCTAGGCCCACCACAGGGGTGAGAAAGGGACGGCATGCGACGGGTGATCGTGGTGGTGGCCGCGCTGAGCGTGGCCGCTGCCCTCGCGGTGCGCGAGCGTCGGCAGGCCGCCGTGTGGCACACCCTCGCCGACCGGCACGGCTAGATCGTCACGGGGACTTAGCTCAGTTGGTAGAGCGGTAGCTTTGCAAGCTTCAGGTCAGGGGTTCGATTCCCCTAGTCTCCACCAAAACACTGGTCACTGCTGACCCGGCAGCCCCAGGGGTTTCCCGGCGGGCGGGCGATCGGGGCGGCGGGGACCGGATGCGTGACTGAGATCGACAGCGGAGCGGACACACTCCCCCAGATTTGGGGCCCGTATGTCCACTGGGACGTCGATCTCAGCAGAACCCCGGCGGTTTCCGGCCGCTAAGGCGTAGTTTCCGCTACGGCCGCGGCTGCACGTCCACACTCGGCGGGCGCGGCGAGGACTCCTCGGCGGCGCCCGCCGAGCGGCGGATCAGCACCACACCGGCGATCCCGCCGGCCACCGCCGCGGTGGCCGCCCCGGCGATCAGCCACGGCCGCCGGCTGCGGCGCTGTTCGCGGCGGGCATCGCGGAGCGCCTGCGGCAGGCCGGCGACGACCTGCTGGGCGGCGGCGAACTCATCGGCGAGGGTGTCGCCGGCGGCACTGACCTCCCGGGCCAGCCGACCCTCCTGGTAGCGGCGGCGCAACCCGGTCGCGCCGGCACGGGCGGTGTGCAGCCCGAGGCCCACCACCCCGCGGGTCACATCGACCGGGCCGAGCGCGGTGTAGGCGAGCCCGCGGGTCAACCGCTGGCGCGGGGTGAGGCCCTCGGCATCGGCGGGGGCGTCCCGCAGTGCCGTCGCGGATTTCCTGCTCATCTCTCACCTCTCGCCGGGCGGACAGCAATACGTCCCTAGCCTGCCATCTCCGCTGTCGCCGTGCGGGCAGTTGTGGCCGGGTCGGTGTGGCGCCCGCCCCCAACGGGGACCCCGGGGGTGCCCGCGGGTCTCGGCATCGGGCAGACTGTTCAGTCGTGACCAACAGCCCTATTCAGACCGGCAGCGCGACCCTGCACACCAACCGCGGTGACATCACGATCGCGCTCTTCGGCAACCACGCCCCCAAGACCGTCGAGAACTTCGTCGGCCTCGCGCAGGGGACCAAGGAGTACCGCACCACCAACGCCTCCGGCGGATCGGACGGCCCGTTCTACAACGGCGCGATCTTCCACCGGGTGATCGCCGGGTTCATGATCCAGGGCGGCGACCCCAGCGGCACCGGCCGCGGCGGGCCGGGCTACCAGTTCGCCGACGAATTCCACCCCGAGCTGGCGTTCGACAAGCCCTACCTGCTGGCCATGGCCAACGCCGGCCCCGGCACCAACGGCTCGCAGTTCTTCATCACGGTCGGGCCGACCCCGCACCTGACCCGCCGGCACACCATTTTCGGTGAGGTCGTCGACCCCGCCTCCCGCCAGGTGGTCGACACCATCGCCAACACCGTCACCGACGGCAATGACCGCCCGACCGATGCGGTGGTCATCGAGTCGATCACGATCGACTAGACCGCATCGACTAGACCGCGCTGTCAGGAACCGGCGCCGGCGTAGCCGGCGTCGGTGAGCGCATCGAGCACCGCCACCGGGTCGGTGCCCAGATCCCAGCGCGACAACACCCACAGCCGGTCCTGTGTCGCCTCGATCTCCAGCAGCCGGGTGGTGCGCCCGATCCGGGCGAACTCGGTGACCCGGATCAGCGTGATCTCGGTGCGCGGCACCCGGTGCACCCGCAGCCAGCCGCGCACCACCAGCGCGCCGTCGTCGACGGCGAGGCGGGGCCGCGCGCGCCAGGACACCGCGGCGAACACCGCCAGCCCCGCCCCGGCCAGCGTGACCAGGATCCGGCCCGGCGGATCGGTGACCACCGCCAGGCCCACCACCAGCAGGATCATCCCCGCCAACCCGGCCCCGGCGATGCCGGCCGGCGGCGGCGACCACTGCCTGACCGCGGCGCTCATCCCCACCCCCACGACACGTTATCCACAGGCGTTATCCACAGTGGGGATAAATGACATGGATGTGATTGGGTCACGAAACGGTGATCGGCGGGGTAACGACGCGATAACAGCACCCGACGATCCGGGTCACCGCCACCGCATCGTCAACAGCAGACCGCTGATCATGAACGCGAACGCGATCGCGTAGTTCCAGGGGCCGAGATCGGCCATCCACACCAGCGCCGGGGGCACGTCGTAGCCGGTGGCGGCCAGCTGGTAGACCATCAGCCAGACCAGCCCGAACAGCATCAGCCCCACGAACAGCGCCACGAACCACACACTGGACGGCCCGGCCTTCACCTTGACCGGGGTGCGGCTCACCGCGCTGGCGGCGAAGTCGTTTTTCTTACGGACTTTGGACTTGGGCATCGATACCTCAGATACTGAAGATACTGCGCGGTCGGGGTGAGCCCCCGGCGAACATTCGTCGGGTACGAGCCTAACGCAGCGGGTCGGTGGAGAAGAATGGAGAGCCGATGGTCTCGAGCGAGCCGGTGGTCGCGAGCGACGCCGAGCGCCGCCACCCGCTGTGGTCGGCGGGGGTGCCGGCGGTCTGCCTGGCCGCCGGGCTGCTGCTGGCCACCACCCACGGGGTGTCCGGGGGCGGGGAGATCCGCGGCAGCGACGCGCCGCGCCTGGTCGACATGGTGCACGCCGCCGAGCAGCACGTCGACGACTTGGCCGCCCGCCGCGACACCCTGACCGACCAGATCGACTCGGTGCACGGCGCGTCGGCCGACGCCGCCCTGACGGCGATGCTCACCCGCGCCGCCACCCTGTCCGCGCAGGCCGGGCTGGACCCGCTGCGCGGGCCCGGGCTGGTGGTCACCCTCACCGACGCCCAACGCGACGCCGACGGCCGCTTCCCCCGCGACGCCGCCCCCGACGACCTGGTGGTCCACCAGCAGGACATCCAGGGCGTGCTCAATGCGTTGTGGAGTGCCGGCGCCGACGCCATCCAGGTCCAAGACCAGCGGATCATCGCCACCTCGGCGGTGCGGTGCGTGGGCAACACGCTGCTGCTCAACGGCCGCACCTACAGCCCGCCCTACACGGTGACCGCGATCGGCGACGCCGAGGCGATGCGCGCCGCCCTCGCCGTGTCGCCGCGGGTGATCCTGTACCGGCAGTATGTGGTCCGTTTCGGCCTCGGCTACAGCGAGGAGGTGCGCTCCGAGGTCGAGGTCGCCGGGCACACCCAGCCGCTGCGGCTGCGCTACGCCCAGCCCAGCGGGCCGGTCGGGTACTGACCGCGCACCCGGGGGGCCGCCGCGACGGGCGGTAACCTGACACGATGCGGGTTCTGGTCGTCGACAACTACGACAGCTTCGTGTTCAACCTGGTGCAGTACCTGGGCCAGCTGGGGGTGTCGGCGACGGTGTGGCGCAACGACGACCCGCACCTGGCGGACCCGGCGGCGGTGGCCGCCGACGTCGACGGGGTGCTGTTGAGTCCCGGGCCGGGCACCCCGCAGCGCGCCGGGGCCTCGATCCCGCTGGTGGCGGCCTGCGCCGAGACCGGCACTCCCCTGCTGGGGGTGTGCCTGGGCCACCAGGCCATCGGGGTCGCCTACGGCGCCACCGTGGACCGCGCCCCGGAGCTGCTGCACGGCAAGACCAGCAGCGTCCACCACGACAACACCGGGGTGCTGCGCGGGCTGCCGGAGCCGTTCACCGCCACCCGGTACCACTCGTTGACGGTCCTTCCCGACACGCTGCCCGATGCGCTGCGGGTCACCGCCCGCACCGACGGCGGGGTCATCATGGGGGTCGCGCACCGGGAGCTGCCGATCCACGGCGTGCAGTTCCACCCCGAATCGATCCTCACCGAGGGCGGGCACCGGCTGCTGGCCAACTGGCTGGCGGTGTGCGGTCAGGGCACCGACGCCGCCCTGCTGGCCACCCTGGAGGCGCAGGTGGCCGCGGCGCTGGGGCCGGTGCAGCCGGCCGACGCGACCGTCAGCGACCGAACGTCAGCGTGATGTTGCCGTCGGTGTTGACCCCCTGACCGGCCGACGGGCTCTGCGAGATCACCCGGTTGCGGCTGTCGCCGCCGGCGTCGACGTCGGGGCCCTTCACCAGCACCCCGGTCCACCCCAGCGCCCGCAGCAGCGGCTCGGCGTCGGTCCAGAACATCCCCTTGACGTCGGGCATCACGAACTGGTTGCCCTTGGAGACCTGCAGCTCGATGACGGTGTCGACCGGCACGTTCTCCCCCGCCGCCGGGCGGGTGCCCACGACCTGGCCGCGCGGTTCGGTGCTGTCCACCGAGACCGGGTTGACCTTGGTGAACCCGGACAGCGTCAGGGTCTTCTCGGCCTCCTCGACGGTCTGACCGGAGACCGCGGGCACGTCCTTGGTCTCCGGGCCGGTGCCGATGATCACGGTGATCTCGTTGGTGATCGCCGAGGTGGAGTTCACCGGCGGGTTGGTGCCGACCACCCGGTCCTTGAGCTCGGGGGTCGACGGTGACTCGCTGCGTTTGAACTTGCTGAACCCGCGGTCCTCGAGCTTTTTGATCGCCGCGTCGTAGCTCAGCGACGCCACGTCGGGGATCTGGCGCTGCTCGGGCCCGTAGGACACCTTGACGGTGATCACATCGCCCTTGTGGGCGGTGCTCTCGGCGGCCGGTTCGGTGGAGATCACATGGTCCGGCGGCACCACCGAGTCGGCCTTCTGCTCGGTGCGCACCTCGAAGCCCTTCTTCTGCAGCTCGGCGACCGCGTCGGCGGACACCATGCCCTGCACGTCGGGGACGGCCAGCTCGTGGGCGCGCCCACCGCCGCTGAACATGTTGATCACCACGGTGACCGCGACGGTGAGCACGGCGAGCACCGCCACCGCGACCAGCCAGCGGGTCACCGAACTGGCGTTGCGGTCGCCGCTGAAATCCAGCGGCTGACGCGGCAGCGGATCGGTGTGCGGGCCGGCCCCGGCGGCCGAGGCGCTGCGCAGCATCGCGGTGCGGTCGGCGTCGGTGAGCACCTTCGGCGCCTCGGGGGTGTCGCCGTTGTAGACCCGGATCAGGTCGGCGTGCATCTCCGCGGCCGTCTGATAGCGGTTGTCGGGGTTTTTCGCCAGCGCCTTGAGCACGACCGCGTCCAGCCCCGGGGACAGTCCCGGTTTGCGCTGCGACGGCGCCACCGGGTCCTCGCGCACATGCTGGTAGGCCACCGCGACCGGGGAGTCCCCGACGAACGGCGGCTCGCCGGTGAGGATCTCGTAGAGCACGCAGCCCAGCGAGTACACGTCGGAGCGGGCGTCGACCGGCTCCCCGCGGGCCTGCTCCGGGGAGAGGTACTGGGCGGTGCCGATGACCGCGGCGGTCTGGGTCATGTTGCCGCTGTCGGCCAGTGCACGGGCGATCCCGAAGTCCATCACCTTGACCGCGTTGGTCTTGCTGATCATGATGTTGGCCGGTTTGACGTCGCGGTGGATGATGCCGTGCTGGTGGGAGAAGTTCAGCGCCTGGCAGGCGTCGGCGATGATCTCGATCGCGCGCTGCTCGGCCAACGGGCCGTCGTTGTGCACCATGTCGCGCAACGTGACCCCGTCGACGTACTCCATGACGATGTAGGGCAGCGGACCGGACTCCGTCTCGGCCTCACCGGTGTCGTAGACCGCGACGATCGCCGGGTGGTTCAGCGCCGCGGCGTTCTGCGCCTCCCGGCGGAACCGCAGATAGAAGCTGGGGTCGCGGGCGAGGTCGGCGCGCAGCACCTTGATCGCGACGTCGCGGTGCAGCCGCTGGTCGCGGGCGAGGTGAACTTCCGACATGCCGCCGAAGCCGAGGATGTCACCGAGTTCGTAACGGTCGGAGAGATGCGGTGGGGTTGTCATCGTGGTATCCCGACTTGGTGCTGGGGCGTCACTACGACAACCCGGTTCGGCGCTTGCGCTTGCGGTGTGGCGGGTTCGGAGCCCTCCGGGGCGGGGGACTCGGGGGGCTCCTGCTGCTCGGAGGTCGGTGTGCCGGGGGTGTCGGTGACGGTCGGCGGCGACGACGGCGTGGAGTCGTGGGCGTTGAGCACGATGAGCACCGCGGAGACGATCGCCAGCGCCACCAGCACCCCGGCGGCCCACAGCAGGGCGCGTTGGCCCGAGGAGAAGGTGCGCCGCGGCGGCGGCGGCGGGCGGTGGCTGCCGGCGGTGCGGGCGCGGGCGGCGCGCGCGGGGGCGGCGCGCTGCACGCTGGGTGCGGCGCGGGTCTTGCCGGTCGCCGAGATCGCGGTCGGGGCGGCCCGCCCGGCCGACGGCAGCTGGCTGGGCCGCGGTGGGCGGTGCCCGGAGCGCACCGCGGCGACCGCGTCGGCGAACGGGCCACCGCTGGGGTAGCGCATCCCCGGGTTTTTCACCAGCGTGATCTCGATGAGCTCACGCACGTTGGCCGGCAGGTCCGCCGGCAGCGGCGGCGGCGGCTCCTTGATGTGCTTCATCGCCACCGTCAGCGCGCCGTCCCCGGTGAACGGCCGTTTGCCCGACACCACCTCGTAGCCGACCACCCCGAGCGAGTAGACGTCGCTGGCGGCGGTGGCGTCGTGGCCGAGGGCCTGTTCGGGGGCGATGTACTGGGCGGTGCCCATCACCATCCCGGTCTGGGTGACCGGGGCCGCATCGACGGCTTTGGCGATGCCGAAGTCGGTGATCTTCACCTGCCCGGTGGGGGTGATCATGATGTTGCCGGGTTTGACGTCGCGGTGCACCAGCCCGGCGGTGTGGGCCACCTGCAGCGCCCGGCCGGTCTGCTCCAGCATGTCCAGGGCGTGGCGCAGCGAGAGCCGGCCGGTGCGTTTGAGCACCGAGCTCAGCGGCTCGCCGTTGACCAGCTCCATCACCAGGTAGGCGGTGCGGCCCTCGTCGCCCATCTCGGTTTCGCCGTAGTCGTGCACGCTGGCGATCCCCGGGTGGTTGAGCATCGCGGTGGTGCGCGCCTCGTTGCGGAACCGTTCGATGAACTCCGGGTCGGAGGAGAACTCGGCCTTGAGCACCTTGATCGCGACACGACGGCCCAGCCGGTTGTCGACGGCCTCCCACACCTGGCCCATGCCACCGGTGGCGATGAGCCGCTGCAGCCGATAGCGGCCGGACAGCGTGGCGCCTACTTTCGGGCTCATGATCCTCCCTGCAGCGCTGCCTCGATCACGGCCCGTCCGATCGGCGCGGCCACCGCCCCGCCCGTCGCCGCGAGCCGGTCGCCGCCGTTCTCCACCAGCACCGCCACCGCCACCGTCGGGTTCTGCGCCGGTGCGAACGCGATGTACCACGCGTGCGGCGGGGTGCTTCGGGGGTCGGTGCCGTGTTCGGCGGTCCCGGTCTTTGACGCGATCTGCACGCCGGGAATGGCTCCTTCCTGTTGTGTCCGTGCCTCGGCGGCGATCATCAGTTCCGTTAGCTTAGCGGCGACCTCCGGGGAGACCGCACGGCGCTGTGTTTGCGGGGTGGTCGTGGCGATGTCGGCCAGATCCGGACCCTGCAGGTGGTTCACCAGGTAGGGGCGCATCATCAGCCCCTGATTGGCCACCGTCGCGGCGATCAGCGCGTTTTGCAGCGGGGTCAGCGCGACGTCCTTCTGCCCGATGCTGGAGATGCCGAGCGCGGTGGCGTCGGTGATCGGGCCGACGGTGGATTCGGCGACCTGCAGCGGGATCGCCGGTGGCGCCTCGTCGAGCCCGAACGAGTGCGCCGCGCTGCGCAGCGCCGCCGCCCCGGTGTCGATGCCGAGCTGCACGAACGCGGTGTTGCAGGACCGGGCGAACGCCTCCTTGAGGGACACCGTCGCCGCGTCGCCGCAGGGGGTGCCGCCGAAGTTCTCCACCGTGGCGGTGCTGTCGGGCAGCTCGCGGCGGGCCGAGGCGTCGAGTTGCTCGTCGAGTTCGGCCCCGGCGGCCAGGGCCGCGGCGGTGGTGATCACCTTGAACGTCGAGCCGGGCGGATAGGTCTCGGCCAGCGCCCGGTTGCTCAGCGGGGAGTCCGGATCGTCGCGCAGCTGCTGCCAGGCGTGCAGCTGGGCCTCGGTGTCGTGCGAGGACAGCAGGTTGGGGTCATACGACGGGGCGGACGCCAGCGCCAGCACCCGGCCGGTGGCCGGCTCGAGGGCGACCACCGCGCCCTTGCAGGCCGGTTCGCAGCCGCGTTGCAGCCCGTCCCAGGCGGCCTGCTGCACCGCGGGCTTGATCGTGGTCTCCACGGTGCCGCCGCGCGGGTTGCGTCCGGTGAAGAAGTCGGCGAGGCGGCGGCCGAACAGCCGCTCGTCGGAGCCGTTGAGGATGGAGTCCTCGGCGCGCTCCAACCCGGTCGAGGAGTAGCGCAGCGAATAGAACCCGGTGATCGGCGCGTTCACCAGCGGGTTGGGGTAGGTGCGCAGATACCGGAACCGGCCGTCGACGGCCTCGGAGTAGGCCAGCAGCTGGCCGTCGGCGGTGATCTGGCCGCGCTGACGGGAGTACTCGTCGAGCAGGATCCGCTGGTTGCGCGGGTCGGCGCGCAGGCCGTCGGCGGCGAACACCTGGGTGAAGGTGGCGTTGAGCAGCAGCACCACCACCAAAGCCAGGACCGCCATCGCGACGCGGCGCAACGAGGTGTTCATACGCGCTCGATCACCTCGGTGCCGGCGGTGGCGATCGGCGTCGACGACGGGTCCGGGACGGTGACCAGCGGCCGGCGCGCGGCGTGGGAGATGCGCACCAGCAGCGCCAGCAGGATGTAGTTGGCCACCAGCGACGACCCGCCGTAGGAGAGCCACGGGGTGGTCAGCCCGGTCAGCGGGATCAGCTTGGTCACCCCGCCGACCACGATGAACAACTGGATCGCCAAGGTGGCGGCCAGCCCGGCGGCGAGCAGCTTGCCGAAGCTGTCGCGCACCGCCAGCGCGGTGCGCAGCCCCCGCATGATCACGATGGTGTAGAGCATCAGCAGCCCCGCCAGCCCGACCAGGCCGAGCTCCTCGCCGAACGCGGCGATGATGAAGTCGGTGGAGGCCGCCGGGACGTAGTCGGGTTGGCCGTTGCCCAGCCCGGCGCCGAAGACCCCGCCGGTGGCGAAGCTGAACAGCGACTGCACCATCTGGTAGCCGCCGCCCTCGGGGTCGGCGAACGGGTCCAGCCAGGCCTGCACCCGCACCCGCACGTGGCTGAACAGGAAGTAGGCGACGGTGCTGCCGGCGACGAACAGCGCCAGCCCCAGCGCCACCCAGCTGATCCGGTGGGTGGCGATGTACACCATCACCAGAAACGACGCGTACAGCAGCAGCGAGGTGCCCAGGTCCTTCTCGAAGACCATCACCCCGACCGACACCACCCAGGCCACCAGCAGCGGCGCCAGATCCCGCGGGCGGGGCAGGTTCACCCCGAGGACGTGTTTGCCGGCGCTGGTGAACAGGTCCCGTTTGGCGACCAGCACCGCGGCGAAGAAGATCAGCAGCAGAATCTTGGAGAACTCGGCCGGCTGGATGGAGAAGCCGGGGAACCGCATCCAGATCTTCGCCCCGCCCTGTTCGGAGAACCGGGCGGGCAGCAGTGCGGGGATCACCAGCAGCACCAGCCCGGCCAGCCCGCACAGATAGCCGCTGCCGGCCAGCTCGCGGTGATCGGTGAGCGCGGCGAGCACCGCGGCCAACGCGAGCACCCCGACCAGGGTCCACAGCACCTGTTGGGTGGCCCCGGAGTGGGCCTGTTCGGCCGGCTCGGCGAGATCCAGCCGGTGGATCATGACCAGCCCCAGCCCGTTGAGCAGCGCCACCACCGGCAGCAGCAGCGGGTCGGCGTAGGCGGCGTAGCGGCGGATGGCCAGGTGGGCCACGCCGAACAGCGCCAAAAACGCCACCGTGTAGCCGAGGATCTTCCAGCCCAACGCCCGGTGCTGGTCGGCTTCCACGATGATCAGCGCGATCGTGGTCAGCGCTGCGGCGAAGCACAGCAGGCCCAGCTCGGCGTTGCGCCGCGTCGACAGCGTGGGAGCCGGCGCCGCCGGGATCGCGGGCTGGGGCTGGGTGGTCATGCCGCGTCCCGGCAGTCGGTTCCTGGTTGCAGTGGCGGCGGGGGCAGATTCGCCGAGGTGGTGGTCAAGGTGGTGGTGGGGGCGGTGGTGCTCAGGGTGTTCGACGCCGTGGTCGTGGTGGTGCCTGTGGTGCTCGAGGTGCCCGGGGTGGGGCGGGAGGGGGTGATCGGTTCGAACGTCTCGCGGACCGGCGGGGGAGTTTGAGCCTTCCGCAGTGTCGAGCAGAGCGGCAGCACCGATCCGGTCAGCTTCTCCAGCTGGTCGGTGGCGTTCTCGCGGGTGCCGGCGGGCAGTCCGTCGAGGAGTTGTTGGCGTGCCGAGGGCACCAGGTCGTCGACGACCAGGGCGCGGCAGGTGACGGGCTCGTCCCACCGGATCTGGGAGAGCCGGTTGTCGGGGCTGACGCAGATCCGCTCGAACGGCTTCTGCAGTTGCTTACCCAAAAACGAGCCCTGCACCCCGCGCATGACCGCGACGGTGCCGTCGTGGACGCCGACGAAATAGTTGCTGTAGACCATCGCTTTGCCGATGGCGAGTCCGGCGAGTACGACCAGCACCAGCAGGATTCCGGCGAGGATCAGCCGGGAGCGGGAGCGCGGCCGGGCGGTGAACGCCTCGACCTGGGGCAGCTTGCGTTTGACGACCGGGGGGCGGGGGTTGATCGCCGAGGCCCGCCCGGCGGACAGGTCCAGGCGGGTCGGGCGGTCCCCGTCGTCGGAGACCGCCCCGGCCAGTATCGGGCGGGTCTGGCCGTAGTCGGTGTCGACGACGTCGGCGACCACCACGGTGACGTTGTCGGGTCCGCCGCCGCGCAGCGCCAGCTCGATGAGCCGGTCGGCGCATTCGGTGACGTCGGGGATCTGCAGCGCCTCCAGGATGGTCTCGGTGCTCACCGGATCGGAGAGCCCGTCGGAGCAGAGCAGGTAGCGGTCGCCGACGCGGGCTTCCCGCATGGTCAGGGTGGGCTCCACCTCCTGGCCGGTGAGCGCGCGCATGATCAGCGACCGCTGCGGGTGGGAGTGGGCGTCCTCGGCGCTGATGCGGCCCTCGTCGACGAGGGTCTGCACGAACGTGTCGTCCTTGGTGATCTGGGCGAGTTCGCCGTCGCGCAGCAGGTAGCCGCGGGAGTCCCCGATGTGCACCAGTCCGATGCGGTCCCCGGCGAACAGGATCGCGGTCAGTGTGGTGCCCATGCCCTCGAGGTCGGGTTCGGCCTCGACGTGGGCGGCGATCGCGGTGTTGCCCTGGCGCACCGCGTCGTCGAGCTTGCTGAGCAGGTCGCCGCCGGGTTCGTCGTCGTCGAGGGGGGCCAGCGCGGCGATCACCAGCTGGGAGGCCACCTCCCCGGCGGCGTGACCGCCCATCCCGTCGGCCAGCGCCAGCAGCCGTGCCCCGGCATACACCGAGTCTTCGTTGTTGGAGCGCACCAGGCCGACATCGCTGCGTGCGGCGTAACGCAGAACGAGGGTCACGAGCGCAACTCAATTACCGTCTTGCCGATTCGAATCGGCGTTCCGATCGGAACTCTTACCGCGGTGGTCACCTTCGCCTTATCAAGATAAGTACCGTTGGTCGAACCTAGATCTTCGACATACCATTCGGAGCCGCGCTGGGACAGCCGGGCGTGCCTCGCCGAAGCATAGTCGTCGGTGAGCACCACCGTGGAGTCGTCGGCGCGACCGACCAAAACGGGTTGGCCGCTCAACGTGATGCGGGCTCCGGCGAGCGCGCCTTCGGTGATCACCAGCCGACGCGCGATGTGCCGCTGTTGGCGGGCCGGCAGCAGGGTGCCGCGGATGGCCAGACCGCGGCGCATCATCACCGCGCCGGTGGGCGCGTAGATGTCGGTGCGCAGGGTGCGCAGCACCGCCCAGATGAACACCCACAGCAACACGAGGAAACCGACGCGCGTCAGTTGCAGCATCAGTCCCTGCATCTGGCGTCCTCTCCGTCCGTGCGCACCGGCCATCCACGTTCGTCGGTGTCGGTCAACGTCCTCAAGCGTTTCCGGGGCTCGACAGCGCCGGAGGGCGCCCGTCAGCAAGGTCACGATACTTGGACGGTGATCGAGCCGGGCGCAGTCAGGCCAACTTCACCCGGCGACGCTCGCTAGTGGATCCGGACGACGATCTCGGAGTGGCCCAGGCGCACCACGTCACCGTCGGCGAGCTGCCACTCCTGCACCGGGGCGTTGTTGACCGTGGTGCCGTTGGTGGAGCCGAGGTCCGACAGCAGCGCGACGTGCCCGTCCCAGCGGATTTCCATGTGTCGGCGCGAGACCCCGGTGTCGGGCAGCCGGAACTGCGCGTCCTGGCCGCGGCCGACGACGTTGGAGCCCTCCCGCAGCTGGTAGGTGCGGCCGCTGCCGTCGTCGAGCTGCAGGGTGACGGTCGGTCCGGCGCCGAAGCCGCCCGGCTGGCCGGGCTGACCGTAGTCACCGCCGTAGGCGGCCGGATGGCCCGGCTGACCGAACTCGCCGTAGCCGGGCTGGGCGGGTTGACCGTAGTCGCCGCCGTAGCCGCCGGGGGCTCCGTAGCCGCCGGGTTCGCCGTAGTCATAGCCGGAAGCCGGCGGGGCGTCGTAGCCGGGGGCGGCGGGTGCGCCCTGGTCGAATTGGCCGTAGTCGGGCTGGCCGTAGTCCGGCTGGGAGTAGTCCGGTTGCCCGGGCTGGCCGTAGTCGGGTTGGCCGTAGGACGGGCCGCCGGGGGCGGACCCGGGGTAGCCGGGACCGGGCTGACCCGACGGTCCGGGCTGGCCCGGCTGACCCGGCTGACCGTAGCCGCCGTGGTCGGGGTAGGACGGGCCGCCGGGGGGCTGGCCGTAGCCGCCGTAGCCGGGCTGGCCGCCGGCGGCTAC
>NZ_NCXO01000027.1 GCF_002104795.1 Mycolicibacillus koreensis
CCTTCAATCATTTGGCTACGACACGCCGGTCACCAAGATCAGGTCCCGACTCGTACACCACTCTGGTGGACGCAACCCTTGAAGGATCATGTTGGCCCCGACCATGCCCAGGAGGAGGGCGCCGCCGTCACCGCCGAGTGGGGCTGGCAGCGTGTCAGCCAAGGCCACCAGAGGTGGTCCGCTCAGCATTGAAAATAGAGATGGTGTGTCCATCAGGTCGGTAGACGGACCAATCAAGGTGTTCAGGAAATCTACGGAGACGCTAGGTAACTGGCCCGGGTGCGGTGAGAAGGTGTTGCCCCATACTTGCTAACTGACCTGGGAAGCCCAGCACGAACCCGCCAAGGTTTTCTGCTGATGCGCCGAATGCGGTAATCCAGTCTTCGGCCGCATCGGTAACGGAGCTAGATAGCTCGACCGCGGTTGCAATCGCGTTGCTTTGGCTGATCTGCACGTTTGAAATCTGCGATGCTAGTGGAGCGATCGCAATCAACCCCGCTCCCGTAAACGCCACGCTGACAGACGCTGGTGATCGAAGTGCGCTCTGCATGGTGATCGTCCCCTCGGCCCATGGAAAGCTCCTTTTGGAGCCTGACGTGAACGTAGAATTATTTTTTCCTGAAAAACACTGTAAGAAAACTTATATTATGGGGTGTGGCACGACTCCGGTGCCAGCCATGTGATTCATCGTCCCTTCCGCCCCCTCCCCGGGGCCACAGGAACCCGCCCCAAAACGGTGCTCACTGATACCTGTGGGGCAGTCGAGATCGACGTGGCGCGGGACCCGGCCGGCAGCTTTGAGCCGCGGATCGTCAAGAAATCCAGCACCGGATTACCGATGTCGATGAGGTGGTGTTGTCGTTGTATGCGCGTGGGTTGACCACCGGGGAGATCAGTGCCCATTTCGCCGATATCTACGGCGCCCAGGTCTCCAAGGATGAGCGGGTGCCACATAAGCGATGCCGGTCAGGAGGCCGCACCGACTCGGGGACGGCCGGGCTTACGTTCCCAACCGCACCCGAACACACGCACCGCGTTCGCATCCCACACTGCACCACCACGCAATTCTGCCAGTGGAGCCGGAAACGTGGGAAGGTCGCGAAGTTGATGGGACACGCTGTCGCGACACCCCCAGTTCAACGGCGATCTCGGCTGCGCTCATCAGCTCGGGCATGCTCGGAGACGCGGCTCGCTGTGCATACTCCTTCTCGCGCACAACCTCCACACCAACCGGCTGGGCGCCGATCAGCGCCGAAAGCTCATGCGCCATGTTGACAGCGCGTCGAACATCTCCACGGAGCCGTCCACCCAGACCGTCACGTAGAACCCGTGCCGGGAATGCGGGCGACGGGCCCGTCGATCTCATCGAGCACGGTAGCCCAGTGATCCATGACCGCGGCGTCGAGGTCCAAGTCGAAGGTGTACGTCAGCACCCAATCATTTGTCTCAATCATCAGACTTGGTCTCCCTGCTGCAGCGCCACGTCGACGTCGATGACGAAGGCCTCCGGTTTGTGAAGCGGTGTTGAGGGGACACTTCACAACCGGAGGCCTTCTCCCCGTCACCTGAGACGGGTTGATCTCCACTCATCGACCAGCGCGGCTGGACATCTGAATCAGCCCAGCAGCGCCTGCATCAACATCGCGGGGATCTGGGTGAACAGGTCGGGCAGGAAACCAAAGTTGTCCAGCAGACCGCTCAGGTCGCCAATACCCAAATCACCAAGGCTGAAGCCATCGAATACCGACGCCATCATGGATCCGAAATCGGGCAGACCAAAATCACCCAAGCTGCCCAAACTGAAGGCTGAATCGTTGACGATCGCGCCGGCGAACGCCTGCGGAAGCGCATTAAGCACCGTGTTGATGATGCCACTGGAACCATCAAGGAATCCGATTGTGCCGTCCGGACCTTCGTTAATTAGCGCACCCAGAATCTCGCCAGGAGCACCGATGGCGGCGGCAAAGGCTTCTACCGGATCAGCGCCCATCAACCCATCCACCACGGCTTGCCCACTGTCACCTGCGGCACTTACGGCTCCGATCACCGGAGACAGAGCTCCGAGCGCCCCGAGCAGCAGCGGCAGAGTGCTCGCCTGAATGCCATCGGCCAGGTTCTGCACCATGGTGTGCGGAATACTGATGACGGCCACCAGGTCGTTGAGGTTGCCCAAGAATGGCGCCAGCAAGGTATTGGTGACGACCCCTTCAAGGAAAGCGTCGGCCGCTCCCGCGATATTGAGCTCAGCCAGATCGGTGAACACAGGCGCCAGGTTGTCGGGCAGATCAGTCAGCGCCGTGACAAAGTCGGAACCAACCCCAGTCAAGGTGTTGATAAGACTCTCGCCGTAGCCAAGTTGGTTACCCAGTACCGTCGTCAGGATCGGCATCGGACTACCAAGCCAAGTGCTGGCAATCTCGGTCATGTTGGTGAATGCCCCGCCGACCAGGTCAATGTACGGCGTTACCGCATCGGTCACGGCGGTCAACGCCAGATCGGCCTCAGTTAACGTTAGATGAGAATCAGGCGGCGCAGCCACAGGTGCGGCGACAAGCATCCCAGCGGTCGCTAACGCCATACCCGCAGTTAAGTACGGTCGCATGGTCTCAGACACGAATCCTCCTTGATGTGTGCTTCATGGACCGACGTAACTTTACTTATATTTTCCTGAATCGTCTATAAGTCGTCTTAGGTAAGGCTCGGGGCATGCTCCTGGCACAGACCTCCAACCTGCCGTTCTCCCGCTGGGGACAGGTGTTTGGCGAGGCCATCATCGCCTCAGCCACGATCGACCTCATCGTCCACCACGCCGACGTCATCGCCCTGGAAGGTGAGGCCGCCCGATCTCATGACGTGGTCCTCACGACAGCGAGCAGGTAGGGTGCGGCCGTGGGCACTACCAGCATCGCCGTGACGAGGTTCCGCCGCTTCTAGCGGTGGACCGCGACTCTTCTTTCTTTTTGCGCTCCGCCGCTCTCAGCGCACCAGCTGGGCGGCTTCTTCGTGCTGCCCGGGCCACCCCATCACTGCCCGGAGTCCCTTCGCGATGCCTACCTACCGTGGCGGCCGACACGAGTTCGGCCAGAACTTTCTCACCGACACCACAACGGTCGACGCGATCGTCGACCTCGTTGCCCGCACCGGCGGGCCGATCATCGAAATCGGTCCCGGCCGCGGGGCGTTGCCCCTTCCCCTGCAGGCCCTGCGCCGGCCGATCACCGCCGTGGAGATCGATTCCCGACACGTGCGAGCGCTACGGCCGCAGGTGAAGTCCCGGACCACCGTCGTCCACGACGACTTCCTGCGATTCCGGCTACCCCGAACACCGCACACCGTCGTGGGCAACCTGCCGTTTCACCAAACCACCGCGATCCTGCGCCGGCTCCTGCACGCCGACCACTGGATGACCGCGGTGCTGCTTGTGCAGTGGGAGGTCGCCCGCCGCCGCGCGGCGGTGGGCGGCGCGACGATGATGACCGCCCAGTTCTGGCCGTGGTACGACTTCACACTCGAAAGCCAGGTTCCGGCAGCGGCGTTCACGCCGCAACCGGGAGTCGACGCGGGCCTGATGACCATCACCCGACGCGCCGTCCCCCTCGTCGACCCCACACAACACCGGCAGTACCGCTCCTTTGTTCATGCCGTCTTTACCAGCAGGGGCCGCGGCCTGCGACAGATCCTGCCGCGGGTTGCAGGACCGCGAGCCGGATCAGCGGTCAAGAGTTGGATTGCAGCGCAGTCAATCTCCGACAGATCCTTGCCGCGTGACCTGACACCCGAGCAGTGGTCAGAACTGT
Organism: Mycolicibacillus koreensis; assembly: GCF_002104795.1. GTDB lineage: Bacteria > Actinomycetota > Actinomycetes > Mycobacteriales > Mycobacteriaceae > Mycobacterium > Mycobacterium koreense. The sequence continues at coordinate 3,798 of NZ_NCXO01000027.1, forward strand.
TCGCCCTCACCGCCCGGCACGTCACGGACATCCGTCGTACGCGCCCCAGGCCTCGACGCTGATCCGCCCACCGCCCCGAACGCTTCGACAACCGACTCGACTTGCGCCGGTTCATAACTCGGGTTACTTACTTTCGGCCCTAATCCGCTGTGAACACACAGATTATTCTCAGGTGTATCGATGAGGTGAGATACCGGCCACAGGGGGTTGCCATGTCCACCACCGTCCGCCCCAGGACCACCGGCAGCGTCGCCCTGGCGAGCGTCGCCATGATCGCTGCCATCCCGCTGCTGGCGCCACCGGGCGCGCCCGCCGTTGACATCCCCGACGCGGTCTACGATGTCGACCTCACCTCGTTGAGCGATCCGATCGGCCCCTGGGTGGACACCCTCGACCACGCGGTCGCCAACATCACCGGCCTGTTCACCGGGTGGGACGCCGCCCCCTTCGCGGCCGCACAGCAGTTGGCCGTCAACCAGATCGCCCACCTGGACGCCCTGTTGGACAATCCTCTCGTCCTCGGTGGTGTCCTCCAAGATGCCGGCGCCCACCTGTTGGGAGCGCTGGGTGCACCGTCGGGATTCGTTCCGTTCGACCATCTCGTATCGCTGCCGATTGGCACCTCCACCGGTGCCGCATTTCTCGGAGGCAACGAGGTGCCGTACCTGACCATGCTGGCGGCGAGTCTCCTCAGCGGCGACCCGCTGCAAGCCGGTGTCATCGGCTTCAGCGGCTCACCGCTCAGCGGTTTACTGCTCGGTGTCGCGGGCCCGGTCATCAGCCCGGTGGTGGCGCTGGCCGACGATCTGCAGTCGGCGATCGGCGCGCTCACCTCAACGGATCCGCTCGCTGCCCTCGACTGGCTGGTCGATATCCCCGCCCACATGACCGACGCGTTTCTCAACGGCGAGGAATACCTCGACCTGACCTCGCTGATCACCCCGCTGCTCAACGCGGTGATGGCCCCGTTGGGTGGCGCGTTCCCTTCCGTTCCGGTCGGCCTGCAGATGGGCGGGCTGCTCAGCGGCCCGTCGGGCTTGTTGGACGCCGGGACACTGTTCGGCGCGTTGGACACCCCGACCGCGTCCATGTTCCACGGTGCCGGCGTCGGCCCCATCGGGGCTCTTCTTGAGCTGCCGCAGGCCATCGCCGTCGGCCTGGGCTGGAACCCGGCTGCGCTGATCGCCGGTGGCGGTTTCATGCCGCTAGATGTGTTCGGGGCCGGGCCCTTCGATCTCGCCCTGCTGGGGCCACTGGCGAATCTGCTCGACATTCCCGGCCTGCTGCTCAACGGGCTGCTGATGGCGCTGTCCTGACGGACCCGGGTTTCACCGGTTGGCGCGGCGGGCTCGTCGTCGTCGAGGCGCTCCGCCATCGGGGTCATCGGGCACGCTGATGCGCAGCCCCCGCCCCCGGATCCGACCGCCCGATCAGCGCCCACCAGAACTCCGCGGGGATCTCGGTACCGGAGCGCAGCACCTGGGCCAGCCCGACGGCCATCGCCACCCCGAGCAGCCCCAGGTAGAGCCCGGTCAGCCCGATCAGCCACCACGCCACCGCGGTGAGCACCGGCCACGGGGAGAGCACCACCAGGATCGGCGCGAAGATGAATCCGGTCCCCACATACCAGGCGGAGCCGGCCCGATCGGCCAGCATCACCCGCCGCAACCAGGTGGGCATCGGCGCGTCGGTGGGCATGGCGGCCTCCTTACTCGGCGGGTCCCCGTTCGGCGGTGAGGATCCCCAACCAGTCATCGACGCGGCACGACACCAGATTCGGGGCGCTGAACCGGGCAGCGCGGCGGTCATAACCCCACCGTAACAGAAACATACCGCCGTGCGGTATATAGGAAAATCGGGTAGTTTCACGCCATGCCCACCGAACGCACTCCCCAGCATGAGCGGCGCGCCCAGACCCGCGCCGCCCTGCTGCGCGCCGCCGGGCAGGTCTTCGCCGAGCACGGCTATCACGGCGCCACGCTGGAGGACGTCTACCGCGGCGCGGGGGTCTCCCGCGGGGCGCTGTATCACTACTTCTCCTCCAAGCGGGAGCTGTTCGCCGCACTGCTGGCCGACCGTCTCGCCGACGCCGCCGCAGCCGCCGACTTCGAGACCCTCGGCGACGGCGCCGACCCGATCGCGACGTTTCTGCACCGGGTGGGCCGCGACCCGCGCTGGCTGCCGCTGCTGCTGGAGTTCCTGGCCCTGGGCGCCCGGGACGTCGCCACCGGCGAGAGCGTGCGCACCCATTTCATCCGCCCGGCCCGCGGCATCGCCGCCGCCGCCACCGCCGGCCTCACCGGCGACGACACCGTGCTGAGCGCCGAGGAGTTGGCAATCACCACCACCGCGCTGATCAACGGGCTGGCCATCGAGCGGGCCTTCGACCCCGACGCGGTGCCCGAGGATCTGGGCGCGCGGGTGTTCGCCGTGCTCACCGCGGGGCTGCGCTCGGCCGCCGACCCACGCTGATCCCCGCGGGACACATCTACGCGCTTTGGACGATGTTGTTTTGTCCGCGGCGCCCGATAGTCGGGCCATGAAGACTCTCCAACTGGCCGCAGCCGGCGCCCTCGCGGTGACCGCGATGTTCTCCTCCGGCACGCTCACCGGTGCGATCGCGGCCGCCCACGCCGACTGCGGATGGCTCGACGGCGTCGCCACCCTGGGCGTCAGCTGTCTGGTGACCGGCCTCGACACCGACGGGAGCCGGCCCAGCTGCCCGCCCGGGTGGGTGGACATGGGCCTGCGCCAGGACCCCGACGGGCTGAAGCTGCTGTGCTACGACCCGAATTCCGAACCGGTGCAGACCGACGCACAGGCACGGGTCGGCATGACCTGCCCGGACGGGACTTTTGTCGACACCAGCCAGGAAACCGAACTCCCGAAGAAATCGGTGGTCTGCGCCGGGCACGGGTACCCGCAGAACCCGCCGGACTCGCCGCCGAAACACGAAGGCCCCTGCCCGGAGGGCTACGAAGAGTGGAACGGTGAATGTCCGCGGCCGTGCCCGGAGGGCAAGGAGCACCGGCCCAACGGTCAGTGCGCCTGCCCGGACGGGACCGAAGAATACGGCGGCCAGTGCCTGCCCCCGTGCCCCGACGGCCAGCCCCGCCGGTGGGGCAGCGGCTGCGCCGACCCTCAGCCGCCCGACACCCCTCCGGAAGCGCCGAAGTTCCACGGCTGCCAATGGTTCCCGCTGCCACCGGTGCGGACCCCGATCGATGTCCCGTGCCAGTTCGGCCAGATCGACACCGGGCCGATGCCGTGAGCCGGGGGCGACTCAGGGCGAGCCGACACCGATGAGCACCGGTTTCGGCGGCGCAACCGGGCGGGCCGTGACCACCCTCCGGTCGGGGCCGGGTTCGGCCGGCGCGGTGGAGGGGGCCGCGCCGTCCGAGCCGCCCGGGGTGTCCTCGGGGTGCGCTGCCTCGGAAACCGCGGGAGCCACGGCGGCCTGCCAACGCTGCGGGAGCACCCGCGGGGCGAGCGCGATCGCCCCGACCGCCGCGCCCGACGCGCCGAGCGCCTGGGCCCAGCCGAGCGGGCCGATCGGGGTGCAGCCCAGCAGTTGGCTGATGCCGGGCAGGCTGATGGCCGCGGCGAACACCGCGAACGATCCGGTGGCCGTCAGCCACACCAGCGGGGCGTGCGAATCCACCAGGGTCTGGGCCAGTTCGGTGCCCACCAGGGTGATCAGCGCGACGGTGGCCGCCCGCGCCGGACGCCCGGTCAGCGACGCCATCGCCCAGGCCGCCGCGGCGGCCGCCCCGGTGATGCCGCCGCGCACCGCGACAGCACGCACCAGCGCCTTCTCGTCGATGCCGTGCACCACCCGCCCGGCCGGTCCGGCCGGGGTGCTCACCGCCACCGCGGTGGCCGGCAGCGCGTCGGTGAGCATGTTCATCAACAGCAGCTGCCGGTTGTTCAGCGGGGAGGTCCCGGTCAACGCGGTGCCGATCACCCCGAAGATCACCTCGCCGATGTTGCCGCCGAGCAGCCCGGTCACCGCCAGTTGCACGCCGCGCCACAGCCGCCGGCCCTCGTCGACGGCGTCGGCGAGCGCACCGATGCGCCCGTCGGTGAGCACGATGTCGGCGGTGGTGTGCGCCGAATCGCTGCCGCGGGCCACCACCCCCAGGCCCACGCTGGCGGCCCGGATCGCCGCGGCGTCGTTGGCGCCGTCACCGACCATGGCGGTGACGATGCCGGCCCGCTCCAGGGTCTGCACCACCTGCACCTTGTTCTCCGGGGACATCCGGGCGAAGATCACCCGCTCGGCGACCGCCTGCTCCTGTTGCTTGCGCGACAAGGTGTTCCACGCCGCGCCGGTGATCACCTGCTCGTCGGTGACCGGCATGCCCAGCTCGGCGGCGATCGCGGTGGCGGTCACCGGGTGATCGCCGGTGATCAGCCGGATGCCCACCCCGCGCTCGGTGAGATCGGCCAGCAGTTGCGGGGCCTCGGCGCGTGGGGTGTCGGCGATCCCGACGAACCCGACCAGGCTCAACCCGGCACCGCACAGCCCCTCGACCGCCTCGGCGCCGCCGGCGGCGACGGTGCGCGCCTGGGCGGCGGTGAGCCGACGGCGGGCCACCGCGAGCACCCGCAGCCCACCGGCGGCGAGTTCGGCGACCTGTTCCGCGGCGTTGGCGGGCGCCTCGGTGCAGGCCGCCAACACCACCTCGGGGGCACCCTTGAGCACCAGGTCACGTCCGGACACCGACGCCGACAGCGCCCGCCCGGACCGGAACGGCAGGTGCGCGTCCGGGGTGAGCCAGCGCTGCTCGCCGGGCGGCAGCGCGGCGGCCGCTTCGATGATCGCCTGGTCGGTGGCGTGCGCGTGGGCGGCGCCGTCGGGCGACGGGGCGGCGTGCACGGCGTCGGCGAGCACCTCGTCGTCGCTGTATCCGGTCACCGGGTGCACGCCGGTGACCCGCAGCCGGTTCTCGCTGAGGGTCCCGGTCTTGTCGAAGCAGACCACCTCGACCCGGCCGAGCGCTTCCACCGTGCGCGGGATACGCACCAGGGCACCGAGTTTGCTCAGTCGCTGTCCGGAGGCGTGCTGAGCCAGGGTCGCCATCAGCGGCATCCCCTCGGGCACGGCGGCCACCGCCACCGCGATCGCGTTGCCCAGCGCCATCTGCAGGGTGCCGCCGCGCAGCAGACCGAGCAGCCCCACCATGACACCGCCGGCCGCGCTGGCCGGGAACGCCCGGTTCATCAGCACCGACAGCTGGTGTTGCAGGCCGACCACCGGCAGCTGCCCGGCGGCCAGCTCGGCCGCACGCCGCGCCTGGGTCTGCGGCCCGACGGCGGTGACGATCGCCAGCGCGGTGCCGGCCACGACGGTGGTTCCGGCGTAGAGCATGCAGCGCCGGTCGGCGAGCTCAGCGCCCGGGGTCGCCTCGGTGTGCTTCTCCACCGTCAGCGACTCGCCGGTGAGCGAGGATTCGTCGACCTCGAGGTCGGCGGCGGTGATCAGCCGGGCGTCGGCGGGCACCACCTCGTTGCTGCGGACCTCGATGAGCATGCCCGGCGCCAGGGATTCGGCGGGCAGTTCGGTGTGGGCGCCGGTGTCGGCGTCGACGGTGCGCGCCGGCGGGGTCTGGGCGGCGAGTAGCCGGTTGAGCCGGTTCTCGGCCTGCAGTTGCTGGCCGGCGGCGAGCATGCAGTTGCCGATCAGCACCGTTGAGACCATCAGGGCGTCGACCGGGGAGCCGAGCATGGCGGTGGCCGCCGAACACAGGCCCAGCACCGGCATCAGCGGGTCGGAGAGCTCGGCGCGCACCGCGGTGAGGAACTGCCACACCATGTTCGGTGGCGGCTCCGGTGCGGCGACGGCGTCCAGGTCGGCGGCGGGCAAAAGCGCCCGCACCTGCTCGACGGTCATGGCGTGCCACTCGTGGGCGGGGGCGGGTCGCGGCGCGCGGACCGCGGTGGCGCGCCGTGCCAGCAGGTAGCCGGAGACCAGCCCGGCCGCCGCGCCGACGGTGACCGATGCGGGTCCGCGTCCGCCGCGCACCCCGGGCACCATCAGCAGCGCCCCGAGACTGGTGGCGCCGGTGGAGATGGCGATGCCGCGGTCGGTGGCGGTCCGTGCGGCGGGCAGGGCGTGCAGCACCTGCCACACCGCAGCCAGGTCCGGGGCCAGCAGGTCGGCCTGCCAGGACGGCGCGGCGGTGTCGTCGGCGGGCAGCACCCCGATGCCGACGTCGGCCGAGCACAGTGCGCCCGCACCGCTGGCCGACACCACCGCCACGGTGTGCCCGGCGCGCTGCAGCGTGGCCACGGCGTCGGCGAGCGCGGTGTCGGTGTCGGGGTTGCCGGAGTTGTCGGGGGCGGCGATCAGCTCGTCGAAGGCGGGGCGAAGCTCGTCGAGCACGCCGGTGTCCACCGTGACCAGGTGCACCCCGGCGCTGCGGGCCTCGGCGATCAACGCGGTGGCCAGCGGGTGGGCGGCCGGGGCCGACCCGGGCTGGGTGCGCAGGTCGGTGTCGGTGAGCACCCGCGGGTCGATGAGCAGCGCATCGATGCGGTCGAGTCGGCGCAGGGCGTGCGGGGACAGGGTGAGCACCGCGTGGTCGTCGGCGAGGGCGCGGCCCAGGGTGGCGGCGAACGCCTCGGTGGTGCTGCGGACCGCTTTCGGGGCGGCCACCACCACCGCGTTGGAGGCCATGGTGAGGTTGCGGGTCAACGCCCCGACCAGCCCGGCGCCGATCACCTGGGTGAACGCCATCTTGGTGGTGAACCGTTGGGCGGGGCCGTCGGGCAGCGGCACCGGGCGCACCCCGCGGTGCACCTCGGTGGCGGCGGCGCGGGCCAGGGCCGGTTCGTGGTGGCGCCAGGCCTGCGCGGCGGCCTGGGTTTCGGCGGCTTTGAGGCCCTGCATCGCCACGTCGACGGCGAGGTTGGCCGGCGACAGGGTGACGATACGTGCCCCGGTACCCAGCAGCGACAGCGCGGTGTCGGCGGTGCCGGCGCCGAACCGCTCGTGTAATAGCCGGCGCAGCCACGGCTGGTAGTTGGCGAAGGTGGCGGCGGCGTCGACCGCCAGCGGCGCCGCCGGCAGGCGCAGCATCCGGCCGGTGACCGCGATCGCCAGCCCGGCGGTGTTCACCGCGACCATCACCCCGCGGGTGACCAACAGCAGTCCGTCGCCGGGCAGGGTGGTGCGATCGGCGCAGGGATGCACCGTGACCGGGTCGATCGTGTCGAGCAGACCGCACAGCTCCCGCAGCGACGGCGCCGCATCACCGGCGGGGTCCAAATCGATCACGACCCGTTCCAGCGGGTGGTTCAGGCTGGCCGATTTCACCCCGGGGTGACCGGTGAGCGCGGTGAGCACGCGCTCGCCCCGCTCGGCGCCGTCGGGGCCGGCCAGGCCGGGCACCTCGATCCAGGCGCGCTGCTCGCCGCGCCAGGCCCGTCGGCCCAGCGGTGTGGCGTCACCGGCGAGCGCTTTGGCGCCCTCGCGCACCGGCAGGGCGGCCAACTGCAGCCCCGCGGAGGCGACCGCACCGACGGTGTCGGCGGCGCCGGCGGCGCTGCGGGTGGCGGCGTCGACGGCGGAGACCGAGGCACTCAGCGCGGTCCGGATTCCCCAGGCGAGCGGACGCAGCAGCAGCGGTGTTCGGCTCACGGTCACGGCACCCCATCGGTTGTCGGTCAACGGCGGCGGGGCGCGGGCGCGGACTCCTCGCCGCGGGCGCCCCCATTCGGGGCACGAAGCCCCCGCTCGGGACGTCCCCATCCTGACGACACTTCGATGGTTGCGCAAATATGCAAATGTGCTGTTGCGCGAAGTCCGCCCTTGGCTTTGGGAGAAGATGGGGACCGACGCGACGAAACCTGAAGAACGGCAGCCCGAAACTATGACTTCAGAGCACCCGCACGAGGAGCCGACCGCGCCGCAGCTGGCGTCGGCCGCCGAGACGTTCGCGCTGCTCAGCAGCCCGGCCCGGTTGCACGTGCTCTGGCTGGCCACCCAGGGGCCCTATGACGTGACCACCCTGGCGGGCCGGGCCGGCATCGGCGTGGCCACCATGAGCCAGCACCTGACCAAGCTGCGGCTGGCCGGGCTGATCAACGCCCGCCGTGAGGGACGTCACCACATCTACACCGTCGACGACCCGCACATTGTCGCCCTGCTGGCGCAGATCTTCGCCCACATCGCCCCGGACGGGAGTCTGGCGCCGGACCCGCCGCGGACGTGATCCCGGTTAGCACCGCCGATCCGTTCGGGGGACAGAGAAAGTGTCCGAATCACCAACCTGGCCCACTTAGGCTGATGTTGTCCCGGGCGGCGGGTGAGTAAGGAGAGCAGGTCACTGATGAAACCGACTGTGCAGCGGGTACTTTTCGGTGCTGCCCTGGCGGTCGGCGCCCTGTTCACAGCGAACATCGCCCATGCCGCGCCGATGGAGTGGGCGTGGATCGGCCCCTACAGCTCCACCTGGACCTGCGAGCAGGCCCGCGACAGCTGGCCGGTGGCATCCGAACCGTGCGTGCAACGCGACGACGGCGCCTACTTCTGGGGCCTCCGCCAGGCCACCCCCTAGGTGACCACCTCCCGCAGCACCACCCCGATCTCCCGCATCACCGCCAGCACCGCATCGCGGGTCTCGTCACGCTCATCGGCCACCCGCCAGTTCGCCACACACGCGTACACCACCCGCCCGGCGGGACCGGAGACCACACCGACATCGGCGCGCACCCCGGCGTCGGTGCCGGTCTTGTTGGTCACGCTCAAACCCCGGTCCGAGCCACTGTGGCTGAGGGGATCGAGCCCGAACGCGGACGCCACCATGCTCAGGTCCAGCCCGTCGGACAGCCACTCCCACACCCGTTCGCTGACCGCGGCGCCGAGCATCCGCCGCTGCGCCAGCGCGGCCATCACGTTCACGTAGCCCGCGGCGCTGCCTGTGCTCAACGTCTTCGGCTGTCCTCCGGTACGCACACCGCGGACCTTGTCGTGCAAGCCGATTCCGGTCAGCCCGGCGCGTTCGGCGACCGCGGCGATCACCTCGATTCCGCCGACCACGTCGATCAGGGCGTTGGTGGCCCAGTTGTCGCTGGCCAGTCCGACCAGTCGCGCCGCGTCGGCCAGTGCCAGCTCATCGATGCGCAGGTGTTGCCAGATGCCGGAGTCGGCCACCGGCTCGGTGTCGGTGCGTGCAACCGGCTGATCCGGGCTCAGCACGCCGGCCTCGATCCGGTCGGCGAGCGCGATCAACAGCAGGATCTTGGCCGTGCTCGCCGAAGCGAGCACCGTCGCCGACTCGTGCTCGACGAGCGGCGTTTCTGGGCCGTCCAGCGGGTGGGCGAGCACACTCCACTGCGCGCCGGGCACAGAGAGCGCCTGGGACAGCCGGGTGTGCTCCGGGGGTATCACCGCTAGCCCAGTACCGCCATGCAGGAACGGGCGATCGCGAGTTCCTCGTTGGTGGGCACCACCAGGACCGTGACCGCCGAGGCGTCGGTGGAGATGGCGCGGATCTCGCGGGAGTCGGCGGTGTTTAACGCGTCGTCGACCTCGATGCCCAGCGCCCCGAGACCGGCCAGCACGTCGGCGCGCACCAGGGCGTCGTTCTCCCCGACCCCGGCGGTGAAGCTGAGCACGTCGGCGCCGCCGAGCACCGCCAGGTACGCCCCGATGTACTTGCGCAGCCGGTGGCAGTACACGTCGTAGGCCAGGGTGGCGGCCTCGTCGCCGGCGTCGATGCGGGCGTGGATCTCCCGAAAATCCACCGCCCCACCGAGACCGAGCATCCCGGAGCGCCGGTTGAGCAGGGTGTCGATCTCCGCGACGCTCATCTGCGCGGTGCGGTGCAGATAGCCCACCACCCCGGGGTCGATGTCCCCGGAGCGGGTGCCCATCACCAGGCCCTCCATCGGGGTCATCCCCATCGAGGTGTCCACCGGTCGGCCCCGGTCGATCGCCGACGCCGACGCCCCGTTGCCCAGGTGCAACACGATCTGGCGCAGCTGGTCGTAGGGACGGTCGAGGAACGCCGCGGCCTGCTGCGAGACGTATTCGTGGGACTGGCCGTGGAATCCGTAGCGGCGGATGTGCCACCGCTCGGCGACCTCGGCGTCGAGTGCGTAGTGCGCGGCGGCCGGCGGCAGGTGGTGGAAGAACGCGGTGTCGAACACCGCGATGTGCGCCACGTCGGGTAGTAGCTTGCGGGCCACCTCCATGCCGAGGACCCCGGGCGGGTTGTGCAGCGGCGCCAACGGTTCCAGCTGATGCATGGTGGCGATCAACTCGTCGGTGACCAACGTGGGTTCGATGAAGCGCCGCCCGCCGTGTACCGCCCGATGGCCCACGGCCGCCAGGTCGGCGTCGTGCAGGTCGATCCCCGCCTCGCGCAATTGGTCGAACGCCTGCCGCAGTGCGGCCTCGTGGTCGGGCACCCCGTCGGCTTCGCCGATGCGTTCGACGAGCCCGCTGGCAGCGGTCTCACCCGAACTCGGGCGCACCAGAGCGTATTTGAGGGTGGACGATCCGCAGTTGAGGACCAGAACGCTGCTCACGGGGTCTCCTGGGCTTGCACGGCGGTGATCGCGACGGTGTTGATGATGTCGTCGACCAGCGCGCCGCGCGACAGGTCGTTGACCGGTTTGTTCAGCCCCTGCAGCACCGGGCCGATAGCGATCGCCCCGGCGGAGCGCTGCACCGCCTTGTAGGTGTTGTTGCCGGTGTTGAGATCCGGGAAGATCAGCACGGTGGCCCGCCCGGCGACCTGGGAGTCGGGCATCTTGCCGGCGGCCACGCTGGGTTCGACGGCAGCGTCGTACTGGATGGGGCCCTCCACCAACAGATCCGGGTCGCGCTCGCGCACCAGGGCGGTGGCTTCGCGGACCTTGTCGACGTCGGCGCCGGCGCCGGAATCGCCGGTGGAGTACGACAGCATCGCCACTCGCGCCTCGATGCCGAACTGGGTGGCGGTGCGCGCCGAGGAGATCGCGATGTCGGCGAGTTGTTCGGCGGTCGGGTCGGGCACCACCGCACAGTCGCCGTAGGCCAGCACCCGGTCGGCCAGACACATCAGGAAGATCGACGACACCGTGGAGATGCCCGGTGCGGTGCGGATGATCTCCAGGGCGGGGCGCACGGTGTGGGCGGTGGTGTGCATCGCCCCGGACACCATCCCGTCGACCAGGCCGTTATGCACCAGCATCGTCGCGAAATACGACACGTCGTGCATGAGTTCGTGCGCCCAGTCCAGCGAGACATCCTTGTGTTTGCGCAGCTCGGCGTATTGGGCAGCGAATTCGTCACGCAGCTCGCTGGTTTCGGGGTTGAGCACCTGCGCCTCGGACAGATCCACTCCGAGTTCGCTGGCCCGCGAACGAATCTCGGCCTCGTCGCCGAGGATGGTCAGATCGGCGACGGACCGCTGCAACAACCGGCCCGCCGCGTGCAGGATGCGGTCATCGGCCCCCTCGGGCAACACGATGCGTTTACGGTCGGCCCGAGCACGATCCTGCAGTTGGTGGGTGAACATCTGCGGGGTGATCACACTGGGCATCGGCAACGCGAGCTGATCGAGCAGGTCGGTGACGTCGACGTGGCGCTCCATGAGCTCCAAGGCGGTGTCGATCTTGCGGTGGGAGGCGGCGGTGACCCGCCCGCGTGCGGTGCCCGCCGCACTGGCGGTGTCGAACGTGCCCGAGCCGGTGGCGATGATCGGCAGCCGCAGTCCCAGCCCGCTCACGAGTTTTTCGATCGAGGCGTGCAGCGCGAACCCGCCGTTGAGGATCAGGCACGACAGCGATGGGAATCCGTCGGCGGCGTGCGCGCTGGCCACCGCCAACACGACATCGGAGCGATCACCCGGGGTGATCACCGCGATCGCCTCACGCAGCCGCTCGAGCACATGGTCGGCGGTCATCCCGGCCACCATCACCCCGGTGACCTCGCGGTCGAGCAGTGCGGCATCCCCGGAGACGACCTGCCCGCCGACCGCGTCGGCCAGCTCACGCACGGTCGGGGCGAACAGCAGCGGCTCCTCGGGCAGCACGTAGGTCTTCGGGGCGATGGCGGCCAGCGCTGCGGCGACCGCCTCGAGCTGGTCGGGGTCGCAGCGGTTGGCCACCACCGCGGCGGTGTGGGCGTGCTGGGCGGCCAGCTCGCCCAGGCACACCCCGACCACCTGGGCGATCTGCTCGGGGCTGCGGCCGCGGGCGCGGACCGCCAGCAGCACCGGGGCGCCGAGGTTGACCGCGATGCGGGCGTTGACGCCGAGTTCGGCGGGGCTGGTGACGTCGGTGTAGTCGGAGCCGACGATCACCACGGCGTCGCAGCGCGCGGCCACGGCGTGATACCGGTCGACGATGTCGGCGATCGCGGCGTCGGGATCGGCGTGCAGGGCGGTGTAGGTGACTCCGACGCTGTCGGCGTAGTCGACCTCGGCGCTGGCGTGGGCGAGCAGCAGCTCCAGGATGTAGTCGCGGTCCTCGCCGAGGCGGGTGATCGGCCGGAACACCCCGACACGCGCGACGGTCGCGGTCAGCCGGTGCAGCAGGCCCAGGGCGATGGTGGATTTGCCGGTATCGCCTTCGGGGGCGGCGATGTAGATGGCGCGGGCGGTCCCCGGCGATGTCGGTGCCTGCGCGGTCATCGTTGGGCTACCACCTCGTGCTCCCCGTCGTGTTCGCCGCCTATCGTCGCATCCTGGGCCGGCTCACGGTGCCGGCGGGCCGCGCTGCACCCTACGGGAGGACCGCACTACTGGAGGATCGCGGCGAGGGTGCGCCAGCGGCGGTGCCGGTGGCGAAACATCAGCCGGACGAACACCCTCGTCGGGGCACCGCGCCAGCCGGCTTCGGTGTCGATCTCGTCGGTGTAGCGGCACCGGTCGTCGTCGAGGGGTTCGAAGGTCAACCGGTGGTTCCAGGTCCGCACGGGCCCTCCGTGCTCATGGGTGTAGATCTCGGTCGCGTCGAGCTGTTTGACGGTGATGTGATGTGTCCAGGACGGGATGAGACCGAACCACCACAGTCGCGCCGACCCCTGGGTTCCGACGTCGATGCGGTCCGGGACGTTCAGCCGGTACATGTGCAGAATCGGCCGCAGGACGTAGCGCATCAACTCCGGATTGCGGGCGATCCGCGCCGCGGTGGCCGCCGGGATCGGCAACTCGGTGGTAAGGGTGACCTTACTCATCGGATCCATGGTTCCCGTCGGCGGAGTGGAACGCAACCGCGAGCCACCCCGCAGAGTCACCCTCAGCCGCGTCGATGCACCTGCGACAACAGCGCACTGATCGCCTCGGCGTCGGGGTTGGCGGCGTGATCGTTGAGCCAGCGGATCACCTCGATGCGCAGGTCCTCCGACAGCGCCAACCGGCCGCGCACCGCCAAGGTCAGCATCAGATTGATCGCCGCCCAGTCGTCCCCGGAGCCCAGTTCCACGAACGCGCTGGCCCGGTCGACTTCGGCGAATCGCGGGCTGAGTTCGTCGGCGAGGCGCCACGCGATCTGACCGGTGTTCACTGCGGGGCGCTGGGGGCCGGGCGCCGGACGGCGAGGGCATGGCGCACCGGTCCGGCCGCCGCGCTTCGACACTGCGCAAAATTGGCCCGCGAATTAAAAACAGTACGTCCGTCCCACATTGGTTCAGCATATAGCGCAGCGGTGGCCTCGCCGCTGCAGTTGCGGAATTATCCGGCGGATTCTGCGGCGGTGACTTGGTAGCACAGCGCACCGAACTGGGTGTCGCCGACGTCGCTGACGTGCAGAAACTGCCCCGGCGGCGGGCGATACGGTTCGTCTTCGGCTTCGTGGGTCAGTTTCGCGTTCGCCGCGTCGGCCGCCTTGCTGGCCCGCAGTTGCGCGGCCACCGCGCCGGCCGGTTCGCCGAAGCAGTGCACGCCGTCGTTGCCCAGGCTCAGCAGCTCACCGATCGGGGCGTTGGGTTCTTGATCGTCCGGGCGTTCGGCGGGGCCGGCCTGGGTGCTCGCCGTCGACGAAGTGCTCGGCGATTCGAACTCGTCGTCCTGCTCGGCGGCGGTGCAGCCGACCAGCACAAGCCCCGCACTCGCCGCCACCAGCCATGCGTAGGTCATACGGCCCCAGTGTAGGTATCGGGGCGCGACCGTTACCCGAGGCGGCGCAGCCGCGGTTCGAGGTCGGTTTTGAACAGCTCCAGGAAGCGGCGCTGGTCATGCCCGGGCGCGTGGAAGACCAGGTGGTTGAGGCCCCAGCCGACGTAGTCGGCGACCTTGGCGACCGCCTCGTCGGGGTCCGACGCCACGATCCAGCGTTTGGCGACCTGCTCGATCGGCAGGGCGTCGGCGGCGCGCTCCATCTCGATCGGATCGTCGATGGAGTGCTTCTGCTCCGCGGTGAGCGACAGCGGCGCCCAGAACCGGGTGTTCTCCAACGCCAGCTCCGGGTCGGGGTCATAGGAGATCTTGATCTCGATCATCTTGTCGATGCCGTCGACGTCGCGCTCTGCGGCGGCCGCACCCTCGGCGACCGCGGGCATGAGCTTGTCGGCGTAGAGCTCCTCGCCCTTGCCGGAGGTGCAGATGAACCCGTCGCCGGCCCGTCCGGCGTATTTGGCCACCACCGGCCCGCCCGCGGCGATGTAGACCGGGATGCCGTCGTCGGGCACGTCGTAGATGGAGGCGCCGTCGGTGCGGTAGTACTCCCCGGCGAAGTCGACCCGGTCGCCGAGCCACAGCTCGCGCATCAGCCGCACCGACTCGCGCAGCCGGGCGAAGCGTTCCTTGAATGCCGGCCACTCGCCGGTGAAGCCGGTGGCGATCTCGTTGAGCGCCTCACCGGTGCCCACGCCGAGGAACACCCGGCCCGGATACAGACACCCCATGGTGGCGAACGCCTGGGCGATCACCGCCGGGTTGTAGCGGAATGTCGGGGTCAGCACCGAGGTGCCCAGCACGATCCGCTCGGTGCGCTCCCCGACCGCGGCCATCCAGGCCAGCGAGAACGGGGCGTGCCCGCCCTCGTGGCGCCACGGTTGGAAGTGATCGGAGACCGTCGCGGAGTCCATGCCCGCCGCCTCGGCGGCCACCGCCAGCTCCACGAGTTCCCGCGGCCCGAACTGCTCGGCCGATGCCTTATATCCCAGTCGTAACTCAGCCACGCTCTATTTCTACCCGGTGCCTAGACTGACCGACATGGTACGGCTGATCCAGGCGTCCGAGCACGTCTATCTGGCGGGCAGCGAGATGGTCAACTGGACGCTGGTCACCGACGACTCCGGGGTGCTGCTGATCGACGCCGGCTATCCGGGCGATCGCGACGACGTGCTCGACTCGGTGGATGCGCTGGGCTTTCACCCCGGCAATGTGCGGGCGATCCTGTTGACCCACGCCCACGTCGACCATCTGGGGTCGGCGATCTGGTTCGCCGAGACACTCGGTACCCCGGTGTACTGCCACGCCGACGAGGTCGGCCACACCCGCCGCGATTATTTAGAGCAGGCGTCCCCGCTGGATGTGGCGATGCGGCTGTGGCGGCCGCGGTGGGCGCTGTGGAGTGCACATCTGGTGCGTGCCGGCGGGCTGACCCGGACCGGGATCCCGTCGGCGCAGGTGTTGACCCCCGAGATCGCGGCGACGCTGCCCGGGGCGCCGGTGGCGGTGCCCTCCCCCGGGCACACCGGTGGGCACTGCTCCTATCTGGTCGACGGGGTGCTGGTCAGCGGGGACGCACTGGTGACCGGGCACCCGCTGGTGTCGCGCACCGGCCCGCAACTGTTGCCGGCGCTGTTCAGCCACGATCAGGAGCTTGCCGAACGGTCGTTGTCGTCGCTGGCGCTGCTGGAGACCGAGGTGCTGCTTCCGGGGCATGGCGAGGTGTGGAACGGCCCCATCCGCGAGGCCGTGGCGGCGGCGCTGCGCGATGTTCAACATTCGACGAGGAGGACAGAGCCGTGAACGATCTTTCCGATGTCTCCCGACGCGGGTTTCTGCGCGCGGCATCCTGGTCGCTGCCGGCGCTGGGGGTGGCGTTGGCCGCGCCGCGCGCGCTGGCCGACCCCGACGACCAGTGCGGCGATCCGGCCGGCAAGGTCAACGACTGTGTGGTACAGGTACCGCTGCGCTACACCGCCACCAGTTTCAGCACCACCGCGGTGGCCGGCGGGACCAATTACTCGATCCTGTTCAGCACGACGCTGGCGTTCGGCCCGCACGCCCCCGAGGGGGCGACCGGGTACCGGATCAACAGCCTGAGCCTGACGGGACAGAAACGCGACGGCAGCCCGGTGGCGGTGCGCCCGCACATCGGGGAGGCCGGCCCGCGCGGATTCGGGGCGCCGAGCGCGTCGTCGTTGGGATTCGTCGTCGACGTGCGGTGGCGGGCCCAGGACCTGGTGCGCGACTTCCAGTACCACTTCGACCTGGTGTACCTGGCCGGGTTGGCCGAGATCAAAACCTGCAGCTACGTCACGCCGATGACGTTGTCCGACAACGGGATGGTGGTCGGCGGGGTCGGTTCGGTGACGTTCGCCCCGCCGCAGTTGGAGTCGTGCATCTGAGGGCCTGGGGTTTTCGGGTTTACCCGGTTTGTCGGGTGTGCCGGGCTGGTTGTCAGGCGGGCCGGGCTGGCCCGGCTTCCCGGGCGCCACGTGCGCCCCGGGCAACTCACGAGACTCGATCGCCACTGTGGTCCCTGGCGGGCAGCACTATGTCAATGTGCCCGCCTCGCGAGCGACAACGCCGCGAGGCGCGGACGCGTCGGCGCGTTCGGGTGTGAAAGACACCGGATTTTCGGGGCATTCTCGCAGGTTTTCAGGTCACAATCCGGTCACAACCTCCTTGGCAGCACGGTAAGAATCCCTCTCGTTTTTGAGTTTTCCCACAAGTTTTGGGCGCATCTGCGGCACCAATCCCTGCTCAGAGCCGGTTTTTGAGAGCGGGATCACCTCGTTTTCGCGTAACGCTGACCTCGCGGCGTCCACGGCGTCGGGCGGTGAGCTTGCCGATGAGTCCTCTTCCCGTACTTTGGGTTTCGGGCGGGGAATCGCACCCGTTCACAGCACTGTCAGGGGGAATGAAACCAATGAACACACAAGGTATGCGCCACGGTATTCGTCACGCCGTCGCCGGTGTCGGGGCGGGTTGTCTGCTGGCGGCCACTGCCGCGGTTCTGGCGCCGAGCGCGTCGGCCGCGCCGGACTGCAGCCCGGCCGGGGTGAAGAGCACCGTCGACAACGCGACCAACGCCGCGCAGGGCTACCTGGCGACCCACCCGGGTGCCGGGTCGGTCGTGTCGGCGGCGGTGAGCCAGCCGCGCCCGGAGGCCGCCGCCAACGTGCGCAACTACTTCACCGCGCACCCGAACGAGTACTACGAGTTGCGCAACATCCTGGCGCCGATCGGCGAGACCCAGCGGCAGTGCAACACCACCGTGTTGAGCGGCCCGCTGGCCTCGGCGTACGACGAGTTCATGGCCGGCTGACAACCGGCTAGCTGGTTCGGCCCCGTCCGTGCAGGGCGGGGCCGAACGCGCCTACCGGGGGGATTTCGGGCCACCGCTCCGCATGCGGGCCGGTCAGGACCCCGGACGGGAGGAGCATTGGCCGGGTTCGGATTCGCACAGCGGTGTCACGCCGCGGAATCGGTACCGGTGCGCGGCAACCCATCGATAGACCCACTCCTGGATTCGCCCCACCCCCGGTAGGGAATAGATCCGGAGTGGAAACGTGGTGCCCAGCGCCGTCGACAGCGCCGCGTTCATCGCTTTCGCGCCGGCGAACACGGCCCCCGAGGAATCCAACCACCACGCCGACGCCGACAATCGCTCCGGGGCTACACCGATACGTTCGGCCACGCCGGGCCGTTGCAGGGGTTCGGTGCGGAGTCGGCCCGTTCGGTCCAGCCGCAGCAGGCGGTTGCGTGCCCGGGTGCACATGCCGCAGTTCCCGTCGAAGAACAAGACACCGCCCATCGGCCAGATTCTACCCACCGATCCACCCACTGATCGTGGTTGAGCGTCGGGGCGCGGCCGGCCGATCCTCTGGTGTGCGGCCGCTATATGCGGGTCGCGGTGTAGTAGCTGTTGTTGGTGAACAGCGGGTCGTCGGCGCGGCGACTCAGGCCGTGGCGGGCCAGCAGGGTCCGCATCGTGGTGGTCGTCGCCGACCAGCCGTGGGCGTTGAGGTAGACGGTGACGTCGCTGCGGTCCTCGTCGTAGACCAGATCCTGCGGTTGGACACTGAAACCGCTGCTCTGCCAGCGTCGGGTGACCGGTTCCATCAGCTCACGGCTGGGCGGGACGAAGATCTCCGCCCCGAGCCGGCTTCCCGCGACGCTCAGCTCGGTCACGGCGTCCAGCAGCCGGTCCTGGGCGTCGGGGCGCAGGAACGGCAGCAGACCTTCGATGAGCCACACCGTCGGCTGCTGCGCATCGAAACCGTTGGCGCGCAGCGCCGCTGGCCAGTCCTGACGTAGATCGATTGGCACCGCATGCAATTCGGCGCTGGTGTCGACACCCAGGTCGGCGAGGGTGCTGGTTTTGAACCCGATCACCGGCCCCTGGTCGAGTTCGAAGATCCGGGTGCCGGCCGGCCAGGCCATCCGGTAGCTGCGGGCGTCGAGTCCGGAGGCGAGGTTCACCACCTGCCGGATGCCGGCATCGGTGGCGTCTTGCAGGAAGTCGTCGAAGAACCGGGTGCGCACCGCCATCAGGTCGACGAACCCGCGCAGCACCCACTGCACGTCGGGGTCCTCGTCGTCGATGTCGCCGTCGGCCCACCGCGACAGCTCCGCCACCCCGACCGCGTGCACCAACGGTTTGGCCAACGGGTCATCGATCAGGGCGTCGGGGGACGCGGCAGCGGCGGCGCGGGCGGCGGCCACCAAGGTGGCGGTGGCGCCCACGCTGGTGCCCGGATCCCACGTGTCGGTGTCGGTGCGCTGTTCGAGGGTCATACCTCCATGGTGCTCCGCACACGGGGCCGGCGGCAGCCGGCCCGGCGATCCGCAGCGACCGCACAGCTCGGTCCCGTGCGTCAGGTCGCGACGACGATCAGCGGGATCGCCATCTCGGCGTCGGTACCGGCCCCGTGGAACCCGATCATGTCGGTGATCTGCGGCGGCTCGTGGGCGCTGGCCAGGATGGCGGTCTCGCCGGTGGCCACCGCGACCACGTCGCCGATGCGGGGGCTGAATTCGTCGCGCACCGGGCCGAAGAGTCCCGCGTCGATGGCGGCGTCGCGGGAGTACACCTGCGCGGCCCCGGCCAGTTTCTCCGTCCAGGTGGCCAGCACGTCGGCCTGCGCGCCGGGGCGGGTGTGCAGATAGCGCACCCGCGGTTCGCCGGCGACGACCGCGACGCCGGCGGCGAGGTCCGCATCGGCGTCGAGGTCGACGCGCGCATGGGTGGGCACGTTGAGCCCGCCGTGGTCGGCGGTGACCAGTAGCAGGGTGTCGTCGGGCAGGCCGTCGACGAGCCGGGTCAACAGCGCGTCGACGTGGGCGGCGGCCGACAGCCAGGCCGGTGAGCCGATGCCGTGGGCGTGCCCGGCGGAGTCCAGCACGCTGGTGTAGCCGAAGATCAGCCCCGGGCCCGCGTGGATCTCGGCGAGCAGGTCGGTGGCGTAGTCGGCGGCGGGCGGGACGCCGCGGAACTGGGCACCTCCGTAGGCGGCGGCGGTGAGCCCGGAGTCGACTAAGAGTTGGGGCAGCACCGCTCGCGCGGAGATGCCGGCGGTGTTGAGCCGGTGAAACCAGGTGGGCACCGGCTGCCAGCTCTGCGGCGGCGGGTCGTCGTGCCAGAAGATGTGGATGAGCACCCGGTCGGTGCCCGGGACGTTGACGGTGAAACCCAGTACGCCGTGCTGGCCGGGTGACACACCGGTGCCCAGCGACACCAGGCTGGTCGGTGTGGTCGACGGGAAGGTGCACTCCAGCTGGCGGAGTTCGCCGATCTCGCCGGCGCTCACCGCCGCGAGTGTGGGCGCGTCGGCGTGCATCGCCGGCAGCAGATGGGTGCCCATGCCGTCGACGAGCAGCACCACGACCCGCCGGGCCGGAGCGGGCAGGCCGAGCCGATCGGTGGCCTCGGGTGCTCCCAGCAGCGCGGCCGCCGAGAACAGGATGTCGCAGATCGAACCGGGCATACGGCCAGTTTGCCACCGGGGCGGCTGTCCCGGGCGCTCGGCGGTCAGCCCGCATCTGCGCTGCAGGACGGGCTCCCGGTGGCGATTTCTACGCGTTTTGGCCGATGTTGCGGCACCCCGGGCAGCCGGATAGTCGGGTGAGCACGCCACACGTGCGGTTTCTTGCGACCCGACGGGAGAACGAACATGAAGCTGTTGAAGATGGCGACCGCGGCGGTGACCGGCGGTATCGCCGCGCTCGGCGCAGGGGTGCTGCTGGGCGCACCGGCAGCCCAGGCCGGTCTCCCGCCGGGCACCTACTTCTGTTGGGCCCACCTGGTGCCGAAGGCCCAGAGTTGTCCGCCGGTCCCCCCGTGGGGCACCCGGTGGACCCCGTGCCCCAACTCCAAGGGTCTTCTGTTCACGCTCGACGGCAGCACGGAAGGCTGCGCGGAGTCGGCGTACGACCCGGACAGGATCTACTCGTTCGACTGCTGGGGGCACAACCTGATTCTGGGAAAGGTCTGTCCGGCGACCCAGCCACCGGAGGAGGTGTTCACGCAATGCTGGGTGTTCGGTCCGCCCACCTACGGGATCTACGGCGACTGCTCGCCGCTGACCCCGCTCTGAGCGCTGGTGCGGTTATGGGCACGAGGGGGAAATTAGTGCGTCTAACCCTCTCGGGCCGCTCATAAGATCGCGGGGTGGACACCACCCAGGCCAGCCGGGATGAAGCTGGCGGGCGGCACGGCTTCTCGACGAGCCTGGTCGCGGTCGGGCTGGCGCTGGTCATCTTCGGCGTGGCCTGGGTGGTGGCCTTTCGCGGTGATCACGACGCCAGCCTCGTCGGTCGACCCGCCTGGGAGTTGGCGGCGGCGTTGCCGTCCGCCGACGACGTGCCCGCCGAGTGGGACTATTCGCTGAGCGGGAAGATCGGGCGGGTGACCCCGGTGCCCACCCCGATAGCCCCGCTCAGTGTCAGCGCCGAGAGATACACGCCGCGTGAATGTGGCGATATCCCCGTTCTCGACCAGATACCCGGGGACGCAGCGGTTTACGGTGGTTCCGCCCGGGTCGAGTTGACGCTGCCGGGAGAGCACTATCAGCTCGGCCACAAGGCGCATTTCTATCTGTACACCGTCGACGAGCCCCGCACCGTGATCGCCGACTACATCGACTGGGCGCAGCGGTGCACGCGTTATCACTACTCCGGGACCAACGCGCAGTCCGGTTCCTACGAGGACTACGACGCCACCCGCACGGTCGACACCGCCTTGCCCGACGGCGCGGAGGCCGGTGTAGCGGTCAACGGCGAACGGTTCGCGTACCTGGTGCGCGGGATCATGGTGCAGGGCTACACCAACATGGAGGGCGGCGACCGCGAACTGATCGAGCGGCTCGTAGCGGCGACGGTCCGGAAGTTGGCCGCGCTGTGAGGCGCTGGGTGTGGGTGTCTTTGTTGACGCTGGCGACGGTGATCGTGATGGTCGCGGTGGTGATCGCCGTTCCTGCCGTGCTGCGCTCACCGCAAAACCGGCCACTGGCACCGGGATTGGCCGCCTTGGACGGCACCGAACTGGCGACGATGTTGCCTACGACGCCGGAGTTCCCGACCGGCTGGAGCGTGCAACAGTCCCCTGCACCGTCCGACGTGTTCGGTTTCACCGCGACGACGGCGGCGTCGTCGCGCATGGCGAAATGCTTCCCGCTATTCGCCGAGTCTCTCGCGCCGCCACCGTTCGCGGCCGCCGGCGTGCAGGCCTACTCCCCCGATGATCCCGAGCACCTCGACGTGGATCTGCGGATCACGGTGCACCGCGAGTTCGACACCGAGACACTCGACCGGCGTGCTGCGCTCACGGCGGACTGCGAATCGTTCGGGGATGAGGCGACGCACTGCACCGTGGCGGTCCTCGAGCGCGATCTGGACCATCTGCGCTACACCGTAACCCGGATCGACCGGGTTGACGGGGATGAGGGGGCTGAAGGGGCTGAGGATTCCGAGGATGCCAAGGATGCCAAGGATGCCGAGGAGCCGGTGGCCCGGGTCCGCTACTTCAGCTATGCACGCAACGCCGGGTTGTTGGTCGCCGGATACGCCGACGGGAACAGCCGAGACCTTTTGGACACGCTGATGGCGGGCACGATGGAGCGCATCGCGGCCCGCTCGGAGGTGCGGCCCTAAAACGTTGGCGTGTTGGCGTGTTGGCGTGTTCACGTGTTCACGTGTTGGCGTGTTCGCGCGCGCGAACAGTGTTTCGATGTGCCCGCCTCTGTAGCGACAAACGGGTGGAAAACGGCGACGAGGACCGGTTTTCAGCGATTATGGCGCCTCAGCAGACCCAGTGGTCGCTTCAGTCGCAGATTGTCGCTGGGCGGGCGGTGCCCACCGAGTCAGCGACAATCCGGGGCTGGTGTGACCAAACACCGTTTCGCGGCGGGGCACCGCCGTTGGGTCGCCGCGGGTGTCCGACCCCGGTGGCAGCGTGTCGCCATGGACACCACAACACCTTCCCCAAATCTCTCCCCAAACACCGCCCCGACACGCGAATCCGGTCGTTTCGTCAAGGGCATCGAATTGCGTTATCTGCTGACCATGGAGCTCTTCGACACCGGACCGAGCACCGTGCGCCAGTTGATCGCCGCCCTGCACCGGCGTGGCTTTCGCATCCCGGGGCGGGCGTCGAAAACCATCTCCGATGCGCTGCGCTGGGAGGAGCGGCGCGACCGGGTGCGCCGAATCGGCCGCGCCCGCTACCGTGCCGGCACCATGCCGCGCGGCACCGAATATCGCATCTGTGCGCGAGTCGAGCAGATGCGCGCCGAGGCCGAGGAACTGTTGTCGCTGGCTCGGCGGGCAGCCCTTCCCCAGCGACACTATGTTGCCCCTTGGGCAGGCGAGGCGGATGAGGCGTCCTGGGGCGGGCCGACCGGCTAAAAACGGCTCGTTCGCCGCCATTGTCGCTACAGAGGCGGGCACATCGACACACCCATCTCTCGCTGTGAACGGTGGGGCGTGTGGGACATTCAGCGTGTGGGACATGCAGCCTGTGCGACAAGCAGCGGTCCACCGGCACGCCGCGAGGCAACCCCAAGCACCCCTTGACCGCGCCCGCGGGCACCCACAAGACTGAACCCGGATGGAAAACACACTCGTCGTCGTCACCGGGGCCGGTTCGGGGATCGGTCGCGCCATCACCCTGGGGTTCGCGGCGACGGGCTGCCGAGTGGTCGCCGCCGACCTCAACGAACCCGCTGCCGCCGCGACCGCCGCCCACGACCCCGATCACATCAGCGCCTTCCCGGTCGACATCGCCGACCGTGCCAGCGTCGACGCCCTGCGCGACCGGGTGCAGACCGAGCTGGGCACCCCGACGGTGCTGGTCAATGCCGCCGGGTGGGATGAAACCCATCAATTCGTCGATGCGACACCGGAATTCGCCCAGAAGGTCGTGGCGATCAACTATCTCGGCCCGGTGAACATGTGCGCAGCGTTCCTGCCCGCGATGATCGACGCGGGCGGCGGCTCCCGGGTGATCAACTTAGCCAGCGACGCCGGCCGGGTCGGCAGCGCCGGGGAGAGCATCTACGCCGGAGCCAAGGGCGGGGTCATCGCGCTGACCAAATCGTTGGCCCGTGAACTCGCCCGCCACCAGATCACCGTCAACTGTGTCTGCCCCGGCCCCACCGACACCCCGCTGTTCGCCGCCCAGCCGGAGAAACTGCAGGCCGCCCTGATCAAGGCGATCCCGTTTCGCCGGCTCGCCACCCCCGACGAGGTGGCCGCCCCGGTGCTGTTCTTCGCATCCGCGGCGGCATCGTTCATCACCGGTCAGGTCATCAGCGTCTCCGGCGGGCTGACGATGGCAGGATGAGTCGATGGCCGCCACCGCATCGACCCCGCGTTTCGACCCGCAGGACGCGCTGAGCCTCGACGCCTCACTGTCCCCCGACGAGATCGCGGTGCGCGACACCGTCGCCAAATTCTGCGCCGAGCACGTCAGCCCGCACATCACCGAATGGTTCGAGATCGGCGACCTGCCGGCCCGTGAACTGGCCAAAGGCTTCGGAGAACTCGGACTGCTCGGCATGCACCTTCACGGCTACGGCTGCGGCGGGGCCTCGGCGGTGCACTACGGGCTGGCCTGCCAGGAACTGGAGGCCGCCGACTCCGGCATCCGCTCACTGGTGAGCGTGCAGGGCTCGCTGGCGATGTTCTCGATCTACAACAACGGTTCCGAAGACCAGAAACAACACTGGCTGCCGAGCATGGCCACCGGCGACGTCCTCGGCTGTTTCGGGCTGACCGAACCCGACGTCGGCTCCGACCCGGCGGCGATGACCACCCGCGCCCGCCGCGACGGGGACGACTGGATCCTCAACGGCCGCAAGATGTGGATCACCAACGGCAGCATCGCCGACGTCGCGGTGGTCTGGGCCACCACCGACGACGGCATCCGCGGGTTCATCGTGCCCACCGACACCCCCGGGTTCATCGCCCACACGATCCACCACAAACTCTCACTGCGCGCCTCGATCACCAGCGAACTCGTCCTCGACGACGTGCGCCTTCCCGCCGACGCGCTCATGCCCGGCGCCCAGGGCATCAAGGGCCCGCTCTCCAGCCTCTCCGAGGCCCGCTACGGCATCATCTGGGGTGCGATGGGCGCTGCGCGCTCCGCGTTCGACGCCGCCCGCGACTACGCGACGAGCCGCACCCAGTTCGGCCAACCCATCGGCGGATTCCAGCTCACCCAAGCCAAACTCGCCGACATGGCTCTCGAACTGCACAAGGGCCAACTGCTCTCCCTGCACCTGGGTCGACTCAAGGACAGCGTCGGGCTCGCCCCGGCACAGGTCAGCTTCGGCAAACTCAACAACACACGCGAGGCCCTGCAGATCTGCCGCACCGCGCGCACCATCCTCGGCGGCAACGGCATCTCGCTGGAGTACCCGGTGATCCGCCACATGGTCAACCTCGAGTCGGTGCTCACCTACGAGGGCACCCCGGAGATGCATCAACTGGTGCTCGGTCAGGCGTTCACCGGGCTGTCGGCGTTCCGCTGACACCAGCCGCACACACCACCCCCACACACCACCCCCACGCACCAGCCTCACACCCCACCCCACGCGCCAGCCCCACGCGCCGTATCGCCGCTCACACTGGCGCTTGCCGACTTCACATCAGCGCCAACCGTCGGGTAACGTCCCCGATGCTTAGCACAACAAAGCTTATGGGCGTTTCGGCGCAGCGAATCAGTGACACAGACGTTAGGACGGGTCGGGGTGACCAGGCTGTTTAAGCGATTGTGGATACCGTTGGTGTTCATCGTCGTGTTGTCCGTCTCCGGTCTGGTGGTCTACCGGCTGCACGGGATCTTCGGTTCCGAGGACCCCAACGCCGGCGCCGGACACGGCATCGAGATCGTCCAGTTCAACCCGAAGGTCGTCACCTACGACGTGCTCGGCCCGCCCGGGACCGTGGTGAGCATCAACTACTGGGACGCCGAGGCCAACACCCACCAGATCGACGGCGCCGTGCTGCCCTGGAGCTTCACCTTCAGCACCACCTTGCCGTCGGTCAGCCCCAACATCGTCGTCCAGGGCGACAGCAGCGAGATCGGGTGCCGCGTCACCGTCGATGACATCGTGCGCGCCGAACAGTACGCCGCCGGCAACAACGCCCAGACCTTCTGCGTGGTGAAATCCGCATGACCCAACACAGCGCCTACACGGAGGGCACCCGGCGCCCGTTCTTCGCCCACATGCTGCGGGTGTTCTGCATCCCGATCATCCTGGGCTGGCTGCTGCTGACGATCATCGTCAACGCCGTCGTCCCGCAGCTCGAAGAGGTCGGCGAGGCGCACTCGGCCCCGATGGCGCCCACCGAAGCGCCGTCGATGGTCGCGATGGACCGCCTCGGCCACAACTTCCAGGAGTTCGACTCCAACAGCTCGGTCATGGTGGTGCTCGTCGGCGACGAGGAGCTCGGCCAGGAAGCCCACGACTACTACGACAAACTCGTCGCCGAACTGCGCGACGACCCCAAACACGTCCAGCACATCCAGGACTTCTGGAGCGACCGGCTGACCGCCGCGGGGGTGCAGTCCTCCGACGGCATGTCCGCCTACGTCATGCTCAACCTCGCCGGCGACCAGGGCACCACCAAGGCCAACGAGTCGGTGGAGGCCGTCCGCAAGGCCATCGAGGAATCCGACCCGCCGCCGGGGCTGACCGCCCACGTCGTCGGGTCGGCGGCACTGGCCACCGACATGCACATGATCGGTAACGCCAGCCTCGCCACGATCACCCTGTTCACCCTCGGGGCGATCACGATCATGCTGCTGATCGTCTACCGCTCGGTGGTCGCCACCCTGGTGCAGCTGTTTATGACCGGTATCGCACTGGCGGTATCGCGCGGGGTGGTCGCCCTACTCGGCCACCACGACTTCATGAACATGACGACGTTCGCCACCAACATCCTCACGATGCTGGCGATCGCCGCGGGCACCGACTACGGCATCTTCCTCATCGGGCGCTACCGCGAGGCCCGTCAACTCGGCGAGGACCGCGAGACCGCCTACTACACCACCGTGCGCAGCGTGACCCCGGTGGTGCTGGGCTCGGGTCTGACGATCGCCGGCGCCACGTTCTGCCTGAGCTTCACCCGGCTGCCCTACTTCAAGACGATGGGCTATCCGGTCTCGATCGGGATGCTCGTGGTCGTCGTGGTGGCGCTGACCCTGGGCCCGGCGGTGCTGACGGTGGCCGCCAAGTTCAAACTCCTCGACACCAAACAGACCCGCCAATCCACCCTGTGGCGCAAGGTCGGCACCTCGGTGGTGCGCTGGCCCGGCCCGATCTTCGTGGCCAGCGGCATCATCGTGATGATCGGCATGGTCGCCCTGCCCGGCTACAAGACCAACTACAACGACCGCAACTACTTGCCCGACGACGCGCCGGCCAACATCGGCTACACCGCCGCCGAGAAGCATTTCACCCAGGCCCGGATGAACCCGGACATGCTGATGGTCGAGGCCGACCACGACATGCGCAACCCGGCGGACATGCTGGTGCTCGACCGGGTGGCCAAGAACATCATCCGCCTGCCCGGCATCGCGATGATCCAGGACATCACCCGCCCGCTGGGCATCCCCATCCAGCACAGCTCGGTGCCGTTCCAGCAGGGCATGCAGGGCAACATGATGATGCAGAACATGGACTTCATCAAGGAGCGGATGGCCGACATGCTCAAGATGGCCGATGAGCAGCAGGTCACCATCGACTACCTCGAAGACATGCTGCGCATCACCACGGGTCTCTCCCAGACCACCACCGGCATGGCCGAGGTCACCGACAACATGGTCGACGTCACCAACGACATGCGCGACCACATCGCCGACTTCGACGACTTCTGGCGCCCGATGCGTAACTACTTCTATTGGGAGCCCCACTGTTTCGACATCCCGATCTGCTGGTCGCTGCGCAGCATCTTCGACGCGCTCGACGGCATCGACAAACTCGATGAGCAGTTCGGCAACATGTCGACATCGATCCACCAGATGGACGAGTGGCAGAAGGAAATGGTCGCGATCCTGCCTCCGGCGATCGCGAGCATGAAGCACACCAAGTCGTTGACGTTGACGATGCACAGCACGTTCAACGCGATGATGGACCAGATGGAGTACATGTCGAACACGGCCGTGATGATGGGCCAGAGCTTCGACGAGGCCCGCAACGACGACTTCTTCTACCTGCCGCCCGAGGCGTTCGACAACTCCGACTTCCAGACCGGTCTGCGCCAGTTCATGTCCCCGGACGGCAAGTCGGCACGGTTCTTCATCACCCACGCCTCCGATCCGGCCACCCCGGAAGGGATTTCGCGGGTGGACTCCGAACGCCAAGCGGCCCAGGAGGCACTCAAGCAGTCGTCGCTGGCCAACGCGAAGGTCTTCTTGGGCGGCACCGCGGCGACGTTCAAAGACATGCACGACGGCGCCAAGTACGACCTGATGATCGCGGTGATCTCCTCGCTCACACTGATCTTCATGATCATGGTGCTGATCACCCGCAGCCTCGTCGCCGCTGTGGTGATCGTCGGCACGGCGTCGAGTTCTATCGCCGCGGCGTTCGGGCTCTCGGTGTTGATCTGGCAGGACCTGTTGGGCCACAACATCCACTGGGTGGTGCAGGTGCTGTCGATCATCGTGCTGATGGCCGTCGGCTCGGACTACAACCTGCTCCTGGTGTCCCGATTCAGCGAAGAGATCCATGCCGGTCTGCAAACCGGCTACATCCGCGCGATCGGCGGCTCCGGCGGGGTGGTGACCGCCGCCGGGCTGGTGTTCGCGTTCACGATGGCCGCGATGCTCGGCAGTGACCTGGAGGTGCTCGGCCAGTTCGGTTCCACCGTCTGTATCGGTCTGCTGCTGGACACCTTGATCGTGCGGTCGCTGTTCATGCCGTCGATCGCGGTGCTGCTGGGCCGCTGGTTCTGGTGGCCGCGGGTGATCCACCCGCGCGGGGAAAACGTCAAACCTCCGCCCCCGGCCGAGCCGACCCAGCCGCTGGCGGTGCAGTCATGACCCGGCGCGCCCGCGCGGGCCTGGTGCTGGCGGCCGCGCTGCTGGCGATGCTCACCGGCTGCAACCAGGAGTCGGCGGCGGAGAAGAAACCCGACGTGTTCGTCCCGAGCCTGCCGACCCCGCCGCCGCGGCCGCCGGCCTACCTCGGCGACACCCTGGAGCTCGACCGCATCGGGGACAGCCGGGTGGCGGTCACCGTGCGTGACGTCATCAATCCGGCCACCGTGCCCAACGGCCGCGAACCGGACAAGACCTACATCGCCGTCGAGCTGAGCATCAAGAACATCGGGCGGCTGACGATCACCGGCGACGCCAACAACAACGTCTCGGTCGTCGGCACCGACGAGCAGACCTATCCGTCGTCACTGGCGACCGTGTCCAACTGCACCAACTTCCTCTACGGGCAGTTCGTGCTGGCCCCGCAGTCCGCGACCACCGGATGCGTGGCGTTCGCGCTGCCGACCGGGGTCAGCCCCACCCAGGTCCGCTACAGCCCGTCGTCGGGAATCTCGATCGACGTCGGCGTCTGGACGCTCTGACCCCGCCGGCCGGCGCGGCACCGCCACCTGTTGTCACGATCACATTTGACACGTGTAAAGTCCGACGGCATGGACAACATCGCCAGCAAGACCATCGTCATCACCGGGGGCGCCCGCGGCATCGGGCTGGCCACCGCGAAAGCCCTGCTGGGCAAGGGTGCGCGGGTGGTGATCGGTGACCGCGACATCGACGTGCTGGAGTCGTCGGTCGCCGCGATCAGCGCCTTGGGCCCGGTCTCGGGTCACCCGCTGGATGTCACCGACCGCGACTCGTTCGCGGCGTTTCTGGAGAAGGCGAGCGCCGACGGCGGCGGGCACATCGACGTGCTCATCAACAACGCCGGGGTGATGCCGGTCGGCCCGTTCCTCGAACAGTCCCAGGCGTCGATCCGCTCGTCGATGGAGGTCAACGTCTACGGCGTGATCAACGGCTGCCAACTGGTGCTGCCGGGCATGATCAACCGTCGCAGCGGGCACATCATCAACATCGCCTCACTGTCGGGATTGATCCCGCTGCCCGGCCAGGTGGTCTACACCGCCACCAAGGTCGCGGTGATCGGGTTGACCACCGCGCTGGCCGACGAGGTCGCCGAGCACGGCGTGCAGGTCTCGGCGATCATGCCGCCGTTCACCAACACCGAGCTGATCTCGGGGACCACCACCACCGCGGCGAGCAAGCCGGTCGAGCCCGAGGACATCGCCAAGGCGGTCATCAAGGTGCTCAACAAGCCGACCACGCTGCTGTCGGTGCCGCGCCCGCTGCGGTTCACCGCCACACTGTCGCAGCTGCTCGGCCCGCGGGGGCGGCGGCGGATGAACAAGAGCCTCAAGCTCGACCGGATCTTCCTCGACGTCGACACCACCGCCCGCAAGGCCTACGAGACCCGCGCCCAGGACGCCCAGGGCGTCAAGGAGCACGGCGAGTAGTCAGCTGAGCCGACCGGTGAGCCGCTGCACGGTCTGGATCTCCGCGTTCTGGTGCGGTTTGCCGTCCGGGCGCAGCAGGTCGTGGAACCACACCTTCGGGATCGACGAGTACGGGCTGTGCCAGGAGTCCCACGGGTAGTAGGTCTGGCTCTTGCCGGCCACCAGCCCCCAGTTGTAGACCCCGACGTTGCGGCGCTTGGCCACCGGCAGGATGCCCTGCACGGTGGAGCCCTCCTGGCGGGCCATGTACTCGGTGCACAGGATCGGCCGGCCCGTCGGCTCCAGCTCGTCGATGCGGTTGGAGAACCCGGTCGGGTGGTCGTAGCTGTGGAAGGTGATCACGTCGGAGTTGGTCAGCTGCACGCCTTGAATCTCGGTGAGCCCGGAGGGATCTGACCAGGAGCCGTCCCACACCCCGGAGGTGATCGGCTGGCGCACCCCCACCGACCGCGCCCAGGAGAACACCTGCGGCAGCAGGTCGGCGACCTGGGTGAGCTTGTCGGAACGTTCCACGCTGGCGTACTGCTTGGCCATGTTGTCCGGCTCGTTCCACACGTCCCAGGCCAGCACCCGGTCGTCGTTTTTGAACTGGGTCATCACCGAGGTGACGTAGTCGCGCAGCACCGCCCGGTAGGCCTTGTCGTCGATGCGGTCCGCTCCGGGGCTCTGCGCCCAGCCGGAGTTGTGGATACCGCGCCGCGGGGCGGGCTGCTGACCGGCCTTGGGGTGCGGATCCCAGCAGGAGTCGAAGAACACCAGCATCGGTTTGATGCGGTTGCGCGCGGCGATCCCGAGGAACTGCGAGAGCCGGGTGGTGAAGCCGCGCTTGTCGGCGGCCCACAGCTGGTCGTGCAGGAACACCCGCATGGTGTTGAACCCGCACAGCCGCGCCCAGTTGAGTTCGGTGTTGATCCGGCGGGCGTCGAAGGTGCCCGGCTGGAACATCTCCAGCTGGTTGATCGCGGTGGCCGGCACGTAGTTCGATCCGACCAGCCAGCCCTGCGCGCGGTACCAGCGGTTGGCCTGCTCAGCCGACCACCGGTTGGGGGCGGCATGGGCACTGGGCATCCGCGCCAGCATAACGCCGGCACCGAGGGCCAACGGCAGTTTCAGGGCGGTACGACGGTGCACCCCGCGACCATAGTCGACCGTCGCGGGGCCTTCGTTGCAGGTCAGCGGCGTGCCGCGGCTTTGATCCGGAATCGTTACCTGCGCAGCGCTTGATCGAGGTCTCCGAGCAGATCGTCGACGTCTTCCAGACCGATCGAGATGCGCACCACCTCGTCGCCGAGACCGATCGCCGCCCGGCCGTCGGGGCCCATCGCCCGGTGGGTGGTGGTCGCCGGATGGGTGATCAGCGACTTCACGTCGCCGAGGTTGTTGGAGATGTCGATCAGCCGCAGCGCGTCGAGCACCTCGAACGCGCGCTGCTTGCCGGTGTCGCCGGGCGCGTCGAGGGCGAAGGTGATCACGGTGCCGCCACCGGACATCTGCCGGCGGGCCAACTCGTGCTGCGGGTGCGACGCCAAGAACGGGTAGCGCGCCCACCGCACCGCCGGGTGGGTCTGGAGGAACTCCGCGATGTGCAGCGCGGCGGCGGTGGCGTGTTTGACCCGCACCGACATGGTCTCCAACCCCTTGAGCAGCAACCAGGCGTTGAACGCGCTCATCGCCGGACCGGTGTGGCGCATCAGGGTTTTCACCGGCCCGCCGATGAAGTCCTCCGAGCCGAGCACCGCCCCGCCGAGCACGCGGCCCTGCCCGTCGATGTGCTTGGTGCCCGAATACACCACCACGTCCACCCCGAGCGGGAAGCCGCGCTGCAGCAGCGGCGTGGCGAAGACGTTGTCCAACACCACTTTCGCGCCGGCGGCATGCGCCATCTCGGTGACCGCGGCGATGTCGACCAGTGTCTGCATCGGGTTGGCGGGGGTTTCGAAGAACACCGCGGTGGTCGGCACCGACAGTGCCTGCTCCCACTGCTCGAGGTCGTCGCCGTCGACGAAGACGGTCTCCACGCCCCAGCGCGGCAGGATCTCGTTGCACACCACGAAACACGAACCGAACAGGCTGCGCGCGGCCACCAGCCGGTCACCGGCGCCCAGAAGCGCCCCGAGCGCGACGAACACCGCGGCCATCCCGGAGGCGGTGGCGAACGCCGCCGGGGCGCCCTCCATCAGCCGCAGCCGCTCCTCGAACATGCTCACCGTCGGGTTGCCGTAGCGGGAGTAGACGTAGCGGTCCACCTCGCCGGTGAACGCCGCCTCGGCCGCCTCCGCCGAGGAGTAGACGTACCCGGAGTTCAAAAACAGCGCCTCGGCGGTCTCGTCGAACTGCGAGCGCAGGATGCCGCCGCGTACGCCGATCGTGGACTGACCGACCCCGTCGGGCAGTGGTTTGGGGACGCGGATCGATTCGGGGCTCATCGGGGCGGGCTCGTCGTCCGGGTCATCGTCGGGCTCGTCGGGGTCACGACTGCGCCCAGGGCAGCCCGTCGGCCTTCCACCCGGTCGCCCCGCGGTGCCCGGCGGCGTCGAGGCCGCCTTCGAACCCGTGCACCATGTTGTAGGCCGGGGTCAGGCCCGCCCCGGTAGCGGTCTGCGCCGCCGGGATCGACCGGTTGCCCGAGCGGCACAAAAACACCACCGGCCCGGCGGGCACCTTGGCGGCCAACTCGCGGGCGAAGTCGGGATTGGGGTTGCCCGCGGAGTCCACCCATTCGATGAACACCACGTTCTTGCCGATGCCGGAGAGGTCGGGAACCCCGACGAAGCGCCACTCGGCCTCGGTGCGCACGTCGACGAGCACCGCGTCGGGGTTGTCGTTCAGCAGTTGCCACGACTCCTGGGGGGTGATGTCTCCGGCGTAGCTCACGTTCGTGAGTGTTGCATATCCGGCCAGGGTCTCCGCACACGCCTTCCAGCTGCCGTCCTCGCGGACGAACCGGGTGGGGGCGGTGATTTTGTCGTCGGGGGTGTTCTCGAAGTAGTAGACGACGGTGGCGGTGGCCTCATCACCGTCGACGTTGATCGAGTTGATGTCGGCGACGTAGCGCGCACCGTGTGCCTGCGTCGATTCCCGGTGGCGGGCAATGAAATCGGATTCGCTGCCCCGCTCGGCGGCGCAGGTGAACTCGCTGAACGCAGCGAAGTCCTCACGCTGCAGGGCGTCGTTCTGCCCGTTGGCGGCGCGCACCACCTGTTCGGCGTCGCCGTCGTCGCGCAGGAACGCCCCGATGCCCACTGCGATCAGGGCGAGCATTACCACCGCGGCGGCGATGATGATCGGCCACGGGCTCGACCCGCCGCGGGTGTCCTCGGTGGGACTCATCGGGCGAACATCCCGCTCAGCGCGTCGGCGGCGTCGTCGACGCGCCCGCGGGCGGCCTCCACATCCCCGGCGGTGGCCAGCACCATCCCGACCCGGCAGCCCGGCCCGAAGACCCGCACATCGGTCTCCGGCACCGCCAGCGCCGCGCCCAGACCGGCGGCGGCCGGATCGGGGTCGCCGTTGCGGTAGCGCAGCCGCGCCGCCCCCGGGGAGACCAGCAGGGTGTCGCCCGGCAGCCCCAGCACCGCGCGGGCGGCCAGTTCGAACTGGGAGAGCCGCTGGGTGCGCAGCGTGACCAGCCCGGCGTCGACCGGAAACACCCCGGCGTCGCGGAAATACACCTCGTCGTCGCTGATCGCCAGGTGCACCGCGAACAGCCCGCGCCCGCCGAGGGCCCGCACGATGCGCGCGGCCACACTGCGGGCGGCGTCGACGGCGACCCCGCTCATCGGCTGCGGCTGCCAGCACTCCAGCCCGCGACCGTCGGCGCTGGGCCGGTGCCCGATCGGCGCGCAAAACTCCACAGTGTCGGCGTCGTCGGCGAAGACCAGCTGAGTCATCTCGTAGTCGACCGCCAGCACCGACTCGCCGATCACCCGCTCGATGTGCCCGTCGGCGGCGATGGCGCGCCGCCAGGCCGGCTCCACGTCGTCGGGGCGCACCAACACCGACTGGCCCTCCCCCGGTGTCGACACCCCCACGGGACTGACCACCAGCGGATACCCGGCGCGTTCGGCGACCGCGGCGAGCTCCTGGGCGGACCCGGCGAACCAGAACGGCACCGTCGGCACGCCGAGCTCCTCGGCGACCAGCCGGCGCATCTGCTCGCGGTCGGCGGCCAGGCGAACACTGCGCGCACTGGGCACCACGGCCACCTGCCCGGACTGCGCCGCCAGCCGCAGCGCCTCCACCGACACCTGGTCGGTGACGGTGACCACCACGTCGGGTTCGGCGCGGTTGATCGCCGCGGACAGCTGGTCGGTGTCGGTGAGGGTGACGCTGAGGTGCTCATCGGCGGGGACCAGCGGGGCGCCCGGCGGGTCGGCCGCGATCGCCTCCGCGCCGAGGCGTTGCAGCGCGACGATCAGCTCAGCGCCGAGCTGCCCGGCGCCCAGCACCATCACGCGGGTGCGCCGCCGCACCGACACGGGTTCGGTGTCGGACACGGACTCACCCCCTCGATGTCGCCGACAGCGTTTTGCTACAGGATAAAGGCGAACAGAAACGGAGGGTGCGGCGCGTGGATGCTCTGCTGCTCGCGGTGGTGGGTTCGGCGGTGTTGGTGACCGCGATGGCCCGCCACTTCAACCTGTCGGCGCCGCTGGTGCTGGTGGGTGTCGGGCTGGTGCTCGGCATCATCCCGGCCATCCCCGACGTGACGATGGGCTCGGATCTGGTGCTGTTCGTGATCCTGCCGCCGCTGCTGTGGTCGGCGGGACTCGACAGCTCGTATCTGAACATGCGGCGCAACGCCCGGTCGATCTCGCTGCTGGCGGTGGGGCTGCCGCTGGCCACCACCCTGGCGGTCGGGGTGGTGGCCTACTACGTGGTGCCCGCACTGAGCCTGCCGGCGGCGTTCACCCTGGGGGCGATCGTTGCGCCGCCGGATGCGGTGTCGGCGACCGCGGTGGGCCGGCGCCTGGGCCTGCCGCGGCGGATCATGACCCTGCTGACCGGGGAGAGCCTGCTCAACGATGCCACCGCGCTGACCGCCTACAAGGTGGCGTTGGGTGCAGCGATCGGGGCGACGGTCACCGTCGCCGGCGGGCTGACGGTGTTCGTTGCCGCCGCGGTCGGCGGGGTGGTCACCGGACTGGTGTCGGGCACCGTGTTGGTGTGGGTGCGCGCCAAGCTCACCGATCCGCTGGCCGAGAGCGCCGTGGGGTTGGTGGCGCCGTTCGTGATCTACCTGATCGCCGAGATGCTCGACGGCTCCGGGGTGGTCGCCGTCGTCGTCGCGGCGCTGCTGCTGGGGCAGCGGTTCACCCGCGCCCACTACGCCACCCGGCTGCAGGACCAGGCGGTGTGGCGGGCGTTGACGCTGATGCTGGAGTCGTTCGCGTTCATGCTGATCGGGCTGCAGCTGCCGACGGTCATCGCCGACCTGCACGGCGACACGTTCGCCTCCCTGCTGGGGGCCTCGGCGGCGGTGATGGCCGCGGTGCTGGGGATGCGGATCGTGTGGGTGTGGGCGTTCGCCTACTTGCCGCGGCGGTTCTCCGCCCGCATCCGGGAGCGCGAACCGGCACCGACCGCCGCGCAGGTGGCGGTGCTGGCCTGGGCGGGGATGCGCGGGGTGGTGTCGCTGGCCGCGGCGTTCGGTGTGCCGGTGCTGACCCTGGGTGGGCACAACTTCCCGGGCCGGCCCCAGCTGGTGTTCCTGACGTTCGTGGTGGTGGTGGGCACCCTCATGCTGCACGGGCTGACCCTGCCCTGGCTGATCCGCCGTCTCGGGGTCTACGGCGACGAGGCCCGCACCGACGCGGTCGCCGCGGCCACCGCGCAGGACAAGGCCGCCCGCGCCGCCCTGGAACGCCTCGACGAGGTGCTGGCCTCCAGTGAGCCGTCACAGACCGTCGACCGCGCCGCCGAGGCGCTGCGGGTGATGAACACCCGCCGCCGCAACGCCGCGCGCGAGCGGCTGCGCCGCCACGACGACCCCACCAACCTCGATGAGAGCGTCTCGGACACGTTCAAGTGGCTGCGCCTGGAGATGCTGGCCGCCGAGCGGGCCACGTTCGTCGCCGAACGCGACGCCGGGCACATCGACGATCAGGTGCTGCGCGCGCTGATGCACGGGCTGGACCTGGAAGAGGCCGCGCTGAACCTGTAGGGGCTGTGACCTGGCGCGTTGTTGTCAGGCGGCGAGCCGGTTGATGGGTGGGTGTCCGCCGACGGCGTTGCCGCTAGACTCTCGAATCCTCGTTAACGACTCAGCTCACAGAGCCAGCCCTGTTCCATAGGCTTCCGGCGGCATGCCCAATCAGTAGCTTGGTGTAGTAGACCGAGGCGAACCAGGGAGCTGCCGTCGATCGCCCGAGTCGCCGGTCGAGGATTAGACCGACACAGGTGGTCGCGATCGCTAGCAGGAGACGCTGCCGCCGAGGCGACGTAGTAATAACGGTCGCGGATGCGAGCATCCAACCGTAGTGCCCCAGCGTCCAGCGGATGGCCGACGCGCGGTCGCGGCGGTGACCCGTGGCGTCGACGGCGGCGATCACCGCAGGGTGTGCCGCATGCAGCGCCGCGAAGCCGAGGTGTTGGCAGGCCCCCTGGCCGGGGCGCTCGTACCAGCGCACGCTTGCGCGGGTGTTGTTCACCCACGCGCCGCCCCATAAGTCGACTGCAGTCAGTCGCAGCAATGCGCTGCGCAGCATCGACCGACGCCGCGGGTCGCGGTCGGCGAACACTGCCGCGGCTATCACGGCGGCAAGCGTGCCGCCGGTCTCGGCCCGGGATGCACGCGGTCCGACGAATCGGTCCCACGATCCGGCCACGCCGGGGCGGACCTCGTCTTCGATACCCATCAAGACCTCCCTTTGTTGCTACGAGCCTTTGTTGCCACGAGCGCCGTCGTCTCTTCTCGGTGGTTGCGGTCGATCGAACGCGATCGGCGTTCAAGACGTTGTTGGCGCCTGCGGCGGTGCCAGCCGTAATTCGCATCTTGCGGGTCAGGTTCGTGTGGGCTGGTCGGGGGCCGGGGCTGCAGGCCGGGGTTGGCGCCCCGGCCGTTGACGCGCTACGGCTGGCCGGGCAGCAGCTGCACCATCAGCGCGTCCAGCTCGGCGCAGAGGATCTCCTGGTCGCCGCGGGGCTCGACGAGCTCGCCGGTGATGAACGACTTGCGGCCCTCGACCCGGGAGACCCGGCCGCGGGCGACCAGCGGGGTGTCGATCGGGGTGACGTGGCGGTAGTCGACCTTCAGATAGGCGGTGCGGCTGATCGGGCGCTGCGCGCCGTGCACGACCATCCCGCAGAGCCAGTCGAACAGCAGCGGCAGCACCCCGCCGTGCACCGCCGAGTTGCCGCCGACGTGGAAGCGGCTGAACTGCCCGCGCATCTCCACCCCGTCGGGGTCGAATTTGACCACCCGGAACGGCGGCAGCATCAGGCTGCCCATGCCCGGCAGCGACGGCGCCCGCCCGGCCGGGCAGACCCCTTCGGGGGCGACGGCCGGTTCGAGTTCGGCGACCAGCTTCTCGATCTGGTCGGCAGCGCCGGCCCACACGTCGTCGTCCGGGGCGGCCGAGACCGACAGGTCCCCCAGGCGGCGCATCGCGGCGACGTAGCGGGCGAATCCGGGCTCGGCCTCGGTGATGACCGGGTAATCCGGAAACCCGCCGCGGCCGCGCTCCTCGGCGCCGCTCACGCCGACTCTCCGGTGATCACGTCGCGGCGCACGATCGTCTGATCCCGGCCCGGCCCGACCCCGATGCACGACACCGGCGCCCCCGACATCTCCTCCAGGCGCTCCACGTAGTCGCGGGCCTTGGCCGGCAGCTCCGCGAACGTGCGCGCCCCGGAGATGTCCTCCCACCAGCCGGGCAGCTCCTCATACACCGGTTCGGCGCGGGCCAGCTCGGCCTGCGTCATCGGCATCT
This sequence comes from Mycolicibacillus koreensis, assembly GCF_002104795.1. Taxonomy (GTDB): domain Bacteria; phylum Actinomycetota; class Actinomycetes; order Mycobacteriales; family Mycobacteriaceae; genus Mycobacterium; species Mycobacterium koreense. The sequence goes on from NZ_NCXO01000027.1 coordinate 41,857, forward strand.
CGGCGGTCTGCTTGCCGTCGATGCGGTAGCCGACGCACACCGGCACGGTCTGCAGGCTGGAGAGCACATCGAGCTTGGTCAAAAAGTAGTCGGTGATGCCGTTGACGCGGGTGGCGTAGCGGGCGATGACCGCGTCGAACCAGCCGCAGCGGCGGGCCCGGCCGGTGGTCACCCCCACCTCACCGCCGGTCTTGGCCAGGTAGGCGCCGTGCTCGTCGAAGAGCTCGGTGGGGAACGGTCCCGACCCCACCCGGGTGGTGTAGGCCTTCAGGATGCCCAGCACCGTGGTGATCCGCGTCGGCCCGATCCCCGAGCCCACCGCCGCGCCCCCGGCGGTCGGGTTGGAGGAGGTGACATACGGGTAGGTGCCGTGGTCGACGTCGAGCAGGGTGCCCTGCGAGCCCTCCAGCAGCACCAGCTCCCCGGCATCGAGGGCATTGCCCAACAGCAGCCGGGTGTCGGCGATGCGGTGGGTGAACCCCTCGGCCTGCTCGAGCAGCTCGTCGACGACCTGCTGCGGGTCCAGGGCCTTGCGGTTGTAGATCTTGACCAGCACCTGGTTCTTGAACTCCAGGGCGGCCTCGATCTTGTGGGTCAGCTCGGCCGGGTCGAGCACGTCGGCCACCCGGATGCCGATCCGGGCGATCTTGTCCTGGTAGCACGGCCCGATGCCGCGCCCGGTGGTGCCGATCTTCTTGTTGCCCAGGTAGCGCTCGGTGACCTTGTCGATCGCGATGTGATACGGCATCAGCAGGTGCGCGTCGGCCGATATCAGCAGCCCGGAGGTGTCCACGCCGCGGTTCTCCAGGCCGGCGAGCTCCTCGAGCAGCACGCCGGGGTCGATGACCACGCCGTTGCCGATGACGTTGGTGACCCCCGGTGTCAGCACCCCCGAGGGGATCAGGTGCAGCGCGAAGTTCTCCCCGGTCGGCAGCACCACGGTGTGCCCGGCGTTGTTGCCGCCCTGGTAACGCACCACCCACTGCACGTGCTCACCGAGCAGGTCGGTGGCCTTCCCCTTGCCCTCGTCACCCCACTGGGCGCCGATCAGGACGATTGCCGGCATGGCTTCTTCCCGCCTTGGTCTCGCGATTATGGTGTTCCAGCCGGGAGTCCACACTAGCTGAGCAGGTCGCGAGGGATGCCGTGAACACAGCGGAGACGGTGGTGCTGCGCTTCGGCGACGCCGCACCGCCCCGGGCGCTGGCGGGGTTGCCGGTGGTGGCGATCACGGCCGGCGCCGACGTCGACGCCCAGCTCGACGGCGCGCGGCGGCTGGTTGTCCTCGGCGCGGACACCGCACTGGCGACGGTGCTGGGGCGGCTGCTGCGCGCCGAGCGGCTCGACATCGAGGTGGCCCACGTCGCCGGGCGCCGCGGCGCGCGCCGGGCGCTGAGCGCCGCCGCCACCCCGACACCGCTGATCCGCGACGAGACCGGCACCGTGCTGGTCACCGCGGCCACCTGGCGCGGCGCCGACGGACCGCTGCGCGGGGAGGCCGTCGTCGACGACGCCGTGCTCTTCGACGGGCAGGTCGCCGGGGTGCGCGTCGAACCGCTGGACCGCGCCCCCGGGGTGCGCGCCGCGGTGCTCGGCGGGTGGCGCCGGCACTGGCTGGAGGGCCGGGCCGCGCAGCTGGGCACCACCGGTGCGCTGGTGGTGCGCGACGGCGTCGCCGCGCCGCGGCCGGTGCGCCGCTCCACGTTCTACCGGCACATCGTCGACTGGCTGGCGGTCCGGTAGCTTCCGTGGGGTGAATGTCCGCTCGCTGCACGGCCAGTCGGTGCGCCCCAGCCCCATCTTCCTGGCGTTGGTGGCGGTGACCGCCCTCGGCGGGGCGGGGGCCTGGCTGGCGGCCGAGGAGGTCAGCGCCCTGGCGTATGCGGGGGTGTTCGTCTTCGTCATCGCCGGCTGGCTGGTGTCGCTGTGTCTGCACGAGTTCGGTCACGCCTACACCGCGTGGCGCTTCGGCGACCACGATGTCGCCGCACGCGGCTATCTCACCCTCAACCCGCTGCGCTACTCCCATCCGCTGCTGTCGCTGGGGCTGCCGCTGCTGTTCGTCGCGCTCGGCGGGATCGGGCTGCCCGGCGGCGCGGTGTACGTGCGCACCGGGTTCATGCCGCCGCGGCGGCGCACCCTGGTGTCGCTGGCCGGCCCGGCCGCCAACGCCGTCTTGGCGGTGCTGCTGTTGGGTGCGGTGCAGCTGTTCTACGACCCGCGGCACCCGGTCTTCTGGGCGGGGGTGGCGTTCCTGGGTTTCCTGCAGGTGACCGCCCTGGTGTTGAACCTGCTGCCGATCCCGGGCCTGGACGGCTACGGCGCCCTGGAACCGCACCTGAGTGACGAGACCCAGCAGGCGCTGGCCCCGGTGAAGCAGTGGGGCATCTTGGCGCTGGTAGTGCTGCTGATCGCCCCCGGACTCAACCGGGCGTTCTTCGGGCTGGTGTATGCGATCTTCGAGCTCTCCGGGGTGCCGCGGGGCCTGGCCGGCGCCGGGGCGGCGTTGACGCTGTTCTGGAACAGCCTGCTGTAGGGAGGGTTTCGCCGCCGGGGCGGGGTGGGCGCCGCACGATGGCCAGTCCTACGACGACCGGCCCTACGACGACCAGTCCCACGACGACCAGTCCCACGACGACCGGCCCTACGATGACCAACCATGGACAGCACCGGCACCCGGGTGTCGAGGATGGTCGTCGCCGCGGCGATCCTCAGCGTCTTCTTCGTCGTCGAGTTGACCACCGCCATCTGGATCAACTCGATGGCGCTGCTCGCCGACGCCGGGCATCTGATCACCGATGTGGTCGCGCTGTTCATGGGGTTGACCGCAGTGCTGCTCGCCGACCGCGGGCCCCGCTCGGCGGCCCGGACCTACGGCTGGCATCGCGCCGAGGTGTTCACCGCCGTCGTCAACGCGGTGCTGTTGATCGGGGTGGCGACGTTCATCTTCGTCGAGGCGGTCCGGCGGATCGGGCACGCCCCTCAGGTGCCCGGTGTGCCGATGATCGTGGTGGCGCTGGCCGGGCTGGCGGCGAACCTGGTCGTGGTGGCGCTGCTGCACTCCCACACCACCAGCCTCGCGGTCAAGGGCGCCTACCTGGAGGTGCTCGCCGACACCGTCGGCTCGATCGGTGTGCTGATCGCCGGGATCGTCACCGTGACCACCGGCTGGGCCTACGCCGACATCGTGGTCGCGGTGTTGGTGGCGCTGTGGGTGCTGCCGCGGGCGTTGACGTTGGCCGGCTCCGCGCTGCGGATCCTGTCGGAGTCCTCACCGCGGCACGTCGACGTCGACGAGCTGCGCGCCGCCCTCGCGGGCCTGCCCGGGGTGCGTGACGTCCACGACCTGCACGTGTGGACGTTGGTGCCCGGCCGCGACATGGTCACCGCCCACCTGAGCACCGACGCCGACCCCGCGCAGGTGTTGCGCGACGCGCAGCTGCTGTTAGCCGGGCGCGGCCTGGAGCACGCCACCGTCCAGGTGGAGCCGCCCGGCGCGGCGTGCATGTGCTGTTAGTGGCGGGCCTTCTGCGGGCCTGGCTGTGCATGCCTGGCGTCGAAACTCACGTTCGCGTGCGTTTGCGGCGGGTGGATTCAGGTGGTGGGTGCGGGCTACACCAGGTCCAGGGCGGCGCGGGCCCGCGGATCGCAGTCGTCGAGCAGGTCCAGGCAGCGCTGGTGCTCGTCGCTCTCACCGATCGTGTCGGCGGCACGGGCCAGCACCGCCACGCAGCGCAGGAAACCCTGGTTGGGTTCGTGGTCGTAGGGCACCGGGCCGTGCCCGCGCCAGCCGTTGCGGCGCAGCGCGTCGAGCCCGCGGTGGTAGCCGGTGCGCGCGTAGGCGTAGGCGGTGATGACCTTGTCCTCACCGAGAGCGTTCTCCCCCAATACCGCCCACACCAGCGAGGCAGCCGGATGAGCGGCCGCCACGATGGCAGGATGGTCGCCAGCAGCCAACCGCGCCTCCACGTCGGTCTCGGCGGGCAGCAGGATCGGATCGGGGCGCAGCAGATCACCGGTGAGTGTCATGGCGTCCATTCTGCCGTGCCGCACCGGGGTCGTAAGCTCCTAACTAGATTTTCACGGAGGGACAGCACCACCATGGCGAACCCCACAGGGTCCAACCCCCACGGCGAGACCACCGACCCGGTGGCGCCGTTGGAGCACGGCATGGATGTCGACGCCGTCACCGATCGGGTCGACGCCCCGGCGGACCCACCGACTGAGATCCTGGGCAGCGGTGAGGAGGCCCCGGCCGAACAGCCGGAACGCCGGTTCACCGCGCCGGGTTTCGACGCCGGGGCGACCCAGGTGCTGCCGCCGACCGACGAGCCCGAGACCGAGGTGTTCGCCCCGCAGTCGGGCAAGGTGCCGCCGCAGGCCATCCCCCCGCGCAACAGCAAGCTGCCCGCGCAGCTGCACAACAGCTGGGGCTGGGTGCTGGCGGTGACGTTGATCATCCTGGCGCTCGCGGCGATCGCGGTGCTCGGCACGGTGTTGATGACCCGCGACAGCAAACCCAAGGTGGCCTCCCAGCGGGAACTGGTCCGCGAGACCATCCACAACTTCGACTTGGCGCTGCAGAAGGGTGACCTGACCACTCTGCGCTCCATCACCTGCGGCACCACCCGCGACAACTACGTCAAATACGACGACGCCAAGTGGGCCGACATCCACCAGCGGGTGAAAAAGGCCGACCGCTACCCGATGGTGGCCAGCATCGACGAGGTCGTCGTCAACGGCGAGCACGCCGAGGCCAACGTCACCGCCTACATGGCCTACGCCCCCAGCCAACGCTCAACCCGCAGCTTCGACCTGCAGTTCCGCGACGACCAGTGGAAGATCTGCCAGGCCCCCGCGGGTTAAAGCCCCGCTCGGGTTATCTGCTCTGCGCCGCCGGGGTGGTGAGCTGGGCCGTCGCGCTCGGCGCACTGCTGCTGGTGCTCACCGACTCGGCGTTCGCCAGCGACTTCGAGAACGGCACCCACACCAGCACCATCGCCGCGCCCGCCGGCACGGTCGCGCTGATCGGCGGGGTGGCCGGGCTGGTGTTGCTCCTCGCCGCGCTGTGGCGGGGGCCGGCGGCGGCTCGCTGGATCAGCGCCACGCTGCTGGCGCTGGCCGCACTGCCCCCGCTGGCGGGGATTGTGCTGCGGTGAGAACCGGGGTGACATGGCGTTCCCGGCCGATCGTGGTGTCATCAATGACCCGTCGGGCCACCCACTGACCACCCAGGAGATCAACCCCACCCCAGGAGATCAACAATGTTTTCACTCGAGCCATCCGACGATGTCCAGTCCGTGCGCGACTGGGTGCATGAATTCGCCGCCGACGTGGTCCGCCCCGCCGCCGCCGAGTGGGATGAACGCGAAGAGACCCCCTGGCCGATCATCCAGGAGGCCGCCAAGATCGGCTTGTACTCCACCGACCTGTTCGCTCAACAGGCCGCCGAACCGTCGGGGCTCGGCCTGCTGGTGGTGTTCGAGGAATTGTTCTGGGGCGACGCCGGTATCGCGCTGTCGATCCTGGGCACCGGGCTGGCTGCCGCGGCGCTCGCGGGCAGCGGCACCCCCGAGCAGGTGGGCCAGTGGCTGCCGTTGATGTTCGGCTCGGCCACCGACCCGAAGCTCGGGGCGTTTTGTTCGTCGGAACCCGACGCGGGCTCCGACGTCGGCGCGATCCGCACGCGTGCCCACTACGACACCGCCACCAAGGAATGGGTGCTCAACGGAACCAAAACGTGGGCCACCAACGGCGGCATCGCCGATGTTCACGTGATCATCGCTTCCGTTGACCCCGGCTTGGGGTCCCGGGGCCAGGCGACCTTCGTCGTAGCCAAGGACACCCCGGGGTTGAGTCAAGGTCAGAAATTCAAGAAGCACGGCATTCGCGCCTCCCACACCGCCGAGGTGGTGCTCGACAACGTCCGCATTCCGGAGAACCAGGTCCTCGGCGGCCGCGAGAAGCTGGAGCACCGCATCGCCCGGATCAAATCCGGTGAGTCGGTGCGTAGCCAAGCCGCGATGCAGACGTTCGAGCGGACCCGGCCGACTGTCGGGGCGATGGCCGTCGGGGTGGCCCGGGCCGCCTACGAATATGCCTTGGAGTACGCCTGTCAACGCGAGCAGTTCGGCCGGCCGATCGGGGAGTTCCAGGCCGTCGCGTTCAAACTCGCCGACATGAAAACCCGCATCGATGCCGCCCGACTTCTCGTCTGGCGCGCAGGATGGATGGCACGCAACAACGTGGCCTTCCAATCCGCGGAGGGGTCGATGGCCAAACTAGTAGCCAGCGAGACCGCTGTGGCGGTCACCGATGACGCGATACAGATCCTCGGCGGCAACGGCTATACGCGCGACTACCCGGTGGAGCGGATGCACCGCGACGCGAAGATCTTCACGATCTTCGAAGGCACCAGCGAGATCCAGCGGCTCGTGATCTCACGCACCCTGACCGGCCTGCCGATCCGCTAGCCCCGACGACACAGCGCCCACCCCGAAACCGGGACGGGCGCTGTGTCGGTGCGGCGTCAGGCGGTCAGCGACTTGCCGGCGCAGTGCAGGTCGTTGCAGGCCTCGACGACCCGTTCGGTCATCGACGCCTCAGCCTTCTTCAGGTAGCTGCGCGGGTCGTAGGCCTTCTTGTTGCCGACGTCGCCGTCGACCTTGAGCACCCCGTCGTAGTTGGTGAACATGTGCGAGGCCACCGGTCGGGTGAACGCGTACTGGGTGTCGGTGTCGACGTTCATCTTGACCACGCCGTAGCGCAGCGCGTCCTCGATCTCGGATTTCAGCGACCCGGACCCGCCGTGGAACACGTAGTTGAACGGCTTGGCCCCGGCCGCCAGCCCCAGCTTCTTCTCCGCGACCTTCTGGCCCTCGTCGAGGATCTCCGGTCGCAGCTTGACGTTGCCCGGCTTGTACACGCCGTGCACGTTGCCGAACGTCGCGGCCAGCAGGTAGGGGCCGTGCTCGCCGACACCGAGGGCGTCGATGGTCTTCTCGAAGTCCTCCGGGGTGGTGTAGAGCTTGTCGTTGATCTCGTGGGCGACGCCGTCCTCCTCTCCGCCGACCACGCCGATCTCGATCTCGAGGATGATCTTGGCCGCCGCGCAGTCGTTGAGAAGACCGGTCGCGATCGTGAGGTTCTCGTCGATCGGCACCGCCGAGCCGTCCCACATGTGCGACTGGAACAGCGGGTTCTGGCCGGCCTTGACGCGGTCCGCGGAGATCGCGAGCAGCGGCCTGACGAACCCGTCGAGCTTGTCCTTGGGGCAGTGATCGGTGTGCAGGGCGACGGTGATCGGGTACTTCTCGGCGATGACGTGGGCGAATTCAGCGAGGGCGACCGCCCCGGTCACCATGTCCTTGACGCCGAGCCCGGAGCCGAACTCCGCGCCGCCGGTCGAGAACTGGATGATGCCGTCGCTGCCGGCGTCGGCGAAACCCTTGATCGCGGCGTTGATCGTCTCCGACGAGGTGCAGTTGATGGCCGGAAACGCATACGAGTTCTCTTTGGCCCGTTTGAGCATCTCGTTGTAGGTCTCGGGCGTTGCGATGGGCATGGAAACGTCCTCCTGGGCGGTTCAAGCGGTTGTTCGGGTGGCGACCCGGTCCCCTCAGTATCCCCAACGCCTGTTCAGCGCAACCACCGGTATGTTGGTGCATCATGATCACCGTCGCGGCCGCGATGCCGCACATCTTGGATCCGATGTACTGGATCGGTCAGGGCGGGCTCTTCGAGCACGCGGTGCTGCCGGCGATCCTGGTCATCGTGTTCATCGAAACCGGGCTGCTGTTCCCGCTGCTGCCCGGTGAATCACTGCTGGTGACCGGTGGTCTGCTGGCCGCGGCCGGCAACCCCGACATCCGGGTGCTCGCCCCCGCGGTGGCGGTGGTGGCGATCGCCGGGGATCAGACCGGGTACTTCATCGGCCGCAAGATCGGCCCGGCGCTGTTCAACAAGGAAGACTCCCGGTTCTTCAAGAAACACCACGTCACCGAGTCGCACGCGTTCTTCGAGAAGTACGGCCCGGCGGCGATCATCCTGGCCCGGTTCGTGCCGTTCGCCCGCACCTTCGTGCCGCCGATCGCCGGGGTGTCCTACATGCGCTACCCGGTGTATCTGGGCTTCGACATCATCGGCGGCGTCCTGTGGGGCGCGGGGATGACCCTGACCGGCTACTACCTGGGCACCAAGGTGCCCGGCATCACCGACCACCTGGAACTGATCATCGTCGGGATCCTGTTCGTGTCGCTGCTGCCGGCGATCTTCTCGGTGACCAAGGCGTATCTGAACCGCCGCCGCGCCGCCGCCGAGTCGGCCGGGCCGGCCGGGCCGGCCGTCGAGCCCGCCGGCGCCGAGGAGATCACCGGGGCCTGACCCGCCCGGCGCGGTCAGGCCTGCGGGGGCACGTCCGGATCGCCGGCCTCCACCCGGTAGGCGGCCTCCATCAGCATCCAGCCGCCGAGTTGCACCGACAGGTCCCGTTCGGGGATCTGCGACGAGTTGACCGCACCATCGGCGGGCGGCGGCGCGTCGGTCTCCGGGCGCGGCAACTCCGCGCTGCGGTCCCAGAACGGCCCGAACAGCGGCAGCCCGGTGACCGGCTGACGGTAGTCCCACGCCGAACGCGCCGAGGTGAGCACCAGCCGTTTCGCGGTCTCGCGGGCGGTGACGTCGGCGGGATCCTCCCCCGGCAGCCGGGTGGCGACCAGCGCCAGATAGCGGGCGGTGATCGCACCGAACAGGCCCGCGTCGCCGCCGCCGGCGCCGGTGATCACGCCCTTGGGGGCCATATGTTCGGCGACCGCGGCGACCAGCCGGTGCACCCGCTTGGCGTGCCGCGGCTCCCCGGTGCGCGCCGCGAGCTCGGTCTCCAGGCCCAGCACCACCCCCTGGCAGTAGGTGTATTGGGCGCGCACCAGCGAGCCGGCCTTGATCCCGTCGAACACCAGGTGGGTCTCCGGGTCGATGAGGGTGGCGTCGAGCCAGTCGGCCATCTTCACCGCGCGGGCCAGCCGCTCATCGATGCGGGACAAGAAGATGCCGGCGGGGCCGTTGGCGGGCGCGTTGAAGAACTGGTCCTGTTTGCGCCAGGGGATGCCACCGCCGTCCTCGGGCACCCACGAGTCGACGAGCTGGCCGGTGAGCTTCTCCAGGGTGCGGCGGTGGGTCTTGCCGGTCACCGCGTCGGCGCGCTGGATCGCCAGCGCCAGCCAGGCCATGTCGTCGTAGTAGTCGTTGACCACCCCGAGGTTGCGCAGCCGCTGGCCGCGGATCTGGGCGAGGATCTGTTTGCGCCGCGCCTCGCTGGGGTCGCGCAGCTGCGCGTCGACCAGGCAGTCCAGCACGTGCGCCTGCCACCAGTAGTGCCACACCCCGGTGAACCAGCGCTCGCGGCGCACCGCCGGCCAGGCCACCACGCCGAGCTGCGTGCCGGGAAGCAACCACAGCTTCTTGAGGTGACGTTGGGTGATCGCTGCTTCGGCACTCTCCGCCCGATTGGCCCACTGCTGATCCATGTCCACTGATACTGCCCTACCACGCGCGGTCGATGTCAGCGTGCTGGGTAATCCAGCTGTGCATCGCGATCCCGGCGGCCACCGCGACGTTGATGCTGCGGGTCGAGCCGAACTGGGCGACCGAGACAGTCGCGGCGGCCCCGGCCTGCAGCTCCGCGGAGATGCCGGGGCCCTCCTGGCCGAACACCATCAGGCAGTGCCGCGGCAGCGCGGTGCGCTCCAGCCGAGCCGCACCGGGCACGTTGTCGACGGCGATGACCGTCAACCCGTTCGTGGCGGCGAACTGAAGCAGGGCCGCGGTGGTGTCGTGGTGGAGCAGTCGCTGGTAGCGGTCGGTGACCATCGCGCCGCGCCGGTTCCAGCGGCGCCGGCCGACGATGTGCACGGTGTGCACCGCGAACGCGTTCGCCGCGCGCACCACCCCGCCGATGTTGGCGTCCTGGCCGAAGTTCTCGATCGCCACGTGCAGGTCGTGGCGGCGCCGGTCGATGTCGGCGACGATCGCCTCACGCCGCCAGTACCGGTAGGGGTCGACGACGTTGCGGGTGTCACCGTCGCGCAGCAGCTCCGGATCGTAGCGGGGGTCGGCCGGCCACGGCCCGTCCCACGGGCCGACCCCGGTGCTCGGGGTGCCCCACTCGGTCGGTCCCGGCTCACTCACCGGTGACCCACACCCCGGCGTGGGTACCGACGACCGACACGGTGGCATACAGCAGCGCCGCGGTGAGATCCCCCTGGGTGCACAACGAGACCGCCATGTGCACCGCCCCCAGCGAGGCCTCCGGCAACACCAGCACCGACGATCCATAGGCCGCGCACGCCGGATTGGACCACGGGCCCTCGTCGAACGGGCCGACAATCAGCATCAGCGGCCCGCCGCGCTGTTGCGACTGTTCGCGGTAGCGCTCGGCGGGCGCGTCGGCGGTCAACCCGATCAGCATGTGCCCGTTGCCGTTGAACGCGTCGGCGTCCCCGAGGGCCCCCTGGGTCAGCTGCAGACCGTCGGCACGCCAGGCATGCACGCTGGTGGAGGCGACCTCCAACCCGGTCTCCCCATCGCCGGTGGGCGTCAACCCGATCGGAAACGCCGCCGGGTAGGCCACCGTGGTGCCCGGCATCCGGTCCTGCGGAGAATAGACATAGACCCCGCGCACGGCTGAGCGGTTCTTCATCGGCCCCAGACACAGGGTTCCGTTGAGCCGGCCCGACTCGGCCCCGGTCAACGGGGTCGACGTCGCCCCGACCGCCGACTTGCAGCTACCGAGCCCGTCGGCCTCCACCGGATACGGCAACGAGCCGTAGAGACCGAAGCGCAGATCGGCGGGATCGGCGTGCGGCTGGTCGGGATCGGTGGGCTCGCCGGTGATGTCGACGAGTACGTGCTCAGCACCCCACCGCAAATCCGAAAGCGTCAAATCCCAACCGAGAACGCTGATTTGACTGCCCAACCGCGCGGCTTGCGCGCCGTACGGGGCATCGACGCCGTCGGCGCGCGAACAGGAGGTCATCACCGCAAGCACCACCGTCAACGCCGCAGCGACGGCCCGCACAGACATAGCGCCGCTACTCCAGCCCCAGATCAGCCAAGCCGAGCACGCTGCGGTAGGTGAAGCCCTCGGCCTCGATGGCTTCCGCGGCGCCGGTGGCGCGGTCGACCACGGTTGCCACCCCGACGACCTCGGCGCCGGCCTTGACCGCCGCGCGCACCGCGGTCAGCGCCGAGTTCCCGGTGGTACTGGTGTCCTCGACGACGAGAACACGTCGTCCGGTGATGTCGGCACCTTCGATCATCCGTTGCATACCATGGGTTTTCACTGATTTTCTGACCACGAATGCGTCGATGGCCCGCCCCGGCGCATGCATGACCGCGGCGGCCACCGGGTCGGCCCCCAGCGTCAGTCCCCCGACGGCGACGTAATCCCAGTCGGCAGTGAGTTCGCGCACCAACCGTCCGATCAGCGGCGCGGCACGGTGATGCAGGGTGGCGCGACGCAGATCGACGTAATAGTCGGCTTCTTTGCCCGATGACAGCGTGACCCGGCCGTGCACCACCGCCAGGGTTCGCACCAACTCGGCCAGTTCCGCCTTGTCGGAGACGGTCAGCTCAGGTGCGCCCACGGCCCCTCCCAAAAGTATTCGTCATGGCACGCACCAGATTTCGCGGCACAAGCCGGCCGGCGGTGGTGAGCGCCTTGTACTGAACACCGGGCACGCTGAGCACCCGACCGCGCGCGATGTCGGCGAGGCTCTCGTTGACGACGTCATCGACCGACAGCCACATCAGTGACGGCACCGAGCCCATCTCGATCCCGGCGCGCTGGTGGAATTCGGTGCGGACGAAGCCGGGGCAGACGGCGTGCACGCTCACCCCGGTGCCGTCGAGGCCGCCGGCGAGCCCCTCGGAGAACGACACCACCCACGCCTTGGACGCCGAGTAGGTCGACCCGCGCCCGGACAGCAGCCCGGCCACGCTGGCGACGTTGATCACGGTGCCGGTGTCGGCGTCGAGCATCGGCGGCAGCGCCGCCCGGGTCAGCTGCATCACCGCGGTGACGTTGACGTCGAGCTGGGCCTGCAGCAGGGCGGGGTCGGCGGTCCAGAACTCCCCGGAGGTGCCGAATCCGGCGTTGTTGACCAGTACCTGCACGCCGGCGGCGCAGCGCTCGGCGACCGCGGCGCGGTCGTCGGCGTCGGCCAGGTCGGCGGGCAGCACCTCCACATCGCGGCCGGCCTCGTTGCGCAGCTCGCCGGCCAGGTCGGCCAGCCGGCCGCTGTCGCGGGCGACGAGCACCAAATCGTAGCCGTCGGCGGCGAATCGGCGGGCGTAGCCGGCGCCGATTCCGGAGGTCGGCCCGGTGATCAACGCGACGGGACGCGCCATCAACGCTGCAGGTGGGAGGCCTGCCGGCCGGCGGGGCTCGACACCGGACGGCGCGTCTCGGCGCGGACCGGGTCGGCGTGGGCCGCCGGGGCCAGGGGGCGGCCCGGCGCGGGGCGACGCTCGGCGGCCTGCGGCAGCGCCGCCTGCGGGGCCAGCGGCGGCAGCACCCGCAGCAGGTCGTTGAACTGCCGCACGGTGCGCATGCCCTCGTCCCACTGGGCGCGGGTCGACGACAGCGGCATGCTGATCAGCGTCCAGTTCGGCTCGTTCCACATCATCTCGATGCAGTCCGGCGCGGTGTGGGCGAACGTGACCATGCGCCGGTCGCAGGCACGGCGGGCGGCGTCGAGGTTGGTCGAGTACACCATCCGCGGACCGATCGCGCCGAGCAGCCAGGTGTCGGCTTCGCGGGGCTCCTTGATGCCCTTGAGGCGCATGTCGATGACCACGTTGGTGCCGACCTTGCGGTGCAGCGCGATCACGGTCGCGACCTCGTCGAGGTCGAAAATGTAGACCGCCTCGCCGCGGATCTGGCCGAGCACCACGTTGCGGGCCTGAACGTCGCCGACCGTCGACATGATCCCGCGCTCCCAGCGGTCGAGGATCTTCGTCGAGACGGGTTCATAGTCGAACCCCTGCGAGCGGGCCCAGGACCTGCGCCGTCGTCCGCGTCCCCGGGTGCGGTCGATATCGGTGTACAGCAGGACTGCCGCACTGACAAAGCACAGTGCGGACAGCGTGAACCAAAGCGGCACCATCCGACCTAGCCTACTTGCTCACCCCGATGTTCACAGAATCCGAGCAGGTCACAACCGCGCATCACGATGGTGACAACGGTCACGTCCGGTGGGCGCCCGCCTCGAACGAGCGCCCGCGCGGGGCGGCCGCGGGTGAAAGAATCAGCGGATGCCGCGCGTCAGCTCGTTGTTCTCCCCGTTAACCACCGTTACCCGACTGGTGCTGTCGGGGGTGCTGGTGGTGCTGGTCGGCCTCGGGCTGTTCTGGCCGCTGCTGGGGCAGTCCGACGGCGACTCGTCGACCTCGGTCGATACCGCCTCGACGATCACCGACTACACCGCCGACTACCGGGTCGAGGCCGACGGGCGGGTGTATGCGACCGAGGCGCTGACCGTCGAGTTGGCCCCGCAACGGCATGGCATCTTCCGGTTCTTCCCCGCCGATGACCCCACCGATCCGCACGCCCGCCGGCTGCCGACGGTCACTGCGGTGCGCATGGACGGCCACCCCGTGCCGGTGCACTACGAGTGGCGCAACGCCCGCACCATGTACGTGGCGCGCATCGGGGACCCCGAGCACGTGGTGCCGGCCGGACTGCACCGCTACGAGATCAGCTACACCTTCGACGGTGGTCTGGTGCCCACGCCCGAGGCCGCCGGGCAGTTCACCGCGCACGCCGGCCAGCCGAGCCCGGAGCCGACGGCGAGTTTCTACTACGACGTCGTCGGCTTCTGGGCGATGCCGATCCGCACCGCCACGGCGACCCTGCACCTGCCGACCCGCTCCGCGCTGGTGCAGTGCGCCGCCGACACCAGCGGTCAGATCCCCTGTGCGATCACCGGCGCGGGCACCGATGAGGTCACGGTCAGCGCTTCTGCGCTGCCGCCGCAGAACCCGGTCACGGTGCGGGCCGACGTGGTCACCGCGCCGCCGCCGCGGGCGTTGACGCTGCCGTGGACGATCCGCTTCGACACGATCCTGGGCCACTCGGTGGCGGCGGTCGCGGTGGTGGCGTTGCTGACGCTGCTCGCCGGGGCGGGTGGCTGGTGGTGGGCGCGGCGTTCCCGCGAGGACGCCCCGGGCGCCCCGGTGCTCTACACCCCGCCCGACGGGCTGGGCCCGGCCCAGACCGCCTACATCGTCAACGAAACCCCCGGCGAGAACGCCCTGGTGGCGACGGTGCTGCACATGGCCGAACGCCACTTGGTGCGCCTCGACGGCGACGATCCGAAGCACTGGACGATCACCGGGATCGCCGACGCGGCGCAGTGGGAGGGGGTCGATGCGGTCACCGCGCTGGTCGGCCACGCGCTCGGCGTCGACACCGTCGAGGGAAGCCTGTCGGTCGACGGCGGGGTCGACGCCGGGGAGAAACTGGCCGCCGCCGGAAAAAATCTCACGTCCGGGTGCCGGTCGTGGTCGCGCAGCGAGAAACTGATGCGCACCGCCGTCGCCGAGTGGGTCGGCAAGTTCCTCGTGGTGCTCTGCTTGGTGCTGGCGTTCCTCGGGTTCACCGGGGTGGCCGGCTCGACGATGTGGGGGCTGCCGTTCGCGGTGTTCGCGATCGCCGGGCTCGGGCTGCTCAGTGTGACCGCCGGGTCGCGGCGCACCCGGGCG
>NZ_NCXO01000028.1 GCF_002104795.1 Mycolicibacillus koreensis
ACGCACGGTGCGAAGGTGCAAAACGCCGGGAACAACATGGCGTCCACCGACTCGGCGGTCGGCTCCAGCTGGCTCTAGGGGCCTGACCCGAGAGTAATCCGACACCTGGATCACGTCATCGGCGTGCGGCCACCGTGCCGCACGCCGATGACGTGTGCCCGCACAACGGGCCGTCGGCCACCCAACCACGAGGAGAACAACCATGACTGACACGATGTCTTCGCTCTGCCGGCTGACCGGATTGCCGGACGGGTGAGCCGTGTTCACCCACGACTTCGCCGCCCGGCCGCCCGAGATCAACTCGACGCTGATCCACGGCGGTGACGGATCGACGACACTGCTCACCGCCGCGTCGGCGTGGAACGCGCTGGCGGCGAACCTGCGATCGGTGGCGGCGTCCTACCGGAGTGTCGTCACCCGCCTGGCCACCGAGCAATGGCTCGGGCCGTCCTCGGCGGCGATGGCCGGAAAACTCGCCCCCTATGTGGGATGGATGGAGACCACCGCGGGCAACGCCGAGCACACGGCGCTGCAGGCGAAGAACGCGGCGGCCGCCTTCGAGGCTGCGATCGCGGTGACGGTCCCGCCGGCCACCGTCTTCGCGAACCGGGCGCACGCGCAGAACCTGTTGGCGACCAACGTCTTCGGCCAGAACACGGCGGCTATCCAGGCGGCGGAGGCGCAGTACCAGGAGATGTGGGCGCAGTGCGCCGCGGCGATGCACGGCTACGCCACCGGTGCATCCACGTCCGTTCAGCTGGCCGGTTTCACCCCACCGGGTGCGGAGAACACCGGCACGGACGACTCCTCGCCGACGCAGAGGCCCGAGCGCGCGGACGCCGCCGGTCGAGCAGACCAGGGCCCGACGACGATCCTCGGCGGGCTGTTGGATTCCTCGGAGTCCGACGGGTGGCTCGGCGACCCCGGCGGCGGAGGGCTCGGCCCCAACGCCAACCTGTGGAACACGTTGACCTCCACCGACATGGCCAATCCGGCGATGGTCACCTCGGTGCTCGCCGATCTGGCGACGGTCCAGGAATTCAACGAGGCGGCACCGGGCGCCTTCGCGCCGGGAAGTTTCGCCCCGGTGGCCCCGGCCATGAGCACCATGGGCACCGCCGGGCTGGTCAGCGCCGGTGGGCCAGCGGGCGCGGGCACACCGCCGGTGCCCACCGCGGTCAGCGCCGCGATGGGGCGGGCGATGGGAGTTGGGACGCTATCGGCGCCGCCGGCGTGGGGGGCGGTCGCTCCGGTCGCGCCGAGCAGCACGATCCTGCCCGGGCACAGCCCGGCCGCTGCGACCCACGGTGGCCACGGAGCCCCCGGGGTGCCGGTGGCCGCGCGCAACAGCGGGCCCTCGACCGGCCCGCGTTACGGGGTGCGGCCCACGATCATGGCCCGACCACCCTCGGCGGGCTACGCCCCGGAGCTGTTCTGACGGTGCCGGCGCCCCGGCGCGGCGGGTCAGGTCGCGGAGTCCTGTTCGGCTTGCTCGCGGGCCCAGCGATAATCGGCTTTGCCGGACGGGCTGCGCAGGATCGTGTCGCGGAACACCACCGCCTTGGGCAGCTTGTAGCGGGCGATCGATTTCGCCGCGTGCTCGACGATCCCGGCGGCGTCGGCGGCGTCGGCGGCGTCGGCGGCGGCCCCCCGGGCCAACGCCACCACCGCGACCACTTCCTGGCCCCAGCGTTCGGAGGGGCGGCCGGCCACCACCACGTCGGCCACCGCCGGATGCGAGGCGATCGCCGACTCCACCTCCTCGGCGAAGATCTTCTCCCCGCCGGAGTTGATCGTCACCGAGTCGCGGCCCAGCAGCTCGATCGTCCCGCCGTCGAGGTGCCGCGCCCGGTCGCCGGGGACCGCGTGGCGCACTCCGCCGATCACCGGGAAGGTGGCCGCGGTCTTGGTGGCGTCACCCTTGTAGCCGAGCGGAACGTAGCCGCGCTGGGCCAACCACCCGAGACCCTCGTGGGCCGGCTCGAGAATCGAACCGAGATCCTCGGCCACCACACAGGTATCGGGCCCGGCGGCGAAGGTCCCCGTCGACACCGCCCCCGACGTCGACAGGTGATGCATCTGCGCACCGGTCTCCGAGGACCCGACCGCGTCGATCACCATCGCGTTCGGCAGGATCTCGACCACCTGCTCCTTGACCGAGGGGGTCAGCATGGCACCGCCGTTGGCCAGCACCGCCAACGACGACACGTCGGCGTGACCGTTTTTGATCGCGGCGACCAGCGGGCGGACCATGGCGTCGCCGACCACCGACACCGACATCACCTTCTCGCGCTCGATGGCGGCCACCACGTCGTCGGCGTCGAAATGGTCGACGACCGAAGGGAACACCAGGGTCTGCCCGCCGGTGATCGCGGTCATCGCCGCCCACTGGGCGGCGCCGTGAATCAGCGGCGGCAGGATCATCAACTTGATGCCCGGGTTCTCGGTCACCCGCGTGACGATGTCATCGATGGTGCTGACCGGCTCACCGGTCATGATGTTGCGGCCCCCGAACGACGTCATGAAGATGTCGTGCTGACGCCAGAGCACCCCTTTGGGCATTCCGGTGGTGCCCCCGGTGTAGAGCACGTAGAGGTCGTCGGGGGACGGGGCGACCGGCGGCGGCTCTGGTGCGGTCTCGGCCAGGACCGTCTCGTAGTCGACCGCGCCGTCGAGCAGGGCGTTACCGGAGTCGTCGGCGATCTGGATCAGCACCCGCAGCTGCGGCAGCTCCGGCAGGACCTCGGCCAGTGTCGGCGCGAACGCGGCGTGATAGACCAGCGCGGTCGCCCCGGAGTCGTTGAGCAGATAGGCCAGCTCGTTTTTGACGTAGCGATAGTTGACGTTGAACGGCGCCACCCGCGCCCGGAAGGACCCCAGCAGCGTCTCGATGAACTCGTTGCCGTTGTAGGCGTAGATGCCCAGCAGGTCCTGGCCGCACTCGTGACCGTCCAGCCCGCCGCGTTCGGCGTGACAGCCCAGTCCCCGGGTGTGCAGGTAGGAGGCCAGGCGGTTGGCGCGGTCGCCGATCTGGCCGTAGGTCAACCGGCGATCGCCCTGGATGACCAGGTCGCGGTCCGGGATCGCGGCGACGATGGCGTCGACGACGGACGGGACGGTGAACTGTGTCGGGGACGTCACCGACGGCTCGGCGGTCTCGGACATCTGGCCTCCAGGTGCGGGGGGTTGATTCGCAGTGCACGGTACCGCTGCCCTCGGCCGCTACCGCCGCCAGGTCAGCGTGGCGCGTCGGGTGACGCCGTCGTCACCGGGGGTGGTCGCCGACAGCGTCAACCGGTCGCCGTCGAGATGGGCGTGGCGCACCTGGGGCGCGGCCAACAGCTGCGGCACCGTGGCCATCATCACGTCGTGGTGCACGGTGGCGGCGTGGGGGTCGGGGTGCTCCTCGACCCGGAACCGCCCGCCGTAGGCGAGATAGCCGCCGCCGTCGGCGCGGGCCAGCTGCGCGGACATGTGACCGTCGGCGGTGTAGAGCAGAAGACCGCGGGGATCCTCGCCCAACGGCGTCGACACCGCACCGGTGGCCGCCTCGACGGTGCGAAACGATTCCAGATGCCAGCCGCCCAGCAGCTGTTCGGCCAGTCCCATCAGTGCCGCACCGCCTTCCCCGGGGTGTGTCCCAGCACCCGACGGTAGCTGTCGATGAAGGCGCTGGGGGTCGCCCACCCGCACCGGCCCGCCACCGTGGTGACGTCCTGGTCCTCGGCGAGCAGGGCCAACGCGTGGTGCAGGCGCAGCTGGGTGCGCCACTGCGGGTAGGTCAGCGCGAACTCGGTGCGAAAAAGCCGGCTCAGGGTGCGTTCGGCGACCGCGATGCGCCGCCCGATCTGGGCCAGGGTCAGCGGTGTCGACAGATCCGCGGCGACCAGCGCGCAGGCCTGGCGCAACCGCTCGTCGACCGGGGTGGGCAACCACACCGGTTGACGCTCATCGGTGGCGTCGAGGTGATCGTGCAGCACCGCCAGCATCCGGTGGTGGGCGGGCGATCCGGTGTCGACGCTGCGCGAACAGGCGATGATCAACTCGCGCAGCAGCGGGTTGACCGCGACCACCGCCGGGGTGGCCGGCACCCGGCGGTAGCGCCGCGGATCCAGGGCGACGGCGTGGAACCGGGTCTGCCCGTGGAAGCGGTGCTGGTGCCATTGGCCGGCCGGGATCCAGATGGCGCGGTTGGCGGGGGTGATCCAGGTGCCGGCCGCGGTGGTCACCGATACCGCACCGCGGGACGGGTAGACGATCTGATGCCACCGGTGGCGGTGCCGCTCGATGTGCGCGCCCGGCTGCACGGTCAACGCCGCGGTCGCCGCCTCGTGGCCGATTTCCAACATAATCAGGCAGGATAACGAAAGTCCGCACCCGGTGCGGGTCGTAGCGTTGGGGGCGGGGTGACCCGGACCCCGATGGACGACCCCGATGCACGACCCCGATGGACGACCCCGGCAAAAGAAGGGATCTGGCGATGGCGATGAACCTGCTGCACCGGCGGCTGTGCAGTTCGCAGCGGTGGGCGAACAGCGTGCGTGATGGGCTGCTGCCGTGGGCGCTGGCCGACGTCGAGCTGGGGTCACGCACCCTGGAGATCGGTCCGGGCTACGGGGCGACCACCCGGGTGCTCGTCGAGCAGGCCGAGGATCTCACCGCGGTGGAAGTTGACCAGGTGATGGCCGAGCAGTTGCAGCAGCGATTCGCCGGCCGTGCCCACATCGTGCACGCCGACGGCACCGCCACCGGCCTGCCCGACGACCACTTCACCTCGGTGGTGTGTTTCACGATGCTGCATCACGTGCCGACCTCGGCGATGCAGGACCGCCTTCTCGCCGAGGCGTACCGGGTGCTCGCCCCCGGCGGGGTCTTCGCCGGCAGCGACAGCCTGTCCTCGCTGCCGTTCCGGCTCATCCACCTCGGTGACATCTGCAACCCGCTGAGCCCGTCGGGCCTGAGCGCCAAACTCCGCACGGCGGGGTTCGACGACATCACCGTGGAGGTGTCCGGGTCGCGTCAGCGCTGGCGGGCACGCAAAACGCCGACCGGCGCGACGCGCCGGCACTGATCACCCGCTGCGGCGGGCGGCGCGCACCAACCCGCCACCGACGATCAACCGCTGGATCTCGCTGGTGCCCTCATACAGGCGCAGCAGCCGAACGTCACGGTAGATCCGCTCCACCGGGACACCGCGGATATAGCCGCTGCCGCCGTGGATCTGGACGGCGAGGTCGGCGACCGTGCCGACCATCTCGGTGCAGAACAGCTTCGCCGCCGACGGGGCGATCCGGCGGTCCTCGCCGCTGACCCACATCCGGGCCGCGTCACGGACGAGGGCGCGCCCGGCCATCACCCCGGTCTGCTGATCGGCGATCATCGCCTGCACCAGCTGGAAATCACCGATCGGGGTGCCGCCCTGGGTGGCGGTGGCGGCGTAGGCGACCGATTCGTCGAGGGCGCGTTGGGCGGTGCCGACCGCCAGCGCGGCGATGTGGATCCGGCCGCGCGCCAA
Organism: Mycolicibacillus koreensis; assembly: GCF_002104795.1. Lineage (GTDB taxonomy): Bacteria > Actinomycetota > Actinomycetes > Mycobacteriales > Mycobacteriaceae > Mycobacterium > Mycobacterium koreense. The sequence continues at coordinate 5,516 of NZ_NCXO01000028.1, forward strand.
CGACGTCATCGCCGCCCGATAGCCGACATCGCCGTCGCCGCCGATCACCGCGGCGTCGGGCACCCGCACCTCGGTGAAGCTGACATCGGCGGTCCAGGCGCCCTCCTGGCCCATCTTGGCGTCCTTGGCTCCCACCTCGACGCCGTCGGCGTCGGCGGGCACCAAGAACACCGCGATGCCGGCACCGTCGTCGTCGGCGGGGCGGGTGCGGGCGAAGACCACGAACAGCCCGGCGACCGGGGCGTTGGTGATGAACCGCTTCTGTCCGCTGATCCGCCAGTGGTCGCCGTCGCGCACCGCGGCGGTGCGCAACCCCGCCGGGTTGGAGCCCGCGCCCGGTTCGGTCAGCGCGAACGAGGCGACCACCTCGCCGCTGGCGATCGGGCCCAGCCAGCGGGCTTTCTGCTCGTCGGTGCCGTAGCCGACCAGCACCTGCCCGGCGATGCCGTTGTTGGTGCCGAACATCGAGCGCACCGCCAGCGACGTGTAGCCCAACTCCATCGCCAGTTCGACGTCCTGAGCCAGGTCCAGGCCCAGCCCACCCCACCGCGGCGGGACGGCGTAGCCGAACAACCCCATCGCTTTGGCCTGGTCGCGCAGATCGTCGGGGACGCGGTCGCCGTCGGCGATCTCGGCCTCCCGCGGCAACACCACCGACCGGACGAAACGGCGGGTCTCGGCCAGAATCTGGGCGAACTCCTCTGCGCCGACCGCATCACTCATCGAAGACGGCTCCTCACTGGTCGCTGCGCGGCGAGCATACCGACCCGTCGCTGGCGATCCGGTGCGGACACCGACGACACGGGATCGGTCACCGCGCTGAATCCCCGCGATGAAATAGGGTGCTCGATAGGTGCCGGAGACCCGGCTGAACCGATCCGGAAAGGGTGGTGCAGGGTGGCGTTGCTCGACGGGCAGACCGCCGTTGTCACCGGCGCTGCGCAGGGGTTGGGCCTGGCGATCGCCGAGCGGTTCGTCGCCGAGGGTGCGCGGGTGGTGCTCGGCGATCTCAACCTGGCCCAGGCGCGCACCGCCGCCGAGCGCCTCGGCGGTCCCGAGGTGGCCGTGGCGGCCGAATGCGACGTCACCGACGGTGCGGCCGTGACCGAGCTGGTCGCCACCGCCACCGACCGCTTCGGTGGTCTCGACATCATGGTCAACAACGCCGGCATCACCCGCGACGCCACCTTGCGCACGATGACCGAGGAGCAGTTCGATCAGGTCATCGAGGTCCATCTCAAGGGCACCTGGCACGGCATCCGGTCCGCGGCGGCGGTGATGCGCGAGGCCGGGCACGGCGCGATCATCAACATGTCGTCGCTGTCGGGCAAGGTCGGCCTGGTCGGGCAGACCAACTATTCGGCGGCCAAGGCCGGCGTCGTCGGGATGACCAAGGCCGCAGCCAAAGAACTCGCGCACCGCGGTGTGCGGGTCAACGCGATCGCGCCCGGGCTGATCCGATCGGCGATGACCGAGGCGATGCCCCAACGTATCTGGGATGCCAAACTCGCCGAAGTGCCGATGGGGCGTGCCGGGGAGCCCGGCGAGGTGGCCGCCGTCGCGCTGTTCTTGGCCAGTGAGTTGTCCTCCTACATCACCGGGACCGTGCTCGACGTGACCGGTGGACGGTTCATGTGAGCAGCACCATCGCCGAGCGAGCGGGTGCGCCGGGCGCGGTGATCTGCGCGCCGGTGCGCACCCCGATCGGACGCTACGGGGGCATGTTCCGGTCGGTGAGTGCGGTCGAACTCGCCGTGGCGGCGCTGCGCGGTCTCATGGAGCGCACCGGGGTGCCCGTGGACACCATCGACGACGTGGTGCTCGGGCATTGCTATCCCAGCAGCGACGCCCCGGCGATCGGCCGGGTGGTGGCCCTTGACGCGGGGCTTCCGGTCAGCGTGCCCGGCATGCAGATCGATCGGCGTTGCGGTTCCGGGTTGCAGGCGGTGATCCAGGCCTGCCGGCAGGTCGAGAACGGGGACGCCGAGACCGTGATCGCCGGTGGGGTGGAGAGCATGAGCAACGTCACGTTCTACTCGACCGACATGCGCTGGGGCGCCGGCCGACACGGGGTGCGGATGCGCGACGGGCTGGTGCAGGGCCGGCTGCGTGCCGGCGGACGCAATCATCCGGTCCCCGGCGGGATGTTGGAGACCGCCGAGAACCTGCGCCGCCAGTACCGGATCTCACGTGCCGAGCAGGACGAACTCGCCGTCCGCTCGCACCAGCGGGCCGTGGCCGCCCAACGCGGCGGAATCCTGGCCGAGGAGATCGTCCCCGTCTCGGTGACCACCCGCGGGGGAACCCACCTCGTCGACACCGACGAACACCCCCGCGCCGACACCACCGTGGAGGCACTGGCGACGTTGAAACCGATTCTGCGCGACGAGGATCCGGAGGCCACGGTCACGGCCGGCAACGCCAGCGGCCAGAACGACGCGGCGGCGATGTGCGTGGTGACGACCCCTGCGCGGGCCGCCGAGTTGGGTCTGACGCCGCTGGTGCGGCTGGTGTCGTGGGCGGTCGCCGGGGTGGATCCGGCGGTGATGGGCATCGGGCCGGTGCCGGCCAGCGCCGCCGCGTTGTCCCGCGCCGGGCTGAGGCTGGCCGATATCGAGGTCATCGAACTCAACGAGGCGTTCGCCGCCCAGGCTCTGGCGGTCCTGCGGGAGTGGGGGACCGGCCCCGGTGATCACGACCGGATCAACGTCCACGGCTCCGGGATCTCCCTGGGACATCCGGTGGGAGCCACCGGGGTCCGCATGCTGGCGACGCTGGCGCGCGAACTGCACCGGCGGCAGGGCCGCTACGGTCTGGAGACGATGTGCATCGGCGGTGGTCAGGGTCTGGCCGCGATCTTCGAACGAATCGACCGGGTGTAAGGGCTGACGATGACCAGGCTGGCGCAGACACTGGGGCTCACCGAGTTCCAAACCGACATCGTCACCACCGTGCGCCGGTTCGTCGACAAGGAGATCATCCCCGTCGCCGCCGAGTTCGAGCGCACCGACACCTATCCGCAACCCATCGTCGACGCGATGCGTGAGATGGGGTTGTTCGGGTTGATGATCCCGGAAAGCTATGGCGGCCTGGGGGAGTCGCTGTTGACCTACGCGCTCTGTGTGGAGGAACTGGCCCGCGGCTGGATGAGCATCTCCGGGGTGCTCAACACCCATTTCATCGTCGCCTACATGCTGCGCCAACACGGCACCGAGGCGCAGAAGCAGCGTTTTCTGCCGCGGATGGCGACCGGGGAGACCCGGGGGGCCTTCTCGATGTCAGAACCGGAGTTGGGCTCCGACGTCGCGGCGATCCGCACCCACGCCACCCGGGACCCCGACGGCGGCTACACCATCGCCGGCCAGAAGATGTGGCTGACCAACGGCGGCAGCTCCACCCTGGTGGCGGTGCTGGTGCGCAGCGACGAGGGCGCGGACAAGCCGCACCGCAACCTCACCGCGTTCCTGGTCGAAAAGCCCACCGGTTTCGGTGAGGTGCTGCCCGGCCTGACCATCCCGGGCAAGATCGACAAGCTCGGCTACAAGGGCATCGACACCACCGAGATGATCTTCGACGGATACCGCGCCGGTGACGACGACGTGCTCGGCGCGGCGCCGGGCCGCGGCTTCGTCCAGATGATGGACGGTATCGAAGTGGGGCGGGTCAACGTGGCGGCACGCGCCTGCGGGGTCGCGGTGCGCGCCTTCGAGCTGGCGGTGCGCTACGCCCAGCAGCGACAGACGTTCGGCAAGCCGATCGCCGACCACCAGGCGATCGCATTCCAACTCGCCGAGATGGCGACCAAGGTGGAGGCCGCGCATCTGATGATGGTCAATGCCGCCCGGCTCAAGGACTCCGGTGAACGCAACGACGTCGCCGCCGGGATGGCCAAATACCTGGCCAGCGAATACTGCTCGGAGGTAACCCAGCAGAGCTTCCGCATCCACGGCGGCTACGGCTACTCCACGGAATACGAGATCGAACGGCTGATGCGCGACGCGCCGTTCCTGCTGATCGGCGAGGGCACCAGCGAGATCCAAAAACAGATCATCAGCAGACGTCTGCTCGCCGACTACCGGATCTGAGAAAAAGCACACCCGCGCCGCGCGTTCCGGACGTGCCGCATCAGACCAATCGGTCGGTCAGCGACCCCTGTTCGCCGAACAGCCGCGGGACCCATTCGGCGAGCAACGCGGTGTTGTCGTGGTCGTCGGGGTGAAACCCGATGCGCGTGTAGTCGCGCAGGCGCCGCATCACCGAGCGGGTGAGAAACGGTGAATGACGCAGAGCGGTAAGACTTCTGATCAGACGGACGGGGTGATAGGTGGCCCGGTCGGCGAGCATCGACAGCGTGGTGTGCAACGCCACCACCCCGAGGAACCCGAAGCTGGTGATCACCATCGCGAGAATCCGCATGCGTTCGGTGCCTCCGACGGCGCGGTAGGTGTCGAACGCGACGGCTTTGTGCTCGGACTCCTCGAGCGCATGCCACAGCAGCACCGACCGGACCTCGCTGTCCCCGAGGACGTCGCGGGCGACGGGATCGGACAGCAGCGTTTCGGCGAGCGTGGCGGTGTAGTGCTCGAGGGCGGCGGTCACCGCGAGCCGGTAGCGCGGCACCGTCCACCGTTGGAGGCGGGCCAGCCCCGTGCGGGTTCGCCGGTCGACCCGGCGGGTGGGATAACCCATCTGCGCCAACCGGTCGTTGAGCTCACGGTGCTGGCGTCCGTGGGTGACCTCCTGGCCGGTGAAGCCCGCGATCGCGGTGCTCAACGCGGGATCGCTGATCTGGTCGGCGTAATGGCGCACCGACCGCACGAAGAAGTCCTCGCCCTCGGGGAACAGCGCCGACAACACCGCGACGACGTGGCTCATCACCAGGTCACCCTGCACGTAATGGCGTTCCGGTGCCGCGGCGGGCCCTGGCGCCAGCGTGTCGTAGCGGAAGCGGATCCGTCGCACCCTGATCGGCTGGGCGGGGTGACCGCCGGCGGCGGCCTCGAGCGCTGACATAGCCACCACGATACCCCCGGTACCGGGTATTTCTAGGGCGTTTTTTGGGGCGTCACCCGGGCTGCGGGGTCGGACACAGACCGCGCGGGTCCGCCCCGGCCGACGTTACGGGCGTTGATGACGACCGCCGCCGCGGCGATCGCCCAGATGAGGTACTGGGTGAGCCAGGCCGCCCGGAACGCCTCGAACGACCAGGCGTCACCGGCGCCGATGATCAGCCCCATCAGTTGCATCACCAGCAGGGAGGCCAGAAAACCGCCCATGTTGACCGTGCCCTGCGCGGTGCCCAGCGAGGCCGACGGGTTGAAGTCGCGAGCGAAATCGAAGGCGAGCAACGACACCGGCTGCGCCGCCGAGATCACCACCACCAACATGACCAAAAGCCAGTGGGGCGCTTGTGTGGGCAGGGCCAACACCACCGCCCACATCAGCGCGCACCCGGCGATCGTCGCCAGCACCAGCCGCGGCCGGGCCGACGGGTGGCGCCCGCTGAACATCCCGACCAGCACCCCGGTGACGATGAACACCAGCACCGACAGCGTCAGCAGCGCACTGGCGCTGCTGCGGGACAGGCCCTGCGCCCTGGTCAGGTACGGCACCCCCCACATCAGGACGAAGACGGTCAGCGGGAACTGGGTGCCCATGTGGGTGAAGAACCCCAACCGGGTGCCCGGACGGGACAGCACCGTGGGGACCGCGGCGAGGCGTCGGCGCAGCCGTGGCGCCTCGTCGTGGGTCTCGTGCCCGTGCGGGGTGTCGCGGACCAGGCACAGCGTCAACGCCAGGGCCATCACGCTCAGCGCCGCCGCCGAGACGTAGGCGACGGTCCAGCCGGAGCGCAGCAGCAGCGCCACAAAGGGCACCGCGGACAGGATCTGGCCGGTCTGCCCGCACAGCGCGGTCAGCTGGGTGAGCAGCGGTGCGCGGGACGCCGGAAACCAGTTCGGGATCAGCCGGATGACGGCGATGAACGTCAGCGCGTCGCCGAGCCCGACCAACGCGTAGGCGCTGACGGCCACCGGCAGCGAACCTGTGATCCCCATCACCAGCTGGCCGACGGCCATCACGGCCGCACCGGAGGCGATCATCCGGCGGGGGCCGAAGTGGTCCAGCAGCACCCCGGCGGGAATCTGCATGGCGGCGTAGACGATCACCTGCAACACCACGAACCACGACAACACACCGGGGCCGGCGGCGAACCGGTCGGCGGCATCGAGACCGGACACCCCGAACGTGGTGCGGTTGAGCACGGCCACGATGTAGGCGATCAGCCCGGTCGACCACACAATCCAGGAGCGCACCTGTCGATTGTGCCTGCCGGGGCGCGGTAGGTCACCGTCGGTGCTCGGCGGCCCGGTGCGGTATCGGGTAGCGTGGGCGAGCCCCGCTCAACGAACAATCGACGAGATGGAGGTCTCTTGCCGAATTCTGTTGAAGAATCGACCAATCCTGCTCCGACGCGTGAGCGCAATCCCGACAAGGGGTATGTGGCGTTGCTGGGGTGGAGTCTGAACGCGATCGATGCTGTGGACCGGTTTGACCGCCGGTATGTGGTGGTGGCACCGGACTGGGCCGAGGAGTACTGCCAGCAGCACAACATCCCCTACATCGCGTGGAATTTCGAGCGGCTCAACGAGCGCTCCATGGAGATCGCCGAAACCCTGCAGGACCGCGGCGTCGACGTCGCGATCCCGCTTTTCGAAGAGACCGTCGAGTGGGCGGGGGCGATCAACTCGGTGCTGCTGGACAACCCGCGGCTGTTGGGTCAGTCGATGCTGCTGCGCGACAAGTCGCTGATGAAGCGGCGCGCCCAGCTCGGCGGCATCCGGGTCGGCATCTTCGAGGAGGCCATCGACCGCGAGGACGTCATCCGGTTCCTCAAACGGGTCAACCAGACGCTGCTCAAACTCGACGGCGACCCCAACGACCCGATCCACATCAAGGCGTTCGACAAGGCGGGCTGCCTGGGGCATCGGGTGATCCGCACCCCCGACGACGTCGACGCGATCCCCGACGAGGAATTCCCGGCGCTGATGGAATCCCATCTCGACGGCTGGGAGTTCGCCGTCGAGGCCTGGGTGCACGACGGCAAGATCCGGTTCCTCAACATCTCCGAATACGTCACCCTGGGGTATTCGGTGTTCGTGCCGGCCTCCCCGGAGCTGGAGAAGTACCGCCCGGAGATCACCCGTCAGCTCGAGAAGCTGATCAAGACCTTCGAGATCGACTTCGGCTTCGTCCACCCCGAATACTTCGTCACCAGCGACGGCGAGATGTACTTCGGTGAGGTCGCCTACCGGCCGCCGGGCTTCAAGGTCTTCGAACTGCTCGAACGCGTCTACGGGTTCAACGCCTACCAGGCTCTGGTGCTGGCGTTCGACCCCAAGACCACCGACGAGGAGCTGGACGAGTTCTTCCCCACCGAGGTCGTCGACGCCACCGGCCATGCCGGCTGCTTCGGGGTCTACCCGCGGCGCCGAGTGGTCAGCAAACTGGCGATGCCCGAGGAGACCGAAGACCACGACTACTTCGAATCCCACGAGCTCACCCCGCCGCTGGAGGAGACCGTGACCAAACGCACCGCGTTCGGCACCCATTGGGGTTTGGTCTACTTCTTCGGCGAGGACCCCTACGAGATGCGCCATGTGCTCAAGCGTCAGGAAGAATTGGATTTCTACGTCTGACTGTTTGACACTGACCTCTATCTGACATGGTGAGGAACCCGGTTGATTAGCGACGTGAGCCCTGAAGGCGCGGTGCTGGAGAAGCGGCTGGCCAAGCTCACCGACGCCACCCGGTCGTTGGCCGAGGCCGGTGAGGTCGGCAAACCGGGCCGGTTGCGCCGCGTCCTCGACAGCCTGCGTCTGGTGTTGCTGCAGCCCGGCGGGTGCGCGGCGGTCCAACTCCGGGCCGCCGACCTGGATGCGGCGGGGCTGTTTTTGGGCACCGACTGGGACGCCCCGCAGACGTTGCTGCCGGCGTTGAGCATCGGCTCGTTGAGCAGCGACAACCCGGACACGGTGGTGTTGGAGGCGGTCAACGAACTGCGGCTGTTGGCGGTCGCCAACGGTCAATACCGCCACCGGCTGATCTCCGCGGAACAGGCCCGCCACCACCTGTCGCAGGTGCTGGCGCTGAACCTGTCGCTGTTGTTCACCGCGCCCACCGAGGCGCAACGCGAGCAGCAGGGGCGGATGGCCACCGTCACCCGCGATTTGTTCCGGTACCTCGTCGAGCAGATCGGCTACGAAGGGGTGCTCGATCATTTGGTCGAGGAGATCTGGCGCATCCTGCGCCAGCGCCCCATCCAGGTCGACCCGATCAAGGAGATGATCACCCAGATCTCGATCGCGCTGGCCGACCCCGACATCGACCTGGGCAACGGGGGACGCGGGGTCGACCGGTTGATCACCAGCCTCTACGGCACCACCGACGCCTGCCGGGAGGACCCGGGTGTGGAGGTCTACCGGTCGCGGCTGGAATCGATGGACGAGCCGACCCTGCAGTACGAGGCGGCCGGGTTCGCCCGGTCCATGCACGACACCGGTCTGGTCTCGCCGTACCACGCCACCCTGCTGCGGTTCCTGCTGGAGAAGGGGCCCTACCTCATCGGTGAGGCGCTGGGGTTGTCGAGCACCGGACGGGACTGCCTGCTGTGCTACCACGATCTGGTGCACGCGCTGATCGCCACCGTCGTGCACACCGAGACCGCGCAGTGCATCTACGGGCTGGCGCTGCTGTTGGAGCGCGGCATCCTCTACCAACCGCCGGTGGCGCCGTCGCTGTGGCGGCAGCTGGCGTTGCCGCTGTCGGAGTACTCCCGCGACCGGCTGACGCTGGCGTTCGGGACCGCCCAGGAGCCGCGGACCTGGCTTTTGGCCGGCACCCTGTCGGTGCTGGGACTGCCGCTGGGCGTCGGCCAGGGCGACAACCCCACCTGCCAGTCCGCCCGGGCGATGTCGATGTGGTCCTACAACGACCCGGACTATCTGTTGCAGATCATCACCTGGGCGGCGCGCGACGACGAGATCGTCATGCATTTCGAGGGCCAGCCGATCTCCTCGCGGCAAAGCTCCGGCGGCGTCGCCACCCGGCTGCCGATCGACCTCGACCCGGTCTCGCTGCTGGTGGTTCCGCACCTCGACCGCATCTACGCCGAGATGGGCCGGCGCTGCATCGGCCGGGAAGGTGACCCGCACCGCTGGGTGAACCCCGAATTCCACGGATGGTGGGCCGGGCGCGGATTCCGGATCAACGTCGACGTGGCCACCGGCAACCTGGTCGACCTCGACGGGTTCTTGCGGCACTTCTACGGCGCGTACCACCCGTTCTACAACGGCAACCAGCCGCTGATCCACCCGCAGCCCGCCGGGGTGGCGGTCACCGACACCGCCGCCCGGTTCATCGGCTGGCACGCGATCACCGTGCTGCGGGTGAGCCTGGACCCCGACGAGGTGATGCGGGTGTACTTCTACAACCCCAACAACGACAGCGGCCAGGACTGGGGGGACTCGGTGGTGGTCAGCACCGCCGGGCACGGGGAACGGTTCGGGGAGGCCTCGCTGCCGTTCGAGCAGTTCGCCTCGCGGCTCTACATCTTCCACTTCGACCCGTTGGAGCCGGGCACACCCGCCGCGGTCACCCAGGACGAGCTCGACCGGGTCCAGGGCTACATCCAGCGCAGCTGGGGGACGGGGCGCATACCCGGGCTCGTCGCCGCGGTCGCCGCCGAACCCGGCCCCGGCGGCCACGGCGGGCAGTGAACCCGGCGGCTCCCGAATTGGTTTGTAACGATTTGATAACGATGCGGCTGTGATCTGCGGAATTTGGCTACTCGACCGTAACCACGTCCATGCAGGACGTTTGTCCGGCACCTCGTTGACCGTGGTCAGACACGGTGTTACCCGCAGCACGGGTTACTGATGCGTAGAACTCATGGGTAACCAAACGGGGGGTCAAACCACCCCGATTCTTATGCCACCCTTAATGAGATGCCGCATGGCGGGGATCAGCCGCCACCGACGGAGGAGCGGGTCGGTCAGGCCGGGGTTCGACGAGGAATCCCAGGCCCCGACACGCCCGGCAGATGACACGACGCACGACGACACCAACACCGCAGGGAGATACACAACGTGACGATCTATGAGCACGACCGGGTGTCCGCCGACCACGACGGGACGTTTCCGCAAACCCATGCTCTGGTAGATCGTCTCAACACCGGCGAGCCCTACGCGGTGGCGTTCGGCGGGCAGGGTGCCGCCTGGCTGGAGACCCTGGAGGAACTGGTCTCCTCGGCCGGCATCGAAGCCGAGCTCACCACCCTGGCCGGCGAGGCCGACCTGCTGCTCGAGCCGGTCGCCCGCGAACTCGTCGTTGTGCGCCCCATCGGGTTCGAGCCGTTGAGTTGGGTGCGTGCGCTGGCCGCCGAGGACCCGATCCCGTCGCAGAACCAGCTGACCTCGGCTGCGGTGTCGGTGCCCGGGGTGCTGCTCACCCAGATCGCCGCGGTGCGCGCCCTGGCCCGCCAGGGCCTGGACCTGGCGGCCACCCCGCCGGTCGCGCTGGCCGGGCACTCCCAAGGCGTGCTGGCCGTGGAGTCGGTGAAAGCCGCGGGCGCCAACGACGTCCAACTCGTGGCGATGGCCCAGCTGATCGGTGCGGCCGGGACCCTGGTGGCGCGTCGGCGCGGCATCACGATCTCCGGGGACCGGCCGCCGATGGTGTCGGTCACCAACGTCGACCCGGAACGGATGTTCCAACTCCTCGAAGACTTCGCCGCCGACGTGCGCACGGTGCTGCCGCCGGTGCTGTCGATCCGCAACGGCCGGCGGTCCGTCGTCATCACCGGCACCCCCGAGCAGCTGTCCCGGTTCGAGCTGTACTGCGAGCAGATCGCCGAGAAGGAGGCCGCCGAGCGCAAGAACAAGCTGCGCGGCGGCGCGGTGTTCGCCCCGGTCTTCGAACCGGTCCAGGTCGAGGTCGGCTTCCACTCGCCGCGGCTGGCCGACGGCATCGACCTGGTCGCCGGATGGGCGGCCACGATCGGGTTCAGCGACGAGATGGTGGCGCTGGCGCGGGAGATGACCGAGGCCATCCTGGTGCGCCAGGTCGACTGGGTCGACGAGATCACCGAGCTGCACCAGGCGGGGGCGCACTGGATCCTGGATCTGGGCCCCGGCGACATCCTGACCCGGCTGACCGCGCCGGTGGTGCGCGGCCTGGGCATCGGCGTGGTGCCGGTGGCCACCCGCGGCGGCCAGCGCAACCTGTTCACCGTCGGCGCGGTGCCCGAGGTGGCCGCGCCGTGGTCGAGCTACGCCCCGCGCGCGGTGCGGCTGCCCGACGGCCGGGTCAAACTCGACACCAAGTTCACCCGGCTCACCGGACGGTCCCCGATCCTGCTGGCCGGCATGACCCCGACCACCGTCGACGCCAAGATCGTGGCGGCCGCCGCCAACGCCGGGCACTGGGCCGAGCTCGCCGGCGGCGGGCAGGTCACCGAGGAGATCTTCACCGCCCGCATCGAGGAGCTCACCGGGCTGCTGGAGCCGGGCCGCACCATCGAGTTCAACACCTTGTTCCTCGACCCCTACCTGTGGAAACTGCAGGTCGGCGGCAAGCGGCTGGTGCAGAAGGCGCGCGCGTCCGGCGCCCCCATCGACGGGGTGGTGGTCAGCGCCGGTATCCCCGACCTCGAAGAGGCCGTCGAGCTCATCGACGAACTGGGCGACGCCGGCATCAGCCATGTGGTGTTCAAGCCGGGCACCATCGAGCAGATCCGCTCGGTGATCCGCATCGCCGCCGAGGTGCCCACCAAACCGGTCATCGCCCACGTCGAAGGTGGCCGCGCCGGGGGCCACCACTCCTGGGAGGACCTCGACGACCTGCTGTTGACCACCTACTCCGAGCTGCGCTCCCAGCCCAACATCACCGTCTGCGTCGGCGGCGGGATCGGCACGCCGGAGCAGGCCGCCGACTACCTGACCGGCCGGTGGGCCGAACGCTACGGGTTCCCGTCGATGCCGGTCGACGGCATCCTCGTCGGGACCGCCGCGATGGCCACCCAGGAGGCCACCACTTCGCCGTCGGTGAAGCAGATGCTGGTGGAGACCACCGGGACCGACCAGTGGATCCGCGCCGGCGGCGCCCAGGGCGGGATGGCGTCGAGCCGCAGCCAACTCGGCGCCGACATCCACGAGATCGACAACACCGCCTCCCGGTGCGGCCGGCTGCTCGACGAGGTGGCCGGCGACGCCGAGGCGGTGGCCGCCCGCCGCGACGAACTGATCGCCGCGATGGCCGACACCGCCAAGCCCTACTTCGGCGACGTCGCCGAGATGACCTACGCCGCCTGGCTGCGCCGCTACGTCGAACTGGCGATCGGCGCCGGGGATTCGACCGCCGACACCGCCTCCCCGGACAGCCCGTGGCTGGCCGACACCTGGCGCGACCGCTTCGGGTCGATGTTGCAGCGCGCCGAGGCCCGGCTGCACGCGGTGGAGTCCGGCCCCATCGAGACGCTGTTCGCCGACACCGAGGCCGGCCGCGCCCTGCTGGAACGCCCGGACGACGCCATCGCCACCCTGCTCGCCGCCTACCCCGACGCCGAGACGGTGCTGCTACACCCCGCCGACGTGCCGTTTTTCACCCAGCTGTGCAAGACGCCGGGCAAGCCGGTCAACTTCGTTCCGGTCATCGACAAGGACGTGCGCCGCTGGTGGCGCAGCGACTCGCTGTGGCAGGCCCACGACGCCCGCTACACCGCCGACCAGGTGTGCATCATCCCGGGGACGGCCGCCGTCGCCGGGATCACCCGGGTCGACGAGCCGGTCGGGGACCTGCTGGACCGCTTCGAGCAGGCCACCATCGACGACGTGCTCGGCCGCGACGGCGACCCGCAGCCGGTGACCGCGCGGCGGATCGGCCGCACCGACGTCACCGGCCCGCTGGCCGTCGCCCTGGACGCCCCCGACGTGCTGTGGGCCGGGCGCACCGCCACCAACCCGGTGCACCGCCTCGGCGCGGCCACCGAGTGGCAGGTGCACGACGGCTCCGAGGACCGCAGCGCCACCCACCCGGCCACCGGGGCGCGGCTGGAGGTCGTCTCGGATCCGGCCGGCACCGACGCGCCGAACACGGCCACCGTGCTGCTCAGCGTGCCGCTGTCGGACACCTGGATCCAGATCCCGTTGACCCTGCCCGCCGGCGTCGCCGACGGGGTCACCCCGATGGTGCACACCGACGACGCCGCCGCGGCGATGCGTGCCGTGCTGGCGATCGCCGCCGGGGCCGACGGCCCGGACGCGCTCGCACCGGTCAGCGGCGGCGCGACCACCGTCACCGTCGCCTGGGACCCCGAGCGGGTCGCCGACCACACCGGGGTCACCGCCGTGTTCGGTGCGCCGCTGGCCCCGGGGCTGACCCCGGTGCCCGACACCCTGGTCGGTCGCTGCTGGCCGGCGGTGTTCGCCGCGATCGGCGCGGCCACCACCGCGGCCGGATTCCCGGTCGTCGAGGGCCTGCTGTCGCTGGTGCACCTCGACCACGCCGCGCACCTGCTGGCCCCGCTGCCGGCCGAGGCGACCGAGTTGACCGTCACCGCCGAGGCCGGCACCGCCACCGACACCGAGGTCGGCCGGGTCGTTCCGGTCGCGGTGACCGTCGCCGGCCCGGACGGCACCGTGCTGGCCACCCTGGCGGAACGGTTCGCGATCCGCGGGCGCACCGGTGCGCTGGAGCTCACCGACCCGCAGCGTGCCGGGGGAGCGGTGTCGCACAACGCCACCGACACCCCGCGGCGGCGCCGCCGCGACGTCACCGTCACCGCCCCGGCGGACATGCGTCCGTTCGCGGTGGTCTCCGGGGACCACAACCCGATCCACACCGACCGGGCCGCCGCCCTGCTCGCCGGGCTGGACTCGCCGATCGTGCACGGCATGTGGCTGTCGGCCGCCGCGCAGCACGCGGTGACCGCCACCGACGGGCAGGCCCGCCCGCCGGCGCGGCTGATCGGCTGGACCGCCCGGTTTTTGGGCATGGTGCGCCCCGGCGACGAGGTGGACTTCCGCGTCGACCGTGTCGGCATCGACCAGGGCGCGGAGGTCCTGGAGGTCGCCGCCCGGATCGGCTCGGAGCTGGTCATGTCGGCGACTGCGCGGCTGGCCGCGCCGAAAACCGTCTACGCCTTCCCCGGTCAGGGCATTCAGCACAAGGGCATGGGCATGGAGGTCCGGGCCCGCTCCAAGGCGGCCCGCAAGGTGTGGGACTCCGCCGACGCGTTCACCCGCGAGACCCTGGGGTTCTCGGTGCTGCACGTGGTGCGCGACAACCCGACGTCGCTGATCGCCTCCGGGGTGCACTACCAGCACCCGGAGGGGGTGCTGTATCTGACCCAGTTCACCCAGGTGGCGATGGCGACGGTGGCCGCCGCCCAGGTCGCCGAGATGCGCGAGCAGGGCGCGTTCGTCGAAGACGCCATCGCCTGCGGTCACTCGGTCGGTGAATACACCGCGCTGGCCTGCGTGTCCGGCGTCTACGAGCTGGAGGCGCTGCTGGAGGTGGTGTTCCACCGCGGCTCGAAGATGCACGACATCGTGCCGCGGGACGCGTTCGGCGCGTCCAACTACCGGCTGGCCGCCATCCGCCCGTCGCAGATCGACCTCGACGACGCCGACGTCACCGCGTTCGTCGCCGAGATCGCCGACCGCACCGGGGAATTCCTGCAGATCGTCAACTTCAACCTGCGGGGTTCGCAGTACGCGATCGCCGGCACGGTGCGCGGCCTGGAGGAGCTGGAGGCCGAGGTCGAACGCCGACGCGAACGCAGCGGCGGGCGGCGCTCGTTCATCATGGTGCCCGGCATCGACGTGCCGTTCCACTCCGAGGTGCTGCGCGTCGGCGTCGACGACTTCCGCCGTTCGCTGGAACGGGTGATGCCCCGCGACCAGGATCCGGCGCTGATCATCGGGCGCTACATCCCCAACCTGGTGCCCAAGCCGTTCAGCCTGGACCGCGAGTTCGTCCAGGAGATCCGCGACCTGGTGCCGGCCGAGCCGCTCGACGAGATCCTCGCCGACTACGACACCTGGCGCAACGACAAGCCGCGCGAGCTGTGCCGCAAGATCGTCATCGAACTGCTGGCCTGGCAGTTCGCCAGCCCGGTGCGCTGGATCGAAACCCAGGATCTGCTGTTCATCGAGGAGGCCGCCGGCGGGCTCGGGGTGGAACGCTTCGTGGAGATCGGGGTGAAGTCGGCCCCGACCGTGGCGGGGCTGGCCACCAACACCTTGAAGCTGCCCGAGTACGCCCACAGCACCGTGCAGGTGCTCAACGTCGAACGCGACGCGCCGGTGCTGTTCGCCACCGACACCGATCCCGAACCCGACGACGACGAGGTCGACGCCGCCGACGCCGCCGGCTCCGACGCCACGGCCGCCGATGCGGTTCCCGCCGTCGCCCCGGCCGCGCCCGCGGCCGCCCCGGCGGCGCCGACCGGTGCGCCCCGCCCCGAGGATCTCGGCTTCGACGCCGCCGACGCCACCCTGGCGCTGATCGCGCTGAGCGCGAAGATGCGGCTGGATCAGATCGAGCCGCTGGACTCCATCGAGTCGATCACCGACGGGGCGTCCTCGCGACGCAACCAACTGTTGGTCGACCTCGGCTCGGAGCTCAACCTCGGTGCCATCGACGGTGCGGCCGAAGCCGACCTGGCCGGGCTGCGCTCGCAGGTCACCAAACTGGCGCGCACCTACAAGCCGTTCGGGCCGGTGCTCGCCGATTCGATCAACGACCAGCTGCGCACCGTGCTCGGGCCGTCCGGCAAACGGCCGGCCGCCATCACCGAACGGGTCAAAAAGACCTGGGAGCTCGGTGACGGCTGGGCCAAACACGTCACCGTCGAGGTGGCGCTGGGCACCCGGGAGGGCACCAGCGTGCGCGGCGGGGCGCTCGGCGGACTGCACGAGGGTGCCCTGGGCGACGCCGCCGCCGTCGACGCCGCCGTCGACGCCGCGGTGGCCGCCGTCGCCGCCCGCCACGGGGTGGCCGTCGGTCTGCCGTCGGCGGGCGGGGGCGCCGGTGGGGCCACCGTCGACGCCGCCGCACTCAGCGAGTTCACCGACCAGATCACCGGCCGCGACGGGGTGCTGGCCTCCGCGGCCCGCCTCGTGCTCGGCCAGCTCGGCCTGGACAACCCGGTCACCGTGGAGTCGGCCGGGACCGACGCCGAGCTGATAGACCTGGTCACCGCCGAGCTCGGCGCGGACTGGCCGCGGCTGGTCGCCCCGGCCTTCGACGCGAAGAAGGCCGTCGTCTTCGACGACCGCTGGGCCAGTGCCCGCGAGGACCTGGCCACCCTGTGGCTGGCCGCCGACGCCGACGTCGACGCCGACTGGGGGCGTCTGGCCGAACGGTTCGAAGGCGCCGGGCACACCGTCGCCACCCAGGCCACCTGGTGGCAGGGCAAGGCGCTGGCCGCCGGGCGCACCATCCACGCCTCGCTGTACGGGCGGATCGCCGCCGGGGCGGAGAACCCCGGTGTCGGCGTGCACAGCGACGAGGTCGCGGTCGTGACCGGCGCGTCGAAGGGCTCGATCGCCGCTGCGGTGGCCGGCCGGCTCCTCGACGGCGGAGCCACCGTCATCGCCACCACGTCACGTCTCGACGACGACCGGTTGGCGTTCTACCGCAGCCTCTACCGCGAGCACGCCCGGTTCGGTGCGCGGCTGTGGGTGGTGCCGGCGAACATGGCCTCCTACCACGACATCGATGCGCTGGTCGAGTGGATCGGCAGCGAACAGGTGGAGAACCTGGGGCCGGTCTCGATCCACCTCAAGGACGCGCAGACCCCGACGCTGCTGTTCCCGTTCGCCGCGCCGCGGGTGGCCGGCGACCTGTCGGAGGCCGGTGCGCGCGCCGAGATGGAGATGAAGGTGCTGCTGTGGGCCGTGCAGCGGCTCATCGGTGGCCTGTCGCGCATCGGTGCCGAACGCGACATCGCCTCGCGGCTGCACGTGGTGCTGCCCGGCTCACCCAACCGCGGGATGTTCGGCGGTGACGGCGCCTACGGCGAGGCCAAATCCGCCCTGGACGCGGTGGTGTCGCGCTGGAGTGCGGAGTCGTCGTGGGCCGAGCGGGTCAGCCTGGCGCACGCCCTGATCGGCTGGACCCGGGGCACCGGTCTGATGGGCCACAACGACGCGATCGTCTCCGCGGTCGAAGAGGCCGGGGTGAGGACCTACTCCACCGCGGAGATGGCCGCGATGCTCGTCGGGCTCTGCGACGTGGAGTCGAAGGTGGCGGCCGCGGCCGCCCCGATCGAGGCGGACCTCACCGGCGGGCTCGCCGAGGCGAACCTGGACATGGGGGAGCTGGCCAAAAAGGCCCGCGCGGAGATGACCGCCGAGGCCGAGGACGCGGACGACGCGGCCGATGCGGCGAGCACCATCGCCGCGCTGCCCAGCCCGCCGCGGTTGACCGCCCCGGCGCCCGCACCGGAGTGGGCCGACCTCGATGTCGACCCCGCCGACCTGGTGGTCGTCGTCGGCGGCGCCGAACTCGGCCCGCTGGGCTCCTCGCGCACCCGCTACGAGATGGAGATCTCCGGGGAACTGTCGGCCGCCGGGGTGCTGGAGTTGGCCTGGACCACCGGCCTGGTCCGCTGGGAGGACGACCCGACGCCGGGCTGGTACGACACCGAATCCGGTGATCTGGTCGACGAGGCGGAGCTGGTGGAGCGCTACCACGACACCGTCGTCGAACGGGTCGGCATCCGCGAGTTCGTCGACGACGGCGCGATCGACCCCGATCACGCCTCACCGCTTCTGGTCAGCGTCTTCCTGGACAAGGACTTCTCCTTCGTGGTGTCCAGTGAGGCCGACGCGCGCGCGTTCGTGGAGTTCGACCCCGCGCACACCGTCATCCGCCCGGTGCCCGAGTCCGGCGACTGGGAGGTGATCCGCAAGGCCGGCACCGAGATCCGGGTGCCCCGCAAGACGAAGCTGTCCCGGACCGTGGGGGCGCAGATCCCGACCGGGTTCGACCCGACCGTGTGGGGGATCAGCCAGGACATGGCCACCTCGATCGACCGGGTGGCGCTGTGGAACATCGTGGCGACCGTGGATGCGTTCCTGTCGGCCGGCTTCACCCCGGCCGAGCTGATGCGCTGGGTGCACCCGTCGTTGGTGGCCAGCACCCAGGGCACCGGGATGGGCGGCATGACCTCGATGCAGACCATGTACCACGGCAACCTGTTGGGCCGGTCCAAGCCGAACGACATCCTCCAGGAGGTGCTGCCCAACGTCGTCGCCGCGCACGTGGTGCAGTCCTACATCGGCTCCTACGGGGCGATGATCCACCCGGTCGCCGCCTGTGCGACCGCCGCGGTCTCGGTCGAGGAGGGTGTCGACAAGATCCGGCTGGGCAAGGCCGAACTCGTCGTCACCGGCGGGTTCGACGACCTGACCCTGGAGGCGATCATCGGCTTCGGGGACATGGCGGCCACCGCCGACACCGAGATGATGCGCGCCAAGGGCATCAGCGACGCCAAGTTCTCCCGCGCCAACGACCGGCGCCGGCTCGGCTTCGTCGAAGCCCAGGGCGGCGGCACGATCCTGTTGGCCCGCGGCGATCTGGCCGCCAAGATGGGGTTGCCGGTGCTCGCGGTGGTGGGCTACGCCCAGAGCTTCGGCGACGGGGTGCACACCTCGATCCCGGCACCGGGTCTGGGCGCGCTGGGCGCCGGGCGCGGTGGCCGCGACTCGATGCTGGCCCGCTCGCTGACCAAGCTGGGGGTGGGTGCCGACGACATCGCGGTCGTCTCCAAACACGACACCTCGACGCTGGCCAACGACCCCAACGAGACCGAACTGCACGAGCGTCTGGCGGCCGCGCTGGGTCGTTCCGCGGGGGCGCCGCTGTTCGTGGTGAGCCAGAAGACGCTGACCGGGCACGCCAAGGGCGGTGCGGCCGTCTTCCAGATCATGGGCCTGTGCCAGATCCTGCGCGACGGGGTGATCCCGCCCAACCGCAGCCTGGACTGCGTCGACGACGAGTTGGCCTCCTCGGAACACTTCGTGTGGGTGCGCGAGCCCCTGCGGATGGGGGAGCGGCTCCCGCTCAAGGCCGGGCTGGTGACCAGCCTCGGGTTCGGGCACGTGTCGGGGCTGGTGGCGCTGGTGCACCCGCAGGCGTTCTTGGCGGCACTGGCCCCCGATCAGCGGCGCGACTACACCGAACGGGCCAACGCCCGACTGCTGGCCGGTCAGCGCCGGCTGGCCGCGGCGATCGCGGGCGGGCCGGCCATGTACGAGCGGCCGGCCAACCGCCGGTTCGACAAGGACGGCGCGGAGAAACGCCAGGAAGCGGCGATGTTGATCAACGCCGCCGCACGCCTCGGCGATGGCGAGGTCTACATCGGTTAGCGTTAGCGGCTATGGTCCCCGAAGATGAGCGCAGGCAAGCAGGAGCGCAGGCATGAGCATCGTCGGCGTGGGGATCGACCTGGTCAGCATCCCGGACTTCGCGGAACAGGTCGATCAGCCCGGAACAGTGTTCGCCGAGACCTTCACCCCCGGTGAGCGCCGGGACGCCTCGGACAAGAGTTCCTCGGCGGCCCGGCACCTGGCGGCCCGCTGGGCGGCCAAGGAGGCCGTCATCAAGGCCTGGTCGGGCTCGCGGTTCGCCCAGAAACCGGTGCTGCCGGAGGCGATCCACCGCGACATCGAGGTCGTCACCGACATGTGGGGTCGGCCTCGGGTTCGCCTGACCGGCGAGATCGCCCAACATCTGGCCGACGTCACCATCCACGTGTCGCTGACCCACGAGAACGACACCGCCGCCGCGGTCGCGATCCTGGAAATCCTGTAGTGGCGGTGGCGCACCCGCCGCCCGGCTCACCCCGGGGCCCGCGGTGAGCGGGATCGCCGAGCGGGTGCGCGCCGTGCTGCCCGCGGTGCGCGCCGACCTGGAGAACCTGGTGCGCATCGAGTCGGTCTGGGCCGACCCGGCGCGCCGTGCCGAAGTGCACCGCAGCGCGGCGACGGTGGCCGAGCTGCTCAGTGCCGCCGGGTTCGCGCAGGTGCAGATCGTCGCCGAAGGCGGCGCACCGGCGGTCATCGCCCACCACCCGGCCCCGCCGGGGGCGCCGACGGTGTTGCTCTACGCCCACCACGACGTGCAGCCCGAAGGCGACCGGGCGGCCTGGGCCAGTGCGCCGTTCGAGCCGACCGAACGCGACGGGCGTCTCTACGGCCGCGGCGCCGCCGACGACAAGGCCGGAATCGCCGTGCACCTGGCCGCATTTCGTGCCCACCACGGCGAACCGCCGGTCGGGGTGACCGTCTTCGTGGAGGGTGAAGAGGAGTCCGGCTCACCGTCGCTGGGCCGGATCCTGGCCGCCCATCGCGACGCCCTGGCCGCCGACGTGATCGTGTTGGCCGACTCCGACAACTGGAGTGTCGAGGTTCCGGCGCTCACCGTGTCGCTGCGCGGCCTGGTCGACTGCGAGGTGGAGGTGTCGACCCTGGAGCACGGCCTGCACTCCGGGCTGTGGGGCGGGGCGGTGCCCGACGCGCTCGCCGCGCTGGTACGGCTGCTGGCCAGCCTGCACGACGACGACGGCGATGTCGCGGTGGCGGGCCTGCACCGCGCCGAGCCCGGGCGGGCCTTCCCCGACTACCCGGCCGAGCGGCTGCGCACCGAGGCCGGCCTGCTGGACGGGGTCCGCGAGATCGGTTCCGGTCCCATACCGCAACGATTGTGGGCCGAACCGGCGATCACCGTCATCGGGATCGACACCACACCGATCGCGGCCTCCTCCAACACTTTGATCCCGAGTGCCCGGGCGAAGATCAGCCTGCGGGTCGCCCCCGGCGGCGACGCGGCCGAACACCTCGCCGCCCTGCGGCGCCACCTGCAGGACAACGCCCCCTGGGGGGCCCGCGTGACGGTCACCGACGGCGAACTCGGGCAGCCGTATGCGATCGCGGCGACCGGACCGGTCTACGACGCCGCCCGCAGCGCGTTCCGCCGGGCGTGGGGGGCCGAGCCGGTGGACATGGGCATGGGCGGGTCGATCCCGTTTCTCGCCGAGTTCGCCGCCGCTTTCCCCGACGCCGCGATTTTGGTCACCGGCGTCGAAGATCCCGCCACCCGGGCGCACAGCGTCGACGAGAGCCTGCATCTGGGGGTGCTGGAACGGGCGGCGATCGCCGAGGCGCTGCTGCTGGCCGAGTTGGGCGCGGCGCGCCGCTGAGGGCGGCGACGGGCGTCGTCACAGCGTCGCCGGCAACCCGAACGCGGCGAACAACTCCGGGGCGAACCAGGCGGTGACGCGGCCGACACCGTCGGGTCCGGTGTGAAGTTGTTGCACCTGGAAGGCCCGGTGCACCCCGTCGGCGCCGCGCAGGTAGACCGCGAACACCGGCAGCCCGTTGGCCGCCGTCCGGCGCAGGATCATGTCGCCGGGGCCGCGGGCAGGACACCAGGTGGCGATCACGGTGACGATAGCGGCGGCACCGCGGTACCAGCCCGGGAACGGCGGCATCTCCCACACCGCGTCGGCGGCCAACACCTCGACCAGGGCGGCCATGTCATAGCGTTCGAACGCGTCCAGGTAGGCGTCGAGCAGTCGCCGGTCGGCGGGGCTCTCCGGGTGCGCCGGCACCGTCGCGGCGTCGACGGCGCCGAGGCGGGCGCGGGCCCGGTGCAGCGTCGAGTTCACCCCGGCGACCGACATGCCCAACGTCTCGGCGACCTCGCGGGCTGTGCAGCCCACCACGTCGCGCAACAACAGCACGGCGCGGGGACGGGACCGCAGGTGGTGCAACGCGGCGATGAACGCGATCCGCACCGAGTCACGGCTGATCGTGTGCTCACCGGGATCGACCGGTGCCGCCGTCCACAGCCACGTGTCGGGGATCGGTTCGAGCCACGCGGTGGCCCCGTCGCCGTCGGGGCGGCGCCGCGGATCGGCGGGCGGGGCGCCCAGCCCGGTCGGCAGGGGACGACGCGGTCGTTGCCCCAGATGGGTCAGACACACGTTGGTCGCGATCCGATACAGCCAGGTGCGCGGCGACGACCGGTGGTCAAAATCCCCGAACGCGCGCCACGCCCGCAGATAGGTTTCCTGCGTCAAATCCTCGGCGTCGTGCACACACCCGGTCATCCGGTAGCAGTGCGCCCTGATCTCCCGGCGAAACGGCGCGAGAGCCGCCAGCCGGCCTTGATCGTCGAGTCGCGGCGAGACGGACACCTGCTGACGGTACCGGCTTGTGCCGGTGAGGACCAGCACAAGGACGGTCCGCTCACCCGCCGGCCGCGGCGGCCTCCAGGGCGGCGACGTCGAGTTTCACCATCGTGAACATCGCCTCCTTGACCCGCTGCACGCGGTCGCGGTCGGGATCGACCATCAACTCCGCCAGGCGGTTCGGGATGACCTGCCAGGGCAACCCGTAGCGGTCGGTGAGCCACCCGCATTGGATCTGCTGACCGCCCCGAGACAGTGCGTCCCAGTAGTAGTCGACCTCCGCCTGGTCGGCGCAGTAGATCTGGATCGAGGCCGCCTGGTCGAAGGTGTAGCCGGGGCCGCCGTTGATCGCCGAGAATCCGCGCCCGTCGAGGTCGAACACCACCTCCAGCGGGCTGCCGTCCCGGTCGGGATCCTCCGGGCCCCAGTGGGAGACGGCGGTGATCGCCGAATTGGGAAAGATCGACACGTAGTACTCGGCGGCCTCCAGCGCCTCGGTGTCGAACCACAGGCTCAGGCGGGTGATCGGCATGGGTGGGCTCCTTGTCGTCGGTGCTTTCCCATACCGACCTCGCCGGCCACCGAAACTGTGCGGGTAGGCGCTACCGAATCACACCGACAGGTCGCGGCGCAGTTTGGCGACGTGGCCGGTGGCCCGCACGTTGTACTGGGCGGTCGCGATCGTGCCGTCCTCGGCGACCAGGAACGTCGAGCGGATCACGCCCTGCACGGTCTTGCCGTACAGCTTCTTCTCGCCGAACGCACCCCAGGCGGTCATCACGGTGCGGTCCGGATCCGACAGCAGCGGGAAGGTCAACGCCTCGGCGTCGCGGAAGGTCGCCAGCTTCGCCGGCTTGTCCGGGGAGATGCCGACGACGTCGAGGCCCGCGGCGTTGAGTTCGCGCAGGTTGTCACGGAAATCACCGGCCTGCTTGGTGCAACCGGGGGTGGCGGCCGCCGGGTAGAAGTACACGATCACCCGCCGTCCCGCGTAGTCGGCCAGCGACACAGAGTTGCCGTCGGCGTCGGGCAATGTGAAGGCCGGTGCGGTGTCCCCGGGCTGTAGCCGCTGGGTCAAGGCAACTCCCTTTCTGTTCCCCACGGCACCCCAGTCGGCGCCGCTGTTCTAGGGTAGTGCGGATCGAGCCATCAAGCTGACTATGGCGGACAAGGCGGAGGTGACCGTGGCGGACCGTGATCCCGACACCATCAAAAAGGACATCGATCAGGCCCGCGACCAGTTGGCGTCGACCGTGGACCTGCTCGCCGAGCGGGCGAACCCGCGTCGCCTCGCCGACGACCTCAAGGCGACCGCACTGCGCATCGTCAAAAAGCCCGTGGTGACGGTTTCGCTGGCCGGCGTCGGGGCGCTGGTTGTGGTGGTGACCGTCCGCAAAATCCGTAACCGCTGATCACAGGGGCGTCCCGCGGGCGGGGCGGCCAACACGACGGCCCGAGCGGGGCCTGTTTTGACAGATCGGCCGGATGAGGCTCTATGGTCTAGCTGTGCAAGAGATCAATCGTCGCAACATGATGCTGATGTCGGGTCTGGGTTTACTGGGTGCGGGCGCGTTGGCCGCCCCCCGTGCGCAGGCGCAGCCCGCCCGACCCCAGGCCCCGGCGGCGCCACTGCCCGCCGAGCCGCCCGGCGCGGCCCCCAGCCTGCTGTTCTTCGACGAGTTCGACGGTCCCGCGGGGTCGGCGCCGGATTCGGCCAACTGGTCGATCGCCACCGCCCGCGAGACCATCAAGAACCCGGTCTTCTGGGACCGCCCGGAGAACATGGGCCAGTACCGCAACGACCGCGAGCACGTCTTCGTCGACGGCAACTCCAACCTCGTCATCCGGGCCACCCGCAACGACGACGGCAAGTACGTCAGCGGCAAGGTGCAGGGCAACTGGCGTGGCGGGATGGGCACCACCTGGGAGGCCCGCATCAAGCTCAACTGCCTCACCGCGGGGTGCTGGCCGGCCTGGTGGTTGTCCAACAGCGACGACCCCAAGGTCGGCGGTGAGATCGACCTGATGGAGTGGTACGGCAACGGCGAATGGCCTTCGGGGACCACCGTGCACGCCCGCCCCGACGGCACCTCGTTCGCGACCCACCCGTTCCCGGTGGACGGCGACTGGCATCTGTGGCGGGTGAGTTGGACCGACCGGGGCCTGTACTTCTGGCAGGACTACGCCCCGGGCAAGGAGCCCTACTTCGAGGTTCCGGCGTTCTCCATCGACGATTGGCCGTTCAACAACCCCGGCTACACCATGTTCCCGGTGCTGAACCTGGCCGTCGCCGGCTCCGGGGGCGGTGACCCCGCCGGGGGCGACTACCCCGCTGAAATGTTGGTCGACTGGGTGCGGGTCTTCTAGCGACTCGCCCCGGCGCGCCGCCCCGGCGACGGTGACCCTTGTCACTGTCGGGGCGGCAGAGGAAAAAAATCCCCCACCGCGGTGGGGGATTTTTTCATGGTGCGCCGTCAGGGTTTCGAACCCCGGACCCGCTGATTAAGAGTCAGCTGCTCTACCAACTGAGCTAACGGCGCGAACTGCGTGTGAGAGAATAACAGGCAAGGCGCCACACCACGAAATTCGGTGCGCCTGATCCCCACCCCGGAGCGACAGCGTTGTCGGGAAACCGGAGCGTCGGGCCCTAGACTGGAGCCCGGTGGGGGCCAATCCGGAACCAGCCCCTCGGCGTCGAGCCGGGGCGGTCCGGCGCGGCGGGGACACGGTAGTGAAAGGGACAGCAGGGCATGGGTCAGTTCGTTTCCCGGGTGCGGCGGCGCCGGACGCGAATCGCTCTGATTTCCGCGGTGCTGCTGCCGCTTCTGGTCCTCGGTCTCAGCGGATGCGGCGGGGACTCCTCGCCGGCACCGACGGAGATCATCTCCGACAAGGGCACCCCGTACGACGACCTGCTGGTGCCCAAGCTCACCGCGAGCGTCAAAGACGGGGATGTCGACGTCGCCGTCGATACGCCGGTGGAGGTGACCGCCGAGGACGGCGTGCTGGGGTCGGTGACGATGGTCAACGACTACGGCACCCAGGTCGACGGGGAGCTGAGCAAGGACGGCCGGATCTGGAGCACCAGCGAACCGCTGGGCTACAACAAGCGCTACACGGTCACCGCGACCGCGCTGGGACTGGCGGGCGCGACGACGAAGAAGCTGAGCTTCCGCACCCACTCGCCGGCCAACCTCGCGATGCCCTACGCCTACCCCAGCAAGGGTGAGGTCGTCGGTGTCGGCCAACCGGTGATGATCCGCTTCGACGAGAACATCAGCGACCGGGCGGCCGCCGAGAAGGCGATCACCGTGACCACCGAACCGGAGGTCGAAGGTGCGTTCTACTGGTTGAGCAACCGCGAACTGCGCTGGCGCCCGGAGCATTACTGGAAACCGGGGACCACGGTGAGCGTCAAGGTCGACACCTACGGCGTTGACCTCGGTGACGGGGTGTTCGGCCAGGACAGCGCGAGCACCGAGTTCACCATCGGCGACAAGGTGATCGCCACCGCTGACGACAAGACGAAGATGATCACGGTGCGGATCAACGGCGAGGTGGTCAAGACGATGCCGACGTCGATGGGCAAGGACGCGACCCCGACCGACAACGGCGTCTACATCGTCGGTGAGCGTTTCGAGCACATGGTGATGGACTCGTCGACCTACGGGGTCCCGGTGAACTCGCCCGACGGTTACCGCACCGAGGTGGACTGGGCGACCCAGATGTCCTACAGCGGGATCTACGTGCATTCGGCGCCGTGGTCGATCGGTGCCCAGGGCAACACCAACACCAGCCACGGCTGCCTGAATGTCAGCCCGAACGACGCGATCTGGTTCTACGACCACACCAAGCGCGGCGACCTCGTCGAGGTGGTCAACACCGTCGGCCCGACGCTGCCGGGCACCGACGGGTTGGGGGACTGGAACATCCCGTGGTCCCAGTGGCGCGCCGGCAACGCCAACGCCTGAGCCGCCGCACACCGTAACCCGTCGGCCGCGCCCGGCGACCGTCCCGCGCTGAGGATCTCCCCAACGGATCACGTGGGCGCCGTCGGCCCTCCTCGATACCCTACGGGGTATAGTATTCACGGTATTGCCCGACGGGTGGGCGACGACGGTGGAAGGGGCCGGCTGTGATGACAGTCCTCAAGCGGGGGTGGATTCCGCTGCTGGTGGCGGTGGCCGTCATGCTCGGCACACTCGGTGTGACCCATTTTCGCGCCCTGTTCGGCTCCGACCCGGTGTTCACCCAGCCGACCGGGACCGAGGCGATCGTCTCGGTGAACGTCAAAGAGGTGCGCTACGAGGTCTACGGTCCGCCGGGAACCGTCGGCAAGGTGAGCTACCTCGACGAGCGCAGTGAGAACCGTTCCGACCGGTTCTCCACCCTGCCCTGGACGCACACCCTGAGCACCACCTTGCCGGTGGTGGTCGCGCAGATCGTCGCCCAGGGCGACAGCTCCGCACTCGGCTGCCGCATCACGGTCAACGGCGTGGTCAAAGACGACCGCTCGGCCACCGGGCGCAGCGCCCAGACCTCCTGTCTGGTCAAAGCGGCATGAGCGGGCCCGAGCTGCCCCCGTCTCGGCTGATGCGCGCGATGCGCGCCCTGGCCTGGCCGATCCTCATCGGCTGGGTGCTGCTGACGGTCGCGGTCAACGTGTTCGTCCCGCAGATCGAGGCGGTCGCCCGTGAGCACGCGGTGTCGATGTCGCCGGAGGACGCCCCCGCGGTGATCGCCGCGAAGCAGATCGGCGCGAAGTTCGGCGAGTCCGATTCCGACAGCATCGTCATGATCGTCCTCGAAAGCGACGACGAACTCGGCGAGACGGCGCGGCGCTACTACGAGACCCTGGTGGCCCGCCTACGCGACGACACCACCCACGTGCAACACGTGCACAACCTGTGGGGCGACCTCGTCACCGCCGGCGGAGTGCAGAGCGCCGACGGCAAGGCCGCCTACACCCAGGTCAACGTGGCCGGCAACCAGGGCAGCACGTTAGGCATCGCGTCGGTGGACGCCGTGCGCCACATCGTCGACGACACCACGCCCCCGCCCGGGGTGCGGGTGCACGTGACCGGACCGGCCGCGCTGACCGCGGACATGACCGAAGCCGCCGACAAGAGCATGTTCACGATGATGGGCGTCACCGGCGTCGTCATCATCGTCATGCTGCTGATCACCTACCGGTCGGTGAGCACCACGGCGCTGGCGTTGGTCATGGTCGGTGTCGAGATGGGCACCGCCCGCGGGGTGGTGGCGCTGCTCGGTGACTACGGGCTGCTGGGGTTCTCCACGTTCGTGGTCGCCCTGCTGTCGTCGTTGGCGATCGCCGCGGGCACCGACTACGCCATCTTTCTCATCGGCCGCTACCAGGAGGCGCGCCAAGCCGGACAGGACCCGCAGACCGCGTATTACACGATGATCCGGGGAACGGCGCACGTCATCGTCGGGTCGGGTCTGACGATCGCCGGAGCGACGGCGTGCCTGCACCTGGCCCGTCTGGACTACTTCAAGACCCTGGGGCTGCCCTCTGCGCTGGGCATGCTGATCGTCATCGCCGGGGCGATGACCGCCGGGCCCGCGGTGATCGCGATCGGCAGCCGTTTCGGGCTGCTCGAGCCGCGCCGCAAGGCCTCCGCGCACCGGTGGCGCCGGATCGGCACCGCCACGGTCCGGTGGCCCGCACCGGTGTTCGCGGCGTCGCTGGTCACGGTCGTCATCGGGGTGTTGATCATGCCGACGATGAAGATCAGCTTCAACGACCGCTACTACATCCCCTCGGATCTGCCCTCCAACGTCGGCTACGACGCCGCCGAGCAGCATTTCTCCGCCGCGAGACTCAATCCCGACATCTTGATGATCGAAGCCGACCACGACATGCGCACGCCGGCGGACATGATCATCTTGGACCGCATCGCCAAGGACATCTTCCGGCTGCCCGGAATCGCCCGGGTGCAAAGCATCACCCGACCGCTGGGTGGGCCCATCGAACACAGCTCGATCCCGTTCCAGATCAGCATGCAGTCGCTGCCGATCACCGCCAACCTTCAGTTCATGAAGGACCGGATGGCCGACATGCTCACGATGAGCGACGATCTGGGCACCATGATCGGCTCGATGGAGCGGCTGCAGTCGTTGGTCGCGACGATGGGCGGCACCACCGGAGACATGGTTGACCACATGGGCACGATGCAGAACACCATCGACGAGATGCGCGACCACATCGCCGATTTCGACGAGTTCTGGCGACCGGTGCGCAACTACCTGGTGTGGGAGCCGCACTGCGACAACATTCCGCTGTGCTGGTCGACGCGATCGGTTTTCGACGCCTTCGACGACGTCGACCGGTTCAGCGAGAACATGGCGACGTTGATCGGCGACGTCGGTGCGATGGACACCGTGGTCAACCAGATGACCGCAGAATTCGCGCCGATGATCGCCGTCGCCAGGACCATGCGGGGCACCCTGCTGACATTGCACAGCAGCTTCGACGGGATGGTCACCCAGATGGAGCGGATGACCGACACGGCCGCCGCCATGGGGCAGGCGTTCGACGCGGCGAAGAACGACGACTACTTCTACCTGCCGCCGGAAGCCTTCGACAACCCGGACTTTCAACGCGGCCTGGAGATCTTCTTGTCCCCGGACGGCACGGCGGCGCGGTTCTTCGTCACCTTGGACGCCGATCCGGCCACCCCGGCCGGGATCGCCTCGGTCAAACCGGAGTTGGAGACCGCCCGCCATGCGGTGAAGGGCACCCCGTTGGCCGACGCCAAATTCTTTCTGACCGGAACCGCGGCCATCTACAACGATATTCAGTCCGGATCCACCTACGACATCGTGCTGGTCGGATTGGCGGCACTGACACTGATTTTCATCGTGATGCTGGTCATCATCCGCTCCCTGGTGGCGGCATTGGTGATCGTGGGCACGGTGGTGCTGTCACTGGGTGCGGCGTTCGGGCTCTCCGTGCTGGTGTGGCAGCACATCCTCGGGCTCGAGTTGAACTGGATCACACCGGTGTTCGGGGTGATCGTGTTGCTCGCGGTCGGCTCGGACTACAACCTGCTGCTGGTGTCGCGATTCAAGGAGGAGATCGGGGCGGGGCTCAAGACCGGCATCATCCGGTCGATGGGCGGCACCGGCGGTGTGGTCACCGCCGCGGGGCTGGTGTTCGCCTTCACCATGATGTCGATGGTCGCCAGCGATCTGCGCTCGATCGGGCAGGCCGGCAGCACCATCGGGATCGGGTTGCTGTTCGACACGTTGATCGTGCGCTCGCTGATGACCCCGTCGATGGCCGCACTGCTGGGCCGCTGGTTCTGGTGGCCGCAGGTGGTGCGACCCCGCCCGGCGAGCGCCATGCTGCGGCCCTACGGCCCGCGCCCGCTGGTGCGTGCACTGCTCGGCGAGAGCGCCCCACACGCGGCCGGGGTCGACGACACGACCTGAGGCGATCGGCAGGCGATAAACCGTGCGCGCAACAGCTGGATGACGCATCGGTCACCGCCGGCGGCCGGTGCTTTCGCCGGTGGTCAGCACGGTCTGAATCGCCGGTGCAACGATGGCACGGCGCGCGGCGCCTGCAGGCCGACCTGCTCGCCGAAGACCACCGGGCATCGTTGTGGCTTATCGGCAAGATCATCGCTGAGTTGGGCATCGCCGGGATCCAGCCCCGCGGTTCAAACGCACCACGATCGCCTCGGCCGATGCCGACACCCGCGCTGACCTGCTGCGGCGCCGGTTCCGGCCGCCGGTGCCCGCCACGCACCTCGTCGGTGACATCACCTATTTGAAGACCGACCAGGGCTGGCTATACCTGGCCACGGTCATCTGTCGGCAGCCAGAACTGCCCGCGCCATGTCGCCTCGGCGGATAGGTAGTCGGTCACCTTGGCAGACTAGAACGCCGTACCGACATCCCATCTTCGAGCCGATCCGACCTGTAGGCCCGAGGTGCGGGGGAGTTGTCACACCCCGGCTTTACGCTCACGCCATGATCGAACCAGATGCAGTCAGCGGACATGCTGACCCCAAGAAGGCCCGTGGTGCGCGTGGCGACACGGTGCTCGGTTTGCGATTGCCTGGGAACGTTGCAACTCTTCGCGCACACGACAAAGAAATTAAGAAATCATGGAAAATGCGTGCTCGGAACGTGAAGACTCACAGAATTATATGGGTCTTTGCCGTGAATATCCCGATCGCGATTATTGCGATTGGCGCTCTCAACACTATGGCACAGCAGGTCTTCGACCTAATGATGCGCGCATTGCACGAGTACTACTTGGCTCATGGGGATACTCCTGGGGCATGGCGGTTCATCAATATTGCCTGGGCCATCGACCGTCTGGCGCTTTGGGCAGTTATGCTCCTTATCGGTCTTCTCATGATGGTTACTATCGTTTTCCTATGCTATGTCTACAAGCAGATCGTTAGTGAGCTTTCCCTATGGTTACCATGGTTGTCCGTGATCATATTTGTGGCATTCGCTTGGTTCAGCATCAAGTGGGCAAGCGTTCTAGCCGCGTTCATACGCCGATTCGTGCCATCGAACCTTTACGACGTGTACGATTTCGTTCTCAAGTTCGCGGTGCCGATAAGCGAAGTCTACGTGGGCGTTGTCGCTTTCTGGGTCATTTTTGTTCGATGGGCAACCAGGATTCAACTTCATAGAGGGTTTCGACTGCACGGCGAAGGGTTTCGCGAACGCGACTATTTCCAGAGGTGGACCGCATCCGATGTAGAAACTGTTCCAGGATATCGGGAACAAATGAAAGAAATCGGGAAGGAATTGAAATGTCGGTGGCGAAAGGAGCGGCGTACTGACGACGATGAGCCGATGCCCAGCTACCCGGACACGCTACGAGAGATGTGGCGGGCGGTCTTCCCGAAGGACTTGTGAGGCACGTCGTTCCACGATATCCGCCGTGGTCGCTCACACCACCGTCGCCGCATCGGGACGATGCAAACCCCAGGTCAAGCCGTGATTCAATGTGACGCTCATGAGAAAACCGTGACCATGGGCAGTGGACTGGACGCTGGCTTAGACTCTCAACAAGCCGCGACGAGAAGGGGAGCGCCCGATGGGGCAGGCGTTTGAAGATCACCCCGGCGAACGTGCGGGGCGGCGCTGACCGGATCAGCGCGGAGAACACCGCCGTGACCGGACTCCCCGTCCCCGATTCGACAGCGGTGTCGTCGGGTTTGGCGGGGTTCTCCACCGCAGCGAGTCTGGCCGGTGCCCACGAGGCGGTGGTGTCGGCGTTAAAGACGGTCGGCGGGAGGTTCGAGCGCATGGCGCAGATGTGCCGGACGACTGCTGACGCGTTCGAGCTGTCGCGAGCGAAAAGTTAGGCGTGTAGATGTATTCGCCGTCGTCGCGGACCCGCACCCACCCGACAGCTTTCCGGCCCTGGCCCAGCCTCCATTGCCGCGCGGGATCACAACGCGACTGGATCACTTTCATTGCGGTCAAATCGGATCGCCCGACGAAACGAGCACCGGCCGCCAACGGTCATGTGCGCGACGGGTGCCGCCACAACTCGCTGATCTCGCTCGGTACATCTTGACGTCGTACGGGTACCTTCTCCCACGTACCACTCGGATCCGGCGACACACGGGTCACCGCGACATCACCCGAATAGATCCAAAGTTGGTTGGGCTCCGTGGATAATCAGGTGATCATCACCCCGTGCCTCGTGCTGTAGGCGTAGTCGTCTTCACGGTGTTCTCATCCGGCCCCATTCGGCGTAGGCAGTGTATTGCCCCGAAGGGGAAGGCTGTGGGGGCTGTGGGTTGTCGGGTTCGATGATCCGCTTGTCGTTCAAGTGATCGGCGCGGTTGATCACGCAGCCCGCGAGAACTGACGTCACTGCCAACAGCGCAGCGACGATTCGTTTGCTCACCCTCAGTATCCGCGCAGGGCTTTGATCTCTTCAGGAACATCTGTTGCGTGCTGTTTCACCCAGTTTCCGTCGGACTCGCGCGTGACATAGAAGGTTCCGATGTCTCCGGAAAGAATCCACAACTCATTCGGTTCCGTTGAAATCCATGTAAACATGATGGTGCGCCGAGGGCTGTAGGCGGTGTCGTCGCGAAACACCTCTTTACCGCTCTTACCTCTGATTACATCGACCCAGGTCTTCACCGTGTTTTGTGGTATCCCGTACTCCGCATAGGCCATCTGCGCAATGCGGTCTTTGAAGGATGGACACCCGAGTCAGGCAAAAAGAAACCCCGCCTGTGCAGGTCAGGCAGGGTTTCTACCGTGGGGTGGCTGACGGGGCTCGAACCCGCGACATCCAGGATCACAACCTGGTGCTCTACCAACTGAACTACAGCCACCATCGCCGCCGACCGGTTGCCCGGCAGCGGCTCCCCATACTAGCCGTTGGGGTGCCCGGGGGCCGAATCGGTTTTGCCCGGTGCGTCCGCCGGGGCGCCGAGCTGCCCGGCGACCGCGGCGATGTCGCTGGTAGACGGGCCCGGCGCGGCGACGAAGGCGGTCCGCCGGTAGAACTGCAGCTCCCGGATGGACTCGCGGATATCGGCCAGGGCGCGGTGGGCCAGCCCCTTGGCGGGCTGACCGAAGTACACCCGCGGATACCAGCGCCGGCACAGCTCCTTGATCGAGGAGACGTCGATCATCCGGTAGTGCAGGAAAGCGTCCAACTCGGGCATGTCACGGGCGATGAAACCGCGGTCGGTGGCGATCGAGTTGCCCGCCAGCGGCACCGTCTTGGCGTGTTTGACGTGTTTGCGCAGATAATCGAGGACCTGTTGCTGCGCAGTCGCCACATCCACGGTGGAGGCGCGGACCTCCTCGATCAGCCCGGAGCGGGTGTGCATGTCGGTGACGATGTCGATCATCGACTCCAACGCCGCGTCGTCGGCGTGGATGACGATGTCGATGCCCTCGTCGAGCACGTTCAGGTCGCTGTCGGTGACCACCGCGGCGATCTCGATCAGTTTGTCTGAGCTCAGATCCAGACCGGTCATCTCGCAGTCGATCCAGACCAGCTCGTCGCGCATTGCACTCACAGTAGGCCCACGTTAGCCGCTGCCGCGCCGGCGGCCGCCCGCGGCCAAGTAATGTTCTCGGTTGTCCCGGCGTCGGGGCACCAGCACAGCGATCACGAGAACGATCAAGGACACGGGTCAATGAGTACTGAATCGACCGCTGGCGAGGCGCAGCGGATCGCAGCCGGGTACGCCTCCGAGGGCGCGGCGTTGGAGTTGGGCACGATCGTCGTCGACGGGACCGTCGACCCGGATGCGCCGGTGCGTATCCCGCTGGCCACCCTCAACCGCCACGGGCTGGTGGCCGGGGCGACCGGTACCGGAAAGACCAAGACCCTGCAGGTGATCGCCGAGCAGCTGTCCACGGCGGGTGTTCCGGTCCTGATGGCCGACATCAAAGGCGATCTGTCCGGGCTGGCGCGACCCGGCGAAAGCGGCGAGAAGATCACCGCGCGGGCGCGCGACACCGGCGACGAGTGGGCGCCGACGGCCTTCCCGGTGGAGTTCCTGTCGCTGGGCACCGAGGGCATCGGGGTGCCTGTGCGCGCCACGATCTCCAGCTTCGGCCCGATCCTGTTGGCGAAGGTGCTCGGTCTCAACGCCACTCAGGAGTCCACGCTGGGACTGATCTTCCACTGGGCCGACCAGAACGACTACCCGCTGTTGGACTTGAAAGACCTGCGGGCGGTGATCAGCCATCTCACCAGCGACGCCGGCAAAGCCGACCTGAAGGGGATCGGCGGGGTGTCCAAGGCGACCGCGGGGGTCATCCTGCGAGCGCTGGTCAACCTGGAGGCCGAAGGCGCAGACACCTTCTTCGGTGAGCCCCAACTGGATCCCAAAGACCTGCTGCGGGTCGATTCGAACGGACACGGCGTCATCACCTTGATCGAGCTGGGGGACCAGGCCAGCCGCCCGGTGCTGTTCTCCACGTTCCTGATGTGGGTCCTCGCCGACCTGTTCACTCTGCTGCCGGAGGTCGGCGACGTCGACAAGCCCAAACTGGTCTTCATTTTCGACGAATCGCATCTGCTGTTCACCGACGCCTCCAAAGCTTTCCTCGACCAGGTCGAGCAGACCGTCAAACTCATCCGCTCCAAGGGCGTCGGGGTGTTCTTCTGCACACAGCTTCCCACCGACGTGCCCAACGCGGTGCTCTCACAACTCGGCGCGCGCGTGCAGCACGCGCTGCGAGCCTTCACCCCTGACGACCAGAAGGCGCTGAGCAAAACGGTGCGGACCTACCCGAAAACCAAGGTCTACGACCTGGAATCGGCGCTGACTTCACTGGGGATCGGTGAAGCGGTGATCACCGTCCTCTCCGAGACGGGCGCGCCCACCCCGGTCGCGTGGACCCGGCTGCGCGCGCCGCGCTCGCTGATGGCCGCGATCGGTGAGGACGCCATCCGGCAGGCCGCGCAATCGAGCAGCCTGCAGGCGCGATACGGCGAGACCATCGACCGGGATTCGGCCTATGAGCGGCTCGATCGTCGCGAAACCCCGCCGGAGGGGTCGCTGCAGCGGCCGGTCCCGGACAAGCCCGGCTGGTTCGCCCGGATGATGGAGAGCCGCGCGATGAAGGCGTTCCTGACCACCCTGGCCACCATTCTGGGCCGGGAATTGGCACGCCGCGTCGGCGGCACCACCAAGACCCGACGCCGGCGCTGACCGCAGGCCCGGCTCAGCCGCCGCCGAGTTTTTTGTAGAAGCTGCCGACGATCGGGGCGACGATGGCCCGCGGGACATACCCGGCGGCCACCGACATCGCTTTGGACGTGACCCCGGGAACGACGCGCATCTTGTTGCGCTCCAACGAATCCAGGGAGAGCTTGGCGGTGTGCTCCACCGAGATCCACAGGAAATCCGGCACCAGCTTGTCGACCAACGATGCCTGCGCGGGGTCGGGCGCCTCGGCGCGCACCGGTCCGGGAGCCAGCAACGTGACGTGCACCCCGCTCTTCTTCAACTCGCCGCGCAGCGACTCGCTGAACGTGTTGACGAACGCCTTGCTCGCCGCGTAGGTGGCGTTGTTGGGGATCGGGGAGTTGCCCGCCGCCGACCCGGAGATCAGGATCCCGCCGGCCTTGCGAGCCAGCATCCCGGGCAGCACCGCCAACACCAGGTCGTGGACCGCCACCGCGTTGAGTTGCACCTGAGCGCGTTCCTCGGCCGGATCCAGTCCCGACACCGGACCGAACGTGGCGGTACCGGCGTTCGCGCACAGGATCGAGATGGGCCTCTTCCCGAGTTCGTCGAGGAGGCCGGTGCGCGCGGTCGGATCCGCCAGGTCGACGGCGCGGACTTCGACGGTGACCCCGTAGCGGTCGGTCAACCGGTTCGCCAGCGCCTCGAGCACCTCTGCGCGCCGTGCGGTGATGATCAGATGGTGGCCGCGGGCCGCCAACTCGGTGGCCAGTGCTTCACCGATTCCCTGCGAGGCGCCGGTGACGACGGCGCGGGCATCCGGACTGGGGGTGGGGACGGGCATGCGTCGATCCTAAACAGAGCCTAAAGTTTGCCGACATGGGCAACCCGGGGGCGCGGCCGCATCCCGCCCGGGTGGTCGCCTGGGCGTTGTGGGACGCCGGTTCGGCCGGACTGAACGCGATCGTGGTCACGTTCGTGTTCTCGGTGTATCTGACCAGCACCGTCGGCGCCGAGCATCCGGGGGCCACGGTCTCGGCCAGTTGGCTGGGTCGCGCCATGACCATCGCGGGCCTGGTGGTCGCGGTGCTGGCACCGGGGATCGGGGTCTTCGTCGAGGCGCCGCACCGGCGCCGCGCCGCGTTGACGGCACTCACCGCCCTGGCAGTGGGACTCACGGCAGCGATGAGCCAGATCCGCGCCGACCCGGCGTATCTGCTCGCGGGATTGGCGCTGCTGGCGGCCGCGGCGGCGTGCGGTGACCTGGCCGGGGTGCCCTACAACGCGATGCTGCGTCAGGTATCCACCCCGGCCACCGCCGGGCGGGTCTCCGGGTTCGGCTGGGCCACCGGCTACGCCGGCGCGGTGGTGCTGCTGCTGGTGGTCTACGTCGGGTTCTTCGCCGGTGACGGCGACACCCGCGGACTCTTGGCACTGAGCACCGCCGGCGGGCACAACGTGCGGATGGCGATGCTGCTCGCCGCGGCGTGGCTGGCGGTCTTCGCGATGCCGCTGCTGGTCAGTGCCCATCACCTCAACCCCGCCACACCGGACCCCGCGACATCACCGGTCCCGCCGCGACTGGGGTTGCTCGCCGGATACCGCAAACTCGCCGCCGACTTGCGCGCCGAGTGGCACCGCGACCGGCACCTGGTCTACTTCCTGGTGGCCAGCGCGGTCTACCGCGACGGGTTGGTCGGGGTGTTCGCGTTCGGTGCGGTGCTCGGAGTCAACGTCTACGGCATCTCATCGGCCGACGTGTTGCTGTTCGGCGGGACCGCCTCGGTCGTCGCCGCCATCGGCGCGGTCGCCGGCGGTCTCCTCGATGACCGCGTCGGGTCGAAACCGATCATCGTCGGGTCGCTGGCCGCGATGATCGTGGTCGGCCTCATCCTGCTGGCATCGTCGGGCCCGGCGGTGTTCTGGGTCTGTGGGCTGGTGCTCTGCCTGTTCATCGGACCCACCCAGTCCGCATCGCGCACCCTGCTGTTGCGCATGGCCGGCGACGGTCTGGAAGGCGTCGCGTTCGGGCTGTACACCATGACCGGGCGGGCGGCGACCTTCCTGGCCCCGTGGCTGTTCTCGGTGTTCGTCGACGTCTTCGCCAGCGAACGCGCCGGGCTCGGTGGGCTGTGCGCGGTGTTGGCTGCGGGCATGGTGGCGATGAGTGCGGTACGGACGCCGGGACTCAACCGGCCGCAGCGCACACCGTGAGGAACGCGCCACTGTGCTGGCGCACCTGCTCGCCGTCGACACTGAGCGAGCACGTCACCTGGCTGCCCGCGGTGATCACCGTGACCATCGCGGCATCGGATACCGACGCGTCGAGGCTGACCTGCATGCTCCACGGCAATGTCACGTTGAAGTCGGTCTGCAACACCCCGCCGCTGTCGATGTAGGCGATGCTCAGCGCCGTACCGCTGCCGGAGACCTGGTAGTCCACCGTTTGTGTCGCGCCCGACGGCGGGGTCGAGGTCGACGGGGCCGGGCTGGTCGGCGACGACGGCGTGGGCGCCGGGGAGGTCCGGGTCGGCAGCTGGGGGCGCTGCGGAACCGTGGGTACCGGCGAGGACGGCGCGAGGGTGGGGGTCAGCGAGGGTGCTGCGGTGCGGTCGGACTCCGAGGACCCGTTGATCAGGAGGGCGACGACCAGCCCCAACACCAACAGAACGGTCGCCCCGGTCAACAGCCACAGCCACCGTGGTGTCCCCGGCGGTTCCGGCGGCGGTGGTTCAGCCGGCGACGGCCCGCCCGGCGGGGGCTGCCAGGACCGGGTGGGCGGCACCGGCGGCATCGGCACACCCGGGGCGGTGTAGCCGGCGGTCGGCGGCAGCTGCTCACCGGCGTAGGCCGCGTCGGGATACAGCGGATAGTCGACGACCGTGGGGTCAGCCCACTGTGGCGGACCGGCATCGTAGCCGGGGCCGCTGCGCTGGTATGGACCGCTCACACCCACCTCATGGATGGCCAGACTACCTGCGCGCCGCGAGCGCATGGCCTCACCGGCCGGTAGCCGCCCTCAACGCCGCGGCGCGGTCAGGGCCGCCACGGTCATCGCGCGCATGATCTCCCGGGCACGGCGGGCATCGGCGGCGCGTGGTTGCGTCGACGGCACCCCGTGCGGAGTGGAGTTCAGCAAACCGAACGCCGCGTGTGCCATCAGCCGCGCGTCGGACTCGGTGAGAGCGCTGTGCAGACCACGCAGGGTCGACGCCCAGATCTCGACGTAGCGGCGTTGTGCGCGCCGAATCCGGCGATGCTCGGTGTCGGGCAGGTGGGCCAGGTCGCGGTCCTGGATCTCGATGATGCGCGGTGCGGCGAACACGAAATCCAGATGCCGGTCGATGAGGCACTCCAGCGTCGTCGCCGCATCGTGGCCGGCCGACAGCACCGTGCGGGCACCGTCGAGCAGCCGATCGCTGACACCGCCGAGCAACGCCACGAGCAGTGCCTCTTTGTTGGGGAAGTGCCGATAGATCGCCGGCCCGCTGACACCGGCGGCCCGACCGATGTCCTCGAGGCGCACCGCCGTGAAACCGCGTTCGGCGAAGAGTTGCTCGGCGGCGGCCAGCAGTTGGCCGCGCCGGTCGGATTTTTCTCGGCTGCGGCGGGTCGGAGTTGCGGCGTCGGCCATCACGGACTCCCTGGACACTTCAGTTAATCTCGATTAACATACCATCGATCATCAGTCACCGGCATCGGCAGGACCACACCATGAAGTCGTCGGCAGCGAACCGGGAGGCGCACCAGGGCCTGGTCGCGCAGCTGCGGGAGAAGCTCGCCGTTGCCGCGCGCGGCGGTTCCGACCGTGCGCGCACACGCCACGTCGAACGCGGAAAACTGCTGCCCCGCGACCGGGTCGACGGTCTGCTCGATCCGGGCAGTCCGTTCCTGGAGGTGGCCGCGCTGGCCGCCGACGGGCTCTACGACGACGAATGTCCCGGTGCCGGGATCATCACCGGAATCGGCCGGGTCTCGGGACGCGAATGCATGATCGTGGCCAACGACGCGACCGTCAAAGGCGGCACCTACTACCCGATCTCGGTGAAGAAACATCTGCGGGCCCAGGAGATCGCCGCACAGAATCGGTTGCCGTGCATCTACCTGGTCGACTCCGGAGGTGCATTCCTGCCGCGCCAGGACGAGGTCTTCCCCGACCGCGAGCATTTCGGCCGGATCTTCTACAACCAGGCGACGATGAGTGCTGCGGGTATCGCCCAGATTGCGGCGGTGCTCGGATCCTGCACCGCCGGTGGTGCTTACGTGCCGGCGATGAGTGATGAAGCGGTCATCGTGCGCAACCAGGGCACGATCTTTCTGGGTGGGCCGCCCCTGGTGAAGGCGGCCACCGGTGAGGTCGTCAGCGCCGAGGACCTCGGTGGTGGGGACCTGCACTCCAAGGTCTCCGGTGTCACCGATCACCTGGCCCACGACGACCGCGATGCGTTGCGCATCGTGCGCCGTATCGTCGCCACACTCGGCCCCGGCGAACCCCGGCCGTGGCAGACGGTTCCTGTCGTCGATCCGATCTGCGAGCAGACCGAACTCTATGATGTCGTGCCGGTCGATCCCCGCATCCCCTACGACGTTCACGAGGTCATCACCCGGCTCGTCGACGGTGGCGAGTTTCAGGAATTCAAGGCCGAGTACGGATCGAGTCTGGTGACCGGATTCGCCCACATCCACGGCCATCCCGTCGGCATCGTCGCCAACAACGGCGTGCTGTTCTCCGAGTCGGCGCTCAAGGGAGCGCATTTCATCGAACTCTGCGACAAGCGCGTAGTGCCACTGCTGTTCTTGCAGAACATCGCCGGGTTCATGGTCGGGCGTGACTATGAGGCCGGCGGTATCGCCAAGCACGGCGCGAAGATGGTGACCGCCGTGGCCTGCGCCCGCGTACCCAAGCTGACCGTGGTGATCGGCGGATCCTACGGTGCGGGGAACTATTCCATGTGCGGGCGCGCCTACTCCCCGCGGTTCTTGTGGATGTGGCCCAACGCGCGGATCTCGGTGATGGGCGGTGAGCAAGCCGCCTCTGTGCTGGCGACGGTGCGCGGGGCGATGAGTGCCGAGGAAGAGGAGCAGTTCAAAGCACCGATCCGCGCGCAGTACGAACAGCAGGGCAACCCGTACTATTCGACCGCCCGACTCTGGGATGACGGGGTCATCGACCCGGCCGACACCCGCACGGTGGTGGGGCTGGCTCTGTCGGTGGCCGCCAACGCCCCGCTCGATCCGGTCTCCTACGGCGTCTTTCGGATGTGAGGGCGATGTTCGACACGGTGTTGGTGGCCAACCGCGGCGAGATCGCGGTGCGCGTGATCGCCACCCTCAAGGCCATGGGGATCCGTGCGGTCGCCGTCTACAGCGACGCCGATGCGGGCGCCCGCCACGTCGCCGAAGCCGACGAGGCCGTGCGCATCGGGCCGGCGCCGGCGCGGCAGAGCTATCTGAACATCACAGCGATCCTCGAGGCGGTCCGGCGCAGCGGAGCCCAGGCCGTCCACCCCGGCTACGGATTCTTGTCGGAGAACGCTGAGTTCGCTGCCGCCCTACACGACGCCGGCGTGGTCTTCATCGGCCCTCCGACGGCGGCCATCGAGACCATGGGCGACAAGATCACCGCCAAGGCCGCGGTCGCAGAATTCGGCGTTCCCGTGGTGCCGGGGATCGCCCGACCCGGACTGTCCGACGCCGAATTGACCGATGCTGCTGCAGAAATCGGCTATCCGGTGCTGATCAAACCCTCCGCCGGGGGAGGCGGTAAAGGCATGCGTTTGGTGTCGGACCCGGCGGAACTCGCCGACGCCCTGGCCGGGGCACGTCGGGAGTCCGCGGCGGCGTTCGGTGACGACACACTGTTTCTGGAACGATTCGTCTTGCGCCCGCGACACATCGAGGTGCAGGTGCTCGCCGACGCCCACGGCACCGTGGTGCACCTGGGGGAGCGGGAGTGCAGTCTGCAGCGCCGTCACCAGAAGGTGATCGAAGAGGCGCCGTCACCGCTGCTGGACGCGGCCACCCGGGCGCGGATCGGTGCCGCCGCCTGTGACACCGCCCGCAGCGTCGCCTACACCGGTGCCGGCACGGTCGAGTTCATCGTCTCCGCGGACCGGCCGGATGAATTTTTCTTCATGGAGATGAACACCCGTCTGCAGGTTGAACATCCGGTGACCGAGATGGTGACCGGATGGGACCTCGTCGAATGGCAGCTGCGGATCGCAGCGGGCCAGCCGATCACCGCCCGCCAAGACGAGATCGTCACCCGCGGGCATGCGATCGAGGCGCGGGTCTACGCCGAAGACCCCTCACGCGGTTTCCTGCCCACCGGGGGAGAGGTGTTGGCCGCAATCGACCCGGTCGGGCCGGGGGTGCGCATCGACTCCGGTGTGCGTGCCGGCACCGTCATCGGCAGTGACTACGACCCGATGGTCGCCAAGGTCATCGCCCATGCCGAGGACCGCGCGGGCGCGCTGCGCCGACTCGACCAGGCGTTGGCCGACACCGCGGTGCCCGGGGTGATCACCAACATCGAGTTCATGCGGTTCCTGCTGGCCGACCCGGACGTCGTCGCCGGTCACCTCGACACCGGGCTGCTGGACCGCCGTGCCGCCGACTTCGTCGCTGCACCGGTCGACGACGAGCATCTGATCGCCGCGGCGGTGTGGCCCTGGCTGCAGCGGTGGGCCGCCGCCGGCGACGACATCTGGGCCCGGCCCACCGGGTGGCGCATCGGGGCTCCGGCGCCGACGGCCGTGCGACTGCGCGCCGGGGAGCGCATCGACCATGTGTATCTCACCGGCACCCCCGACGCGGCGAGCGTGCGCGTCGGCGATGGGCAGCCCCGGACGATGACCGCGGAAAGCGACACCGATCATCTGGTGCTCACCGTCGACGGGGTTCGGCACCGTTTCCGGGTGGACCGGACCGACACCGCGCTGTGGGTGACCGGCGGCGGGCTGACCGCCGTCGTCGAACCGGTACGCGAAGCCCCGGCCCGCCCCGACGACGATCTCGATGGCGACGCCGAGCTGTGCAGCCCGATGCCAGGATCGGTGGTCGCGGTCGCCGTCGAGGACGGGGCGACGGTGACCGCCGGGACGGTGGTGGTCACCGTGGAGGCGATGAAGATGGAACACGCGCTCACCGCGCCGGTCGACGGGTTGGTGGAGTTGCTCACCGCCGCGGGCGAGCAGGTGACGGTGGGGCAGCCGCTGGCCCGCATCACCACGACAACCGAACACGAGGAGCCCGAGACGGTATGACCGAATTCCTTTCCACCGCGACGCTTCCCGATGAATACCGCGATCTTGCCCGCACGGTGGGCGAGTTCGCCCGCGATGTCGTTGCCCCGGTGGCCGCCCGCCACGACGCCGACCACACCTTCCCCTACGCCGTGGTGGCCCAGATGGCCGAGATGGGCCTGTTCGGGCTGCCCTTCCCCGAAGAGTACGGCGGCATGGGGGGCGACTACTTCGCGCTGTGCCTCGCGTTGGAGGAGTTGGGCAAGGTCGACCAGAGCGTGGCGATCACGTTGGAAGCCGGCGTCAGCCTCGGAGCGATGCCGATCTACCGGTTCGGCACCGAGGACCAAAAACAGCAGTGGCTGCCGTCGTTGACCAGCGGGCGCGCCCTGGGAGCGTTCGGGTTGACCGAGGCCGGTGGCGGCAGCGACGCGGGCGCCACCAAAACCACCGCGCGCCTCGACGGCGACCAGTGGGTGATCAACGGGTCGAAACAGTTCATCACCAACTCCGGCACCGACATCACCACGGTGGTCACCGTCACCGCCGTGACCGGAGAGAACGAGATCTCGGCGATCCTGGTGCCGGTGCCCACCCCCGGCTTCACCGCCGAGCCGCCCTACAACAAGGTCGGGTGGAACGCCTCGGACACCCATCCGCTGACCTTCGCCGACGTGCGGGTTCCGGCGGAGAACCTCCTCGGCGAGCGGGGCCGCGGCTACGCGAACTTCCTGTCGATTCTCGATGAGGGACGCATCGCGATCGCGGCG
This sequence comes from Mycolicibacillus koreensis, assembly GCF_002104795.1. Lineage (GTDB taxonomy): Bacteria > Actinomycetota > Actinomycetes > Mycobacteriales > Mycobacteriaceae > Mycobacterium > Mycobacterium koreense. The sequence goes on from NZ_NCXO01000028.1 coordinate 48,456, forward strand.
CTGTCGACCGGGGTGGCGCAGGGGTGCGTGGACGAGAGCGTCAAATATGCGCGGGAGCGCGAGGCGTTCGGCCGACCCATCGCGCGCTACCAGGCGATCGAGTTCAAACTGGCCCGGATGGAGGCCCGCGCTCACACCGCGCGCACCGCCTACTACGACGCCGCTGCGCTGATGCTGGCCGGAAAGCCGTTCAAAAAGCAGGCCGCGATCGCCAAACTTGTGGCCGCCGAGGCCGCCATGGACAACGCCCGTGACGCCACCCAGATCCACGGCGGGTACGGGTTCATGAACGAATACACCGTCGCCCGCCACTACCGCGACAGCAAGATCCTCGAGATCGGCGAGGGCACCACCGAGGTGCAACTAATGATCATCGCCCGCCAGATGGGAATCTCCTGACCCGTTCCCGTACCGGGCGTCACGGCGACACGCCTGGGGATGGTCGCGCCCGGATGAGCCCGAACCCCCGGGTGCCGCTGGCATAATCGGTGCTGCGCCCCGAGGAGGCGGTATGGCCGAGACAGCAACCACACCAGAGGCCGTCGACCTTGAGCCCGTGCAGCTCATCGACCTCGACGGCGCCCCAACCGGCGATGGGCGGTTCACGCTCGACCTGCCGGAGGACACCCTGCGCCGGCTCTACGCGCTGATGGCCATCACCCGAGAGTTCGACGCCGAACTGGTCAACCTGCAACGCCAAGGCGAGATGGCGTTGGTGGCGCCGTGCCGCGGCCAGGAGGCGGCCCAGGTCGGGGCGGGATTGGCGCTGCGCGACACCGACTGGTTGTTCCCGCAGTACCGCGAGCTCGGTGTTTTTCTGGCCCGCGGCCTCACCCCCGCGCAGATGGCGCCGGTGTGGCGCGGTGGCTGGCACGGCGGGATCGGATTCACCGACAAACACTGTGCGCCGGTATCGATCCCGATCGCCACCCAGACACTGCACGCGGTCGGCGCGGCGATGGCATCCCAGCGTCTGGGCGACGACACCGTGACGGTCGCCTTCCTCGGCGACGGGGCCACCAGCGAGGGCGACACCCATGCGGCGCTCAACTTCGCCGCGCTCTACCGGGTGCCCTGCGTGTTCTACGTACAGAACAACCAGTGGGCGATCTCGGTGCCGCTGGACCGCCAGGTCGCCGGCCCGTCGATCGCGCACCGTGCGATCGGCTACGGCATGCCCGGTGTCCGCGTCGACGGCAACGATGTCCTGGCGTGCTACGCGGTGATGGCGCAGGCCGCGCAGCGGGCCCGAGCCGGGGCGGGACCGACGCTGATCGAGGCGATCACCTACCGCGTCGGGCCGCACACCACCTCCGATGACCCGACGCGCTACCGCGACCAGGCGGAGGTCCAGGCATGGAACGACCGTGATCCGTTGCCGCGCTATCGGCGTTACCTTCAGCGGCGGGGACTGTGGAGCGAACCGTTCGACAGCGAGGTCCGCGCCGAAGCCGCACAGCTGTGTACCGAGTTGCGCGCCGCGGTCGTCGACGCTGCCGACTTCGACGTCACCACCGTGTTCGACACCGTCTACGCCCATCCGACTCCCGAACTGGTGAGCCAACGCACCCAGATTCTGCAGGAGCAGGCGAAGGAGGGTGGGCCATGACCGAGATCATCGAACGCGCCGCGTCCGGCGCGGGCCCGCCGGACACCAGCATGACCATGGTTGCCGCTATCAACCGGTCGTTGCACGACGCGATGGCCGCCGACACCAGGGTGCTGGTCTTCGGTGAGGACGTCGGTGCCCTGGGCGGGGTGTTCCGGGTGACCGACGGGCTGTCCGAGACGTTCGGGGACAGCCGCTGCTTCGACACCCCGCTCTCGGAGTCGGGGATCATCGGCATCGCGATCGGCCTGGCGATCCGCGGGTTCGTCCCGGTGCCCGAATTGCAGTTCGACGGCTTCTCCTACCCGGCGTTCGACCAGATCGTCAGCCACCTGGCGAAATACCGTATGCGCACCCGCGGAGACATCGCGATGCCGGTGACGGTGCGGATTCCCTCCTTCGGGGGAATCGGTGCGGTGGAACACCATTCGGAGTCCACCGAGACCTACTGGGTGCACACGGCCGGGCTCAAGGTCGTCACCCCTGCGACGCCGGGCGACGCCTATTGGCTGCTGCGTCACGCCATCGCGTGCCCCGACCCGGTGATGTATCTCGAACCGAAGCGGCGTTACTGGACGGCCGGACCGGTCGATCTGGCGACACCGGCACCGCCGATCGGTCGGGCCGTCATCCGTCGCGCCGGCGAGGACGTCACCGTGCTCACCTACGGAGGCCTGGTCGCCACCGCGATGTCAGCGGCGGCCTTGGCGGCCGAGCAACAGGGCCCGAGTCTGGAAGTGGTGGATCTGCGCAGTCTCAGCCCGTTGGATTTCGCCACGGTGGCCGATTCGGTGCGCCGCACAGGCCGGGCCGTGGTCCTTCACGAGGGGCCACGAACGCTGGGGTTCGGTGCCGAGCTGGCGGCCCGGATCGCCGAGGAGATGTTCTACGAGCTGGAGGCTCCGGTGTTGCGGGCCACCGGATTTGACACGCCGTATCCGCCGGCGCGGTTGGAGAAGGCCTGGCTGCCGGGTGTGGATCGGTTGATGGACTGCGTTCAACGCGTGATGGAGGCGCCGTGAGCCCGGGCGCTGAACGGGTCGAGTCGTTTCTGGTGCCCGACCTCGGTGAGGGCCTTCTGGAAGTGACGATCACCGCCTGGCACGTCGGCGTCGGTGACGAGGTCGACCTCAACGCGCCGTTGTGCACTGTCGAGACGGCCAAGGCCGAGGTGGAGATCCCCAGCCCTTACCGCGGGCGGATCGCGGAGATCCGCGGCGCGCCCGGTGAGGTCCTCGACGTCGGCTCGTTGCTGGCACGTATCGCGGTCAGCGGCGGTGTTGACGACGCACCGCGCCGCGGCGGGCCCGAGGAGCGCGGCGGCGGGGAACGCCGGCCGGTGCTGGTCGGGTACGGCACCGACGACGGATTGGACATCAGCCGTCGCCCGATGCCGTCGCGGCCCCGAGCCCAGCCGGCGGCCCGCAAGCTCGCCGCCGAACTCGGCGTCGACCTGACCACCGTCGACCCCGGGCCCGCCGGGGTGATCACCACGGAGGCGGTGCTCGACGCCGCGGCCGGCGTCGAGGGCGAACTGGTCGACCTCGGCGCGGTTCAGGCGACGATGGCCCAGCGGATGAGCTTGGCGCACAGGGAGATTCCCGCTGCATCGGCGACTGTCGAAGTGGACGGCACCCGGCTGCTGCAGTTGCGCGACGGCATCGACGACCCGGACATCACCGTGTTCGCGCTGACGGTGCGGCTGACGGTGATGGCGCTGGCCCGCCACCAGAGCCTCAACGCGACCTGGGCGGCCGATTCGCGTGGTGCGGCCGGGCCGCGGGTGCGCTATCACCGGGGTGTGCACCTGGGGTTCGCCGCCGCCACCTCACGCGGACTCTTGGTTCCGGTGATCCGCGACGCCGAGCAGCGCGGCACCCGCGATCTCGCCGCCGAGATCGCCCGGCTCACCGACGGAGCACGACGCGGAACACTGGGGCGCGCCGAGCTGCGGGGCTCGACGTTCACCGTGACCAATTTCGGCGCCCTCGGCGTCGACGAGGGCGTCCCGATCATCAACCCGCCGGAAGCCGCGATTCTGGGGATGGGGTCGCTGCGGCCGCGCCCGGCGGTTCGCGACGGCACCCTGGTGATCGCCCCGTTGATGACGTTGACGTGCGTGTTCGATCACCGCATCCTCGACGGAGCGCAGGTCGCGGCGTTCCTCACGGACCTGCGTGGACTCATCGAAGACCCCGCGTCCGCCGTCGCCGATCTCTGACGTTCGTTGGGGGTCGAGCTGGGTAGAAACCACTCCTGAGTCGCACGGATCAGGGCGACAGTCGCCCGCGGCGCATGTGGGTGTGCGCCTGTTTGATGCGCCGGACGACGGGTGTGACGTCGGCGGTGCGTACCGGGGCCAGGCTGCCGATGGCGTCGGTGACGTAACCGAACAGGGCGTCCATGTCGCGGCAGTTCACGGCGCACATCAGGTTTGTCGGACCCGTCACCGCGGCGGCGAACGCGGTCTCGGGCCTGTTTGCGAGTGCGGTGCCCGTGGCCTCGAGTTCGCCTGGGGCGACGGCCATCCAGATGTAGGCGGCCGCCCTGGAGTCGAAGAAATCCGCGGCGATGTCGACCTCGGTGTGCAGCAGGCCGGCCGCGAACAGTTCGTTGAGCCGGGCGGTCACCCGAGAGCGGGGCCAGGCCAGTGTTCGTGCCAGCACGGCCGGTTTCGCGCGTCCATCACGTGCCAGCTCGGCAAGCAGCGGCTGGTCGTCGGGGCGCAACGACACCGATCCCGTGTCCGCGGGTGGCTTCTCGCCCGCGGTGCGGGTCAACATAGCCACCTGCTCGACGCTGAGCGGGTCGGCGAACGCATCCCATTCGGCGTTGCCACCCAGATACATCCGCATCATCGCCGCTGCGGTAACCGTCTGCACGGAAGGCGAGCGGGCCAAGACGTCGAGCAGGTTCTTCTCCGCCGCGTCCCGTGGATCGATCCGGCAGACGCAGGTGATCTCGCCGCCTCCGCTCACCAGGCTGACCCAGGAGGTATCGTCGCGGGCGGCCAGCGACTCGGCGAGTTGCCCGGCGGCGCGCGGTGCCACCGCCACCCGCAGGAACCAGGTGCGTGCCCTCGACGTGCGCGGGTCCGGCACCGTCGCCACCTTGATCACCCCGTCGCGGCGCAGGGCCTGATAGCGGCGTCCGATGGTTTGAGGGGAGACCCCGAGAACGTCGGCGATCAGGTCGAACGACGCCCTGCCGTCACGCTGGAGGCAGTGCACGATTTGTCGGTCAATGCGATCCATCCTGAAGATTCTGCCGTTGACGACATGTCGTCGTGCACGTTATGTCGCAACCTCCCCGCTGTGGTTAGAGATCAGTCGGCTGGACGGCGGAGTATCGGCGTTGCACCGAGATCCTTCGAAAGGGGAACGACATGACCGTGCTGATCACCGGTGGCACCGGGCTGGTTGGCTCACATGTGATCGCCGAAGTTCTGGCCCGTGGCGAACGTGTGCGGACCTTGTCGCGTCGCCCCGACACCTCCGCGCTGCCGGCGGATGTCGAGGTGGTGGCGGGCTCGCTCAGCGACACCGCCGCCATGCGCACCGCACTGGACGGCGTCGACGGTCTGTTCCTGCTCAGCCCGGTCTCCCTCGACGAGCTGACCGGATCACTGCAGACCCTGGACCTGGCTCGAGCCGCCGGCGTCGAGGCGGTGGTCTACCTGTCGGTCATCCACGCCGACATCTTCACCGACCCGCCGCACTTCGCGGCCAAGGCTGCGGTCGAGAAGGCGATGGCCGACTTCGGTATTCACGCCACGGTGCTGCGGCCCGGCATTTACCTGCAGAACGATCTCGCGCTGCGAGACCGACTGATCCACGACGGCGTCTACGACCCGCCGGTCGGCAACGCTGCGGCGCTGTTCACCGACGTCGGCGACCTCGCCGAGGTTGCGGCCGCGGAACTGCTGCGCCGGCTGGCGGCGCCCGCCGCGCCCGCGGTGACACTCGACGTCGTCGCCCCCCAGATTCTGGGCGGCGATCGGATCGCGGAGATCTGGTCGGCGATCCTGGGACGCCAAATCCGGTACGGAGGCGACGATCTCGATCGGATGGAGGCGACCTTCGCCGGGATCCTGCCAAACTGGCTTGCCTACGACCTGCGGCTGATGTACCGGCGCTTCCAGCGTGACGGGATGATTGCGGCGCCGGGTACCGATCAGCGACTGAAGGAAATTCTGGGTCGCCCCATGCGCAGCTATACCGAGTTCGCCCGCGAGACCGCCGAGTCCTGGAAAGCGGTGCACGCGTGAGTCGGAACATCGTTGTGATCGGGGTGTCCCAAGGTATCGGGCGCGGCTTGGCCGAAGAGCATCTGCGCCGAGGCTGGACGGTCACCGGCACCGTTCGCACGACGCCGCCGGACCGTGTGGCCGGGAACTTCGCCATCGAAATGCTCGACACCACGGACGAAGACGGTCTGCAGACTGTGATGGAGCGACTTCCGGACGGCATCGACAGGCTGATCGTCTCCGCGGGCATCGCCGGGCCGGCGGGGCCCGTGGGCGAGGTCACCGCCGGAGACTTTCTGCGCACACTCGAGGTCAATACCCTTGCGCCGCTGCGGATCATCGATCGAGTTGCCGCGCACGTGACACCCCGCGGCATGCTGGTGGTGCTCTCGTCCAGCCAAGGCAGTATCGCGCTCAACGACGATGCGCATCACGAGACCTACCGGATCAGCAAGGCCGGGCTGAACATGGGATTGAAGAGCGTTGCCGTACGTCGTGACGACGACCGCACCTACGTGGCGATGAATCCCGGCTGGGTGCGCACCGAGATCGGCACCGAACGCGCGCTGCTGTCGGTGGCGGAGAGCGTGCCCGCGGTCACCGACGTGCTCGACGCGCTGGACGGCACGGCCGGCATCCATTTCGTGGACTACCAAGGTGATCGACTACCTTGGTGAAAGAGCGGCGTCGCGGCTGCGATGTAACGGCCGCCCGACAACGTTGGCGCCGCTCGTTGTGTGGGTGATTGTAGGTCGATCGAGTGGCACTAGACGGATGGTTTGGGCGTCGGTGGTCACCAGTCAGGCCGGGTGCGGAGTTCTCTCCCCAGGGCTGCGGTCGGTTAGCAGGCTGCGCACGTCGTGGATGAAGCCTTCGGTGTCATCAAGGCCGAATGCGGTGCGCTGTAAGACGAAGCCGTGCAGCAGAGCCAGGATGACCCGGGTCCCGCGCTTGGGGTCCAGTTCGGCGGGGACCGTACCGGTGGTTGTGCCTCAGCATGGTCTGTGAGCGCAAGGTGTTCACCGTGTATGTGCCCGGAATCCCGGCGCGGGCGCGGGTGACCCTGCGGGCCAAGGCGATGATGGCCACCGCGGTACTCGACGAGGACCGTTCGGTGGCCGCAGTAGCCGGTGCTTACCGCTGCGGTTGGTACACCGTGCACGACGGTGACTATCGGCGCCGATCGTCGCCGCCGCGCGGTGTTCCTCCGCGAGGTTCGCAGACACGGCCGTTCGACCGCTGTC
>NZ_NCXO01000029.1 GCF_002104795.1 Mycolicibacillus koreensis
CCCCCCCCCCCCCCTTTTTTTTTTACACCCCCACCCCGCATTACCCCTTCGCGTCGCGTCTGGTGGGGTCGTAGTTGTTTATACGAGACTGGTAGCCGCCGCCGGGGTACTGCGGCGGCGGATACCCGCCGGGGGGCGGGCTCGTCGGGGCGTATTGGGTCTGCGCGTACGGGTCGACGCCGTAGGGCGGCGGGTAGCCGGGCTGACCGCCCTGCGGCGGCTGGCCCCACCCGGGGTTCTGGCCGTACGGGTCGTACGGGTTGGGGTCGTACGGGTTCGGGCCGTGGGGGCCGCCGGGGGGAGCGGTCATCTGCGCACCACCTTCACTGTCGTCGCGCACTGTCGTCGCGCCGGAAACCCGACGGTCAGCGCCACAGCATAGTCGGCCCGCCATGGTCGGCCGGTCATGGTCGGCCCCGCGGTGCTAGTCGGTCTGCGCCTTCGCCATCGCCAGCACGTCGAGGCGACGATCCAGCTCGGCTTCCGACAGCTTCTCCCCGATCAGGCCGCGGTCGATGACGGTCTGGCGGATCGTCTTGCGCTCCTTGAGTGCCTCCTTGGCGACCGCGGCGGCCTCCTCGTAGCCGATCGCGGAGTTCAGCGGCGTGACGATCGACGGCGACGATTCGGCCTGCTCGCGCATGTGCGCCTCGTTGGCCACCAGCCCGACGATGCACCGCTCGGCGAACAGCGTCGACACGTTCGCCAACAGCGTGAACGACTCCAGCAGGTTGCGCGCCATCATCGGGATGTAGACGTTGAGCTCGAACGCCCCACCGGCGCCGCCCCAGGCGATCGCCGCGTCGTTGCCGACCACCTGGGCGGCGACCTGGGTGACCGCCTCGGGCAGCACCGGGTTCACCTTGCCCGGCATGATCGAGCTGCCCGGCTGCAGATCCGGCAGCTGGATCTCGCCGAGACCGGTCAGCGGACCCGACCCCATCCAGCGGACGTCGTTGGCGATCTTGGTCAACGACACCGCGATCGTGCGCAGCGCCCCGGACGCCTCGACCAGCCCGTCGCGGGCGGCCTGGGCCTCGAACGAGTTCGTGGCGGTGGTCAGCTCGGCCAGTCCCGTGTCGGCGACGAGCACCTCGACGACCTTGGCGCCGAACCCGTCGGGGGCGTTGAGCCCGGTGCCGACCGCGGTGCCGCCGATGGCGAGCTCACCGAGGCGCGGCAGGCAGGCGCGGACCCGCTCGATGCCGGCGGCGATCTGGCGGGCGTAGCCGGAGAACTCCTGGCCGAGGGTGACCGGGACGGCGTCCATCAGATGGGTGCGCCCGGACTTGACCACGGTGCGCCACTGGTGGGCCTTGTCGTCGAGCGCGGTGTGCAGCACCTCCAGCGCGGGAATGAGGTGGCGCACGGCGGCCTCGGTGGCGGCGATGTGGGTGGCGGTCGGGAACGTGTCGTTCGACGACTGGGACATGTTGACGTCGTCGTTGGGGTGCACCGTGACCCCGCCCGCCGCGGCGATCGAGGCGATCACCTCGTTGGTGTTCATGTTGGAGCTGGTGCCCGAACCGGTCTGGAACACGTCGATGGGGAACTGGTCGTCGTGGCGGCCCTCGGCGATCTCGGCGGCCGCGGCGATGATCGCGTCGGCGCGGTCGGCCGCCAACAGCCCCAGGTCCTTGTTGACCTGGGCGCAGGCGCCCTTGAGCAGTCCGAGGGCGCGGATCTGGGTGCGTTCCAGGCCGCGATGCGAGATCGGGAAGTTCTCCACCGCGCGCTGGGTCTGGGCCCGCCACAAGGCGTTGACGGGCACCCGGACCTCGCCCATGGTGTCGTGTTCGATGCGGTATTCGGTGTCGGCCATCGGATCAGTCCTCGGTGTCGCGGAGTCGGGAATCGGTGAACAGGGGAAATCAGGGCAGCGGGTAGGCGGCTTTGGCGTCGCCGGTGAAATCCACCGCCGAGTACTCGGTGAGTTTCGACAGCCGGTGGTAGGCCTCGATCATGCGGACGGTGCCGGACTTCGAGCGCATCACGATCGACTGGGTGGTGCAGCCGCCCGGGTAGTAGCGCACCCCCGTGAGCAGGTCACCGTCGGTCACCCCGGTCGCCGAGAAGAACACGTTGTCCCCGGCGACGAGGTGTTCGGTGGTGAGCACCTCGTCGAGGTCGTAGCCGGCGTCGAGGGCCTTGCGCCGCTCGGCGTCGTCGGTGGGCGCCAGTTGCGCCTGGATCGCCCCGCCCATGCAGCGGATCGCCGCGGCGGCGATGATGCCCTCCGGGGTGCCGCCGATCCCGGCGAGCATGTCGGTGCCGGACTCCGGTCGGCACGCCGAGATCGCCCCGGCGACGTCCCCGTCGGAGATCAGCCGGATCCGCGCCCCCGTCTCGCGGGCGTCGGCGATGAGCTGGGCGTGGCGCGGCCGGTCCAGGATGCACACGGTCATGTCCCGCACCGACAGGCCCTTGACCTTGGCCACCGCGGCGATGTTGGCGCTGATCGGGGCGGTGATGTCGAGCACGTCGGCGGCTTCGGGGCCCACCGCGATCTTGTTCATGTAGAACACCGCCGACGGGTCGAACATGGCGCCGCGCTCGGCGACGGCGAGCACCGAGATGGCGTTGGGCATGCCCTTGCTCATCAGGGTGGTGCCGTCGATCGGGTCGACGGCGAAGTCGCAGTCCGGCCCGTCGCCGTTGCCGACCTCCTCGCCGTTGTAGAGCATCGGGGCGTGGTCCTTTTCGCCCTCGCCGATGACGACCACGCCGCGCATCGACACCGAGTTCACCAGTTCGCGCATCGCGTCGACCGCGGCCCCGTCGCCGCCCTCCTTGTCGCCGCGCCCCACCCAGCGGCCCGCGGCCATCGCACCGGCCTCGGTGACCCGCACCAACTCCATGGCCAGGTTGCGGTCCGGGGGTTCCGGGCGGGGCGGCTGCGCTGCGGCGCCGGGGGATTCGGTGGCGTCAGTCATGCCCCCGATTGTCCCAGAAGCACGTCGGCGGCCGTGAGCTGGGATACTGGCCCGGTGACTAGCCAGCCGCAGCCCGCGCCCAAACCGGATAAACCGCGGTTGCTCCAGGACGGCCGGGACATGTTCTGGTCGCTGGGGCCGCTGGTGCTCGCCTGCATCCTGCTGGCCGGGCTGGTCGGGATGTGCTCGTTTTCCCCCACCGGGGTGCACAACGGGCCGGTGCCGGACTACGACGCCGACGCCGCCCTGCACGCCGATGCCACCACGCTGGGCTTCCCGGTGCGGCTGCCGCGGCTGCCCGAGGGCTGGCAGCCCAACTCCGGGGCCCGCGGCAGCATCGAGGCCGGCCGCACCGACCCCGTCAGCGGGCAGCCGAGCCGCGCGGTGACCTCCACGGTCGGGTTTTTAAGCCCCACCGGCCAGTACCTGGCGTTGATCCAGAGCAACGCCGACGAGGAGAAACTCGTCGCCAGCCTGCAGCCGCAGGCCCACCCCACCGGCGTCGAGGACGTCGACGGCACCACCTGGGTGGTCTATGAGGGCGCCGACGTCGAACCGATCTGGACCACCCGGTTGACCGGCCCCGGCGGTGCCGCGCAGGTGGCGATCACCGGGGCGGGCAGCGCGCAGGAGTTCCGCACGCTGGCCGCGGCGACCGCATCCCAGCCCCCGCTGCCCGCCGACGAATAGCCCTCAGCGCCGGGCCAGCCGCGCGCGCAGCGCCTGCAGCCAGCGCGGCCCGTCCTCGGCGTCGTCGTCGCAGGAGGGCTCCTGGAGATCCACGCCCTTGTAGACGGCCAAATAGACGTCGATGGTGGTGACGATGACGATCATGATCACCGGCCCGATGACGATGCCCCAGAAACCGAACATGGTGATCCCGGCGAACACCGCCAGCAGCATCAGCGCCGGGTGCAGGCGGGCGTCGCGGGGCACCAGGAACGGGCGCAGCACGTTGTCGATGTTGGTCACCACCACCAGGTGGAACACGAAGACGAACACCCCGCCGGCGATGTTGCCGAAGAACATCATCCCGATCCCGAACGGCATGGTCACGATGCCGCCGCCGAGCGGGATGATCGACAGGGCCGTCAGCAGGATCGCGAAGATGAAAAAGCCGCGGTGGAACCCGCCGATGTAGATCGAGGCGGCACCGGCCACCCCCTGGCACAGCGCGATGACGAACTGTCCGCTGACGGTGCCGCGCACCATCGACCCCATCTTGGCCAGGTACAGGTCGGTGACGTCCTCGCCGAGCGGGTTGAGCCGGCGGATCAGCGTCTGGATGCGGTCGCGGTGGATCAGCAGCGCCACGAACACGTAGAGGAAGATGATCGCCGAGGTGACCGCCGCGGCGATGCCGCCGACCGCGCCCTGCGCCTGGCCCAGCAGCCACTGGCCGCCTTCCTGGCCGACCCGCACCATGCCGCTGCGCAGCATCTCCGGGGTCACCGTCACCTCGACGTAGGGCACCCGGTCGAGGGCGTCGTTGACCACGGTGAGTGCTTTTTCGCCGAGCTTGTCCGGGCTGGTGTCCCCGACCCACCCGGTGACCTGATCGACCATGTGCGAGACCTGGATGACCGCGAGCACCAGACACCCGCCGACCGGGATGAACACGACCGCCATCGCCGCCAGCAGCGTCGCGGTGGCCGCCAGGCCCGTCGACACCCGGCGGCACAGTCGGGTGAACAGCGGGGTGAACAGGTACGCCCCGACCGCGGCGACCACGATCAGCACGAAGTAGCTGCGCAGGAAGTACGCACCGAACGCCAGCGCGCCGGCCGTGGCGATCGCCAGGGCGCGCCGCTGGGTGAGGGTGAATTCCTGCTCAAGGGCCATGGTCTGTCCGCCCTCCCGTCTCGTCACCGCGTCGGCGGTGTACCAGCGATCTTTCCCGGCCGCCGCGCCGGGCGGGCACCGTTCGGCGGGAAAAGCCCCTACACCGCGGGCCGGCCGTAGATCGGCGGCGGGATCACCGCTGCCCGAAGCGGTGGCCCGCCGCAGGGGCTACCCGGCGTTGCGCTCCGCTTTGACCGTCTCGAACAGTTCGACGTAGTAGGGCAGGCACTGCTGCATGGCCTGCTCGGTGGTGTAGAGCGGCTCGTAGCCCAAATCGCGGCGCGCCTTGGCGATCGAGAAGTAGTTGTCGATGTAGAGACGTTCCACCGCGCCCGGCTCCAGCAGCGGGGCGGGCAGCTTGAACTTGTAGTGCGCCCACTGCCAGGCCGCCATCGCCGCGCGCACCGGCGCGCCGGGGATCCGCAACCGCGGGAAGGGTTGGCCGCAGGCCTCCATGACCGGCCGGGCGAACTCGAACATGTTGATCGGTTCGCCGTCGTTGATGAAGTAGGCCTGGCCCGGGGCGGTGCCGCCGGGCACCAGGTGTTCGGCGGCGAGGATGAACCCGTGGATGAGGTTGTCGACGTAGCTGTTGTCCAGCTTGGCGTTCTTGCCGCCGATGAGCACCTTCACCTGTCCGGAGAGCATGCTTTCGAACAGGCGGCGGAACATCGTCTGGTCGCCGGTGCCCCAGATGCCCGACGGGCGGATCGAGCAGGTGAGCATGCCGGCGCCGTCGTCGGGGTTCGCGCCGAGCACGAACTTCTCCGCCGCGACCTTCGTCTCGGTGTACAGGTCGTTGAACCGGGTGGTGTAGGGCATCGTCTCGTCGCCGTTGCGGATGTGTTGGCGTCCACCCATCACCACGCTGTTGGAGGCGGTGTAGACGAACCGCCGCACCCCGGCCAGCTGGCCGGATTCCACCAGGTTCTTGGTGCCGTCGACGTTGATGGCGAAGCTGCGCTGGCGCAGTTCGTCGGTGACCTCCGCACCGCCGGCCAGGTCGATGATCGCCGCGGTGTGGAACACGGTGTCGATCCCGTCGACGGCGGCGGCCACCGTCTCCGGGTTGGTGATGTCGCCCTGCAGCACCTGCAGTTTCGGGTGCTCGGCGATCGGGGAGGGGGCCCGGTCGAAGGCGCGCACCTCGTAGCCGCGCTCGAGCAGCGTGCGCACCAGGTTGGCGCCGACGAACCCGGATCCGCCGGTCACCAGGCAGCGGCCGAGCTCGGTGGTCAGTGATGCATCACCCATGGCGGGGAGCATAACTGAAACATGTTCCAGAGTTGCCGCTTCGGGGGGGGGATTCGGCCGCGGGCGCACCGCTGGTCACCGCGGTCTACTCCGGCGCGCCGTCGTCGGCGTCATCGCTGTGGAGGACCTCGGCCACCCGCTCGCGGGCCCCGGCCAGGTGTTCTTCGCAGCGCCGGGCCAGCGCTTCGCCGCGCTCCCACAGCGTCAGCGACTCATCGAGGCTCAGCCCGCCGAGTTCGAGCACCCGCACCACCTCGACCAGCTCGTCGCGGCACTGCTCGTAGCCCAACGCGCCGATGGGTGTCGCGTCGGCCTCGCCGGTCGCGTCGTGCTCGGCGTCGTGCTCAGTCGCCATCGGTGCTCCCCTCACTGATTGCCGCCACCGCCCCGTCGGCCACCCGGATCCGCAGCCGGGCACCGGCCGGGGCGTCGCTCACCCGGTGTACCACCGCCGGGCGGGCGTCGGTGCCGTCGGTGGGCATCACCTGGACCACCGCGTAGCCGCGGGCCAGGGTGGCCGCCGGGCCCAGCGTGCTCAGCCGGGCCGACAGGTGCCCGATCCGGTCGGTTTCGCCGGCGACCGCCCGGGTGATGTCGCGGCGCACGGCGGCGCGCGCCCGGGCGATCTCCTCGGCGCGGGTGGTCAGCGCCGCCAGCGGGTCGGCCAGCACCGGGCGGCTGCGCAGATGCTGCAGCGCCCGGCGCTCGCGGGTGACCCAGTTGCGCAGGGCCCGGGCGCTGCGGCCCCGCAACCCGTCGAGCAGCGCCTGCTCGGCGGCGATGTCGGGCACGATCTGTTTGGCCGCATCGGTGGGTGTGGCGGCCCGCAGGTCGGCCACCAGGTCGCACAGCGGAGCGTCCGGTTCGTGGCCGATGGCGCTGACCACCGGTGTGGTCGCCGCGGCGATCGCCCGGCACAGCGTCTCGTCGGAGAACGGCAGCAGATCTTCCACGCTGCCCCCGCCGCGGGCGATGACGATGACGTCGACCTCGGGATCGGCGTCGAGTTCCCGCAGTGCCGCCACCACCTGCGCCACCGCGGTGGGGCCCTGCACTGCGGTGTTGCGGATGGCGAACCGCGCCGCCGGCCACCGCTCGGACGCCACGACCGTCACATCGCGTTCGGCCATGCTGGCGCGTCCGGTGATCAACCCGATCATGTTGGGCAGGAAGGGAATCGGGCGTTTGAGGCGGGGGTCGAAGAGTCCCTCGGCGTCCAGCAGGCGACGCAACCGGTCGATGCGAGCGAGCAGTTCGCCGACACCGACGGCGCGGATCTCGGTGAGCCGCAACGAGAACGTGCCGCGTCCGGTGTAGAAGTTGGGTTTTCCGCAAACCACCACCCGGGTGCCCTCGGTCAGGGTCACCGGGGCGTTGGCGAGCAAGGTGGGCGAGCAGGTGACGGTCAGCGACATGTCGGCTGCCGGGTCGCGCAGCACCATGAACGCCGTTCGGGTGTTGGGCCGCAGTTTGATCTCGGTGAGCTGACCCTCCACCCACACGGTGCCCAGCCGGTCGATCCAATTCTTGACCCGCACGGCGACCGCACGCACGGGGAACGGGTTCTCCGCCGAGGCGCCCTGGGCCGCGGCGGTCACCGACGACTCACTTGGTCGACACGCGGGTGATCCTGTTGGCGAGCAGCGTCTGGAACGGGGCGCGAGCCTTGGTGGATTCCTCGTAGCTCAGCAGCGCCTGCAGGTCCTCGACGCTCAACGACGTCAGGCGCGCACGCAACTGGGCCAGGGTGAGGCTCGGGTAGTTCAGCTCGGTGACCACCGCCGGGGTCTGCGGCGCGGCCTCGGCGGCCGGCGGCGCCGGTCGGTCCTCGTCGGGCGTGCCCTCGGCGGTGGAGTACAGGGCGAAGCGGCCCGCCGTGCGGCGCTCCCCGTTGCCGGCCGCGTCGCCGGACTGGTCACCGCGCTGCGGCGCGGTGTCACCGGCGTCACCGGCGCCCTCGGGCAGGTCCTCGTCGAAGACCGCCCACTCGGGCTGCTCGTCTTTGGGGGGGAACAACGTCTCCAGAGTGGCGTCACCCTTGATGACCACCTCGGCGATGTTCTGCTGCACCGACATCACCAGGTGCGCTGCCTGACTGGCCAGCGTCATGGGGTACATCAGGACGTTTCGTGGCAGTTTGCGGGTCTCTTCGACAGCGATCGCGGCCGCGCCGACCAGCAGTCGGACTCCGTACGGTGCACTAGACATGCCTCCAGCCTGCCTTAACCTGCGGTCGAGGCCAAACGCCGGGTGTGGCGGGTGGTGTCGGCCCAACGTACTCTGGTGAGCATGCCGCCGACCGTCAACATGGGGATCCCCGGTGCGGCCAGCTCGCTGGTCACGCGGGGTTCCGGGAAACAAGTACTGCTCGCCGAGCCGCGCGGATACTGCGCCGGCGTGGACCGAGCGGTGGAGACGGTGGAGCGCGCGCTGGAGAAACACGGGGCTCCGGTCTACGTGCGCCACGAGATCGTGCACAACCGCCACGTGGTCGACACCCTGGCCGCCGCGGGGGCGGTCTTCGTCGACGAGACCGACGAGGTGCCCGAGGGGGCGATCGTGGTGTTCTCCGCCCACGGGGTGGCCCCGAGCGTCCACGAATCGGCCGCCGAACGGGAGCTGCAGGTCATCGACGCCACCTGCCCGCTGGTCACCAAGGTGCACAACGAGGCGAAGCGGTTCGCCCGCGCCGACTACGACATCCTGCTGATCGGCCACGAGGGCCACGAGGAGGTCATCGGCACCGCCGGTGAGGCACCCGACCACGTGCAGTTGGTCGACGGCCCCGACGCGGTCGACGCGGTGGTGGTGCGCGACGAGAACAAGGTGGTGTGGCTGTCGCAGACCACGCTCAGCGTCGACGAGACGATGGAGACCGTGCACCGGTTGCGGGAGCGGTTCCCCAAGTTGCAGGACCCGCCCAGCGACGACATCTGCTACGCCACCCAGAACCGCCAGACCGCCGTCAAGGCGATGGCCCCGGAGTGCGAGCTGGTGATCGTGGTGGGGTCACGCAACTCGTCGAACTCGATGCGGCTGGTCGAGGTGGCGCTGGGCGCCGGTTGCCCGGCCGCGCACCTGGTCGACTACGCCGGGGACATCGAGGAGAGCTGGCTCGACGGGGTGCAGTCGGTGGGCGTGACCTCCGGGGCGTCGGTGCCCGAGGTGCTGGTGCGCGGTGTGCTGGACACGCTGGCCGAGCACGGCTACGACACCGTGCAGCCGGTGACCACCGCCAACGAGACCCTGGTGTTCGCCCTGCCCCGCGAGATCCGCCCGGCGCGCCGCTCCAGCTAGCGGGCGACCGTCGGCGTGTCGCCGCCGTGGATGCACAAACCCCGATGCACACTCCCGCTGCTCGCCGCCGGGACGGTGGCTACCGATCCGCAGCCCATCCGCGGCCGATCCACCCGCGCAGACCCTGCCGCTGGTCAGATGTCGTATTGCCAGGTGTCCGCGGGATCGGTGTCGCGCAGTCGCCGGCCGGGGGGAGCCTCACCCGAGCCCGAGCCGCGGTAGCGGACCCGCGACACCGGGTGGTGGGTGCTCTCGGCGGTCGGCACCCGCGGGCGCCGCGGCGGTGGGCGATCCGGGCGATCCGGGCGATCCATCGTGTCGTACGGGTCGAACCGGGTGCCGCGGCGCTCCGGCTCACCGGCGCGGCCCGGGTCGCGGGGGCGACGCGGGCGCGGCGGGGGCAGGTCGTCGTCGCGGCGGCGACGCGACCGCTCGGCGTCCCGGTAGTCGGCCGCGGGCCGGCGGCGCCGCACGGGACGGTCGGGATCGGCGGTGGCACCGGGTCGGGGCCGTCGCCGCGGCTGCTGCCCGTCGCGATCGACGGCATCGCCACCGCGGGGGCGCCGCGGGCGTCCGGCCCGATCGGTGGGCGGACGCTGGGGACGGCGGGCGCTGCCACGCCGCGCGGAGCGGTCGATGGTGTGCCGCCGTGGACGGTCCGTCCCGTCCCCGGTCTCCTCCGAGCCGCCGCCCCACAGCGAGGTGAGTTTGGCCAGCAGCGTCGCGACCGGGCCGGGCTCACCCGACGCACCGGCGTCGGTGTCGGGGATGTCGTCGGCGGTGTTCGCGCTGTGCCCGACCGCACCGAGCACCCACCGGATCGCCCCGATCACCAGCACCACCACGGAGGCGAACACCATCAGCGGGAACCGTTCGATCAGCGGATAGCCACAGTTGATCAGCAGGTTCTTCAGCCCCGAGACGGTCGCGCCGTGGAACAGGAAATAGGCGCCGGGCACGCTGCAGAACAAGATCAGCGGCGGCTGGATCACCGCGGTGAACAGCCCCGACTGCTGGACCGCGAGGACCGCGACCACACAGCCGAGCACGTACAGCGCGGCGAACACGGTGGTCAGTTGTTTGTCCCCGGAAGCGGCGTCGACGGCGAATCCGACGGTGGTCAGGGCCACCGCGAGCACGATCGCACCCCACCACGGCACCCCCGCGACACCGGGGTGCACCGAGCGGTGCTCGGCGCTCACCGCCCACCGGGCACGCTGTGCTGACACAGGTAGACCGTACCGGCTGCGGTTGTGAGCGCGGCGGCAGCACGCCTGCGGTGTGGCGCACAGTCTCCCGGTCGGCGGGGGTGAACGGTGCGATCGGCACCGATAGACTCTGGTCCCTGTGAGTCTGAGCCTGGGGATCGTGGGACTGCCCAACGTCGGGAAATCAACGCTGTTCAACGCGTTGACCCGCAACAACGTGCTGGCCGCGAACTATCCGTTCGCGACCATCGAACCCAACGAGGGCGTGGTGCCGCTGCCGGACTCCCGGCTGGACAAGCTCGCGGAGATCTTCGGCTCGCAGCGCATCCTGGCCGCCCCGGTGACGTTCGTCGACATCGCCGGAATCGTCAAGGGCGCCTCCGAGGGAGCCGGGCTGGGCAACAAGTTCTTGGCCAACATCCGCGAATGTGACGCGATCTGCCAGGTGGTGCGGGTCTTCGCCGACGACGACGTGGTGCACGTCGACGGCAAGGTCGACCCCGCCGCCGACATCGAGGTCATCGCCACCGAGCTGATCCTGGCGGACCTGCAAACCCTGGAGAAGGCCGTGCCGCGGCTGGAGAAGGAAGCCCGAAACAACAAGGACCGCAAACCGGTTCTGGAGGCGGCGGTCGCCGCGGGTGAGATCCTCGACAGCGGCACCACCCTGTTCTCGGCCGGGGTGGATCCCGCGCCGCTGCGGGAGCTGAACCTGCTGACCACCAAACCGTTCCTGTACGTGTTCAACGCCGACGAGACCGTACTGGCCGACACGGCGCGCATCGCCGAGTTGCGGGAGCTGGTGGCCCCGGCCGACGCGGTGTTCCTCGACGCGAAGATCGAGGCGGAGCTGGCCGAACTCGACGACGACTCGGCGCTGGAGTTGCTGGAGTCGATCGGGCAGACCGAACGCGGCCTCGACGCGCTGGCCCGCGCCGGGTTCCACACGCTGGCCTTGCAGACCTATCTGACCGCCGGGCCCAAGGAGGCCCGCGCCTGGACGATCCGCCAGGGCGACACCGCGCCGAAGGCGGCCGGGGTGATCCACACCGACTTCGAGAAGCGCTTCATCAAGGCCGAGGTGGTCTCCTTCGACGATCTTGTCGCCGCCGGGTCGATGGCCGCGGCCAAAGCCGCCGGCAAGGTCCGCATGGAGGGCAAGGACTACGTGATGGCCGACGGGGACGTGGTGGAGTTCCGGCACGGATAGCCATCTGGCCGGCAACGATGAGCGCGCAGGTCCCCGAGACTCCTCCGGACATCCCGGGCAAGGTCGTGGAACTCGCCGGAGCGGATCCCATCGCGGCGGTATGGCGAAACGAGCTGGGGGGATGGACCTTTCGGGCGTGCGGTCGTCGGGGGACCCGCTATATCAAGTGGCAGCCTTACGCGGGCCTGGATTCGGGGCGCCGCGGGGATGTGGACCTTCTCGTGGAGTCGGAGAAGCTGCGGTGGGCCGCTCAGTTCATTGCCGTCCCGCGGGTCCTTGACGGCGGCGAAGACGATGATCACGCCTGGCTGGTCACCGAGGGAATCGACGCGATTCCGGCGGCCGACCCGCGTTGGCGTGACACGCCGGACGTCGCGGTGCGGGCCATCGCCACAGGCCTTCGGCGCATCCACGACGCCCTGCCGGTCGACACCTGCCCCTACCGCGGCGCGTGGCTCGGATCAAAGGCGCCGCCGGAGCCGGAGCGTCTGGTCGTCTGCCACGGCGACCCCTGTGTGCCGAACACGCTGATGAACCGCGATGGCGAGTTCGCCGGGCATGTGGATCTGGCGCGACTCGGTGTTGCCGACCGTTGGGCCGACCTGGCGATCGCGACGTACAGCATCAGTTGGGAGGTCAACTTCGGGCGGAGGTTCGATGAGCTGTTCTTCCAGGCCTACGGGGTGAAGCCCGACGACGAGCGGATACGCACCTACCGAGAACGCTGGGATGCGCAGTGAACAGATGCGACGGCGGCGTGGTGGAGTCCGGGTTCAACGTCTAGCGTTGGTGACTCACGCTCGAACGGCAGGCACTGCGGGACACGATCACCGCGATCACTGCGTTGCGAAGCGTAGTCACGATCGCAGAACCACCCGGGCAGGGCCGCTGCCGCACGGCCGCCGTTGACGAACTCACCGCGTCCGCCGGGGCGTGCGCCGTCGCGCCGACCTCGACACCACCGGCACGCCCGCCCCACGAAGGAGACCACGTGGCAGCCCCCGACAGCCATCCGGCGACACGCGCCGCCGACCCGGGCTCCCCGGGCGCGGGCCGCCCACCGCGTGCGGGCCCGACGATCGGCATCCTGGTCTTGGCGGCCTTCACGATGTTCCTCAACGAGACCGTCCTGGCCGTCGCGCTGAAGACCCTCAGCGAGAGCCTCGCCCTGCCGATATCGACCGTGCAGTGGGTGACCAGCGTGTTTCTGCTCACGATGGCTGTGGTCGTCCCCGTCACCGGCTATCTGCTGGAGCGGTTCGACGAACGTCAGGTGTTCTTCGCCTCCACCGGGCTGTTCTCCACCGGCACCCTGGTGTGCGCGCTGGCCCCCGGCATCGAGATCCTCATCGGCGGGCGCGTCCTGCAGGCCGGTGGCACCGCGCTCATCATGCCGCTGCTGATGACGACCATCATGCGTTCGATCGCCCCCGAACGGCGCGGAACCGTCCTCGGCACGGTCACGATCGTGGTCGCCGTCGCGCCCGCGCTCGGGCCGACCGCCGGCGGCTTCGTGCTCGGATCGTTGAGCTGGCGCTGGCTGTTCTGGATCGTGCTGCCCATCCTGGTCACCGTGATCCTGGTCGGAGTGGTTGCCCTGCGGCCCGCCCATCAGGGCGCGCGCTGCGCACTCGACGTCCCCTCGATCCCGCTGGTTGCCGTCGGCTTCGGCGGACTGGTCTACGGGCTGACCGCGATCGGCGAGTCGACCGGTGGGCTCGACGTCGTGGCCGTCGCGGCGCTGAGCATCGGCTGCGTCGCGATCACGGGATTCGTCGCCCGGCAGTTGCGCCTGCAGCGCCGCGACCGTGCACTGCTCGACCTGCGGGTGTTCACCCATCGGCGGTTCCGGGTCGGGGCCGGCATCGTCGGGTTGCTGTTCGTCTGCATGATGGCGCTCAGCGCGGTGCTGCTGCCGATCTACCTGCAGACGGTGCTGGGGCAAACCCCGATGGCGACCGGGCTGGTACTGCTTCCCGGGGGTCTCGCGCTCGGCGTTTTGGGGCCGGTGGTCGGGCGCGTTTACGACAGGATCGGTGCACGGGGCCTGGTCATCGCCGGCACCGCCGCGGCCACGGCGGCGGTGGGCATGCTGGCCCTGCTCGGTGTCGGCTCACCGCTGTGGTGTGTCGTGGTGGCGAACCTCGCGCTCATGATCGGCATCAGCTTGGTGATGACCCCGCTCAACACCGACGCCCTCTCGGCACTGCCCAAGCACCTCTACTCCCACGGCGCTGCGACTTTGACGACCGTCCAACAGATGGCCGGGACGATCGGCATCGCCGTGTTCGTCACCATCGCCACCCGGGCATCCGGCAGCGTCGCGGCGGCACCGGATGCGGCCGGTTTGCATCGGGCCTTCGCGGCGATGGTGTGGTGTCCGCTCGCGGCGCTGGCGCTTGCCTTCCTGGTCCGTGGCCCCCGGCCGGGCCCACTCGACGCCGAAGGACGGTGAGGCCCGACCAGCGGTCACCGCGGGTGGGCCGGATCCGTCACCGGGGTGAGTCGCTGCGGTGACCGGACCGCAACGCCGACAGGGAAGGCTTGACGCCGTGTCGGTGGTTGAGGCGATCTACCTGGCGGCGGCGGTGCTGTGGATTCTCGTGGTGGTGACCGCGGCCGGTGTCGCCGGCCGCTACCTGCTGAAGCTGCGGGCCCGGCGGCGTCGGGTGCAGCGGTGGATCGCCGGTGTGCGCCGGCCCATCGACCGCGCCGCCGGCCCGTACCGCGCCGCGGCGATGCGCGGCGCGGCGCTGGTGCAGCGGGTGGTGATCGACATCCGGGCGGTGCCCGCCGACCGCCCGGGTGGCCGCCGACCCCGGCCGCCGATGCTCACCCGGTGACCGGTTGGGGCGGCTGGGGTAACCGGGGCCGGTGGGGTGACTGGCAGCGACGGGGAGCGCCTGAAATCAGCTCAGATCGACTGAGTGCGACTGAGATCGACGCTGTGGTGGACATACACCGTCCTATAGAGCCGAGTATGTCCACCACAGCGTCGATCTCAGCAGCCACCCCGGTCGACCCGGGCGTCAACGGGGCGGGTGGGCGCTGAACCGAATCGGGCAGTCGACCCGGAATCCGCGTGAGGCAAAAGCCGCGCGTGGTGCCGGCGGGTGCCGGGCAGCCCGCGCCACCAGCGAAAATGCCGCCGATTGGCCCGGTCCCGGCGCTGCGCCAGCTGCCGGGGCTCGCATCGCGCACCGTGCACGACCCGCTAGTCTCGCCCACAGGTGAAGGGAGCCGAGCATGACCACCTCAACGAACCACCTGGGCGATCTGATCGCCGCCACCGACGCGGCGGTCAGCGCCGATCCGGCCAATGCCGACGCGGTGTTCCGGGCCTCGGCGATCGCCCACGACGCGGTGGCCAGCACCGTGACCCTGGGCCGTTACCGGGTGGAGGTCGATGAGCCGCCGGCACTCGGCGGGCAGGGCAGCGCCCCCAACCCGGTCGAGTACTACCTGGCGTCGCTGCTGTCGTGCCAGATCGTCACCTGGCGGTTCTGGGCGCAGAAGCTCGGCATCGCGGTCGAGGGCATCTCCGCGAGCGCGGAGGGCGATCTGGACGTGCGCGGCTTCTTCGGCTTCGACGACGCGGTGCGCCCCGGCTTCAGCGCGGTGCGGGTGGCGGTGACGGTGACCGGACCGGAGCCCGCGGAACGCTACGAGGAGCTGCTGGCGGTGGTGGAGAAACACTGCCCGGTACTGGATCTGACGCTGAACCCGACTGCGGTGCACACCACCGTGACCAAGGGTTGAGGACTCACCGCGGCAGCAACTCCAGAAACGCCCGGGCGACCGGGTTGCTGGGCTCGCGGGTGCGTGCGGCCAGCGCGAGCCGCCGGCTCGGCGGCGCGTCGCCGGGAGTGAGGGGGTGCATCCCGATCACCGGCAGGCCGCTGCGGCGCGCCACCGGCTCGGGCACCACGGCGATCCCCAGCCCGTGGCGCACCAGGCTCAGCGCCTGATCCATCTGAGAGGTCCGAAACGCGATCCGGCGGGTGACCGCGGCCGCGGTGAACAGCGCCGCCACCGCGGTCTGCAGCCCCAGCCCGGCCTGGAACTCCACGAACGGTTCCTCGGCCAACTCGGCCAGGCGCACCCGGGCGCGCGGGGCCAACCGGTGGTCGGGGCCGACGACCACCACCAGGGTCTCCGGGTAGTCCCGCAGCGACACCATCCCGGCCGGCAGCGGTGTGGCGTCCAGGGCGACGAACGCCAAGTCCAGCTCACCGCTGTCCAGCACGTCGAGCAGCTCGCGGGTGGGCGCCTCACGCAGCAGCACCTGCACGGAGGGGTGGCGCCCGTGCAGCCGGGCGATGGTGGCGGGCAGGTCGACCGCGGTGAAGGTCTGCACCACCCCCAGCGCCAGCATGCCCGCCTCGGTGCCGCGCAACGCGGCGATCGCGCTCTCGGCGGCCGCCGCCTGCCGCAGCAGCCGGCGGGCGTGGCCGAGCAGCACCCGCCCGGCGGCGGTCACCACCACCGACCGGGTGGTCCGCTCGAACACCGGCAGGCCCAGGTCGCGTTCCAACGCCCGGATCGAGGCACTCAACCCCGACTGGGAGATCGCCAGCGCATCGGCGGCGCGGGTGAAATGGCCCACGTCGGCGACCGCCACGAAATGGCGCAGCTGCCTGAGCTCCATAAATCGATCATATCGATCAATTAAAGAAGAATGAATTGTTTTACATCTGATTGTCGGGTGTCGATGATGGGAGCCATGTCGTCTCCCGCCGCCCCGCAGCGCATGGATCGGCGCTTGGTGCTGGTCATGGCGTTGATCACCGGGCTGGTGGTGGCCAACAGCTACTACGCCCAACCGCTGGTGAGCACCATCGCCGCCGAGTTCGGCGCCTCGACCACCAGCGTCGGGCTGATCGTCACCGCCAGTCAGGTCGGCTATGCGGTCGGTCTGGCGCTGCTGGTGCCGCTCGGCGACCTGATGGAGCGACGACGGCTGCTGACCGCGATGCTGCTGGGCACCGCGGTGTGCCTGGTGGGCATGGCGTGCGCGCCGAGCTGGCCGGTGCTGGCCGGCGCGGCGATCCTGGTCGGGCTCGGCTCGGTGGTCGGCCAGGTGCTGGTGCCGTTCGCCGCGACCCTGGCCTACGAGGAGGAACGCGGCCGGGTGATCGGCAGCGTCATGACCGGTCTGCTGCTGGGCATCCTGCTCTCGCGGGTGGTGGCCGGGCTGATCGCCGGGGTGGCCGGCTGGCGGGCGGTGTTCGTCGTCGCGGCGGTGCTGATGCTGGTCTGCTGCGCGTTGGTGCGCACCCTGCCGGCGCGCGCACCCGAGGTGGAGATGGGCTACGGGCGCCTGCTCGCCTCGGTGATCGCGATCGTGCGTGAGGAACCGGTGCTGCGGCCGCGCATCGTCTACGGGATGGCGACCTACGCCTGCTTCGGGGTGTTCTGGACCAGCATCGGTTTCATCCTCGCCGGCGGGATCTACGGCTGGTCGGACACCCAGATCGGCTTGTTCACCCTGTTCGGGGTGGCCGGTGCGGTGGCGGCGAAGTTCGCCGGCGCGCTGGCCGACCGCGGCTACGCCCGGGTGCAGACCGGGGTGTTCGTGGCCGTGACCGCGGCGAGCTTCCTGCTGCTGTGGATCGGCCAGACCCAGGTGGTGGCGATGGCCGTCGGGGTGGCGCTGCTGGACCTGGGCATTCAGGGCACCCACATCAGCAACCAGAGCATCTTCTACCCACTGCGCCCCGAGGCCCGCAGCCGGCTCAACACCGCCTACATGACCAGCTACTTCGCCGCCGGCTCGCTGGGCAGTGTGGCCTCGGCGATCGTCTACGGCACCTACGGCTGGGGCGCGGTGTGCCTGCTCGGCGCGGCGTTCCCGGTGCTGGGCGTGCTGGTCTGGCTGGCCGAGATGGCGCGGGCGGTGCCCGCCCGCCGCGCGGGCGGCGACGGGCCGGCGGCTCCGGGCGCGCCGGTAGATTCCTCTCGTGCGTCGATTGTTGGAGCGGGCCCTGCTCGGTGACCCCTGGCCATGGCACGCGGTCCTGGCCGCGGCGGGCCTGATCTACGCGGGTTTCGCCGCCGTCGACGCGCAGTGGGCCTTCACGGCCGCCGGCGCCGCCGCCGCGGT
This sequence comes from Mycolicibacillus koreensis, assembly GCF_002104795.1. Lineage (GTDB taxonomy): Bacteria > Actinomycetota > Actinomycetes > Mycobacteriales > Mycobacteriaceae > Mycobacterium > Mycobacterium koreense. The sequence continues at coordinate 17,848 of NZ_NCXO01000029.1, forward strand.
CTACTTCGGCCAGCACGCCCTCCGCGGATTCCGGCACCGCCACGACGAGCCCGACGGGCGGCACCGCCCCGATCGGGCGCCGTAGCGCCGACCGCCCCCGGCCGACCGTCCCACGGCGACCGCCTCAGCGCACCAGGACCTCGATCTCGCGGCCGAGCTGGTATCCGGCGGTCAGCGGGAGGATGTCGCCGCTCCAGAATGATCCCGGGTCAAACCAGCTGGACTCCTTGTCGGTGGCGATCAACCCCATCTCCTCGTAGGTGATCGCCACCGTCTCGGCGCAGTAGGCGGTCTGCAGGCCCACCGAGCGTCGGCGCTGCTTGCGGCGCCGGCCGACCTCGCGCACCTTGCGGTCGACCACCGGGATGCCGCGGGTCCAATCCGCCGCGGTGGGCAGCCGGCCGCGAAACCAGCGCGCGGTCAGCCGTGCCGTCGACGGGAACGGGGTGCCGTCCATGCGCGAGATCACCCGCAGCAGCCGGTCCTCCTGTTCGCGGCCGGCATAGGGGGTGAGCTGGCGCAGCCAGCACCGCTGGCCGTAGGTGTGGACCCACTGCTCGACGGACTCGCGGGCGTCGTTGAGCTGCACCCCGCGGTGGTGGGTCCCGGTCCACACGTCGAGCAGCTTCTGGCCGAGTTCGGCGTGCCACATCAGCGGCGGCAGGTCGTCGATGGCCACCGTCATCCCGACGTGGTTCACCGGCGCGTTGGACAGGGCCTGGATGGCCCGGTCCGGGCCGGAGTGGCCCCGGAACAGCCAGACGTCGCCGGTGCGGGTGGAGTCGAGGGCTTCATCCAGGCTCACCGTGTGTGCGGTCACGACAGCACTGTAGACACACACCGGGCAGACTGTCGGCATGCGCAAGTTCTGGAAGTGGCTGGGATTGGCCGGTGTCGTCGGTGTCGCCGCCGGTGGGGTGCTGGTCGCCCGCGACCAACGGCGCCGCAAGGCCTACACCCCCGAGGAGATCCGGTCCCGGCTGCACCAGCGTCTCGCCGAATCCCCGCAGGGCTAGTAGTCGACCGGGAACAGCCGGTGACGGCCGCCGAACCCTTTGAGCTCGGTGTCGATGCCCGCGCCGATCTCGATGTCGTCGCACGCGGCGACCGCGTCGCGCACCGGTTCGCTGAGCAGGATCTCCCCGCCGTCGGCGTAGCCGGCGACACGGGCGGCCATCGCCACGTTGCGCCCGAACAGGTCATCGCCGCGGCGCACCGACGGGCCGACGTGCATCCCGATGCGCACCCGCACCGCACGATCGGTCTTCGCACGCTGACGCCGGCCCAGGGACTGCTGGATGGCGATCGCGCAGCGCACCGCCGGCTCCGGGCGGGCGAACGCGATCATGAACCCGTCGCCTTGCCCCTTGACCACATGGCCGTCATGGGAGGCGACGAGTTTGCGGATCAGCTTGTCGTGCGTGGCGATCAGCTTCACCCAGGCACGGTCGCCGATCTGTTCGTTGAGCGCCGTGGACTCCTCGATGTCGGTGAACAGGATCACCACGTTGCCGTCGCGGGTGACCCGGGCCAGATCGGGCTGTTCGACCTGCGCCCACCCGGCCAGGTCCTCGATCGAGGACCGCACCGCGGCGCCGAAACCTTCGGTGCGGACCAGATTGGCGGTCTGCCACACCGTTTTGACCGCCTCCCGCCCCCCGGTGAGCAGCATGGTGCGGGTGTCGAGGCGCCGGCGCAGCCGTGCGGTCTCGGTCTCGGTGGCGGCCAGCGCCCGGGTGTGGACCCGCCAGAGCACCACTAGCGCGATCGCCTCGGCCACCGCGATCACGCCCAGCACCCACAGCGCGATCACCATGGTCAGACCTGCGGACGGGACACGAAGTCGACCACCGCGGCGCTGAACGCGTCGTTGTCGTCGCCGGCGGCGGTGTGCCCGGCGTTGCCGAGTTCGACGAACTCCGCGCCCGGCACCTTCGCCAGAAAGTCCTGCACCCCGGCCGTGCTGACCACGTCGGAGAGCTTGCCGCGGATGAGCAGGATCGGGATGGTCAGATCCCGGGCGGCCCGCTCGAGCTTCTCGGTGCGCAGCGCCGGGTCGTCGCCGGGCTTGGTCAGCAGCGCCGGGTCCCAATGCCAAAACCAGCGGCCGTCGCGGTGGCGCAGATTCTTCGTCAAGCCCTCGATGCTGCGCGGGCGGTCCCGGTGCGGCAGATAGGCGGCGATGGCGTCGGCGGCGTCCTCCAGGCTGTCGAACCCGTCGACGTGGCGGAACATGAAGTCGCGGATGCGGGCACTGCCGCTCTTCTCGAAGCGCGGCACCACGTCGACGAGCACCAGTTTGCGCACCGCCTGTGGGCCGGCCTGATCGGCGACGAGGATCGCGGTCAGCCCACCCAGGCTCGCCCCCACCAGGGCCACCGGCCGGCCGATGGCGGCCAGCACCGCGGCAACATCGGCGGCGAGGGTCTCGATCGCGTAGTCCGCCCCCGGGGAGCGCTGGCTGTCGCCGTGGCCGCGGGTGTCAAGGGCCACCACGTGGAAGCCGCGATCGGCGAGCACCTGGCCGGTGCGCTTCCAGGAGAACCGGTTCTGCCCGCCGCCGTGCAGCAGCAGCACCGTCGGCAGCGCCGCGTCGGCGCCCTCGGTGTTCCACTCGTCGGCGGTCAGGATGATGCCGTCGGCACCGGCATACTGCGTGGTCTGCGGCGGACTCGACATTGCCCCACCGTAGCGCCGCGGCGCGGCCGGGGTGCCGGCCGGTGGCCGACCACGTAGGTTGGGTAACAACTGTGTGGCAACGGATCGTGATGGCAGAGATGACTGAACCTGACTGGATCGACATCGAGACCCCCGAAGTGAGCCTGAAAGCGTTGGCGTGGGGTCGCCGTGGCGCGCCGATTGCGCTGTGCCTGCACGGTTTTCCCGATACCGCCTACAGCTGGCGCAAGCTGGCGCCGCGGCTCGTCGAGGGCGGATGGCGGGTGGTGGCGCCGTTCATGCGCGGCTACGCCCCGTCGGCGATCCCGCGCGACGATGCCTACCACGTCGGGGCGTTGATGGCCGACGCGCTGCAGGTGCGCGAGGCCGCCGGTGGCACCGACCGCGACGTGGTGATCGGCCACGACTGGGGAGCGATCGCCGCCAGCGGGCTGGCCGCCGCACCGGGCAGTCCCTTCGCCAAGGCGGTGATCATGTCGGTGCCGCCGGTGGCGGCGTTCCGGTCGCCCGGCGGCATCGCCGACCGGGCCCGGTTGCTGAGCCGGCTGCCCGGGCAGATGCTGCGCAGCTGGTACATCGGGTTCTTCCAACTGCCGTGGCTGCCGGAGCGTTCCGCGGCCACCGTGGTCCCGCTGCTGTGGCGGCGCTGGTCACCCGGCTACGACGGCACCGAGGCCGCCGAGGATCTGCGCCACGTCGACGCGGCGATCGGCAGCCCGGAGAGTTGGCGCGCCGCGCTGGGCCCCTACCGCGCCACCATCCGCGGCTCCCGCCCGCCGGAGCCCTACGCCGAGTTGCACCGGCACTGGATGAGTCCGCCCCGGCTGCCCAGCCTGTATCTGCACGGCCGCGACGACGGCTGCCTGTCAGCGGGTTTCGTCCCGTGGGCCGGTCGGGTGCTGCCGCTGGGCAGCGACGCCGCGGTCATCGACCACGCGGGCCATTTCCTGCAGCTGGAACAACCCGACCGGGTCGCCGAGGTGGTGCTGCCGTTCCTCGGCGCCACCGGGTGACGCGGTGCCCACCGTGCCGATGGCCCCGGTCGACGCCCAGTTCCATTGGATCTCGGCGATCCTGCCCAGCGATCAGTTCCTGGTGTACGGATTCGGCGGGGAGCCCACCGATTTCGACGCCGCCGTCGCCGCGGTGATGCAGCGGGCGCGAAGCTGCCCGGCGCTGACGGTGCGTCTCGACGACCGCGGCGTGCTCACCTATCCGCGGTGGGTGCCCGCCGCCCCGCCACCGCCGCGGGTGCACCAGGTGAGCCGGCCGGAGTGGGCGCAGTGCCTGCAGGCGGTGGCCCGTCTCGGCGACGACCCGGTGGACGCCGGCGTGTCGCCCTGGCGGCTGCACCTGTTCCCCGGGGTGCGCGGGCTGCCCGGATCGCCCGGCACCGGCACCGTCGCGGTGTTGCAGGTCGCCCACGCGCTGGCCGACGGGGCCCGGGCGGCCCGGTTGGCGGCGTGGCTGTTCGGCCGGCCGGCACCGGTGCCGGAGGTGGCGACCCGCCGGCGCGGATGGCTGCCGTGGCGGGCGGTGCAGGCCGCCCGCGCGCACCGGCGACTCGAGCGCGACATCGCCGCCGGTGTGCTGGCACCGCAGCCCGGTCCGCGGCCTGCGTTGGTGACCAACAGCCGACCCGACGGGCCGCCGGTGCTGCGCACCCTGGTGCGCCGCCGTGATCAACTCGGCGATACGACGGTGACCGTGGCGGTGCTCAGCGCGGTGTCCACGGCGCTGAGCCGCCACCTCGGTACGGTCATCGACACCCTCGGCGCGGAAGTGCCGATGACCAAACCGTTCTCCCGCCAGGCGAACAACCATTTCCACAACGTTGCCGTCGGTCTGCACCCGCAGGTGGATCCGGCCGAACGGGCCCGCCGCATCGCCGCCGAGTTGGCCCAGGGGCGCGCCCGAGCCGACCATCCGGCCACCATCGCCGCCAACCGGGCGTTCGCCACGGTCCCGGCGGCGCTGCTGCGCTGGGGGGTCGGCCGTTTCGATCCGGGACTGCGCTCGCCGACGGTGGCGGGCAACACGGTGGTCTCCAGCGTGCACCGCGGACCCGCCGACCTGCGATTCGGTACCGCGCCGGTCGTGTTGACTGCCGGGTATCCGGCACTGTCGCCGATGATGGGTCTCACCCACGGGGTGCACGGCATCGGCGACACCATCGCGATCAGCGTGCACACCGCCGCCCCGGCGATCACCGACGTCGACGCCTACCTCGAGCACCTCGACGCCGCCCTGCCGCGGGGGTAGGCGCCGGCGGCCGATCGCTGCACCGCGACGCGATCACCCGATAGCGTGGAGACCATGACTGCCGACATGACTGCCGACATCGCGATCCTGATCCTGCGGTTGCTGCTGGGGTTGACTCTGGCGGCCCACGGCTTGAACAAGTTCTTCGGCGGTGGTCGCATCCCCGGCACCGCCGCCTGGTTCGACAGCATCGGGATGAAGCCGGGCAGGCTGCACGCGCTGGCCGCAGCCAGCGCGGAGACCGCGGCCGGCCTGGGGCTGGCGGTCGGGCTTCTGACGCCGATCACCGCAGCCGGGTTCGTGGCGTTGATGGTGGTCGCGGCGTGGACGGTGCACCGCGGCAACGGCTTTTTCATCACCAACCAGGGGTGGGAGTACAACCTGGTGCTGGCGGTGGCGGCGAGCGCGGTGGCGATGCTCGGTGCCGGTCGTTACAGCCTCGACCAGGTGATCTTCGGGCACAGCTGGGCCGCCGGATGGTGCGGGCTGGTCATCGCGGTCGGTCTGGGCCTGGCCGGGGCGATCGGCCAGCTGGCGATCTTCTACCGCCCGCCCGCGCGCTAGCGGACCGGCCCGGTCAGCCCGCCGCGTACGGTAGGTCGCTGCTGGTGTTCGGGTCGGCGACCACGCGGCGGCCCAGGTAGGGGAAGGCCCGCTGGGGGCAGGCGGGGCGGGGGCAGATCTTGCAGCCCGCCCCGATCGGGACCGCGGTGCCCGGGTCGTCGAGGGCGACGCCGGTGGAGTAGACCAGGGCGGGCGCGTGTGCGAGGTCGCACCCGAGCCCGATGGCGAACCGCTTGTGCTGGCCCAGATAACCGCGCCCGTCGGGCTCGGTGGTTTTGGCCAGCCAGAAGTACGACCGGCCGTCGGGCATCTCGGCGACCTGGGTGATGATGCGGCCCGGTTGGGCGAACGCGTCGTGCACCACCCACAGCGGGCAGCTTCCCCCGACCCGGCTGAAGTGAAATGCGGTCGCCGACTGGCGTTTGGAGATGTTGCCCGCGCTGTCGGCGCGGACGAAGATGAACGGCACGCCCTGCACCCGCGGGCGCTGCAGCGTCGACAGCCGGTGGCACACCGTTTCGAACCCCACCTCGAAACGACGCCCCAGCAAATCGATGTCGTAGTGCAATTCTGTTGCCGCGGAGTGGAATTGATGATATGGCAGCAGGAAGGCCCCGGCGAAGTAGTTGGCCAGGCCGATGCGGGCCACCTCGCGGGCCTCGGTGCTGAGCTGATCGTCGGCGGCGATGATCGCGGTGATCAGCTCCGACTGGGTCAGTAGCGCCAGCTGGGTGGCCATCTGAAAGGCGCGCTGGCCCGGCAGCAGCCACCGGGCGACGCGCAGGACCCGGGTGTCGGGGTCGTAGTGGCGTTTGGTGCGCTCACCGAGGTCGGCGTCGACGGTGACGGTGACCCCGTAGCGTTCGGCCATCAGTGCGGTCAGCTGGTCGTCGAGGCCGCCGATGCGCATGCCGTTGTCGGCGAACATCGCCTCGGCCGCCACGTCGAGGTCGCCGATGTAGTTGTTGCGGTCGTAGAAGAAGTCGCGGACCTCCTCGAACGGCATCGGCCCGCCCAGGGGCGTGTCGGTGTCCGCCGACGCGCGCGACCGGTAGCCCTCCAGTTCCTCGGTGGCGTCGCGCAGCCGGCGGTGCAGGCTGAGCACACCGCGGCCGATGTCGGGCATGCGGGCGACCAGTTGCTCGAGTTGGCCGCTGCTGGCGGCCGGTTCGGCGCCGCTGGTGGCGAACACCTCGGCCAGCTCGGCGATGAGCCGCGCGTCGGTGTCGGGGGAGAAGTAGTGCGCCGGCAGATTGAATCGCTCGGTCACCACCAGCAGCACCGACACCGTCAACGGACGCTGATCGTTCTCCAGCTGGTTGACGTAGCTGCTCGACAGGTCCAGCGCCTTGGCCAACGCCAGCTGGGTCAGACCGCGCTCCTCGCGCAGCCGTCGCAGCCGGGCACCGGCGTACATCTTCGCCACGGCTGACACAGTACCGCGCGCGAGGTTCGCAACGTTCGCAAAATGGAGCCGTTCGGGACGCAAAACTCCGCATATCCAGGGACTTTCCTCGCCGTGCGGATATGCATAGTGTGTGAATTATGTTGACCCATTCCGTACGCACCCGCCGCAGCGCCGAGGAGTTCCCGCGCACCGAACAACTCGCCTGGAAGATCGCCGAGGTGGCCGCCGACCCGGTCGCCGTCGACGTGGAGACCGCGGACATGGTCATCAACCGGATCATCGACAACGCGGCGGTCAGCGCGGCCGCGGTGCTGCGCCGGCCGGTGAGCGTGGCCCGCGCGCAGGCGCTGGCGCATCCGGCGTCGACCGGCGGGGCCGGTGCCGCGGTGTTCGGCGTCGACGGCGCCCACTCCCCGGAGTGGGCGGCCTGGGCCAATGGGGTGGCGGTGCGCGAACTGGACTTCCACGACACGTTCTTGGCCGCCGATTACTCCCATCCCGGCGACAACATCCCGGCGCTGGTGGCCGTCGCCCAGCACCGCGGCGTGTCGGGGGCGGATCTGCTGGCAGGGATCGCCACCGCCTACGAGGTGCAGATCGACCTCACTCGCGGAATCTGCCTGCACCAGCACAAGATCGACCACGTGGCGCATCTGGGCCCGTCGGTGGCGGCGGGACTGGGCACCATGCTGAAACTGGACACCGAGACGATCTATCAGGCGATCGGGCAGGCGCTGCACCTGAGCACCGCCACCCGGCAGTCCCGCAAGGGGCTGATCTCCAGTTGGAAGGCGTTCGCGCCGGCCCACGCCGGCAAGATCGCGATCGAGGCGGTCGACCGCGCCGTGCGCGGCGAGGGGGCCCCCGCACCGATCTGGGAGGGCGAGGACGGGGTGATCGCCTGGCTGCTGGCCGGACCGGAGCACACCTACGAGGTCCCGCTGCCGGCGCCCGGCGAGCCCAAGCGGGCGATCCTGGACAGCTACACCAAGGAGCACTCCGCGGAGTACCAGAGCCAGGCGCCGATCGACCTGGCCCGCCGGATGCGGCAGCGCCTCGGCGATCTGGACCAGATCGCCACGATCGTGCTGCACACCAGCCACCACACCCACTATGTGATCGGCACCGGCTCCGGTGACCCGCAGAAGTTCGACCCCGACGCCTCCCGGGAGACCCTGGACCACTCGCTGCCCTACATCTTCGCGGTCGCGCTGCAGGACGGCAGCTGGCATCACGAACGCTCCTACGCCCGGCAGCGGGCTCACCGGCCCGACACCGTGGCGTTGTGGCGCAAGATCTCCACCGTCGAGGACCCCGAGTGGACGCGGCGCTACCACTCCACCGATCCGGCCGAGAAGGCGTTCGGGGCGCGGGCGGTGATCACCTTGAAAAACGGGGAGGTGATCACCGACGAACTCGCCGTCGCCGACGCGCATCCGCTGGGGGCGCGCCCGTTCGCCCGCCCGCAATACCTCGACAAACTGCGTGAACTGGCCGCCGACGTCGTCGACGCGTCCGAACAGCAGCGGTTCGTCGACGCCGCCGAGGGTCTCGGTGCACTCGACGGCGGCGCGCTGGGGGGACTCAACGTCACCGTCGATCCGCGGGTGCTCGACACCGCCCCCACGATCCCGGCGGGGATCTTCTGATGGCCGGGCTCATCGGGTCGGCGCGCAGCGCCGCGCAGAAGCGGGTCGCGTTGCGCGACGGGTTGAACTCCGGTCGCTTGCAACGGCTTCCGGGTGCGTTCTCACCGCTGGTGGCCAAACTGGTCGCTGAGATCGGCTTCGACGGGGTCTACGTCTCCGGGGCCGCGCTCTCCGCGGACCTGGCCCTGCCCGACATCGGGCTGACCACCCTGACCGAAGTCGCCGGGCGCGGGGGTGCGATCGCCGCGGCCACCGAGCTGCCGACCCTGATCGACGCCGACACCGGCTTCGGTGAACCGATGAACGCCGCGCGCACGATCACCGTGCTCGAAGACGCCGGTCTGGCCGGATGCCACCTCGAAGACCAGGTGAACCCGAAACGGTGCGGGCATCTCGACGGCAAGGCGGTGGTCGCGGTGGAGGAGATGGTCAAGCGGGTGCGCGCGGCCGTGGCCGCCCGGCGCGATCCCAACTTCGTCATCTGCGCACGCACCGACGCCGCCGCCGTCGAAGGGCTGCCCGCCGCGATCGAGCGGGCCCGCGCCTACGCCGACGCCGGCGCGGACCTGATCTTCACCGAAGCCCTCACCGAGGCGGCGGAGTTCGAACAGTTCCGCGCCGCGGTCGACACCCCGCTGCTGGCCAACATGACCGAGTTCGGCAAATCCGAACTGTTGACCGCCGACCAGCTCGCCGGGATCGGCTACAACGCGGTCATCTACCCGGTGACCACGCTGCGGCTGGCGATGTTCGCCGTGGAGGCCGGTCTGCGTGAGATCGACGCGGCCGGCACCCAGGGCGGGCTGCTCGACCGCATGCAGCACCGCAGCCGACTCTACGAGCTGCTGCGCTACGCCGACTACAACCAGTTCGACGACGACATCTTCAACTTCACGCTGCGCGAAGGGAACCGATGACGATGGCCGGCAACACCGACCCACAGATCCGCAAAGGCCTGGCCGGGGTGGTCGTCGACACGACCGCGATCTCCAAGGTGGTCGCCGAGACCAACTCGCTGACCTACCGCGGCTACCCGGTGCACGACCTCGCCGGGGCCTGCACCATGGAACAGGTCGCCTACCTGCTGTGGCACGGCGAGCTGCCCTCCGATGCTGAGCTGGCGCTGTTCTGCCAGCGGGAACGGGCCAGCCGCCGACTGGACCGGTCGCTGCTGTCGCTGCTGGCGAAACTGCCCGACACCTGCCACCCGATGGACGTGGTGCGCACCGCGATCAGCTACCTGGGCGCCGAAGACCCGCAGGAGGACGACAGCACCGCCGCCGCCAACTACGCGAAGTCGCTGCGGATGTTCGCCGTGCTGCCCACCATCGTCGCCGCCGACCAGCGCCGGCGCCGCGGGCAGTCCCCGATCCTGCCGCACAGCCAACTCGGCTACGCCCAGAACTTCCTGCGGATGTGCTTCGGGGAGGTGCCCGACCCGCTGGTGGTCGACGCCTTCGAACAGTCGATGATCCTCTATGCCGAGCACGGATTCAACGCCTCGACGTTCGCCGCGCGGGTGGTCACCTCCACCCACTCCGACATCTACAGCGCGGTCACCGCGGCGATCGGGGCGCTCAAGGGCAGTCTGCACGGCGGGGCCAACGAGGCGGTCATGCACGACATGATCGAGATCGGTGAGCCCGACCGCGCCGCCGACTGGCTGCACGCCAAGCTCGCCGGCAAGCAGAAGGTGATGGGATTCGGTCACCGCGTCTACAAGCACGGTGATTCCCGGGTTCCGACGATGCGGGCCGCGCTGGAGCGGGTCGCAGACGCCCGCGACGGAGACCGTTGGCTGCAGATTTACCGGGTGCTCGAGGCCGAGATGGCCGCAGCGACCGGGATCAAACCCAACCTCGATTTCCCGACCGGCCCGGCGTATTACCTGATGGGGTTCGACATCGCGATGTTCACCCCGCTGTTCGTGATGAGCCGGATCACCGGGTGGACCGCCCACATCATGGAACAGACCGCCTCCAACGCCCTGATCCGCCCTCTGAGCGCCTACTCGGGCCACGATCAGCGGCCGCTGCGCGCCGGGTAGCTCGGGGCGCCCTCAGGCGCGCGCGGCGGCCTTGGCTGCTTCGGCTTTCTTGGCCGCCTTGGCGGCTTCCCGCTCCAGCAGGTGGGCGCGTCGCTCCTCGAACCGCACGACGTCGTGCTGCAACTTGTCGAGGTACTCTCCGAGCTCGTTGCGGCGCTGCTCGCCGAGCGGCCCGAAATCGTTGCGGTCGAACACCTTCCACTTCTTCAGAGTGGGAATCAGCACCTCGTCGAGATGCTGGCGCAGGTCATAGATGCCGTGTTTGACCATCAGCACCCCGTTGCGCCGCCAATTGGGCATGCCCCGGCCGGGCATGTCGAATTCCTTGACCACCCGGGTGACGGCGTCCATCGTCTGGTCGGGGGCCAGGTCGAACGCCGCGCCGGTGATGTTGCGGTAGAACACCGAGTGCAGGTTCTCGTCCAAGGCGATGCGTTTGAGCATGTTGTCGGCGATCGGGTCGTTGCAGACCCGGCCGGTCTGGCGGTGGCTGACCCGGGTGGCCACCTCCTGGAAGGTCACATAGGCGGACTGGATCAGCACCCCCCCGAAGTCCGGTGGCGCGACGATGCCGCGGGTCATCACGATCGTGCGGGTCTTCTCCAGCTCGATCGGGTCGACGCCGCGGGTGACCACCAGGTAGTCGCGCATGGCGATGCCGTGCCGGTTCTCCTCGGCGGTCCAGGTGCCCACCCAGGTGCCCCAGGCGCCGTCGGTGGAGAGGTTCTCGGAGATGTAGCGGTGATAGGACGGCAGATTGTCCTCGGTGAGCAGGTTGGTGATCATCGCGACGCGAGCCACCTCGGAGAGCTCGGACTGCTCGGGCTCCCAATCGACCCCGCCCAGCGCGGCGTAGTTACGGCCCTCCGACCACGGCACGTAGTCGTGCGGATTCCAGGGTTTGACCAGGGAGAGGTGTCGGTTCAGGTTGTCGGCTACCGACGGTTCCAGCTCGGTGAGGAGCTGGAGTTCGGTTAACTCCTTTGCCATGTCCGCCCAATCGTTGTCGCTCGGCGTGCGCTATCGTCCGCGCGGTACCGCCTGTTCCACGGTATCGCGGATGCGGTGCGGGTGAAAATCCTCGGCGCCCGACACGCCGGGCCGGATCGGGGGTGTGAACCCCCGGTGCCCTCGGTACTCCCACGATACTAAGGTCAGCCTGTCCCGCGGACCAAACCGAACTGAGGTGGCTGATGTCGCGACTGTTCCCCGAGTACCGGCCCGGCTGGGAGACCGATCAGCACCGTGAGCTGCGCAAACATGCTCGGGAGTTCTTCGCCAAGGAAGCCACCCCGCACCAGGAGCGGTGGGTGGAACAACACGGCGTCGACCGCGAGTTTTGGACCAAGGCCGGGGCGGCGGGTCTGCTCGGATTGGATCTGCCGGAGGAATTCGGCGGTGCCGGCGGCGACTACGCGATGCACGCCGTGGTGCAAGAAGAACTGGTCTACGCCCACGACCAGTGTTTCGGGTTCTCGGTGCACTCGCCGATCGTGGCGCACTACCTGTACACCTACGGCAACGCCGAACAGCGCCAACGGTGGCTTCCGAAGGTCATCAGCGGCGAGGCGGTGCTGGCGATCGCGATGACCGAGCCCGGCACCGGCTCGGATCTGCAGTCGGTGCGCACCACCGCGGTGCGTGACGGTGATCACTACGTCATCAACGGGTCGAAGACGTTCATCTCCAACGGCACCCACTGCGACATGGTGGTGATCGTGGCCAAGACCGACCCGTCGCAGGGGGCGGCCGGGGTGTCGCTGATCGTCGCCGAGACCGACGGTCTGGCCGGCTTCGAACGCGGCCGGGTGCTCGCCAAGATGGGGCAGCACGGCCAGGACACCCGTGAGCTGTTCTTTTCCGACATGCGGGTGCCGGTCGCCAACCTGCTGGGGGAGCGCGAGGGGCTCGGTTTCTACCAGCTGATGGAGCAGTTGGCCCGCGAGCGGCTGATCATCGGCAGCCTGTGCGCCGCGCTGGCCGAGGCGGCGATACTGGAGGCGATCGACTACTCCCGCCAGCGCGAGGCGTTCGGCCGTCCGATCGGCAACTTCCAGAACACCAAATTCGTGCTGGCCGAATGCAAGACCGAGGCGCTGGCGATCAAAACGTTGGTCGACTACGCCATCGCGCAGTACGTCGACGGCCACAACGACCCGATGACCGCGTCGATGGCCAAGCTGTTCGCGGCGGAGAAATGCGATCAGATCGTCGACAAGTGCCTGCAGATCTTCGGCGGCTACGGCTACATGACCGAATACCCGATCGCCAACATGTACACCGGTTCGCGGGTCAACCGCATCTACGGCGGGACCAGCGAGATCATGAAGGAGATCATCAGCCGGTCGCTGTGAGCGCCGGCAGCGGGACGCCCGACGGGCGAACGCCGAACCCGCCCCCGGGCGGCGAGAACACGTTCTACGGTGTCGGCATGGGATTCCTCAAGCCGGACCTGCCGGTGGTCGACTTCGCCGAATGGAGCACCGGGACCCGTGCGCAGAAGATCCGCCCGATGGCCAAACAGTGGGCGGAGGTCGGCTTCGGCACCCCGGTGGTGCTGCACCTGTTCTACGTCCTCAAGGTCGCCCTCTACGTCGTGGGCGGGTGGCTGGTCGTCGTCGCCACCCCCGGCATCGACGGGTTCACCGCGGTGGCGGCGTGGTGGCGCGAGCCGATCGTGTTCGAAAAGGTCGTGCTCTACACGATGCTGTTCGAGGTGATCGGGCTCGGGTGCGGCTTCGGTCCGCTGAACAACCGGTTCTTCCCGCCGCTGGGGTCGATCCTGTACTGGCTGCGCCCGGGCACCATCCGCCTGCCCCCGTGGCCGCGCCGGGTGCCCGGCACGCGCGGCACCACCCGCACCCCGCTGGACGCGGCCCTCTACGGCGGCCTGCTGGTGATGCTGACGGTGGCGCTGTTCTCCTCCGGCACCGGCCCGATCCCGGAGTTGGGCACCACCGTCGGTGTGCTGCCGGCGTGGCAGGTGATCACCGTGCTGGCGCTTCTCGGCGTCGTCGGGCTGCGCGACAAGGTGATCTTCCTGGCCGCGCGCGCCGAGGTCTACGCCCCGCTGACGGCGGTGTTCCTGCTCACCGGGGTCGACATGCTCATCGGCGCCAAGGTGATCTTCATGGTGATCTGGATCGGCGCGGCCACCTCCAAACTCAACCGGCACTTCCCGTTCGTCATCGCCACGATGATGAGCAACAACCCGCTGGTGCGGCCGCGGACCCTCAAACGCCGGTTCTTCCGGCAGTTCCCCGACGACCTGCGCCCGGGGTGGCCGGCACGGACCCTCGCCCACATCTCCACCGCCATCGAGATGGGCGTTCCGCTGGTGCTGTTCTTCTCCCACGGCGGCTGGCCCACCGCGATCGCGGCGCTGGTCATGGTCGGCTTCCACCTGGGCATCCTCGCGGCGATCCCGATGGGGGTGCCGCTGGAGTGGAACGTGTTCATGATCGTCGGCGTGCTGACGCTGTTCGTCGGGCACGCCGAGTTGGGTCTGACCGATCTGCATCACCCGTGGGCGGTGGCGCCGCTGTTCGCGATCAGCGCGGGCACGGTGGTGGTGGGAAACCTGCTGCCGAACAAGGTGTCGTTTCTGGCGGGGATGCGCTACTACGCCGGAAACTGGGACACCACCCTGTGGTGTCTGACCCCGGCGGCGGAGGAGAAGATCAACCGCGGCCTGGTCGCGATCGCCAGCATGCCCGCCGCCCAGCTGGAGCGGTTCTACGGCAGCAAGGAGGCCGCCCAGATCCCCATCTACATGGGGTACGCCTTCCGCGGGTTCAACACCCACGGCCGGGCGTTGTTCACGCTGGCGCACCGGGCGATGGCCGGGCGCGACGAGGGCGACTACACCCTGACCGACGGGGAGCGGATCTGTTCGACCGCGGTCGGCTGGAACTTCGGCGACGGGCACATGACCAACGAACAGTTGATCGCCGCGATGCAGCAGCGATGCGCATTCGCGCCCGGCGAGGTGCGGGTGGTGATCCTCGACGCCCAGCCGATCCACCGCCATACCCAGCGCTACCGTCTGGTCGACGCCGCCACCGGCGAGTTCGAGCGCGGATTCATCAAGGTGGCCGACATGGCCGACAGCCAGCCGTGGGAGGACGACCTGCCGGTCCATGTGACCGCGCCGCGCCAGCCCGGTTGAGCCCGGCCGGGCCGGGCCCCGGTCACTTCTGCAGGGTGTACTGGCAGACGTCGAGATGGCCGCTGGCGAAGTACTGTCCGCACCCGTTGAGGTATTTGTCGAACCGCTCGTAGGCCTCGCGGCCCTGGATCTCGATGGCCTTGTCCTTGTGGGCCTCCAGCGCGTCGGCCCAGTCGCGAAGCGTGCGCACATAGTGCGGCTGCAGCGACTGGACCCGGGTCACGGTGAATCCCGGCTTCGGGGCGATCCGCTCGATCATGTCGCGTGACGGCAACTGGCCGCCGGGGAAGATCTCGGTCATGATGAACTTCGCGAACCGGGCCTGCTCGAAGGTCATCGGCAAACCGCGCCGGCGCATCTCGTCGACGTGCAGGGAGCTGATCGTGTGCAGCACCATGACCCCGTCGGCGGGCATCGCGTCATAGGCCATCTGGAAGAACGCGTCGTACTTCTCGTGGCGGAAATGCTCGAACGCCCCGATCGACACGATCCGGTCGACCGGCTCGTCGAACTCCTCCCAGCCCTGCAGGCGGACCTCGACGCGGCGGTCGGTGGGGATCGCCGCGAGCCGCTCGTCGGCCACGATCTTCTGCTCCTTGCTCAGCGTCAGCCCGATGACGTTGATGTCGTAGTTCGCCAGGGCCCGTTGCAGGCCGCCGCCCCAGCCGCAGCCGACGTCGAGCAGCGTCATCCCGGGTTGCAGTCCCAGCTTGCCCAGCGCCAGATCGAACTTCGCGTTCTGGGCTTCGCTGGTGGTCGTGTCGTCACGCTCGTAGTAGCCGCAGGTATAGCCCATCGTCGGGCCCAAAAACAGCGCGTAGAACTCGTTGGAAATGTCGTAGATCGACTGGAGAAGCTCATAGTTCGGCGTCAATGTTGCCATGGGATATCCACTCTTGCGAAGGAAAGTCGCGGCTGTCCGATCCGGGGGGATAAAGACGCTTTCCGGTGTCTTGCGCAACCGCTGGTGCATTCGGGAACTATAACACCGGAACGCCATTGTGAATGGTCGAGGAAATCGTATTGTGACCATTGTTTACGCAGTTCAGCGAGCCATATGGCGATGCATTTCGATGCGTAAGAGTCTTTGGTCCCGAATTAATCCGCGACGGTCAGTATTTCGTCGGCGACGCGTTCACCGGAACGGATCGCGCCGTCAATGTAACCGGTCCAAATGGTGGCCGTTTCGGTGCTCGCCCAGTGAATGCGTCCGACCGGCTGGCGCAATGCGCGCCCGTAGCGGGTCCAGGTTCCCGGCCCCAGCACCGCGGTGTAGCCGCCGCCGGAGAACGGGTCGGCCGACCAGTCCTTCTCCACATAGGTGAGCGGGTGCCGGGCGCGGGGGCCGAACAGCCGGGTGAAGGCGGCGACGACGGCCTCGCGGCGCTCGTCGGCGGACCGCCGGGAGAACCGGCGGGCGGCCGCGCCTTCGAAGAAGCCCAGCAGCACCCCCGGGGAACCGCCGGGCGCGGTGTTGTCGAACACCGCGCTGAGCGGTCCGGCGATACTGGCGGCCTGCCCGCTGAGGCCGTCCCGGCGCCAGAACGGCTCGTCGTAGGCGGCCATGCATTTGATCACCGACCCCATCGGGGTGCGCCGGGTCAGTGCGGTGCGGGCGGCCGGCAGCACCGGGTGGTAGTCGAGTTGACCGGCCAGCGCCGGTGGCAACGCCACGACCACCCGGGGGGCGCGCCAGCCCTCGCCGTCACCGGCGACGACGGTCACCGTGTCGGCGTCGCTGTGGATCGCGCGGACCGGCCGGCCCAGCAGCACCCGTGGCCCGAGCCGGCTCGCCAGCCCGGTCGCCAGCAACTGGGTGCCGCCGACCACCCGGTCCTGCCGGGCGCCGCCGCTGGTGCCGATCAGGCTGTCGAAACCACCCCCGGAATGCAGGTAGAACAGCGCATGCAGCAGCGACAGCTCATCGGGTTCGCACGCCCACACCGCCCGGACGGCCACCGTCAGCAATTCGCGTGCGGTGCGGGTGGCGACGTTGCGGGACAGCCACGTCGCCAGCGTCACGCCATCCCGGCGCCCGGCGTGCGGGGCGCTCCACGGCGCCTGCAGCGGAACCCGCCGCGCCATCCGATCCAGCCGGGTCTGCGCCTGGGCGATGTCGGCGAGCACCACCGGGTTGATCCGCGGGATCGTGCCGCGGTAGCGCAGCAGCGCCCCGTCGCGGCGCTCCAGCAGGTTCGCCCCCGCCGTGTGGGTCGGATACAACGCCAGATCCAGCCGGGCCGCCAGCGTGCGGGCCCGGGTCTGGGTGGGCCCCAGCCACTGGCCGCCGACCTCGACCACCTGGGTCGGGTCGGCCGGGTCCAGGACCTCGTTGAGCACCCGGCCGCCGACGCGCTGGCGGGCCTCGATCACCAGCACCGACCGCCCGGCGGCGCTCAGGCGGTCGGCGGCGGTGAGCCCGGCCATCCCCGCGCCGACGACGATGACATCCGCGTCGGTGCCCACGGGAAAAACGGTAGCCCACCGCCGCCGGGCCGATCGCGGTGACGGCGGGTGTTACAGGCCGGCGCGCGCCTCCTTGGCGGCGGCGACCAGGTTGGTCAGCGAGGCGGTCACCTCGTCGGTGCGGCGGGTCTTCAGACCGCAGTCGGGGTTGACCCACAGCCGCTGGGCGGGCACCGCCTGCAGCGCCTCCCGCAGCGACTCCACCATCTCCTCGGCGCCGGGCACCCGCGGCGAGTGGATGTCGTAGACGCCCGGCCCGACGCTGTTGGAGAACCCGATCGCGTTGAGGTCGTCGAGCACCTCCATGTGGGAGCGGGCCGCCTCGATCGAGGTGACGTCGGCGTCCAGATCGGCGATCGCGCCGATGACCTCGCCGAACTCCGAGTAGCACAGGTGGGTGTGGATCTGGGTGGCGTCGGACACCCCGGAGGTGGCCATCCGGAACGCTGCGACCGCCCACCGCAGGTAGGCGTCCTTCGCGGCGTCGCGCAGCGGCAGCAGCTCACGCAGGGCCGGCTCATCGACCTGGATCACCGCGATCCCGGCGTCCTGCAGATCGACGGTCTCGTCGCGGATCGCCAGGGCCACCTGGTTGGCGGTGTCGGCCAGCGGCTGGTCGTCGCGGACGAACGACCACGCCAGGATCGTCACCGGACCGGTCAGCATGCCCTTGACCGGCTTGTCGGTCAGCGACTGGGCGTAGCTGATCCAGTCGACGGTCATCGGGTGCGGGCGGGCCACATCGCCGTAGAGGATCGGCGGGCGCACACACCGGCTGCCGTAGGACTGCACCCAGCCGTTCTGCGGGGCGAAGAACCCGTCGAGCTGCTCGGCGAAGTACTGCACCATGTCGTTGCGTTCCGGCTCGCCGTGCACCAGCACGTCGAGGCCGAGCTCTTCTTGCAGCGTGATCACGTCGGCGATCTCGGCCTTCATCCGCCGGTCGTATTCGGCGCGGTCGATCTCCCCGGAGCGCAGCGCCGCGCGGGCCTTGCGGATCGCCGAGGTCTGCGGGTAGGAGCCGATCGTGGTGGTCGGCAGCGGCGGCAGCTTCAGACGGGCGTCCTGGGCTTCGCGCCGCGCCGCCGCCGCACCGCGCTGGGTGCCCGCGCCGGTGATCGCCGCGATACGGCTGCGCACCTGCTCGTTGCGCAGCCGGGGGTCGGTCTTGCGGGCGGCCACCGCCGCATCGGAGGCCGCGATCTGATCGGCGACGGTGTCGCGGCCGTCGCGCAGCGCCCGCGCCAAGACGATCACCTCGGTGACCTTCTCGGCGCCGAACGCCAGCCAGCTGCGCAGGCTGTCGTCGAGGTCGGTCTCGGCCGCCAGGGTGTAGGGGACGTGCAGCGTCGAGCAGGACGTGGACACCGCCACGGTCTGCGCGCTGCCGAGCAGCGTGGCCAGCGTCGCCAGCGCGGCCTCCAGGTCGGTGCGCCACACGTTGCGGCCGTCGACGATGCCGGCCACCAGGGTCTTCTCCCGGAGCTCCGGGACGGCGCCCACCTGCGCCAGGGCGGTCTTTCCGCCGGCGACCAGGTCGACCCCGATCGCCTCGACGGGGGTGCGGGCCAGCGCGGCCAGCCCGTCGCCGGGGTCGCCGAAATAGGTGGCGACGTGGATGGCGGGCCGTTTGCTCGCCGAGCCCAGCGCGGTGTAGACGCGCTCGGCGAGCGCCGGGGCGTCCGCGGAGATGTCGGTGACCAGCACCGGCTCGTCGAACTGCACCCAGTCCGCCCCGGCGTCGGCCAGTTGGCCGAGCAGCTCGGTGTAGAGCGGCACCAGCTCGTCGATCCGGTCGATCGGGGCGCCGGCGCCGCCGACGGCCTTGCTCAGCAGCAGGAAGGTGATCGGGCCGACCACGACCGGGCGCGCGGCGACGTCGCGGCCCAGCACCTCGGCGGCCTCCGTGAGCTCAGCGAGCACCTTGGTGGCGTCCAGGGCGAACCGGGTGTCGGGGCCGATCTCCGGGACGATGTAGTGGTAGTTGGTGTCGAACCACTTGGTCATCTCCAGCGGCTGGATGGTGTCGGTGCCGCGGGCGGCGGCGAAGTAGCGGTCCAGCTCGTCGTCGACCTCGGCGACCCGCGGCGGCAGCGCCCCGAGCATCACGGCGGTGTCGAGCACCTGGTCGTAGTAGGAGAACGTGTTCACCGGAACGGAGTCCACCCCGGCCTCGGCCAGCGCGGACCAGGTGTCGCGGCGCAGCGTGGCGGCGACCGACTCCAGGTCGGCACGGCTGGTGCGGCCGGCCCAATAGCCCTCGGTGGCGCGCTTGAGTTCGCGGCGCGGGCCGATGCGGGGAGAGCCGGTAACGGTGGCGGTAAACGGTTGAGCGGTCACTGTGGGTCCTTCACTCGCGGATGGGGCCATCGCCAGCGGACGCGCAGCCGATCCGGTTGTGGTCAGTGCGCACGCCAGGCGTAGCCACTGCAACCCAGACGGCCTGGCGCCCATTCCTCGAGGCGATCAGCCACCGGGCGCGGCGCGCCCGGTGCAGCAGGCAGGTTTTCGGACTCGCAGGCGCGCACCGAGGGTGCTCCTAGTGGCCGTCGCTTCCCAGTCGGGGCAGAGCCCCGGGCGACCAGTGCTGATGACGGCGGTCGTTCCTGCATACCGCTGCGGGACAGTCCCGGATTCTCACCGGGTTCCCTCTCGTGGCACGGGTGCCACTCGATGCCGTCCCCGCCGGGGGGCGGGTGGGCAGACCAGCTGCACGCCCGAGGCTACCGGGTCGCGTCCGGCTGCGGGCGCCCGGTGAGGGCCTCGGCGATGGGGGTGGGGCCGTCGTTGAACTCGATCGTGCGCCGGATCGTCGCCGCACCGGTGCCGGGGTCCAGGGTCGCGGCGATGACCAGAGCGACGTTCTCCCGGGACACCTCGGCCTTGTCGACCTTGTCGGCCCGGTCGGCCTTGTCGGCCCGGTCGGCGTGGGTGCCCACCGCGATCGTGCCGGTGGCCGGCCCCAGCGTGAGACGACTCGGGCCGAGCACCGTCCAGTCCAGATCGGTGGCGCGCAGGTGCGCATCGGCGGCCGCCTTGGCCTGCGCATACGGGTAGAAACTGTTGTCGGCGGGCACCCCGTGGTCGGGTCCGGCGCCGAAGTAGGAGACCATCACGAACCGGCGCACGCCGGCCGACCCGGCCGCGTCGACGACCCGGATGGCGGCGTCGCGGTCCACCGCGTAGGTGCGCTCCGGGTTGCCCCCGCCGGCGCCGGCGGTGAACACCACCGCGTCGTGGCCGGTGATCAGCTCCGCCAGGGCGGCGGTGTCGAGCTGCTCGATGTCGCCGACCAGTGGTGCCGCCCCGGTCACCGCGACCTCTTCGGAATGATCCGGGTTGCGGAACACCGCGGTCACGGTGTCACCGCGCTCGGTGAGGATGCGGTGCAGATGCATGGCGACCTTGCCGTGGCCGCCGAAAACGATGATGCGTGCCATGGCGGCGACGCTACCGGAGTTCGCCGGCGAGCCCGGTCAGTCGAGCCCGGTCAGTCGATGGCGCGCAGGATCGCGCGGGCCAGACCGGTGCCGTAGCCGCCCGACCCCGCGTCACGGCACACCGCGACGTCGACGATGACGGCGTCGTGGCGTCCGAGGGCGCGGTCACAGCCCTTGCCGGTGTCGGCCGGCAGCGGATTGGGGAACACGATCGTGTTGAGCAGGTCGCCCTCGGTGTCGGTGTTCTTGCCGACCGCGGTGGTCTTTCCGTCGAAGGTGGCGCCGTCGGGGTAGGTGACCGTCACCGCCTTGTAGACGCAGCTGGACATGTCGGCGTACTGGTCGTTGAGGAACCGTTTGGCCGCCGCGGCGTCGGGGAACCGCACCACCGCCTCGATGACATTGGTGGTCACGCTGTTGCCGGGGCCGCGGAACCCCTGCACCACCATGTCGGTGTAGTCGATCCCGGAGTAGATCGTGGCCGTGGCGGGGATGACGTTGCCGGTGCACTCCGGCGGCGTGACGGTCACGGCCAGCGGTGCGGTGCCCGACTCGCCGGCCGACGGCGTCAACGGGCCTTTCATCCGCTCCTCGAGTTGCTCACGTGTTTGCAGGTACCCCGCCAGCGTGGAGTTCCCCGACTCCGGCGGCGAGCCCGCCGACGTCGACACGGGACTCGACGACGGGCCGGCATCCGGGCCGGCCGTATCCGCCGGCGGCGCCGACACCGTCGTCGAGGGGCCGGCCGCGGTGGAGTCCGATCCGGACCTGTCGCCGCGCGCCAGCACGATCAGCACCGTCGCCATCAGCAGCGCCGACACGGCGCCCACGGCGACCCACACCCAGACCCGCTTGTTCTTCGGCGGCGGGGGAAGAGGCGCCTGCGGGTACCCGGGGTAGGGCGGGTATCCCGGCTGGGGTGGCGGCCCGGCCGGCGGCCGGCCGTAGGGGCCCGGTGGCGGCGGCGCCCCGTGTGACCAGGGCCGGTGCGGGGGCGTGCTCATCGTCGCGGTCTCCTCGGGTGGATGTCGATGCATTCGGGTGCGCCGACGGGCCGGATCAGCATAACCACCGGCAGGCCCGGCGCCGGACACCAAAAGGGGTACCGGGCGTGGCCGCCGCGGGCCGCCCTGAGATCCTGGTCACTACGTGCGGTCCGAGATTCAAAGGAGAACGACATGGCCGAAGCCGTCATCGTCGAGGCGGTGCGCTCACCGATCGGCAAGCGCAACGGTGGTCTGGCCGGGGTGCACCCGGCGGACTTGTCCGCCCAGGTGCTCAACGGTCTGGTGCAGCGCACCGGGATCGACCCGGAGATCGTCGACGACGTGATCTGGGGGTGTGTCATGCAGGCCGGTGAGCAGGCCCTCGACATCGGCCGCACCGCGCTGATCACCGCCGGCTGGCCGGAGAGTGTGCCCGGGGTGACCGTCGACCGGCAGTGCGGGTCCAGCCAGCAGTCGGTGCACTTCGCCGCGGCCGGTGTGGTCGCCGGGCACTACGACGTGGCCGTCGCCGGCGGGGTGGAGTCCATGTCGCGCACCCCGATGGGATCGTCGCTGGCCAACGGTGGTCGGCCGTACTCGAAGACCTACCTGGATCGTTACGACGGGGTGGTTCCGAACCAGGGCATCGGCGCGGAGATGGTCGCCGAACAGTGGGGCCTCTCGCGCACCCAGCTCGACGAGTTCTCTCTGGCTTCCCATGAAAAGGCTGCCGCCGCACAGGATTCCGGTGCCTTCGAAGACGAGATCGTCGCCATCAAAGACGCGGACGGGGCCGCGGTGACCACCGACGAGGGCATCCGCCGGGGCACCACCTTGGAGAAGATGGGCCAACTCAAGCCCGCGTTCAAAGAAGACGGCGTCATCCATGCCGGCAACTCCAGCCAGATCTCCGACGGAGCCGCGGCACTGCTGTTCATGTCGGCGGAGAAGGCGAAGTCGCTGGGGCTCAAACCGCTGGCCCGGGTGCACACCGCCACGCTGGCGGGGTCCAATCCGGTCATCATGCTGACGGGCCCGATTCCGGCAACCCAGAAGGCGCTCAAGCGATCCGGGCTCAGCGTCGACGAGATCGGTGTGTTCGAGGTCAATGAGGCGTTCGCTCCGGTGCCGATGGCCTGGCTCGCCGACATCGGCGCCGACGAGAAGAAGCTCAACCCCAAGGGTGGGGCGATCGCCCTGGGGCACCCGCTGGGCGGGTCGGGTGCACGGTTGATGACGACTATGCTCTACCACATGCGGGACAACGGTATTCAGTACGGCCTGCAGACCATGTGCGAGGGTGGCGGCCAGGCCAACGCGACGATTTTGGAGTTGCTGTGACAGACACGACCGACCAGCCCGCGGCTCTTCAGGAGCTCCGCGGCAACGTTCTGGTGATCACGATCAACCGGCCCGAGGCGCGCAACGCGGTCAACGGCGCGGTCAGCACCGCCGTGGGCGACGCGCTGCAGAAGGCCCAGGACGACCCGGAGGTCCGTGCGGTGGTGCTCACCGGCGCCGGGGACAAGTCGTTCTGCGCGGGAGCGGATCTCAAAGCGATCTCCCGCGGGGAGAACCTGTTTCACCCCGAACGTCCCGAGTGGGGCTTCGCCGGCTACGTGCACCACTTCATCGACAAGCCGACGATCGCGGCGGTCAACGGCACCGCGCTCGGCGGCGGCACCGAGCTGGCGCTCGCCAGTGACCTGGTGGTCGCCGAGGAGCGCGCCCAGTTCGGGCTGCCCGAGGTCAAGCGCGGACTCATCGCCGGTGCCGGCGGGGTGTTCCGGATCATGGAGCAGCTGCCGCGCAAGATCGCCCTGGAGATGTTGTTCACCGGCGAGCCGATGAGCGCGGCCGATGCGCGCACGTGGGGCCTGATCAACGACGTCGTCGCCGACGGCACCGTGCTGGACGCCGCCTTGGCGCTCGCCGAGCGGATCACCGTCAACGCGCCGCTGTCGGTGTGGGCCAGCAAGCGGGTCGCCTACGGCGCCGACGACGGCGTGATCGCCGAGGAGGAACTCGGCTGGTCGCGGACCACCCGCGAGTTCGGCACCCTGCTCAAGTCCGAGGACGCCAAGGAAGGGCCGATGGCGTTCGCCCAGAAACGCCAGCCGGTGTGGAAGGCGCGCTAGAACCCGGGCCCGGGATCGGCTCGGTCAATCTGCCGCGGCGCGACGCGGTGCTCGCTAAGTTGGGGTGATCGGACCCGGCGACGTCGAGGAGGCGCTCGGTATGAGCCACCCCAGCGCGAACGAGCCCGGTGTGGCTCGCGAGTTCCTCACGATCATCACCAATATCGCTGTGCCGCACAACGAGCCGCCGTCGCTGGTGTTGCGGCGCCGGGCGGTGGTCGCAGTGGTGCTGGTGGCCGGTGCGGTGCTGCTGGGCTGGGGGATGCGCCACGACGTCACCGACCCGGCGTTCGCCTGGTCGATGGTCGCCCTGGCCGGGGTGTGGGCCGGCGGTGCGCTGGCCTCCGGGCCGCTGCACCTGGGCAGTGTCCGGTTCCGTGGGCGCTATGAGCGTCCGGTGTTCACCGGCACCGGGATCGGCGTGGTCGTCGGAGCCCTGTTCGTGCTCGGAGCGTGGGCAACCCGGCAGATCCCCGCGGTCGCCGACGCCGCCGACGGGCTGCTGGGGCGGGCCGACGAGAGCAGCCTGCGGCTGCTGGTGGGCCTGGTGGTGCTCAACGCGATCGCCGAGGAGATGTTCTTCCGCGGTGCGGTCTACACCGCGGTGGTGCGGTTCTACCCGCTGGTGATCTCCACGGTGCTCTACGCCGCGGTCGTCGCGGCCAGCGGCAACTGGCTGCTGGTGGTGGCCGCGGTGATCCTCGGTGTGGTCTGCGGGGTGGAGCGTCGCGCCACCAACGGGGTGCTGGCGCCGGTGTTGACCCACCTGGTGTGGGGCCTGGCGGTGGTGCTGGTGTTGCCGTCGCTGTTCGGGGGTTAGCCGCGCCCAGGGTTAGCGGCGCGCGGGGTTAGCGGCGCCCAGCGTTAGCCGCACCGAGCGTGAAGCTAGGTTCACGTTCGGTCGCGAGCGTGAACCTAGCTTCACGTTCGGCGGGGTGGGGGCGGGGCCCCGGGCGCCCGAGGCCCGGGCCCCGGAGCGCTCAGCTGTCGGTGAACTCCGGGTTGCGGCGCTCCTGGAACGCCTTGATGCCCTCACGGAAGTCGTTGGCCGCCAGCAACTGTGACTGCCCGACGTACTCGCGGTCGAGGGTGGAGTCCAGGGCGGTCAGGGTCGCGGTGTTGATCGCATCCTTGGTTCTCGCGAACGCCACCGCGGCCCCGGTCTTCAGTCCGTCGATGACCGCGGCGACCTCGTCGTCGAATTTCTCGGCCGGGTAGACCGCGCTGATCAGGCCCCAGTCCAAAGCGTCGGCCGCGGGCAGCCGTTCGGCGAGCAGCGCCATCCGCAGTGCGCGGATCCGGCCGATCGCCGCGGCCACCAACGCCGAGGCGCCGCCGTCGGGCATCAGCCCGATCTTGGTGAACGCCAACATGAAAAACGCCTTCTCCGAGGCGAGCACCAAATCGCAGGCCAGGGCCAACGACACCCCCACCCCGGCGGCCGGTCCCTGCACGACGGCCACCACGGGTCGCGGCAGCGCGGTGATCGCCCGCACCGCACGGTTGGCGGCGACGATGATGTCGGTGGGCACCCCGCCGGCGACGTCGTCGGCGCCGATGCCGGCACCGGAGCTGAAGCCGCGCCCGGCGCCGCCGAGGCGCACCACCTTGACCCGCGCGTCACGCGCGGCGGCCTCCATGACCTCGGCGATGCCGTCGAGCACGTCGGTGGTCACCGAGTTGAGGCTGTCGGGGCGGTTGATCGTCACCGACAGCACACCGTCGGTGAGGTCGACGAGGATCCCGTCGACGGGGGCCAAGATGTCCAAAGTCGTCATGGGCCACACCTTAAGCGGCCGGGTTGCCGAGGTCTCACCGGAGGCTGCCATGATGCACAGCACACAGTTCGGCGACGAGGAGGTCGGTCATGGCAGGTCCACTGCAGGGGTTGCGGGTCATCGAGTTGGCCGGGATCGGGCCCGGCCCGCACGCGGCGATGATCCTCGGTGATCTCGGCGCCGATGTGGTCCGGGTGGAGCGGCCGCCGAAATTCGGCAACGAGCCCAGCAAGGACACCA
Organism: Mycolicibacillus koreensis; assembly: GCF_002104795.1. GTDB lineage: Bacteria > Actinomycetota > Actinomycetes > Mycobacteriales > Mycobacteriaceae > Mycobacterium > Mycobacterium koreense. The sequence continues at coordinate 43,673 of NZ_NCXO01000029.1, forward strand.
TGCTGCGCAACCGGCGGTCGGTGACCGCCGACCTGAAGTCCGATGAGGGGCGCGAGCTGGTGCTGGCGTTGGTCGCCAAGGCCGACGTGCTCATCGAGGGGTTCCGCCCCGGCGTCACCGAGCGTCTCGGGCTCGGGCCGCAGGACTGCGCGAAGGTCAACGAGAAGCTGATCTACGGCCGGATGACCGGCTGGGGTCAGGACGGTCCGCGGGCGCTGCAGGCCGGCCACGACATCAACTACATCTCGCTCAACGGGGTGCTGCACTCGATCGGCCGCAAGGGGGAGCGGCCGGTGCCGCCGCTGAACCTGGCCGGTGACTTCGGGGGCGGGTCGCTGTTTTTGCTGGTCGGCATCCTCTCCGCGCTGTGGGAGCGGCAGAGCTCCGGCAAGGGCCAAGTGATCGACGCCGCGATGGTCGACGGCGCCAGCATGCTCGGCGCGATGATGTGGAGCTTCCGTTCGCAGGGGCTGTGGAGCGACGAGCGCGGTGTCAACATGCTCGACACCGGCGCCCCCTACTACGACACCTACACCTGCGCCGACGGGCGCCACGTCGCCGTCGGGGCGATCGAGCCGCAGTTCTACGCCGAGCTGCTGGCCAAGCTCGGGCTCGACGGCGCCGAGTTGCCCGCGCAGAACGATGTGAGCCGCTGGCCGGAGCTGCGGGAGCGCTTCACCGAGGCGTTCGCCGCCCACGACCGCGAGCACTGGGCGGGCGTGTTCGCCGGCTCGGACGCCTGCGTGACCCCGGTGCTGTCCTTCGGCGAGGTCCTCGAGGATGCGCACATCGTCGAGCGCGACACCTTCTACGACGTCGGCGGCTACCTGCAGCCGCGCCCGGCGCCGCGGTTCTCCCGCAGCGTGCCCGACACCCCGGTGCCGCCGGCCACCCCGGGGGCCGACAACCAGACGATCCTCGACGATTGGGTATAGTCCAACCAACCAGTAGGTTGGGCGGCGCCCGGGGCGCCGGAAAGGAACCGATCAGTGCAGATCAAAGACGCGGTAGCGGTCGTCACCGGCGGAGCCTCCGGGTTGGGGTTGGCCACCACCAAACGGCTGCTTGACGCCGGCGCCCAGGTGGTGGTGATCGACCTCAAGGGAGCCGAGGCGGTCACCGAACTCGGGGAGCGTGCCCGCTTCGCCGAGGCCAACGTCACCGACCCCGACGCGGTCGCCGCCGCCCTCGATGTCGCCGAGGAACTCGGCCCGCTGCGGATCAACGTCAACTGCGCCGGCATCGGCAACGCGATCAAAACCGTCAGCAAGAACGGGGCGTTCCCGCTCGACGAGTTCACCCGGGTGCTGCAGGTCAACCTCGTCGGCACCTTCAACGTGCTGCGGTTGGCCGCCGAGCGGATCGCCAAGACCGACCCGGTCGGTCCCGCCGACACCCCCGAGCGCGGGGTCATCATCAACACCGCCTCGGTGGCCGCCTTCGACGGCCAGATCGGCCAGGCCGCCTACTCGGCGTCCAAGGGCGGGGTGGTCGGGATGACCCTGCCGATCGCCCGGGACCTGTCGCGTGAGCTGATCCGGGTGTGCACGATCGCGCCCGGGCTGTTCAAGACGCCGCTGCTGGGCTCGCTGCCGGAGGAGGCGCAGAAATCGCTCGGCGCGCAGGTGCCGCACCCGGCCCGCCTGGGTGACCCCGACGAGTACGGCGCGTTGGCCGAGCACATCATCGTCAACCCCATGCTCAACGGCGAAGTGATCCGCCTCGACGGCGCGATCCGGATGGCGCCGCGGTAAACGCCGCGGCAGAGGAGGACAGACCATGAGCCTGACAACGAAGTTCACCGACACGTTCGGTGTCGAGCACCCGATCGTGCAAGGCGGGATGCAGTGGGTCGGCCGCGCCGAGCTGGTGGCCGCCGTCGCCAACTCCGGTGCGCTGGGGTTTCTGACCGCGCTGACCCAGCCGACGCCGGCGGATCTGGCCGCCGAGATCGAACGCACCCGCGAGCTGACCGACAAGCCGTTCGGGGTGAACCTGACGATCCTGCCGACGATCAACCCGCCACCGTATGACGAATACCGCCAGGTGATCGTCGACGCGGGCATCAAGATCGTCGAGACCGCCGGATCCAACCCGGCCCCGCATCTGCCGATGTTCCACGACAACGGCATCAAGGTGCTGCACAAGTGCACCTCGGTGCGTCACGCGGTCAAGGCCCAGAGCCTCGGCGTCGACGGCATCAGCATCGACGGCTTCGAATGCGCCGGCCACCCCGGCGAGGACGACGTCCCGGGGCTGGTGCTCATCCCGGCCGCGGCGAACGAGATCGACATCCCGATGATCGCCTCCGGTGGGTTCGGCGACGCCCGTGGCCTGGTGGCCGCGCTGGCGCTGGGCGCCGACGGCATCAACATGGGATCGCGGTTCATGTGCACGGTCGAGTCGTGCATCCACCAGAACGTCAAGGAAGCCATCGTCGCCGGCAGTGAACGCGACACCGAACTGATCTTCCGGCCGCTGCGCAACACCGCCCGGGTGGCCTCCAACACGGTCTCTCGTGAGGTCGTGGAGATCCTCGACAAGGGCGGCCAGTTCCCCGACGTGCAGGAATTGGTGTCCGGGAAACGCGGCAAGCGGGTCTTCGACGACGGCGATCTCGACGCCGGGATCTGGACGGTGGGCACCGTGATGGGCCTCATCGACGACATCCCCACCGTCGGGGAGCTGGTGTCGCGGATCGTCGGGGAGGCCGAGGACCTGATCACCGGGCGGCTGGCCGGGATGGTCGAGAGCGAAAAAGAAGAGAACGTGGCCTGACCGGGGGTGACCCGGTCGGCGATCGGGCGGCAGCCCGGACAGGGATTGGGCGGCAGCCCGCCGGCTCAGTGCCGGTCCAGTGCCGGCTCAGTGCCGGTCACGCCGGTCCCATGCCGGTGACGCCGCAGGTGGGAACCGGTCAGGCGGCGCACGCCCGGTCTCGGGAGTGCGCCGCGCCGGTTACGGCGTCAGCTGGCGGTGGCCAGGTACTGGCCGTCGTCAAACTGCTCCGAGGTGTCGCCCTCCACCAGCACGTCGCCGTGGTAGAGCGCCTCGAAGTCAACCTTGATGACGTCAGAGCTTGAGTCGTCGATCCACATGCCTTGAAGCGTATGGGTCACTATTAAGGAATCATTGAGTCACGATTCGGAAAACAGTGGCAATTCCTACCGCGGAGTAGTGTTTGCCGTCGGGCACCGACCGGCCCGCTCACGCCGTCGTTTGCGGTGGTAGCAGCGGATCGACCCGCGGTGGTCGACTCGATGACCCGGTAGCGGAAGGACACCTCCGATCGTGCTGCACACAATCGCCTCCCTGGCCTTGGCGGCCCCGCGGCGGGTGCTCGCGGTGGCCGTGCTGGTGATGGCCGCCGCCGCGGTCTTCGGAGTGCCGGTGGTCGGCACCTTGTCCGCCGGCGGTTTCCAGGACCCCGCCGCCGAGTCGGCGCAGGCCACGGCGTTGCTCGCGGAGAAATTCCAGCAGAGCGACCAGCAGCTGCTGGTGCTGATCACCGCCGACGCCGGGGTCGGCGCGAAACCGGTGAGCCAGGTCGGCTCGGAGATCACCGGGCAGCTCGCCGACTCCCCGTGGGTACTCAGCGTCGACTCCGCGTGGACGCCCGGGGCGCAGGCCGCGCAGCTGACCAGCCGGGACGGTCGATCCGGGCTGATCGTCGCCAACCTCGCCGGCGGGGAGAACAACGCCCAGCGCTACGCCGACACGCTGGCCGCCGACCTGCCCGGCGACCGGGACGGGGTGCGGGTGCGCGCCGGGGGCAGTGCCATGGTCTACGCCCAGATCAACGCGCAGACCGAGCATGACCTGCTGGTGATGGAGTCGATCGCCATCCCGTTGAGCTTCGTGGTGCTGGTGTGGGTGTTCGGCGGGATGCTGGCGGCCGCCCTGCCGGTGGCGGTGGGGGCGCTGGCGATCGTCGGGTCGATGGCGGTGCTGCGGTTGATCACGTTCACCACCGACGTCTCGGTTTTCGCGCTGAACCTCACCGTGGCGATGGGGCTGGCGCTGGCCATCGACTACACCCTGCTGATCATCAGCCGCTACCGCGACGAACTGGCCGACGGGGTCGAGCCGCGGCTGGCCCTGATCCGCACGGTCGCCACCGCCGGACGCACCGTGTTGTTCTCCGCGGTGACGGTGGCGCTGTCGGTCTCGGCGATGGTGCTGTTCCCGATGTACTTCCTCAAATCCTTCGCCTACGCCGGGGTGGCGACCGTCGCGTTCGCCGCGTTCGCCGCGGTCGTGGTGACCCCGGCGGCGATCGTGCTGCTCGGCCCGCGCCTGGACGCGCTCAACGTGCGGGCCCTGGGGCGCCGGCTGCGTCGTCGTCCCGCCCCGGCGCCGCGGCCGGTGCGCGACCTGTTCTGGTATCGCTGGTCGCACGCGGTGATGCGCCGGGCGGTGCTGGTGGGCACGGCGGTGGTGGTGCTGCTGCTTCTGCTGGGGGCGCCGTTCCTCGGGGTCCGCTGGGGCTTCCCCGACGAACGGGTGCTGCCCACCTCGGCGTCGGCGCACCAGGTCGGCGACCAGATGCGTGAGGACTTCGCCGACACCTCCGCCACCGCGGTCACCGTGGTCGTCCCCGACGCCGACGGACTCGACCCGGCCGCGCTGGACCGCTACGGGGCGGCGCTGTCCCAGGTCGACGACGTCTCCGCGGTGTCCACGCCGACCGCCACGTTCGTCGACGGTGTCCACTACGGCCCGCCCACCGCCGCCGGTCTGGCCGACGGCAGCGCCTATCTCACCGTCAGCAGCCACGCCCCGCTGTTCTCCGACGCCTCCGAACGTCAACTCGACGCGCTGCACGCCGTGCCCGGCCCCGACGGGCGGGCCGTGGCGATGGCGGGCCTTGCGCAGATCAACCGGGACAGCGTCGCGGCGATCACCTCCCGGATGCCGCTGGTGTTGACGGTGATCGCGGTCGTGACGTTCGCGCTGCTGTTCTTGCTCACCGGCTCGGTGGTGCTGCCGCTCAAGGCGCTGGTGCTCAACGTGCTGAGCTTGACCGCGGCGTTCGGGGCGCTGGTCTGGATCTTCCAGGAAGGGCACCTGGGGGCGTTCGGCACCACCCCGACCGGCACGCTGGTCGCCAACATGCCGGTGCTGCTGTTCTGCATCGCGTTCGGGTTGTCGATGGACTACGAGGTGTTTTTGCTCTCCCGCATCCGGGAGTACTGGCTGGACTCGGCGCAGACCCATGCCGACAACGACGAAAGCGTCGCGTTGGGGCTCGCGCGCACCGGCCGGGTGATCACCGCCGCGGCGCTGATCATGTCGATCTCGTTCGCCGCGCTGATCGCCGCGCAGGTGTCGTTCATGCGGATGTTCGGGGTGGGGCTGACCGTCGCGATCCTCGTCGACGCGACCCTGGTGCGGATGGTGTTGGTGCCGGCGTTCATGCACGTGCTGGGCCGCTGGAACTGGTGGGCGCCGCCGGCGCTGACCCGGCTGCACCACCGCATCGGCATCAGCGAATCCAGCGGATAGGGTCGAAGACGCCCCACACACGTCCCCCGGAGGTACCTCGTGAGCGCCACCGCCACCGTCAACAACCCGTTTTTCGCCCGGGTCTGGACCTACCTGTCGGCCCACGAGACCGAGTGGCTGCACGACCGGCGTCGGGAGAACCTGGCCGGGCTGACCGGACGGGTGCTGGAGGTCGGGGCCGGCACCGGCACCAACTTCGCGTTCTACCCCGCCACGGTCACGCAGGTGGTGGCCGTCGAGCCGGAGCCGCGGCTGCGTGAGGTGGCCGAGCGGGCCGCGGCCGCCGCGCCGGTCCCGGTGACGGTGCGCGCCGGCACCGCCGAAGACCTCCCGGCCGGTGACCCGTTCGACGCGGTGGTGTGTTCGCTGATGCTGTGCTCGGTGGCCGACCCGGACGCGGTGCTGCGCCGGCTCGCCGACCAGGTGCGTCCCGGTGGGCAGCTGCGCTACTTCGAACACGTCGCCAGCCCCGGCCCGCGCGGCGGGCTGCAGCGCGCCGTCGACGCCACCTTCTGGCCGCGCCTGTTCGGCAACTGCCACACCCACCGCGACACCGAGGCCAGCATCGTCGCGGCCGGTTTCGTCGCCGCGGACTCCCGCCGCGGCCACCAGTTCCCGCGCTGGGCGCCGGTGCCGGTCTCGGAGTTCGTGCTGGGCCGCGCGGTCAAACCGGCCTGAGACCGCCGCGTCAGCGGTCGCCGAGCAGCGTCGGCAGCCGCGGCAGCAGGGTGGGCAGCGCCTGGCTGGCCGACTCGCGCACCACGACGGTGGCGCTGCTCGACAGCGGGGTGGGCTCCGGGTTGACCTCGACGACCACCGTGCCGCGCGCCAGCGCCATCTCCGGCAGCCCCGCCGCCGGGTAGACGATCGAGGAGGTGCCGACCACCACCACGACGTCGGCGGTCTCGGTGGCGTCCACCGCGCGCCGCCACGGCTCGGTGGGCAGTTGCTCACCGAACCAGACGATGTCGGGGCGGATCAGGTCACCGCAGCCGCAGTGCGGGGGATCGACCTCCAACGCCGGTTCGGTCATCTCCGGCAGCCGGCCCCGGTAGGGGGCGTCGCAGCCGGCGCAGCGGAACGCGAACAGGCTGCCGTGCAGATGCTGCACCCCGCGGCTGCCGGCGCGCTCATGCAGATCGTCGACGTTCTGGGTGATGACGGTGACCTCGGCGTGGTCCTCCCAGGCCGCCACCGCGCGGTGGCCGTCGTTGGGCTCGACGCGGCCCACCAGGTGGTGGCGCCACAGGTACCAGCCCCACACCCGCTCGGGATGCTGGCGCCAGCCGTCGACGCTGGAGAGCTCATAGGGGTCGAAGCGGGCCCACAAACCGTTCTTGTCGTCGCGGAACGTCGGCACCCCGCTTTCGGCGGAGATGCCCGCGCCGCTGAGCACCGCGATACGCATAGCCCCAACCTATCCGGGTCGGCCCGGTAGGAAGTCGGGGTGGGGCGATACTGGGGTCATGGACCCGGGGCAGTGGCGGCAATGGTTTCGCATCGACGACACCGCCGGCACGGCGCTGTTCGACCAGATCCGCAGCCAGATCGTCGACGGGGTGCAGGCCGGCACCCTGGCGCCGGGCACCCGGCTGCCGACGGTGCGCGACCTCGCCGCCGAACTGGGCTTGGCGGTCAACACCGTGGCGCGCGCCTACCGTGAGCTGGAGAGCGCCGGGGTGGTGGAGACCCGCCGGCGGTTCGGCACGTTCATCGCCCGCACCGACCCCACCGATGCGACGCTGGCGGCCGCGGCCGCCAGCTACGCCGACACCGTGCGCGGCTTGGGACTCGGCCGTGCCGAGGCGCTGGCCTATGTGGCGTCGGCGTTCGACGGGCCGAACTCGAGCAGTGTCAACGCGCCGCGCAGCCAGTCCAAAAGCGGCACCTGATAGCTGAAGCCCAAGATCGTGTTGAACATCAGTCCCCGCCCGGGTGGCAGCCGCAGATCGTGCACGGCGCTCACCCCCGGCACGGTGTCGACCAGCCTCGCCAGCTGCGACGGCGAGCGACTGAACGGCATCTCCGGGATCCGGTAGCGCGGCGACGGCTTCAGGCCGCGGCGGGTCAGCGCGGCCAGCCACATCGGGGGCAGGTCGAACAGCATCTGCGCACCCGGGAACCGTGCGGCGCAGGCGGCGATCAGCTCCAGCGCCTGCTCCGGCTGCAGATACATCAGCAGACCCTCGGCGGTGATGAACACACCGTCGTCGGGGTCGACGCGGTCCATCCAGCTGTAGTCCAGCGCGGACTGGGCGGCGGTGGTGATCCGCGGCGACGCCGGCAGCAGCCGTGTGCGCAGCTCGATCACCGGCGGCAGGTCGACGGTGAGCCACCGGAACTGCGGGTCGGCGATCTCGGCGTCCAGACGCCAGAAGCTGGTCTGCAGCCCCTCCGCCAGCGCCACCACCGTGGCCGACGGGTGCTCGCGCAGGTAGCGGGCGGTGTGGCTGTCGAACGCCCGGGCGCGCAGGGCCATGTCCTGACGGGTGTTGCCGAACTTGGCGTAGTCGAAGTCGATCGCGTCGGCCAACGCGATCGCCATCGGATCGTCGAGCACCGCGTCGGGCCGACGGGCCTCCCGGGCGCGGGAGTTCAACGTCAACAGTGCGGTCTCCGACACCCCGGTCAGCGTGGCCGTGTGTTTGGCTGCAGTCATCGACGCCATTGTGTCACTGGCTGGTGTCACTGTGCGCGAGCCAGCACCTTGCCCAGCGTGCGCAGATTGCGCGTCGTGGTCACCGGCTTGTAGCGCGCGGCGCCCATCGTGGCCCCGAGCGCGCTCTTCAGGGTGGTGTTCTTGGGAACCTGCCAGTACACGACACCGTCACCGCGGGCGATCTTCTCGTCGGCGCCGGCGGCCAGGCCCGCCAGTTCCTCCAGCGCGGCCGGGTCGGCGACGAAGGTGACGTAGGAGTGATAGCCGTCGACCTCGGGGGTGAACGGATAGTCGGCGGCGATCGCGCGCACCGCGGCCAGCTCGTAGACCAGCACCCAGGCCGGGTAGTCGAAGCGCTCCCTCAGCCGCTGTTGGGCGGTCTCGGTGACCGTCGCGCGATCGTGTTCCGAGTCGACCAGGATGTTGCCGCTGGCCAGCACCGTGCGCACGGCGGTGAACCCGGCGTCGGTGAGCGCGGCGGCCACGTCGGTCATCTTGAGGTTGACCCCGCCCACGTTGACCCCGCGCAGCAACAACACATAGGTAGTCACGGGACTCACCGTAGGGCCACAGCGCCCGCCGGCGACGTAGGCTTTGCCCATGGCACGCCACGTTTTCGACGACAAGCTGTTGGCCGTGATCCGGGGCAATTCGCTGGGGGTGCTGGCGACGGTGAAACGCGACGGGCGCCCGCAACTGTCGAATGTGTCCTACCACTTCGATCCGCAGGCGCTGGTGTTGCAGGTCTCGGTGACCGAACCGCGGGCGAAGACCCGCAACCTGCGCCGGGACCCGCGGGCGTCGATCCTGGTCAGCTCCGACGACGGCTGGTCCTACGCCGTCGCCGAGGGCACCGCCGACCTGTCCCCGCCGGCGGCGTCGCCGTCCGACGCCACCGTGGAGGGCCTGGTCTCGCTGTACCGCAACGTCGCCGGCGAGCATCCCGACTGGGACGACTACCGCCAGGCCATGGTCACCGACCGGCGGGTGCTGCTGACACTGCCGATCGAGCACCTCTACGGGATGCCGCCGGGGCTGCGGTAACCGCCGGGCGGGCCAGCAGCCGCGCCCCGCACAGCGCCACCAGGGTGAGCGCGGTGCAGTCCGCGCCCTGGTCTTTCAGGCCCCACTTCACCGAGATCAAGGTGGCCGCCCCGGCCACGCACAGCAGCACGCCGACGGCGGTGCTGCGCAGCCCGGTGGGGGTGACCGCGCCGCCGTCCCAGCCGGGCAACGGGGTGTTCTCCAGCGGGCGCAGCGCGACGAACAGCGCCGCGACCAGCACGGTCATCACCGCCGTCTGCGCCACGCTGAGCACGATCAGGTTCGGCTCGCCGGGGTAGCGCGCCCAGCCGAGGTAGTCGAAGACCAGATGCATGCCCAGCAGGGCGGGCATGTGCCACAGGTACAGCGTCATCGCGCCGGAGTTGCCGATCGCCGCCAGCCACCACACCCGCGGCCGGCGGGCCCACCGGTCGATCGCCGGGGCGACGGCGATCGCGAAGCAGCACATCATCACCGCATGACCGGCCAGCAGCAGCGACGGCGGCGACATGTTCGCCAACCGCTGGCCGTCGATGCCGACCAGGCTCAGGTCATACGGACCCCAGTGCACCAGGGCGAGGTTGACCGCCAGCATGATCAGTCCGCCGAACCAGGCCGCCTGCGCCGAGAGCAGTCGCCGTCGGTAGGCCACCCCGAGCATGCCGGGGATCAGCCACACCGCCATGTTCAGATAGCCCAGCGCCACCGGGGCGTCGGTGTGCAGACGCACCACGTCGACGACCGCGACGACGGCGTACACCCCGGCGAGCCCCAGCAGCAACCGGGTGACGGTGGTGATCCGGTGCAGCAGCGGCACCGCCGCCAGCACCAGGGTGTAGGCGCCGAGGAACCACAGCAGCTGCACGCTGATCCCGGCGATCGACTGGTAGACCCGGATCGGCAGGATCGCGTGTAGGCCGAGCAGCGCCACCGCCCAGAACCCCAGGTAGTAAAAGACCGGCCGGTACAACCGGGTGGCGCGGCGCAGCAGCCATCCACCCCAGCTTCCGCCCGGGCGCCACGAGTTCACGCTGGCGGCCATGCCGGCGAAAAAGAACAGCGGCATGATCTGGAACACCCAGGTCAGGGCCTGGAAGATCACCGACTCGGTGAGCAGGTTGCCCCAGACGAAGACACCGTCGCGGATCACGCTGGTCGCCATGATCGTGTGCCCGGCGACCACTCCGACCAGCGCAACGATTCTGATCACGTCGATCACGCGGTCACGGTCGGCCGGGGTCTGTGCGGCCACCTCGGCAGGGGAGGGGAATCTCAGCAGGTGCGTCATGGGAAAAACGCTAACCGCGACGACCCTAGGTAGTTCCCCCCGTTTTCGCCGCCCGGCGCGGGCCTACTTGACCGGGCAGGCGTACTGGCGGGCGACGTCCATCAGCCGCTGATCGGCGCCGGGGCCGATCACGCCCTGGGCGGCCAGCTCCCAGCCGATCAACCCGGGCACCCCGCCCTCACAGGCCTGGTGGGCGACCCGCCAGGCGGTGTCGGGGTTGAGGTGAAACCCGTTGCGTTCCAGGCCCTGCATGTAGTTGTCGAATTCCGGGGTGCCCTGATCGGGGATCGCGTTCGCCGCGCCGGCGAAGGCGACCGCGGCGACCAGCGCACCGAACAGCGCCGTCATCACACGTGTCATGGTCATCTCCTGAAGGCTTCGTGACACGTCCGATTATTGCTGACGGGCCCGACAATTGTTGCGCCGAGGATGTTCTTCGCGGCTTCTGCGACCGATCACCGCGACCACCGGGCACTCGATGACGACGATGACTATCGGCGCCGATCGTCGCCGCCGCGCGGTGTTCCTCCGCGAGGTTCGCAGACACGGCCGTTCGACCGCTGTC
>NZ_NCXO01000002.1 GCF_002104795.1 Mycolicibacillus koreensis
GGTTCGCGGGGTAAGCGGGGTTGGCGGGAGTCCGCGGTACCGCCGGATTCGCCGGGTTGGCGGGAACCTGCGGCACAGCCGGGTTGCCCGGAACAGCCGGATTAGCGGGGTTCGCCGGTGTCGGCGCCGTGCCGGGGGCAGCCTGGTTCGCCGGGTCAGCCGGGTCCGGTGTCGGCGCAGGTGTTTCCTCCTCCTGGCCCACCTTGAGCACCTTGAGCAGATCCGATTTCATCGCCTGCAGCTGTGCACCCCAGTAGCCCCAGCTGTGCGTGCCGTTGGTGGGGAAGTTGAACACCGCGTTGTGCCCACCGGCGGCGAGGTATTTCTTCTGAAAGTCCTTGTTGGAGCTGACCGTGATGTTCTCCAGCATCTGGGCGCTGAAGGCGGTCCCGGCGTTGCCGCCGGCGGTGTCGAGATCTGAGGGGGTGCCGTTGCCGCAGTACACCCAGACCGCGGTGTTGTTGGCGACCAGTCGGGCGACGTTGACGGTGGGGTCGTTGCGTCGCCACGCCACATCGGCGGCCGGGCCCCACATGTCGGTGCCGTTGAAGCCGCCGGCATCTTTCATCGCGAACCCGATCAACGTGGGCCACCACCCGTTGGACGGGTTCAAAAAGCCCGACAGCGACCCGGCGAACGCGAACTGCTCGGGATGCCAGATCGCATACGTCAGCGCGGTGCCCCCCGACATCGACAGCCCCACGACCGCGTTGCCGGTGGTGGAGACCTGCTTCTCGGTCTGCAGGTAGGTGGGCAGCTCCTGGGTGAGGAACGTCTCCCACTTGTAGGTCTGGCAGCCGTTGGTGCCGCACGCCTGCTTGTACCAGTCGGTGTAGAAGCTGGACTGGCCGCCGACCGGCATCACCACCGACAGCCCCGAGTCGTGGTACCACTCGAACGCGGCGGTGTTGATGTCCCACCCGGAGTAGTCGTCCTGGGCGCGCAGCCCGTCGAGCAGATACAGCGCGTGCGGGCCGCCGCCTTGGAATTCCACCTTGATGTCGCGGCCCATCGCCGCCGACGGCACCTGCAGGTATTCCACCGGCAGGCCCTCGGGGGAGAACGCCGCGGCGCTCGGTACCGCCAGCGGGTTCACGACTGTCGCGGTGAGCAGCAGCGCCCCCAGCACCGCCAGCAGGGTGCGGTGCAGTGCGCCGTGGGTGTCGGCCTGGTGCATCGGGCTTCCCATCTGTCGTGGCAACGGGAAGCTATCGGCTCCACTCCGCCGGGGCGACGCCGACGCGCCCAGCGTGACCGGGTTGTGACGGGCCGGTTCAGGTTTTGAAATACACCAGTTGATGAGTGCTGGCCACCAGTTGACCCGTGCGCGACCACAGGTGTGCGCTCTGGTCGAAATAACCGCGGGAGAACCGGTTGGCGTGCGCACTGGCCAACAGGTAATCGCTGCCCAGCTCAGCCAACTCGGCGGCGTCGATGTGGAAATAGGTGGTCAGGGAGATCGTGCTGGCCGGGGTGAACCCGCCGCGGCGCAAAAACACCCGCGGGTAGAACACGTCGCACAGTGCGGCCAGTGCCGGGAAATCCAGCGGGCGTCCTGCGCTGTCGCGCACCCACAGGGTGGTCACCGACGACGGTGATCCGGTGCCGTCGGCGGGCAGCGCACCGTCGGTGAAACGCATGTCGTAGCGCTTGGCCCAGGCGATCGAATCGATCAGCCCGCCACGGTCCACCTGCTCGGGTGCCGGCGCTGCCGGGGCGGTGATCTCGGTGTCGGCCCAGGTGTCGCGGTGGGCGCCGAACACCGCGGTGGCGGTGGTGGCGACCGCGTCGCCCTGGGTGAGCTCCAGCGACCAGTGCTGGTTGCTGCGGTTGGTGCGCACCGCGTGGCGGCTGATGGTGAACGCGCCGTCGGTGATCGGGCCGGCGAAGTTCACCGTCAGCGCCACCGGGTCGCCGGTCGCCTCCGGGTGGGTGGCCGCCGCCTGCAGCAGGGTCGCTGCGGTGATCCCGCCGAACGGGCCGACCATGTTGGCCCAGTCCGGGTGGGTGTGCCCCCGGACGGTGTCGGCGGGGTCCCCGACGGGATCGAGGTGCACGGCGTGGTCGAACGGATGCGCAGCGGTCATCGGGATCCTCCCGCGGGTTGGTGTCCCGGGCGACGATACGGTCGCCGGCGTCGTCAGCGGGTCTCGGGTGCCGGCGCGGCGCGCAGCTGGGCGACCAACTCCGGAAGCATCAGGTAGCTGCCGGCGAGGTAGGCCAGCGCACCGGCGAGGAACCCGACCTTGACGATCAGCGCCCCGGCGTCCTGGGTGGCGGCGGGCAGCCCCGGGGTTCCCAGCCCGGGCAGCGAACCGACGACGAACCCGACCGAACCCACCACGAACGTCGCCCCGATCCACCAGGAGATGTCGCGGGCCTCCAGGCTGACGTAGCGGTGACCGGCCTCGATGAACTGCAGGACCGAGGCCGCCAGGAACAGCACCGACCCGACCATGGTGGCCTGCCACAGACCGACCCGGGGCAGAAGGTGCAGCAGGTGACCCAGCGCGCCGGTGGTCTCGTAGTTGAAGGTCACCGACCCGACGAGGAACACCACCGGGATCGCCACCTCCAGGCGGGTGAGCTCGGCGGGGGAGCGGACAAACCAGCGGAACCGGCGGCGTTGCGCGGCGGTGCCGTCCAGCACGACGTCGGGGTCGGTGTTGAGCGCCTCGAGCAGCAGTCCGTAGGTGGCGGCGGTGAACAGCAGCGCCCGGTGAAATAGCAGCCCTCGGCGAACAGCGACATGCGCCACTGCCCGCCGAACAGCGACGGCAGCAGTGACCCGGCCGCCCCGGCGACGAACAGCGCCGACCCGATCAGAAACAGCACGGCCAGCCACCAGGCCAGCCGGTGCGGCCCGGCGCGTTTGCGGTGCGGGCGGGCGCGCCACTCGTAGGTCGACCCGTCGGGCAGCCGGTAGCTCGCCCAGGACACGAACGGTGCGGGCCCGCCGCAGCCGATGCAGGTCCACCCCGGTGGGGTGCGCGGCCGCACCGGTTCGGTGCGGCTCACCGGTTGTGCCAGGCCAGGATCCGTTCGGCGAGCTCGGGGCCGCAGTCCTCCTGCACGAAGTGGCCGCCGTTGAGCCGGGCGTGCGGCTGACCGGCCGCGCCGGGGATGTGCGCGATCAGGGGGCGGTCGGCGCGCCCGAGGATGGCATCGCGCGCCCCGAACAGTGCCAGGCAAGGTTTGTCCCAGCGCCCCAACGTCTCCCAGGCCGCGCGGTTGGCCGGCACCGCCGGGTCGTCGGGGTCGGTCGGCACCAGCCGTGGCATGGCCCGCGCCCCGGCTTGATAGCGCTGGGAGGGGAACGGGGCGTCGTAGCCGGCGCGCACCGCCGCCGACACCGGGTGCACGGTGCCCGCCGACACCAGCCGGCCGGTCGGCAGCACCGGGGTGAAGCGGGCGAAGGTCCGCCACACGCGGAACGCGAACGGAACCGGGCGGTCGGCGGTGGGCAGGAAGCCGTTGGCCACCACGATGCGCGCCACCCGATCACCGTGCTCGGCGGCGATGCGCAGCCCGATCAACGACCCCCAGTCCTGCACGACCAGGGTGACGTCGTGCAGGTCGAGGTTCTCGATCCAGTCGGTTACCCACTGCACGTGACGCAGGTAGCTGTGATCGTCGATGCGGGCGGGTTTGTCGGAGCGGCCGAACCCGATCAGATCCGGCGCGAGCACCCGATGCCCGGCGGCGGCCAGTGGCGGGATCATGGTGCGGTACAGGTAGCTCCATGTCGGCTCGCCGTGCAGCAGCACGATCGGGGCGGCGTCGGCGGGGCCCTCGTCGACGTAGTGAATCCGCAGCGGCGCACTGTCGTCGGCGGCGACGCTCAGGTAGTGCGGGGCGAACGGGTAGCCGGTCAGGTTCGCAAACCGCGACTCGGGGGTTCGCAGTACCTCCATGGTCACGCTCCTCAATCCTGCGCTGCGCCAGCGCGTCCTGCTGCCCAGCATCGACCCACAACGCTGCCGGTGACAACCGTTTCGGCGGGATCAGATCAAATCGTTGCGGGTCAGCCAGCGCATCACCGGCCACCCGGCGAACACCGGGATCCAGCAGCTGACCACCCGATACAGCAGGGTGGCGGGCACCGCGAGGGCCGCGGGCACCCCGAACGCGGCCAGCGCCCCGATGACGGCGGCTTCCACCGCGCCGACCCCGCCGGGGGTGGGTGCCGCCGACGCGAGGGTCTCGGCGACCATCGTCACCATCGCGACGGTGGCGAACCCGACAATCCCGCCGAACGCGTGGATGCTCATCCACAGCACCACCGCCGAACCGAGGGTGGTGCCGGCGTCGCCGAGCACGATCAGCGCCAGCCGTTTGGGTTGGCGGATCACCTCCACCAACTCGGCGGTGACCTCCTGCAGCTTCGGGCGCACCGAGGTCGCCAGCCAGCGGCGCAGCCGCGGCACCAGCACACTGATGCCGATCAGCCCCAGCACGATCCCGGCGACCAGGTACAGCACACTGGCGTCGGGCACGAAGCTGGCGAGCTGGGTGGAGCTGCCGGCGGCGGCCACGACCGCGACCAGCAGCACCAGGTGCACCAGCACCTGCACCACCTGCTGCAACGTCACCGCGGCGGTGGCCCGCAGCGCCGGCAGGCCACTTTTCTGCAGGAACCGGGTGGACAGCGCCAGCCCGCCGAGCCCGGCCGGGGTGGTGGTCGCGGCGAAGGTGTTGCCCACCTGCATCAGCGTCAACCGCCGCCAGCTGACCAACCCGTCGGCGGAGGCCCACAGCGCGGTCGCCGCCGCGGCGAACGTGCCGCCCATCACCGCCAGCCCGCCCAGCGCCCACCACCAGTTGGCTTCGACGATCTGGGAGGCAAACGACGGTGCGGCGCTGAGGAACGGGTAGGCCACGTAGACCAGCGCGACCAGCAGTGCCAGCTGGATCAGTTGGCTGCGGGTGAACCGGGTGATCGCCGCCGGTTCGATCTGGTCGGCGCCGGTGTGCTGCATCACGGTGGCGCGGATCGCGGCGATCAGCGCCCCGACGTCGGGCACCGAGCGTTGGATGCGGCCGGGCACCGCGGTTTTGGTGAGCCGACGCGACGCGGTGAGCACCGCGTCGGCACCGAAGACGTCGATCGCCGCGGTCACCGCCGACTCGGTGTCATACACCTGGGCGGTCGTCACCAGCAGGTGGGCGATGTCGGATTCCAGCAGCGCGGGGTTGGCGCCGTATTCGGCGTTGGCGAACCCGCCGAAGAGCACCTGCAGCGCGTCACCGTCGTGGACGACGGTGATGTTGTCGGCGCGCAGATCGCCGTGGCTGATGCGATGGTCGTGCAGTCGGCGCAGCGACTCCCATACCCGGTGCACCGCGGTCGTGTCGGCGCACTCGGCCAGCGGGGTGCCGTGCACGGGCCGGTAGGCGTACAGCGTCCAGCCGCGATCGAGCTCGTCGGCGGCCAGCGGGGCGGTGTTGGCGACCCCGGCCGCCCCGATCGCGATCGACATCAACGCGCGATGTTCGACCAGACGGCGCATCGAGGCGTGCAGCGGGGCGGTTTCGGTGGGTTGCAGCCGCAGTTTGTGCCAGATCTGTTGCAGCACCCCGCCGCTGCGTTGATGCGGCCCGTACAGCTCCAGCAGCACTGAGGTGGTGGCCTCGCGGGTCGGGTCCGGTCCGGTGGCGCGCGCCAACAGCAGCAGCCCACCGCGGCGCGCGGGACGCAGCACCGTGAGTGCTGACACCACGTAGCCGCGCCCGGCCAGGGCGCGCACCGCGCTTTTGAGCGGCACCTCCAACGCGGGGGTGCCGACGGCGAGGACCACCAGCGCACCGACGAGGAAACCGACCGTCAGGCCCAGCACCGATCGGGGCGGCACGACCGCGTTGATCGCCAGGTGCACCGGCACGAACGCCAGCAGCAGCGCCCACCACCAGCGCCGCCAGCGCACCGGCAGCCACGGCCCGGCCACCGTCAACAGCGCGGCGAGCATCGCCACCCAGCGGGAGTCATCGAGGAACTGCACCAGCACGCTGCCCGGCTCGTGCGGCAGGTCGAGGTTCCAGCGCGGCGGGCGGATGCTGGTGCCGTGGATCGACATGATCACCCCCGCGGCCGCCGCGGCGGCCAGCGCGGCGCCGAGCAGACGACGATGCCCGGAGATGAGTAAGGCCACCAGGATCACGAACGGCAACACCAGCAGCGCCACCCCGTAGGCCACATGCACCACGTGGCCCTGGGTCGCCGATAGCGGGCCGAGCACCTGCGACAGGGATTTCTCCAGCGCCACCCACTCCGGTCGGGTGATCAGTGAGCTGGCGATCACCAGCGTCAGCACCGCCAGCGCGGCGGCCAGGCGCAGCAGATCACCGGTGCGCCGGGTCAACGGTTGCAGCAGATCGCCGGTGACCTCGACCTCGCGGCCGTCAACACGCATCAGCGGGGACCCATCCCGGCTCAGACGGTGTCGCCGGCCGTCGGCTCCTTCGGAAGCGGGCGGCGAGGCAGTGGGTGGGGAACAGCACCGTGGCCGCCGTGGGCACCGGTCACCGTGGGGATAGGGCTCGGCCCGGATACGACATCCGGGGGCAAAGCCATACCTGCACGGTACCGGGTCGGGCCGTCGCGGATTCGGGCCGCTCCGGGCCGCTCGGGGATTCCCGGTAGCCTCGGACCCGGTTTCCGGGCAGGAGTGGCGCCGGGCCGGCGCCGGGTCGGCGCGGGGTAATCGCGGGATCGTCGCAGGATGGGAGGTGGGCCGTGGACCGGGTGCTCGGTCTGGCGATCAGTGCTGCGGAGCTGCGCTGGGTGCTCATCGACGGGACCACCGGCGCCGGTGCGACGGTCGACAGCGGCGTGCTGGCGATCGACGAGTCGGCCGGATTCGACCCCGAGCCGCTGATCGCGGAGCTGGTCGACGCCCACCGGCTGCACGCGGTGGGGCTGAGCTGGTCGGCGGCGGGGGAGAGCGCCGCGATGGCGGTGCACGCCGCCTGCAAAACCCACGGGATCGGGTCCCGCGAGGTGGCGATCACCCAGAACGACGCGCTCAAGGTGCTCGCCGCCGGCGTCGCCGAACGGGCCGGCTGCCCGTTCGTGGTGGTCTGCGACATCGAGCCCGACGCCACCGCCGTCGCGACGGTCGGCTCACAGCGCCTGACCGTCGAGCGCGTCGAGCGCCCCGATTCTTCGGACCTGATCGCCGACGTCGCCGCCCGGGTCGCCGCGGTGCGCCCGCGCCCGGATGCGATCTTCGTGCTCGGCTCCGGGGACGTCGACGCGCTGGTCGCCGCGGTCGAACAGACCGCGACCCAGCCGGTGATCACCGCCAGCGAGGCGGCGTTCGCGCTGCCCCGCGGGGTGGCGTTGGCCGCCGCCCGCGCGGTCACCGCCGCCGCACCGGTGGCCAAGCCGCGGCGCAAAGCGCTGCCGGCGGCGCTGATCGCCGCCGTGGCCGCCGGCGCGGTCGCCATCGCCGGGGTGTCGATCGGCGCATCGACCCGTGATTCGGCCCCCGACCCCAAACCGGCCAGTCCCGCCACCGTCGCCGAACACCCGAAGCGCCAGCCGCCGGCCCCGGATGCCCCGCGGCACCCGCAGCCGCCCGCGGTGGTCGAACCGGCCCCGCAGGCACCGCCGGTGCTCGACGAGCCGGCCCCCGAGCAGGTGCCCCCACCGGCGCCGGAGGCCGCCCCCGAGCCGGTGTACGTCCCGCCACCGGCTCCGCCCCCGCCGCCTCCGCGGCTGCGGGATCGGGTGATCGATAAGTTCCCGTCGCTCAACCGGTTCCGCTGAACCGGGGTCGCCGGCCGGTGTCCGAAACCCGAAAACCCCCACCGCGCGGCTTTTTCGGCCATCCGCGGATGCTGGCCAACCTGTTCGGGTTGGAGCTGTGGGAGCGCTTCTCGTTCTACGGGATGCAAGGCATCGTGCTGTATTACATGTACTACGCCGCCAGCCGTGGTGGTCTGGGCATCGACGTCACGGTGGCCACCGGGATCGTCGGCGCCTACGGCGGCGGGGTGTATCTGGCGACGATCGTCGGCGCGTGGCTCGCCGACCGAGTATTCGGTTGCGAGAGGGTGCTGTTCGGCTCCGCGGTGGCGGTGATGGCCGGGCATGTGGTGTTGGCGCTGGCACCGGGAACCGGCGGGCTCGCCGCTGGTCTGGTGTTGATCGCACTCGGCAGCGGCGGGGTCAAAGCCAACGCCACCGCGTTGGTCGGCTCGCTGTACGGCATCGACGATCCGCGCCGCGACGCCGGGTTCCTGCTGTTCTATCTCGGGGTCAACATCGGGGCTCTACTCGGTCCGCTGCTGACCGGTCTGTTGCAGAGTCGCTGGGGATTTCACATCGGTTTCGGTGCGGCCGCGGTCGGGATGGCTGCCGGGTTGGGCCAGTACGCGGCGACCCGCCGCGGGTTGCCCGCCTCCGCACACGAGGTGGCCAACCCGCTCGCCCCGCAGTGGCGGCGCCGGGTGGTGATGGCGGCGATCGGGCTGGCCGTGGTGATCGGCGCGCTGGTGGGCGACGGGGTGATCACCGCGGCGAACCTGGCGACGGTGATGGCGGCCGCCGCGGGCCTGGCCGCCCTCGGCTACCTCATCGTCATCCTGTCCAGTCGGCGCCTGGACGCGGTGGAACGGCGTCGCGTGCTGGGGTTCTTGCCGCTGTTTTCGGCCAGCATCGTGTTCTGGGCGCTGTTCCAGCAACAGTTCACCGTGTTGGCGCTCTACGCCGATCAGCGGGTGAACCGGGTGATTCTCGGCTGGCAGATCCCGCCGAGCTGGGTGCTGGCGATCAACCCGGTGTTCATCGTGGCGCTGTCGGGGGTGTTCGCCGCGCTGTGGACGCGGCTGGGGAATCGCCAGCCGGGAACACCGACGAAGTTCGCCCTCGGGTTGACGATCATGGGGGTGGCGTTCTGGGGGTTCGTGCCGCTGGCCGGGCGCGCCGGGGTGCCGCTGGCGGCGGTGGTCGGCATCGTGGCGTTGTTCACCGTCGCCGAGTTGCTGATCTCCCCGATCGGGCTGTCGGTGACCACCAAGTTGGCGCCCAAGGCGTTTCACACCCAGATGGTGGCGCTGTTCTTCCTGTCGGTGTCGCTGGGCACCACCGGCGCCGGCATCCTGGCCGGCCACTACGACCCGGCCCGCGAGGTTCCCTACTTCGGGTCGCTCGGGGCGGTCTCGGTGCTGGCCGGGGTGGTGTTGGCGTTGTGTTCGCCGGTGGTGCGGCGGTTGATGGCTGGGGTGCGCTGATCGTCGCGGCGCTACCCGCGGCCGAAGTACAGCTCTTGGGTGGCGGTGCACACCAGGTGTCCGGAGCGGTTGTACATGGTGGCGTTGACCAGGCCGCGCCCACCGGTCCCGCTGGGTGAGGACTGGTCGGAGAGCACCCAATCGGACAGGTCCACGGGGCGTTGAAACCACAGCGCGTGGTCGATGAGCGCGTTGAACGTGCTGACCTGGGTGGCCCGGCGGGCCACCAGCGCGGACTCCAGCATCGTGACCCCGCTCAGGTAGGTGAGCAGGCACGGGGCCAGCACCGGGTCGTTCGGCACCGGTTCGCTCGGCCGCCACCACAGCCGGGTCCGCGGCGGCGGGTCGGGCAGATCCTGGGCCAGCCGCGGTGGGGCGTCGATGTAGCGCAGCTCGAACGGGCGGGGATGGGTCCACACCCCGCCGTGCTCGTCGGCGTAGCCGGCCAGCTGCTGCTGCACCGGCGGGAGGGTGTCCGGGTCGGGGACATCCGGCGGGGGCCGGTGGTAGTCGAAGGCGTCGATGTCAGTGCTGAACGAGGCGAGGGTCTCCAGCAGGATCGTGTCGTCTTGGTGGGCGGTGACCTGCCGGGTGGCTAATGTGCCGCCGTCACGGATCACCGCCACCCGCAGCTCGACCGGGCGGCTCGCGTCCCCGGCGCGCACGTAGTAGGTGTGCGCGCTGTGCGGGACACGTCCCGGCGCGGTGAGCGCGGCGGCCATCAGCGCCTGCCCGGCGATGTGCCCGCCGACGATGTGGTGCGCCGGATTGTCCAACTGGGTGGCGCGGAAGCGGTGCTCGGTGAGCGGCTCCACCTTCAGGGTGGCGATGACGTCGGCGAGGGCCGGGAAACGGTAGGACATTCGGCCATGATGCCGCAGCGCCGATCGGCGCGTATCTGTAGTGGCCGCTGGTGCCCGCCTCGCAGCGACACTTCGCTGGACTGGGGGTGTGGGTGACCTGCTGCCGCGTGACCGTGCTCCGGTGCGGCGGACTCGATGCGGTGGGCGAGCGCAGAATCCGGGACGGTCCGCCGGCTCCGGTAGCTCGCGGTTTCGGCGGGCCAGGAATGTCAGAGGTCGGCGATACCGTAAGGGCAGCTTCATGAGTCGCCGTCGACAAGCTCCGACTGGGCGGCGCGCCAACCCCACGCTCGTGGGTGGCTCGGATGACGAAGCGACCGGTGCCGACCGGCACCGGTAAGAGCGCCTCCGGGTGGGGGCCTGACGACATCGGGAGGCAAGCGATGACATCACTGGTGGGGCCGTGGACGCGGACGCCGTCGGTACTTCTCCTCGGCGACACCGACACCATGGCGCACTGCGACGAGCTGACCGCGACCGCCCAGCGGCGTGGCTACGCGATCGCCGACATCTACGCGTTCGACGTGTGGGAGCCCGGCCGCACCGCCGATCTGACCGGGGTCGCCGCGGTGGTGGCCGCCCTGACCAGAGCCATCGCCGATCACCTGGACATCTGGGTGCCGTTTCTGAGCCCCGATTTGGGGCGTGAGCAGCACCCGCGGCGGATCAGCCTGGTGCTGCAGCGCCACGGGCTGAACCTGCTGGCAGGCCAGAAGCTCGCGGCGTTGCCCACCAAGAGTGGGGTCAACGAGATCGACTGGGCGCTGCGCACCGAGGTGCGGGCGGTCGACGCGTTGGACAACGCCGCGCTGGCCGCGGCCGGGGTGAAGAAGCTGAGCGCGGAGATCGAACGGACGCTGGTGGCCGCGGCGGCACGCACGGTCGGTACCCGGCGCACGTCGGTGAGCGGCGACGATCACCGCGGCGGGGAGAGTGCGGGCCCGCCGGTGCTGCCGCCGGCCCACGTGCCGTGGCGCTACCGAAAACCTCAAGTGACCGACTATGTGCGGTGGCTGGTGAACGCCTGCGGGGTGTCGCAGGCGGCGACCGCGCGGGTGCTCAACTCCTCCGGGCAGCGCACCGAGACCGACAGGGAGTGGCGGTCGGGGAGCGTGGGGGCGTTGTTGAAGGGGTGAGGGTTTTCAGTGGCGGGTGTCGAGGGACGCCGACATCGCCCCGGCGAGCACGGCCGGGTCGCCGCTGGCCAGCGTCAGGCCGCGGCGGGCGGCCTGGGCGACCAGCATCCGGTCGAACGGATCGCGGTGCGGCCACGGCAGGGTGCCCGCCATGATCGCGTCCGCTGCGGCGATGTCGATCGCTTGCGCCCGGATGTTCACCAGGTTCTCCTCCCACACCGACAGCAGCGCATCGCCGCCGGGAAGCTTTCCGGCGCGGGTCTTGATCGCCATTTCCCATGCCGATGCCGAGCCCGCTGGCTGAAAGAGGCGCAACCTAGTCGCGAGATCAGCTGAGGCCTCACTGGTCGACGAGCTTCTCGCCCTTGGTGGTGATCAGCGCCGGAGCCATCCGCGACTGCAGCAGGACTTCGACCGGGCCGACCTGTTGTGAGATTCGGGGTCCTGCTGTGACAAGGGTGGCCAGCATTTAGGTGGCTGTGCGTAGCCCAGTCTCTAGGATCGTCGCGACAACCTGGCCCCAGGCAGCAGCGGATCAGGGTATCAGCCATTGCAGAATGAAGTTGGCCGCCGCATGACAAGATTTCACCATGGACAGCGCGGTCGAGTTGCAGCTGCGCGAGATGATTTTTGAGCGCCTCGCCGAACTCGTCGCCGATCACGGCGTCGTTACCCGGGCTCAACTTGAGGCGCTGCACGTCGGTGGGCAGCCGCGACGGGTCATCGACCGGAACCGCGGCATCTGGAATCCCCGGGAAATGGCGGCAACCCTGTCAGTTGTGTCGAGTCCGGACGGGCCGTATGCCGATACGCAGGTAAGTGATTCACTGTTCGCCTACGACTACCGTGCGGGCAGCACGGACGGCGACAATCTGAAGCTGCGCCGCGCCTACGAACTCGGGTTGCCGATCATCCTGCTCCGCAAGATCGGTACCGGTGTGTACGTGCCGATTTTTCCGGTGTATGTCGTCGCTGACGATCTGCCGAACCGCCGGTTCGTGATCGCGCTCGACGAGGGCCTGCGTTCAGTCGCCGATCCGCTGCACCTGGCGCCGATCGAGCGCGAGTATGCACGGCGTGCGATAAAACAGCGGCTGCATCAGCCGGAGTTCCGCGGTCGGGTCATGCTCGCCTATGCCGAGCGGTGCACGGTCTGTCGCCTCCAACACGGCAAGCTGCTGGACGCTGCGCACATCATCGGTGACGACAAGCCGAACGGTCTGCCGGTAGTCGAGAACGGACTGAGTCTGTGCAAGATCCATCACGCCGCCTACGACGCGAACCTGCTCGGGATCTCCCCGGATTACCAAGTGCGGATCAACCGGGATTTGATGGAAGAGGTCGACGGGCCGATGCTGCGCTATGGGCTACAGGAGATGGACGGACGGCGGATCACCTTGCCGGGGCGTCGCAGTGACCGGCCGGCGCGGGAGCGGCTGGCGGAGCGGTTCGCGGAGTTCCGGGCGGCGGGCTGACCGGGATCGTAGTCCCGGCCTGACTTGGTCTCGGACTTTACTGACCATTTCCGATTGCAAGCCCCTGAGCCCGTTCGGGGTGAGGCGGTGAGGTTGGGGATGTAGGCGGGTCCTGGGGAGTGACGAGAGGGGTACTTACACGCCGAGTCGACCACCCACGGGCCCCAATGTCTGAACCTCCCTAGTTTGGTGGACGCCCAGTTTGTTGAGCCCGGCCGGGTCTACGGTTTACGGCTGAGGCACGGGTCACCGACGCCGGTACGCCCCGGTCGCCGCCCTGCGCGGCGCCATCGTCTCCCTGCCTCGAGACGGCCGAGGTGCTGTGGCAGGTGCCGCCGGCTACCTCCGCAGGGGTCAAGCTCGTCGGCGACGTTGCGCGCCAAGCTGCGCTAACGACCCAACGATGTGCTGGCCGACTACGAGCGCCTACACGAACACGCCGACATCGTCGATGCGTTGCGCCTGCAGACCATCCGTTCAACAGATTTCCGCAGCCTATTTCCGCAGCCTGTCGATGTCGGAGATGCTCGACCGGCTCGGCGTGGACGCCGCGTCGGTTGTCGTGTCGTGAAGGTCGCCTTCCACCCCGACGTCCTCAAACAACTGCAGTGCCTGCCCCGCGAGACGTTCGAGACCGCGTTGCAAAGGATCATCGGGCTGGCGCACGATCCGCGCCCGAACGATGCCAAGAAACTCATCGGAGCCCACGACGACTGGCGGATCAGGTTTGGGCAGTACCGCATCGTGTACGAGATCAACGATGCGGAGCAGACCATCATCATTTTCACTGTCGCCAAACGCAGCGACACCTACCGGTAGTCGACGATCCAGCGCGGTTCTCGCGGACGACTGTCGGTATTACCCGCTACCGTCCAGAAAGCAGCCAACCGACGAGGAGTCCGCAATGCCCGAAGCGCCCCGGCAGCAAAACCGCGCCGGCATCGGCGCCCCGCGTCGCAATGTGCGCAACGACAACAGCGCGACCAACCCGCGAGTGAAACCACGGTGCAGCAGAAAACCGACCCCATGAAGCTGCTGCACTTCGCGGATCTGCACCTCGACACGCTGTTCGGCTGGGCGACCCGCCCGCAGGCACGTGCCCGCCGCCACGCGCTGCGGGCGACACTGCAGCGCATCTGCCACCTCGCCGTCGAGCAGCAAGTCGATGCCCTTACCTGCGGCGGGGATCTGTACGAGCAGGAGCGGTTCACCCCCGACACCGCGGAGTTCCTGCGCACCACGTTCGCCGAGATCGCCCCGCTGCCGGTGTATCTCGCCCCCGGCAACCACGACTGGTTCGGCCCGAAGAGCCTCTACCGCCAGGTCGCCTGGTCACCGAACGTGCACATCTTCGACACCGACGAGCTGCAACCGATCACCCTGGCCGACGGTCTCACGCTGTGGGGTGCCGCCCACGGCGCACCGGCGAACACCCGCGGGTTCCTCGACGGTTTCCGCGTCGACCGCGGCGGTGTGCACCTCGGTCTCTTCCACGGCTCCGCCCAGGGCGACCTGGCGATCCAACACACCGACAAAGTGCCCCACGCACCGTTTCGGGCCGATCAGATCCGCCGATCCGGGCTGCACCACGCACTTCTCGGCCATTTCCATCACCCCGTCGACGCACCCGATCACACCTATCCGGGCAACCCCGACCCGCTGACCTTCGGGGAGAGCTGGCCCGGCGAAGCGGTACTGGTCACGATCGCCGGCGACGGCGCCATCACCCGACAGCGATTGCCGACAGCGACCTCCACGGTCGCCGACATCGACGTCGACATCACCGGCGTGACCCACGCCGGGCAGGCCCGCCAAAAGGTCCTCGACGCGCTCACAGACCTCTGCGGCTATGTGCGGGTCACCCTGCACGGTGCGCTCGGCCCCGACGTCGACCTGCGCGCAGCCGACATCGACGCGGCCCGTCCGGCGAATCTGGAGGCGCTGGTGACCCGCTTCGGCGCGCTGACCGTGGCGCTGACCGACGACTACGAACAGCTAACCACCGAGGCGACCGTGCGCGGACAGTTCGTCCGCGACGTGCTGGCCGACGACACCCTCGACGACGACCAGCGCCACCGCGTCCTGCTCACCGGGCTGCGCGCCCTCGATGGGCGCACCGGTGAGCTGGAGGTGCACTGATGTGGATCCGGTCGGTGAACGCCCACGCGTTCGGCCCGCTGCACAACCAGACCCTGGAGCTGGCCGAGGGAATGACCGTCGTCATCGGCGACAACGAGTCGGCGAAATCCTCCTGGCATGCGGCGATCTTCGCCGCGCTCTGCGGGCGACGCCGCGGCCGGGGCAAACCCCGCGCCGACGAGCAACGCTTCATCGACCTGCACAAACCGTGGGGCCACGGGGACTGGCTGGTGACCGCGCAGATCCGGCTCGACGACGGCCGCGACATCGAACTGCGTCAAGACCTCGCCGGCAAAATCGACTGCCACGCCAAAGATCTGGTGCTGGGCCGCGACATCTCCGCGGAGATCATCAACGACGGCGCCCCCGACGCCGCCACCTGGCTCGGGCTGGACCGCACCACCTTCGTCGCGACCGCCTGCATCGAGCAGGGACAGATGCTGCGCGTCCGCGACCACGCCGACGGGCTGCAGGATTACCTGCAGCGGGCCGCGGCCACCGCGGGTGCGGCATCGACGGCCAACACCGCCCTGGACCGTATCGACGCCTATGCCCGCGAGCACGTCGGGCTCGACCGGGCCAACACGACCCGACCGCTGCGAGCCGCCAAAGACGCACTCGCGGCACGCCAACACGACTACGAGCAGCGAATCCGAGCCCACGACGCATACCTGTCCCGGGTCGAGGAGGTCGAGCGCCTCCACGGCGAAGCGGCCGCCGCGGCAGCCCAAGTCCGCGCCCACGAGGCCGCTGAGGCGGCCGCAGCGGCGGTCGAGGCGCAGAACCGGGCCCGCCGCGCCGCTGAACTCCACACCCGCTACGGCGACACGCCGCCACCCTCTGGCGCCGACGGCGACGCGCTGGCCCACCAGGTGTCTGCGGCATTGACGCAGTGGCGCTCACGCCCGGCACCGCCGGGTCCACCGGAGCGCTCCGCGTCCCGCATCCAGCAGGACATCGATGCCCTACCCGCCCCCCCGCACGGCGACACCCAAGAGCACCCGAGCGTGCTGCAAGCCGCCGAGCGGTGGACGCGAGCCGCCACCCAACTGGAGTCCTACCCACGGCCACACCCGGAGACCGACGCGGCACCCCAGGTCGACGCGCACGACGACGAGTTGCTCGATCTGGCCCGCACCCTGCAGACCCCGGTGCCCGAAGTGCCTGCGGAGCTGATCGACCGCGAGACCCGGGCACGGCGCGCCGCCGAGCAGACACACTCGCGTCCGTCGGTGGCGGTGATCGCCGCCGGCGTCGCCGTCGCCGTCACCGGGTCGGCGTTGGCGGCCACCGTGAGCCGGCCAGTCGGGGTGCTCGCCCTGATCGCCGGTATCGCGCTGATGCTCGCCGGTGCGGTGCACCGACACCGCGGCGGAACCGGCGCGGTGACACGAGATCTCGCCCGCGCCGAAGCGCACGTGCAGGCCGCGCAGGCACACACCGCCGATCAGGCCAGTCGGCGTGAGAAGGCCGCCGCCCGCTGCATCGAACTCGGCGTGCCCGCCGACCCGGCGGCGCTGCGCGCGATCCCGGTCGCGCGGGCTCGGGCATCCGCCCTGCACCACGAACACATCCGGCAGGAGGAACTTCGGGATGCACTGCAGGCCAGCGCAATCGATCTGCATAACGCCCTGACCGCCCGCGGTCACCCACCAGAGGGCTCGACACAGGAGGTGCTGCGCGCCGGGGTCGAACACTATCGGCAGGCGTGCCGACAGCGCGCCGCCCAAGCCGCCCAGGCCGCCCGCCGCGACGACCTTCTCCAGCAGCTGGCGTCCACCCAGGCCGTCGAACGCCGCGTCGCCTCCGACGAACACGCCCGCGCCCAGGCCGCCGAGGCGGTCTGGGCCGCCGCCGACCGGTGCGCAATCGTCGCCGAGACCGCGCAGGATACCGTTGCGGCGCTGCAGGACTGGATGACCCGACGACAGTCGCGGCTGGCGGACTTCGGCACCGCACAACAGGAGTGGGCCGAGCTGCAGGCTCTGCTCGGTGGTGCGACACCGGCTGATTTGCGCCGGGCCGCCGACGACGCCGCCGCCCGGGCGGCAGAGCTCGCCGACGGCGTCGACGCGGAGCTACTGGAAGCGGCGCAGCAGACATCGAGTGCGGTGAACCTGCCGGCACTTCGGCAGGCCGCGGACCGGGCGTCGGCGCGGGCGCACACCGAAGAAGGTGAGGTGCGGCAGATGGCGATGAACCTCGGCAGTGTCGCCGAAGCCGAGGAAGACCTCGCCCGGGCCCGCGGAGAGCTGCATCGGGTGCTGGAACTCAAAGAGACCCTGGAGTTGACGCGGACGTTCCTCGAGAAGGCGCAGACCCGCGTGCACCGCGACATCGCCCCGCAGCTGGCGGCCACGCTGCGGACCTGGCTGCCCGCGGTCACCGGCGGGCGCTACACCGATGTGCTGGTCGACCCGCAGACCCTCGGGGTGCAGGTGTGCGGTGCGTCGCGGCGGTGGCGGCGAGCCGATCTGCTGTCCCACGGCACCGCCGAACAGGTGTACCTGCTGCTGCGGGTGGCGCTGGCCGATCATCTCACCGCCGACCACGACATCTGCCCGCTGCTGCTCGACGACGTCACCGTGCACGCCGACGCGGTACGCACCGACGCCATCCTGGATCTGCTGCTGCAGATCGCCGCCGAGCGGCAGGTGGTGATCTTCACCCAGGAGGATCAGGTCGCCGCGTGGGCCCACGCCCACCTCACCGGGCCGCGCCACGCGATCCGCGACCTCGACCCGGTCGCGCTCGACTGAAGAGCGCCGCTGTCGGCTGCGCAAACTACACTGGGTGCAGCTTCACGAGACGTCGTCGACAAGCTCCGACTGGATGGCGCGCCAACCCCACGCTCGTGGGTGGCTCGGATGACGAAGCGGCCGAACGTCACCCGGCGGTCGCAAGAGCGCCTCGGGTCCGAGGCCCCGGAAGTGGGAGGGCACCATGCCCGAGGTTCACGTCATCGCCGCCAGCGCACCATGAACACCGGTGCACCGCGCGAACCGAGAACACCGGCGAAAAGATTCTCCGAGTACGGACGCACCAGCTGGGGCCCGTACTGGGAGGTGCTGTTCGCACCGGCGATGATCTCCGGCTGGATCAACTGGAAACGCGCCTCCACCGGGGTGAACGTCGCCCGCCTGCTGTGGAGGGACCGCGAAAACGCGCGCCGCACCTACGAGACCGTGCACGGCAGCGACCCGCACCGCTGGCCGACGCGGCACCCCGGCGCGGTCGTGGAGGCGGTGATCGCCGATGCGTCCGCGGTGTGTCTGCACTGCGACTATTTCGAGCCGTGTCGCAGCCCCGATCAGGCGGCCAGAGCCGCCCGCCACCACGAACAGTCGCGCGGGCGCTATCGCGGGTCGATGGATCAGCGCCGCGCGCAATGGGACCGTTTCGTTGCCGAGCAACGCAACCAGTGAGCAACCACGCGACCGGCGACGCGGACCTCGCCATCCACAGCCACCGTGGCGGTGACTACCTGCACTCGGCCCGCCGCTCCATACTCGTCGCCAACCGGGAGGTGCGTGATGGGGAATCGAGCGAACTTCGTCGTCGTGGAAAACGGAGATTGGCGGCTGTACTACGCGCACTGGGCGGGGTGCCGGATCCTCGACGCGCTGATCGGGGGCCCGGAGCTGGCGCTGCGCTATGCGGGTTCGCTGCGGGCGTGCAGTCAGTCCCAGTGGCTCGATCCCGCCTGGGCCGACGGCGGCGTGCTCATCGACCTGGACCGGTCCCGCCTGCTGTTCTTCGGTGATGAGTTGATGGTCGATATGGCTCAACGGCGTGCCATGCTGGCCGTTCTTCCGGACCTGTGGCGCGGGTACTCGGTTGGCTGGGCTTACGACGGGCTCGCCGAATTGGCCGCCTACGTCGGCGTCGACGGCTACGTGGGGCGCGGTGATGTCATCCCACAACTGCGATTGGCGAAAAAACGCAACACGCTGTGTCACCTGGTCTCGGTCGTCAACGACGCCGGGAGGCTGCGGCTGTGGCCGCTGTGGTGGCAACTCAGCAAGGCTTGGCACGGCCCGGCCCTGTTGGACCGGCTCCCCGGGCCCGGGCTGAGCAGGATCCGGTTGCACACCATCCCCGAAGGCGGGGTCCATGTTGATGTGGCGCGAAAGACGGTGGGGGAGTGGCACACCAGTGACAACATGGGTATCTGCACCGAACTGCCGAAGGTGTGGCCGGGCTGGCGGACCGAGAGCTGGGGCGATCGCTTCGAAGAACAGGCCCGCCGGTGCGGGCGTGCGCTGCGGTTACCGGGACTCGATGTGGTTGCCGGCGCCGACCGCGCGGTGCAGTGGATCCGCGACCGGGTCTATCAGAGTTTCGCCGACAGCCCGGCGGGGCACATCGCCGATCTCGCGGCGCTGCTGAGTCCACTGGCGCCCGGGCTCGCCGTCGGTGAGGATGCGGTCGTCAACTCCGGGGTGTTGCCGACCGCAGCGGAATGGGACCGGTTCGTCGCGGTGTGTAACGGGTCGCTCGGAGCGAGCCCATCATCGGCGCGCGATGATCCGCTTGCCTGAGGCCCGGGCCTCGATTATCGCCGCACCCGGATCGGCCCCTACACTTTCTCGCGACATGACCGACAACGCCTCCGATACCGCGGCGGTCGCCCCCACACCCTCCACCGGCCGGGTCGCCGCCGAGGCGGCCCGTCGACGCACCTTCGCGGTGATCAGCCACCCCGATGCGGGCAAATCCACCCTGACCGAGGCGCTGGTGCTGCACGCCCGGGCCATCGCCGAGGCCGGCGCGGTGCACGGCAAGGCGGGCCGGCGCGCCACCGTGTCGGACTGGATGGAGATGGAAAAAGCCCGCGGCATCTCCATCACGTCGACCGCCTTGCAGTTTCCCTACCGCAGCGACGCGGGGCGCGACTGCGTGATCAACCTGCTCGACACCCCCGGCCACGCCGACTTCTCCGAGGACACCTACCGGGTGCTCACCGCCGTGGACGCCGCGGTCATGCTCATCGACGCCGGTAAGGGGCTGGAGCCGCAGACCCTGAAACTGTTCCAGGTGTGCCGCCACCGCCGGATCCCGATCATCACGGTGATCAACAAATGGGACCGGCCGGGCCGGCACGCCCTGGAGTTGATCGACGAGATCAGCGAGCGGATCGGGCTGCGCCCCACCCCGCTGACCTGGCCGGTCGGCATCGCCGGGGACTTCCACGGGGTGCTCGACCGCCGGTCGGGGCACTTCATCCGGTTCACCCGCACCGCCGGGGGAGCCACCATCGCCCCCGAGGAACACATCGGGCCCGACGACGCCCACGACGCCGCCGGTTCGGACTGGGACACCGCGGTCGAGGAGTCCGAACTGCTCAGCGCCGACGGCGCCGACCACGACCTTCAGGCGTTCCTCGACTGCGCGGCCACCCCGGTGCTGTTCACCTCCGCGGCGCTGAACTTCGGGGTCAACCAGCTGCTCGACGTGCTCACCGAGCTGGCCCCGCCGCCGTCAGGAGCCCTCGACGCCGACGGCGTCCGCCGCGACGTCGACGCCCCGTTCAGCGCGTTCGTGTTCAAAGTGCAGGCCGGGATGGATTCGGCCCACCGCGACCGGATCGCCTACGCGCGGGTGTACTCGGGAACATTCCAGCGCGGCGAGGTCCTCACCCACGCGCGCACCGGAAAACCGTTCGTCACCAAATACGCCCAGTCGGTCTTCGGTCAACAGCGCGCCACCCTCGACACCGCCTGGCCCGGCGATGTGATCGGGTTGGCCAACGCCGCCGCCCTGCGCCCCGGCGACACGCTGTACTGCGAGACCCCGGTGCGCTACCCGCCGATCCCCAGTTTCTCCCCCGAGCATTTCTCGGTGGCCCGCAACACCGACCCCAGCAAACACAAGCAGTTCCGCCGCGGCATCGAACAGCTCGACCAGGAGGGTGTGGTGCAGGTGCTGCGTTCGGATCGCCGGGGCGAGCAGGCGCCGGTGCTCGCCGCGGTCGGTCCGATGCAGTTCGAGGTGGCCGCTCACCGGATGGCCACCGAGTTCGGCGCCCCGATCACGCTGGAGTCGCTGCCGTATCAGGTGGCGCGCATCGCCGAGCCCGCCGACGTCGACTTCGTCGACAAACAGGCGCTCGCCGAAGTTCTCACCCGCTCCGACGGCGTGCACCTGGCGGTGTTCTCCAACAGTTGGCGGCTGCAGGGCTTCCAACGGGACCACCCCGAGGTGGCGTTGCGGTCGCTGGTAGCCGCCGAAGGGTAGTCCGCGCACCGGGGCGGCTCGCCGGCACACGGTAAGGTGTAGCCGAAAGGCCCGTAGCAGGGGCGCGCGGATCGCCGACCATCGAGGCTGGAAACAACGCGCCGGATGCTGCGCCACTGCCCGACACCGCGCCACGCGGGACCGGTCGGCGTCACCACCAACGGAAGTGATCACCACGTGTTGTCTCACACCTCGGCCGCCGGGGAGCCCCGCCACGCCGCCGCACCGACACCGCCGGTGAGCCCGCCATGGCGATAGCCGACGTCGCGGCCTACGCCCATCTGTCCGCCGCCGACGTCGAGGAGCTCGGGGCCGACCTGGATGCGATCCGCTGCGACGTCGAGGCCTCGCTGGGCGCCAAGGACCGTGCCTACATCCGGCGCACGATCGCTTTTCAGCGTGGCCTGGAGGCCGCCGCCCGGCTGACCATCGCGGTCAGCCGCGGCACCCTCGGTTGGGTGCTGGGCACCACCGCGCTGGCGGCGGCGAAAAGCATCGAGAACATGGAACTGGGCCACAACATCGGCCACGGCCAGTGGGACTGGATGAACGACCCGGAGATCCATTCCACCAGCTGGGAGTGGGACATGGCGGGCGCGTCGGCGCACTGGCGTCACTCCCACAACTACCGCCACCACGTGTTCACCAACATCATCGACATGGATCACGACCTCGGCTTCGGGGTGATGCGGGTCACCCGCGACCAGCGGTGGCGCCCCAGCAACCTGATCCAGCCGGTGCGCAGCATCCTGCTGGCGTTGCTGTTCGAATGGGGCATCGCGCTGCAGGGACTGCACTCCACCCGCCAGGCCGCGTCCAACGCCGCGGAGCGGGCCACCCGCGGTCGCGTGTTGGCGGCCAAGATCACCCGCCAGGCGACCAAGGACTACCTGTTCTTCCCCGCCCTGAGCCTGTGGCGGTGGCGGCGCACCCTTGCCGCCAACGCGGTCGCGAACCTGATCCGCAACGTCTGGGCCTACGTGGTGATCTGCTGCGGGCATTTCGCCGAGGGGGCGCAGACCTTCACCGCGGCCGTGCTGGACAGCGAAACCAAGGCCGAGTGGTACCTGCGTCAGCTGCTGGGCACCGCGAACTTCCATGCCGGCCCGGTGATGGCGTTCATGAGCGGCAACCTGAGCTACCAGATCGAACACCACCTGTTCCCGGACCTGCCGTCCAACCGCTACGCCGAGATCTCCCACCGGGTGCAGGCCGTCTGCGCGCGCTACGGCCTGCCGTACACGACCGGCCCGCTGGTGCGCCAGTATCTGGGCATCCTGGCCACGGTGTGCCGGCTGGCGCTGCCCAACGGAGTCGCGCGGTCGACGACCGTCACGGCACCCGGCACCGGGGACGGGTTCGGCGCCGCCGCCTGAGGCGCTTCGGAGTCCGGTCAGGCCGCCGGGTTGGTGGCGGTCACCACCCAGGTGTGGCCGGGAAACGCCAAGACACCGTCGACGCGGTACCCGCGCAGCGCCGTGCGCAACTCCTCGACCACCGCGTCCCAGCCGTCGGCGCCGTGACGTTCGGTCACCTCGGCGCGGGCCTGCACGCCGGTGCGGTTCGCCAGCAGCATCGTCAATCGTTCCTCGACGCCGTCGCTGGTCGCGGTGCTGAAATCGCAGACCCCGTCGAACGCCTCGACGGCCACCTCGCCCCACCCGGCGTCGGTCAGGATGGCCCGCACCCGGTCGGCGTCGCCGAACGCCAGCGGGCCCGGGGCGCCCGGCTCCGGGGGCGCCGGCGGGGACTCCAGCTTCGCGGCCAACACATCGACCCCGGCGGTGAACATCGGGTTGTCGCCGTCGCGCCAGCACACGAACGCCAACCGTGCCGCCGGTGCGGCCGCGGCGCGGATGTTGGCGAACGCCGCCACCGGATCCTCGAAGAACATCACCCCGAACCGCGACACGACCCGGTCGAAGACGCCACCGCCGCCGAGCGTGCGCAGATCGACGGTCTGGGCGTCGCCGAGCGCCACCGTGGCCGTCGGCACCCGTCGGCGCGCCGCGGCCACCATCGGCTCGGAGATGTCCACACCGACCGCGTCGGCGCCGCGCTCGGTGACACGCTGCAACAACGCGCCCGACCCGCAGCCCACGTCGAGCACCCGGGCGCCGGGGTGCAGATCGGCGGCCGCACACACCGCATCGGTGAACGGGGCGAGCACCGCCTCGAAGATCGCAGCGTGGGTGACCCAGTCGACGCCCTGCTCGGCCCATGCCCGCTGTTGTTCCTCATTGGCCACGGTCATCCAGCTTAGAGACCGGTCTCGGTAGCGTGAGGCCCGTGGATCACGACGCGTTCTACACCCAGCTCGACGACGGGGTGTTCACCAGCTCGCCGCTGACCGCCGGGCCATGGACACCGACCGCCCAGCACGGCGGGCCGCCCTCGGCGCTGATGGCCCGCGAACTCGAACACCACGAACCGCGCGACGGACACCGGCTGGCCCGGGTCAGCATCGACATTCTGCGTCCCGTTCCGGTGGCGCCGCTGCACATCAGCGTCGAGGCGGTGCGCACCGGTAAACGGGTGCAGCTGCTGCAGGCCCGCGCGCAGTCGGGCGGGCACACGGTGCTGTTGGCCCGGGCATGGCGGGTGGTGGCCGCCACAGCGGATTTCCCCGCCGAGGCCCCCGGGCCCCAAGGTGCTGAGCCCACCGCCCAGGCACTCGGGTATCCCGCGGGATTCCACAGCGACGGCTACCTGTCGGCGATCGACTGGTCGTTCGAATCCGGGGACTTCGCCGCCTTCGGGCCGGCGCGGGCCTGGGCGCGTCCGCGAGTGGACCTGGTCGCCGGTGAGCAGATGACGCCGTGGCAGCGGGTGCTCACCGTCGCCGACTCGGGCAGCGGCATCAGCATCTGCGCCCCGCCGAGCGAGTACCCGGCGATCAACTGCGACGTGGTGGTGGCGCTGCACCGCGACCCGGCGGGGCCGTGGATCGGACTGGACTCGCGCACCACGGTCACCCCGGGGGAGGGCGCGTTGGCGCACACCACCGTGTTCGACCGCTCCGGCCCGGTGGGCGACGCCACCCAGACGCTGGTGGTGTGAGCGCGGTGCGTCGTCAGCCGGCGCGCCACACCCGCAGCGCGGCGGTGATCATCGGGATCTGCAGCGGCAGCCGGGCCAGCATCGCCGCCCGCACTGCCGGTTTGGACCAGTACAGCCGGACCGCGTTGAGGTTGCCGGGAAACACCGCCACGAACAGGATCGCGGCCACGAGCCCGCCGAGCCGGCGGGTGCGTGGGGCCAGCAGCAGCGCCCCGGTGGCGATCTCGGCGACCCCCGAGGCGTGGGTGTAGGCCCGCGGTTTCCCGGGCAGCTCGACCGGCACGATCGAGTCGAACGGCGCCGGAAAGGCGAAGTGGGTGGCCCCCACCCCGAGCAGCATCGCGGCCAGCCAGCGTGCCCGAACTTGCGCGGGACGCGCGTCGACGGAAGTGGTCATGCGTTGCGACGCTACTGCACCACGCGCCGGGCGTGAAGGTCCGCGATGCGCTCGGCGGTGAGGTCGATCTCGGCGAGCAGCGCATCGGTGTGCTCGCCGAGCGCGGGCACCGGTCCCATCGCCAGGGCGACATCGGCGAAATCCATCGGCGGCGCCAGCGCGTCGACCGGCCCGGCCTCGGTGTCGACGCGCCGCCATCGGTCGGCCAACTCCGGGTGGGCGACGAGATCGGCCATCGTGTTGAGCCGGGCCGCCGGCACCCCCGCGGCGGCCAGCCGCTCCTCCAGGTCGGCGGTGGTGCGCACCCGGGTGTGCTCGGCGACGACCGCGTCGACCTCACCGCGGTGCTCTACCCGGTCGATGTTGGTGGCGAACCGCGGATCGTCGGCGAGGGCCGGCGCGGCGAACACGTCGGTGACCAGGGCGCGCCAGCCGCGGTCGTTTTGCACGCCGATGAGGATCTGGCCGTCGGCGGTCGGGTAGGTGTCGTACGGGGCGATCGCGGCGTGGCCCATGCCCATTCGCGGGGTCTGCTCGCCGCGGTACCGCTGGATGTACATCGGGCGGCCGAGCCATTCGGTGGTGGCGTCGAACATGCTCACCTCGACGGTGGCGCCCTGTCCGCTGCGCTCCCGGCGGAACAGCGCGGCCTGAATCGCTGAGAGCGCGTACATCGCGGTGGCGATGTCGGCGACGGGGACACCGGCCTTGGCCGGCCCGTCGGGGGTGCCGGTGATCGAGCACAGCCCGGTCTCGGCCTGCACCAACATGTCGTAGGCCTTGCGGTCCCGGTAGGGGCCGGTGGCGCTGTAACCGCGCAGAGTCGCCACGATCAGGCTCGGGTGTTTCTCCCGCAAGTGCTGCGCGCCCAGCCCCAGACGTTCCGCCGCGCCGGGTGCGAGGTTTTGCACCACCACGTCGGCGCCGGCGATCAGCTGATGCACCACGGCCACACCGTCGGGGTGTTTCAGGTCGACGGCGAGGGACTGCTTTCCGCGGTTGAGCCAGACGAAATGAGAAGCCAGCCCGCGTACCGCCGCGTCGTAGTGGCGGGCGAAATCGCCGTCACCGCACCGCTCCACCTTGATCACCCGCGCACCCAAATCGGCCAGATGCCGGGTCGCCAGCGGGGCGGCGACGGCCTGTTCGACGGCGATCACGGTGATCCCGTGCAACGGCAGTCCGCTCATGTGGCCTCACGGTTGTGGTTGGTCGAGAACGTGACGGTGAGCGTAGTGGTCGGCGCCGTCCACCCGGATCCACCACCGCGGGTGCCCGAGGTCGAGGCGCTCACTGCGCCGATATCCGGCCCACGTCGGCACGCCCGGGGCTTGACCGAGGTACAGGCCGCGTGCCGCGGCGACCACCCGTGGGTACTGGGTGGGCCAGGTGATCGCCGCGGCGATCTGTTCCAACACGTCGCGGTCACGTCCGAGGACCCGGTCGATGATCGGCGCCGACGGCAGCGCATGACTCTTGTCGGTGTTGCACGCCGCGCACGACAACACCAGGTTGGCCAGGCCGTCGAGGCCGACCACCGACCAGGGCAGGACGTGATCGATCGGGTTGTCGGCGCTCAGCGGTGCCGCACAGTAGAAACACCGCCCGCCGAAAGCCTCCTTGAACGGCTCGCGCACCCGGGCCAGCGAGACGCGCTCCCGGCCGAACAGGTGACCGGCCACGTCCGGCACCTCGGCGTCGAGGAATTTGTTCATCCGGCGAACATCGTTGACCCACATGATCTCCAGCGCCGGTTTCAATAACCCCGCAAGACGTGCCAGGCCGGTGGCGACACCGGGTTTCAACGTGACGACGTACCCGCGGGCCCGCTTCGCCGAGCGGGTGGTGGTTTGCAGAACGGTGTCGTCGTAGAGGAACGCATCGCCGTCGGCGGAGCCGCTCACCCGTTGCAGCCGGCGCAGGGGTTGGTTGGCCAGGCAAATGCTCACCTCATCGAGCGCGGCTTCATAGGCCTGCGGGGCGCGCAGTTGAGCCACCCCGATCGGCAGGTTGGTCTCACCGATGTCTGCCTGCGCCCGCAGCGTGCGTGCCGCGCGGGGGATCGCCGCGTTCGGGCTGCCGTGGATCTGTTGGAGCAGCTGCCCGTGAAAGGGCCGCACCTGCGGCCAGTACAACTCGAGGACCCGGTGGGCCAGGTCGCCGACCGGCACGGCCAGGACGTCATCCGGGGAGTCGGGAAGGTGCTCGATGCACTGGTCGATCAACGCCATCAAGGTGGCCAGTTTGTAGGTGGCGGTGCGTGGCCCGGTCTCCAGGATCGCCACGACGCGCTGGCCCAACAGCAGGGGATCGATCGCCGGCTCAGCCACGGCACGACCCCGCTTGTGTCGGACCGCCGAGGTATGACTGCACAAAGCGAAGTATGGCAAGGAGCGGTGACACTCATGGGCAAGTTGGTTCGCGACAAGATCCCCGACCTGATCACGGCGTCCGGGCGCACGCCGAAGGTTCGGGTGCTCGAGGACGACGCCTACCGTGTTGCGCTGTGCGACAAGCTGGATGAGGAGGCCGCCGAGGTACGCGCCGCGGCCAGCACCGCGGGCCTGCTGGAGGAGTTGGCCGACGTGTTGGAGGTGCTCACCGCCCTCGCCGAACACCACGACGCGTGCCTGGCCGACATCATCACCTGGGCGGCGAGCAAACGCGCCACCCGAGGCGGGTTCACCCGGCGACTGTGGTTGGAGGCCCCCGATGCCAACGCCACTGCGTAAAGTCCGGCCCACGATGCCGCACCCGCCACCCGGACAAGCCGCGCTTCGGCAGCGCCGCCGAAGAACATGTCTGGAAGCTGCTCGAGAAGCAACTGCGCGACACCGACCTGATCATCGCCGGCCAGCGGGTCACCGATCATCTCAAGGACCACGAGGTCGACATCGTCGCCGCCCTGAACGGCGCGCCAGGCCCCTGACGCCTGGGATCTCCCGCGCGCCGAGCTGACTCGGCGCCACCACCGCGGCGCTACTCCGCCAGCATCGGTCGCAGCCGCGCGAAGAACCGCTGCATCACCTCGGTGCTGTCGTCCATGACCAGCAGCACGGGGTCGGTGGGGACCGGGCCGCGCAGCCCGCGCCGCGTGATGATCGCCAGCAGTTCGGGCAGCTCCGCCATCCGGTCGAGGTAGTCGTCGATGAACGTCGCGAATCCGGCCAGCGGAACATCGGCGAGCAGACCCAAATCGACGAACAGCTCCCGGCATT
The DNA here is from genome assembly GCF_002104795.1 of Mycolicibacillus koreensis. GTDB lineage: Bacteria > Actinomycetota > Actinomycetes > Mycobacteriales > Mycobacteriaceae > Mycobacterium > Mycobacterium koreense. The sequence continues at coordinate 27,760 of NZ_NCXO01000002.1, forward strand.
GCAGGGGAACCGCCAAACCGCGTACCGCCTCGGCGATCTCGAGTAGGCCGTCGTGGAGGTCCATCAGCCGCTGCGCCGGGCGCATAGCCGCGTCGGCGTCGCCGTTCTCCTCGTCGAAGTCGGTGGTGAACAGCGTCTGAAACCCGTTGCTGAGCATCACCTGCTCGACCTGTTCGGCCAACACCGCGATCTCGCCGGCCCAATCCAATGCCAGCGCGGCGGCTTCCTGCGGGGTCTCGGCACGCCGACCGCTCGGCGGGGCGAAGCACAGTTGCTGGTCACGCAGCCGCTCCTGCACGGCCGCGCGCCGTTGCACCAACACCGATCCGAACGCCATCCAGTGCCAGCCCGGTTTGCGTTCGGCCAGCAGTTCGGTGAGCTCCGCCGGAGTCCACGCCACCCGGGCCACCTCGACCGTCGCGTCGACGTCCGGTGGCGTCTCGATTCGCGGCGGCGGCGCAAACGCCCGCATCTGCTCAGCGCCGGCGACACCGTAGGTGCCCCGGGTGTCTCCGAGGATCGCCCACCGGTGCTGTTCGTCGGCGCGATCGCGCAGGCCAGCCCGCCGACGCCGAGCGGCGTCCCGCCGCCTGCGCACCGCCGCCACCGGGTTCCACTGCCTCGGGGTGTGCACGGTCGCGACGTTACGGGTCGGGTCGGACATCCCTGCCCCCACAGCTAACGTCAACGGGTGGACTCCACCGCGACACGGTTGGCGCGCCTCGGCGAGGGGCTCGCGGTGGCCGCCTCGCTGCTCGCCCTGGCGATCGGGGCTGCCGGCGGGCTGGCCACCGCGCTGATCGATCTCGCCGACCCGATGGGGGACGTCGGCGAGCGGGTCGTGTTGCTCGTGGTGTGGCCGTTGGTGTTCGCTCCGCTGATCGTGGTGACGTTATGGCCGCTGACCGTTCCGGTGATCGTGGTGGCCGGCGCCGTCGCGACCTACCTGCGTTCCCGCCGGGGCCGGGCCTGGCCGACGAGCCTGCGGATCGTGGTCTACGGCTACCTCCTGCTGATCGGATTGGCGCTGCTGGCGCTGTGAGCGCCTCAGCGAGCAGGTGTCTGCGCCGGCCGCAGCGTCGCCAGCGCCAGAGGCAGGAGGTGTTGGCGGGCATAGCGTTCGGCGTCGGCGCGGGTGGTCAGCGGGTCGTGGACCCGCTCGGTGAGCACCAGCGAGTGGGTGAGGCGCACGAAGATCTCCGCCAGTCCGCGCGGGTCGTCGATCTCGATCCCGCTGTGGCGGGCGGTGTCGGCGATGTGGCCGGCCAGATAGGTGGTCGCCAACTCCAGCGAAGGTCCCGCCCCGGTGGTGAGTGCGGGAAGCACCGCGTCCGGGTCGGTCTGCAGGGTGCGACTGAGCATCGGATGGGTGTAGACGCGCCAATAGATTCCGGTGAACCCGGCCACGAAGCGGTCCTCGTAGGTGTCGAGCGCGGCCACCTCGGCGTCGACGGCGGCCAGGATCGAGTCGGTCACCTTGCCCAGCGTGGCCACCAGCAGATCCTTCTTGGTCGCCCAACGCCGGTAGACGGTCATGTGGGACACGCCGGCGCGGCGGGCGATCTCCTCCACCGACGCGCGGCGCACACCGAAATCGAGGATCGTCTGCAGTGCCGCGTCCAATATGCGCTCGCCGGTCGCATCGCCAGGCATGGACCCATCGTCGCACAGTCGCCTTCCCCACGGGCTGTGATGATGTTAGCCTAACGCTAACTTACTAACATCAGGAGGTTGTGGTGACCGAACTGCTCCCCGACGCCGATGTGGCGGCACTCGACGCGATCGACGACGCCATCGACGACAGCGACGGATTGGCTTTGCTGGCCGGCCCCGGGCTGCGCCCGGCGGTGATGGCCGATTTCCGCAAACACGTCGGCAGTGTGCTCACCGGGGTGTTCGGCGGGATGCTCTTCGACGAGGTGGCGATGCTGCCGATCGCGGCCTCGGTCGATCACACCGGCCGGTTCCGGGAGAACTTCACCGACCGTGCGCTGCGCAGTGGCTTCAGCGGTCAGGGAATCCTCGCCGACCCCGAGCAGCGCCGCAGGCACGCCCAGTGGCTCAAAGACCAGCACCGCAGCGTGCGCGGCACCGGGGTCGGGGAGTACGAGGGTGTGCGCTACAGCGCCCTGGACCCCGCGCTGTGGCTGTGGATCATCGCCAGCGCAGCACACGCCATCATGACCGCCTACCCGGTCATCTCGGGCACCACCTTGCGTCCCGCCGAACAGGATGCCGCCTACCAGTACCTGCGGCACCTCTTCGCCGACATGGAACTGCCCAGCAAGCGGGGCCGGCTGCCCGACAGCTACCCCGCGTTCGTCGCCTACTACGACCGGACCGTGGCCACCGAGCTGACCGAGAACGGTTTCCTGCGCCGGCAGTTCGCCACCTTGACCCGGTTGCCGCTGCCGACGATGCTGCTGCCGCGGTGGCTGCGTCCCGTGCTCACCCCGCCCTGGCTGGTGGTACGCCCGCTGGCGGGGCGCGTGGTGCAGGTCTGCTCCGCCAAGACCATGCACCCCGACGTGCTGGCGATGATCGGATTCGAGCTCAAAGCCCACCACGACTGGGAGTTCGTGCTCTACTCGCGGGCGCTGCAGCTGGCCTGGCGGTTCCTGCCGGATCGGCTGCTGCTCGAACCGATCCACTACAACCGGGTGCGCCTGGACGCGCTGCGGGCCCGCCGTGACGACAGTCCCCGCAGCCGGGCCCGCTACCAGCGGGCGGTGCGGCGTCTGGGACGACAGAACGCCTGGCTGGCCGGCTTCTACGAACGCTACGGGCTGGACACGTTCGCGGTCCCGCAGCAGCGGGCCGCGGGCTGCCCGTTCGGGTGACCGGCGGCGGTGCCGGACCCGGTGGGGAAACGGCCAGCGCCTAAGCTGCACGGCATGGCCGTGATCCACACCACCACCACCGGGACCGCCAACGTCGGGATGCTGTCCATCGGTGCCTACCGGCCCGAGCGGGTGGTCACCAACGACGAGATCTGCACCCACATCGACTCCTCCGACGAGTGGATCTACACCCGCACCGGGATCAAGACCCGCCGCTTCGCCGCCGACGACGAGTCGGCGGCCACGATGGCGATCGAGGCGGGCCGGCGCGCCATCGTCAACGCGCTGCTCACCGGCGCGGAGATCGACGCCGTCATCGTCGCCACCAACACCCACTACCTGCAGACCCCGGCGGCCGCACCGATGGTGGCCTCCGCGGTCGGCGCCCACGGGGTGCCCGGCTTCGACGTCAGTGTCGGCTGCGCGGGCTTCGGCTACGCCCTGGGACTGGCCGCGGACATGGTGCGCGCCGGCAGCGCGGCCAAGGTGCTGGTGATCGGCACCGAGAAACTCTCCCCGGCACTGGACATGCACGACCGCGGCAACTGCTTCATCTTCGCCGACGGCGCCGGGGCAGTGGTCGTCGGCGCCACCGACACCCAGGGAATCGGGCCGACCGTGTGGGGCAGCGACGGCAAACAGGCCGACGCGGTGCGCCAGGACATCGACTGGATGGACTTCGCCGCCGCCCCCGACGGCGCGCGACCGTTCCTGCGGATGGAGGGCACCGCGGTGTTCCGCTGGGCCGCTTTCGAGATGAGCAAAGTCGGCCAGCAGGCCCTGGCCGCCGCCCACGTCGACGCCGAAGAACTGCAGGTGTTCGTGCCGCACCAGGCCAACAGCCGCATCAACGAGCTGCTGGCCAAAAGCCTGCAGCTCGGCCCGGAAGTGGTGGTGGCCAACGACATCGAGCACACCGGCAACACCTCGGCCGCGTCGATCCCGCTGGCGATGGAGGAGCTGCTGTCCACCGGGGCCGCCAAGCCCGGTGATCTGGCGCTGCTGCTGGGCTACGGCGCCGGCCTGAGCTACGCCGCCCAGGTGGTGACCCTGCCCCCGATCCCCTTCGAGTAGACCCGTCGCACAGAGGAGCCCCATGGCCGCCCCCATCACCGCATCGGCGGAGCCGGATCACCTGCGCGGCAAGGTCATCGTCGTCACCGGGGCGGCCAGCGGCTTCGGGCGGCTGATCGCGCAGAAATGCGCGGCCCGCGGCGCGAAGGTGGTCGGCGTCGACGTCGACGCCGACGGGCTCGCCGCGGTCATCGACGGCATCGCCGCGGCCGGCGGAACGGCCAGCGCCCAGGTCGCCGACGTCACCGACCTGGCGGCGATGCGCGCGGCCGCCGACCACGCCACCACCGCCCACGGCGGGATCGACGTGATCGTCAACAACGCCGGGGTGATGCCGTTGGCCTACTTCGCCGACCACGAAAAAGCCTGGCGCAAATGGCACACCGCGATCGACATCAACATCAAAGGCGTGGTCAACGGCATCGCTGCGGTCTACGACACGATGATCGCCCAGGGCCGCGGGCACGTGGTCAACATCTCCTCGATCTACGGCAATGCCGGCACCGAAGGCTCCGGGGTCTACAGCGCCACCAAAGCCGCCGTCGACGCGCTCTCCGACTCGCTGCGGGTGGAGACCCAGGGCAAGATCAAGGTCACCACCGTCAAACCCACCGGGGTGCTGGGAACCCAACTGGGCGCCTGGGTGATCAACCCGGCCGCCATCGGCGGCGTCGTCGCCCAACGCGGCGCTGAGTTCACCGAGAACATGACCCGGTTCGCCGAAGGCGCGCTGCGCCCCGAACAGCGCGACGTCGACTCGGTGGGCTACTGGCTGATCACCCCCGAGGACCTCGCCGACGCGGTGGTGCACGTCATCGACCAGCCCTGGGGGATCACCATCAGCGACATCACGGTGCGAGCCACCGGCGAGAACTATGTGTACTGACGACTGCGTGTACGGACGAGGACCGCTGTGAACATCGAAAACCGCCTGGACGCGCTGGAACAGATCGAGGCGATCAAAGCCCTCAAACACCGCTATTTTCGGGCCTGCGACGCCAAGGACGCCGCGACGTTCCGTGACTGCTTCTGCGCCGACGGCGCGCGCCTCGACTACGGTGCTCTCGGAACATTCGACAGCGCAGACCATCTCGCAGCGATATTCCGGCGTATCGCGGGACACACCGTCGACGGCAAGCCCGCCGTTCTCGACATGCACCACGGCATCCACCCCGACATCACCGTGCTCGCCCCCGACCGGGCGAAGGGGCGGTGGACGTTAAAATTTCGGCAGCTCAACCTGATTGAGAACACCGAGAAGATCCTCACCGGCGACTACGACGACGAGTACGTCCTCGAAGACGGCCGGTGGAAGATCGCGGCGAGCCGGTTCGACGCCCTGTGGTCGCTGACCCGGCCGCTGACCGACACCGAGGTGGAGTGGCTGCGATGACATCCCGAGTCGCCCTGGTCACCGGCGCGAGCCGCAGCGTCGGCAAGGGCGTGGCACTGGCGTTGGGCGACGCCGGCTGGACGGTGTATCTGACCGGGCGCACCGAGGCTCCCCTTGCCGCCGCAGCCGAGGAGGTCAGCGCCCGCGGCGGGCGCGGGATCGCGGTGGTCTGCGATCACCGCGACGACACCCAGATCGCCGCGCTCGTCGACCGCATCGCCGCCGACCACGACGGCCGGCTGGACCTGTTGGTCAACAACGTGTGGGCCGCCCCGAAAGGCTTCGCCCGCCACCACCAGCCGTTCTGGGAGCGTCCCCTCGACGACTGGGACACCCTCATCTCGGTGGGGTTGCGCGCCCACTACGTCGCCGCGGTGGCGGCCGCGCCGCTGATGGTGGCCCGCGGCACCGGGCTGATCGTCAACATCTCCTCGTTCGGCACCCGCGGCTATCTGCACTCGGTGCTCTACGGCGTCTCCAAGGCCGGCCTGGACAAGATGGCCGCCGACATGGCCGTCGACCTGGCCGGCACCGGCGTCACGGCGGTTTCGCTGTGGCCGGGGCTGGTGAAAAACGAGACCATGACCGCGCTGATGGACCGCGGACTGCAGGACTTCCAAGGGTTTCCGCTGGCCAACGCCGAAACCCCGGAGTTCATCGGCCGGGTCATCGTCGCCCTCGCCGATGACCCCGCGCTGGCCGAGCGCAGCGGGCACACCCTGATCACCGCCGAGATCGCCCGCGACTACGCCGTCACCGACGTGGCCGGCAACCAGCCCGACTCGCACCGCGACCTGTTCGGCGGCGGCCCGCTGTACTGACCGGCCCTCACCGACCTGTCAGGTTCGCCGCCTACGATTGACGTGCCTATGTATCGTTTCGTCCCGCTCACCGTCGTGACCCTGCTCGCCGTGCTCACCGGCGCGGCCACCGTCGTCGACTCCCGGTGGTGGCTGCTGCTGGCCGTGCCGGCCGCGCTCCTGACCGCTGTCGGCCTCTACGACCTGGCCCAGCGACGCCACTCGATCCTGCGCAACTACCCGATCCTGGGGCACCTGCGCTTCGCGATGGAGGCGCTGCGCCCGGAGATCCAGCAGTACTTCATCGAACGCAACTACGACGGGCGCCCCTACGACCGGGGCCGGCGCTCGATCATCTACGAACGCGCCAAAGGGGTGCACGCCGAACAGGCCTACGGCACCGAACGCGACATCGACGAGGTCGGCTACGAACACCTCGTCCACTCGGTGGCGCCGGTGCCCGCCCCGCCGGAGGCGCCGCGGGTGCTCATCGGCGGCCCCGACTGTCGCCAGCCCTACTCGATGGCGCTGCTCAACGTCTCGGCGATGAGCTTCGGGGCGTTGAGCGCCAACGCTATTCGTGCCCTGAACAAAGGCGCTGCCCTCGGGGGGTTCGCCCACGACACCGGCGAAGGCGGCCTCACCCCGTATCACCTGGAGAACGGCGGCGATCTGATCTGGGAGATCGGGTCGGGGTATTTCGGGGCGCGCCACGCCGACGGAACATTCGACCCGCGGATGTTCGCCGACAAGGCCGCGCACCCCAACGTCAAATGTGTGTCGCTGAAACTGAGTCAGGGCGCCAAACCCGGTCTCGGCGGGGTGCTGCCGGCGGCGAAGGTCAGCGCCGAGATCGCGCAGTACCGCGGCGTGCCGGTCGGGGAGAAATGTGTCAGCCCGCCGTATCACTCGGCGTTTGCCACCCCGCGCGAACTGGTGCGGTTCATCGCCCAGATGCGTGAGCTCTCCGACGGCAAACCGACCGGGTTCAAACTCTGCGTCGGCACCCGCGCCGACGTGCTCGCGATCTGCAAGGCGATGGTCGCCGAGGACATCACCCCGGACTTCATCGTCGTCGACGGCGCCGAGGGCGGCACCGCCGCCGCGCCGCTGGAGTACGAGGACCACATCGGGCTCGCCCTGACCGACGGGCTGATGACCGTGCACAACGCGCTGGTCGGCACCGGGTTGCGCAACCGCATCAAACTCGGTGCCAGCGGCAAGGTCGCCGGGGCCACCGACATCGTCAAACGGCTCATCCAGGGCGCGGACTACACCAACGCCGCGCGCGCGATGATGATGGCGGTCGGCTGCATCCAGGCGCAGCGCTGCCACACCAACACCTGCCCGGTCGGGGTGGCCACCCAGGACCCCAAACGCACCCGCGCACTCAACGTCGCCGACAAAAGCGTGCGGGTACAGCAGTACCAGCAAGCCACCGTCGCCCAGGCGGTGCAGATGATGGCGTCGCTGGGGGCGTACTCCCCGCGCGACCTCACCCCCCATCTGCTGCGCAAACGGGTCGCCCCGGCGCTGGTGCAGTCCTATGAGGAGCTCTACGAATGGCTCGAGCCCGGCGAGCTGCTCGACGAGCCGCCGGCGTCGTGGGCCAAGCCGTGGGCGGCGGCCAGCCCCGACACGTTCCGGCGCGGCTGAGCGACGGGCTCAGCGGCCGCGCAGCCGCGAAATCCCGGCCAGCTGCGGCAGCCGCAACGCCAGCCCGCGACGCACCCGCCGGTTGCGCACCGGCCCGAGGGACTTCACCAGCTCGCGGCGCACCGACGGCGCCAGCAGCGGGCCCAGCACCGCCCCGGCACCCAGCGCCAACGCCAGCCCGGCGGCCATCCCGATGGTGGCCGGCGCGGTGGGGGAGCCGTTGACCAGTTTCACGAACCCGCGATACAGGGTGAGCCCGGGCACCAGCGGCACGATGCCGGCGGTGATGATGACCAGCGGGGTGACCTTCAGCCGCGGTGCCAGCAGTGTGCCGACCAGCCCGGTGGCCGCGGCGGCGGCGAACGAACTGGCGATCGGGTCGGCGTCGACGAGTTGCAGCCCGAAGAACAGCAGCGTCGCGGTGGACCCGGCGATCGCGGCGGCGAACGCCGCACGCACCGGGGCGTAGCCGGCGATCGCGGCGGCGGCCGCGCCGAACGCCCCGGCCACGACATACACCGGCACGCTGAGTGCGGCCACCGGGGTGACCGGGTTGACCCGGACGAACACCCCGGCCAGCCCGCCGATGCGCACCGCGATCGAGATGCCGACCAGGATCCCCGCCGAGGACAGCAGGATGTCCATCATCCGCGACAGCGCGGTGAGCTGATAACCGGTGATCGCGTCCTGGAACGAACCGACGGTGGCCAGCCCGGAGAGCAACACCACGATGTTGGCCGCCACCACCGGTGAGATCGGGGTGTGCGCCGGCAACCAGCCGACACTGTGCAGAAAAATGACCACCCCGGTCGCCAGCGCGGAGGCCACCACCTGCTGGAACAGCAGCGGCACCCGGTAGCGGTTGAGGACGCGGCCCACCCGGTCGATGAACGCCGTGGTCACCGCGGCGATCAACGCCACCAGCGGCACCGCGCCGATCAGCACCGAGAACCCGCCGGCCATCCCCGCCCAGCCCAGGGTGGACACCCACCGCGGGTAGGGGTGGCGGGCGTGCTCAAGGTTGTCCAGCTGGCGTTGCACCCACTCCGGTTCGGGGGTGGTGTCGACGACGTGGCGGGCCAGGTCGGTGGTCAGCTGCAGCCGGGTGTAGTCCAGTGACCGGGTCTGCACCATGTACATCGCGGTGACCGGCGCGCCGGGCACCCCCCGCGGGATCGACACCGTGATCGAGTTGCCGGTGATGTCGACCTGGATGTGGGCCAGCCCGTAGGCCGACGCCACCGCCCCGATCGACGACGCCACGTCGGCGGTCCCGGCCTGGGACCCCAGCAGCAGCTGCCCGAAGCGCAGCGATACGTCGAGGATCCGACGGACGTGGGCTTCGTCGATGTCGGCCATCAGCGCCGCGCCTTGGGCAGGCACCCGGCGCCCCGTGGGCTGTGGGGACGGTGGGACACGCCAGAAACCCTAAAACATGTCCGCGAAACCCGGCGGGCTACCCAACGTTCACCCATCGGCCCCGGCCAGCGGAGCCTCGGCGGTGTCGTGCGGGGGACGGCCCCCGGCGGCGAACGCGGCCAGGCGCCGTCGCGGGATGTCGTAATAGCGCCGCATCAACTGGTCGCGCAGTTCCGGGGGCAACAGCGCGCGCGTCAGCCGCAGCCACGTCGGCGTGTAGGTGCGGGGCAGGTCGCCCATCAGCCGGTCCGAGGCGATCCGGAACACGTCGGCCATCCGCAGGTAGTCCGCACGGAAATACACGTAGTCGACGCGCTCGGCGAAGTGCTCGACGTAGACCGACCGCAACGCGCGCGGCAGGTCCGCTTCGATGTGGGCGGCCACCCCCAGCAGCAGCGCCTTCATCATCCGCGTCGACGAGCCGGTCTCTCCGGCACGCTCGGCCAGCCCCCACGCCTTGCGCCACGGCTCCTCGGTGGGCTCACCGCGTTCGAACGCCACCAGGTTGCGCCGGTAGAGCTCGTGGAAGGCGGGGATCAGCCGCAGCACCCACTCGGGGTTGTCGACCCGCCCGGACTCCAGGTGCGCCAGCTGCTCCTCGGTGACGTACTGGTAGACCCGGGCGAACCACTGTTTGGGGTCCCCGGCGCCGGCCAGCCGGTCGGCGATTCCGCGCTGCTCGGCGAGCACCGCGGCGACGTCCTCGCGCAGGGCGGGAAGGTCCCCGGCGCCCAATCGTCGGGGCGGCGGAGCGGGTTCGGCCGGTGCCGGTGCGGTCGGGGCCACCTCGGCCAGCCGCCGCAGCGACGTGGCCAACTCCCGGCCGATGAGCGGACGGATCACCGCGGCCATGCCCGGGATGGCGAAGCGCATCACCACCTCCCAGCGGATCTCGGTGCCCTGCGCCCCGGCGGCGTGCAGACTGATCCGCCCGGTGTGCTCGCGCAGCGCGGCGGCCCCGCCGACCACCGTGTAGCCGAACTTGTGCGGTGCGGCGGCGGCGTGGATCACCTCGGTGAGCCGGGTGCGCCCACCGGGCAGGTGCACCCGGCGCAGCGCCCCCACCCCGTCGGCGCGGCCGCGATCTCCGGCGTCGAGCAGTTCGATGCGCGCGGTCGACCAGGTGTTCATCGCGTCGGGGTCGGTGAGCAACGCCCAGACGACGGCGGCGGGCGCTTCAACGGTGCGGCGCAACAGCAGGGTGGTCATGAGTCGACCGTAGGCGCTGCGATGCCCGTACGGGCGGGCTGGTGAGATTCCCCGGCGCTCACCAGCGCATCGCCACGTCCTCGGCCCAGCCCAGCAGGTCCTCGACGGCGATACGGGTGCCCTCCTCGGTACGGACGTGGCCGCGGTAATACCCGAAACACTGGTCGGTGCGGGTGGCCAGCAGCCCCGCCTCGGCGCGGGCCCGGTTGTAGTGGAACGGGGTGAACGTCACCGCCACCTGATCGGAGTCGCGGGTGCGCACCGTCCACGGCCGCAGATAATCCCGCCGGTCGTACTCCCAGTGCAGATCGGTGGGGATGCGGGTGAGCCGGCCGTCGACGCACAGCGCGTTCTCGGTGGTGCCGGTGTGGTCGGTCCACCGGCCACCGAACTGCAGACCCACCACGTGGCCGTCGGTGCGCCCGGCGGCCGCACCCCAGTTCCAGCGCACCGAGCGCGGCCAGCGGCCCCGCCCGTGGTCGAGGGTGCCCCAGGCGTCCTCGCCGACGGGGTAGGCCCGCTGCCCGATGTGCACCGCGCCGTGGGCCGGACGCGCCACATGTTTGGAGGTGTATTGGAAACGCCGCGGGCTCCACGGCACCACCACGCTCAAACTTTCGTGCCCGGCGGGTGCGGTCACGGTCACGTCGGCGTCCAGCGGTGCTCCGTCGTCGGTGACGGTGCGGGCCTGCAGCCGGGTGCCGCCGTCGACGGCGCTGATCGCGATACGCAGCCGAAAGCGCCCGGGGTCGCGGGGGCCGACCACCACGTCGGTGCCCGCGGCGCTGCCGGCGATCACCTCCGGCAACACCGTGGACCGCGCCGGCCCGGCGATCGTCGCGCGCGAGACCTCCCGCGGCGTGGGTCCGGCGAAATCCAGGAAGTACAGCGCGTGCAGCCGCAGGAAATCCAGGTCCGCCACGGTCAGCGCGAGCAGGTGGGTCGGGGTGGTCACACACCAGTGCTCCCACCGTTTGGTGCGGCCCCAGCCGTGCAGGTTCGCCCGGTGCAGCGGCCGGCGCGACCAGCCGATCGCCGCCGGGTTCACGGTTCCGTCGGGGTTGCACAGATCCACCGGGTCCGTCAGTTCCGGGTCGGCCATCGATCGAGGCTAGCCCGCCGTCGCCGCCGGCGGGGCCGTGCTGGGCGACCCGGTCCGTAGGCTGGTGGAGTGAGCGTGCCATCGACCCCCGCGGCCGCCACCGGCGGCGTGATCCAGCTCGACGACGAATTCGCCCGCCTGTTCCCGGAGTTGGCGCCGCCTTGGCAGGCCGCGGCCGTGCCCGTCCCGCGCCTGCTGGTGCTCAACGCGCCGCTGGCCACCGAGCTGGGGTTGGATCCGGCGTGGCTGGCCGGCCCCGACGGGCTGGGGCTGCTCACCGGCACCGCGGTGCCCGACGGCGCCACCCCGGTCGCGCAGGGCTACGCCGGCCATCAGTTCGGCGGGTATGTGCCGCGCCTCGGCGATGGGCGCGCGCTGCTGATGGGGGAGCTCACCGACCGTGACGGGCGCCGCCGCGATCTGCACCTGAAGGGCTCCGGGCCCACCCCGTTCGCCCGCGGCGGCGACGGGTTGGCGGCGGTCGGGCCGATGCTGCGCGAATACGTCATCAGCGAGGCCATGCACGCCCTCGGGGTGCCGACCACCCGCGCCCTGGCGGTCACCGCCACCGGCGCGACCGTGCTGCGCGACACGCCACTGCCCGGGGCGGTGCTGGCCCGGGTGGCCGCCAGCCACCTTCGGGTGGGGACCTTCCAGTACGCGGCGCAACTGGATGCCCGCGAACGCAAGACCGACCTGGTGCGCCGGCTGGCCGACTACTCGATCGCCCGCCACCACCCGCAGGCCGCCGCGGCGCCCGCGCCGTATCTGGCGCTGTTCGACGCGGTGCTCACCGCGCAGGCCGACCTGGTGGCGCAGTGGATGCTGGTCGGGTTCATCCACGGGGTGATGAACACCGACAACATGACCATCGCCGGGCAGACCATCGACTACGGGCCGTGCGCCTTTCTGGAGGCCTACGACCCCGACACCGTGTTCAGCTCCATCGACGCCGGCGGGCGCTACCGCTACGGCAACCAGCCGGCGGTCGCGCAGTGGAACCTGGCGCGGTTCGCCGAGACGTTGCTGCCGCTGTTCGGTGACGACGGTGAGGCGGCGGTGGAGGTCGCCATGGAGCACCTCGATGCGTTCGGTCCCCGCTTCGACACCGCGTGGCTGGCCGGGATGCGTGCCAAACTCGGTGTCGGCGAAGACACCTCCGACGATCAGGTCAAAGGCCTCGCCGAGGACGTGTTGGAGCTGCTGCAGCGCCACCAGGTCGACTACACCGGGTTCTTCCGGCGGCTGTCGGCGGCGGCGCGCGGCGAGGATACGGCGGTGCGGGCGCTGTTCGACGACGCCACCGGCTTCGACGGGTGGGCGCAGCGCTGGCGGGCGCTGAACCCGGACGGCACCGTGATGGACCGGGTCAACCCGATCTACATTCCCCGCAACCACCTTGTCGAACAAGCACTCTCCGCCGGCACCGAGGGGGATCTGGGACCGGTGCAGCGGCTGCTGGACGCCGTCACCGACCCCTACCGCGCCCGCGACGGGCTGGAGCGCTACGCCGAGGCGGCCCCACCGGAATTCGGCCCCTACCGCACGTTCTGCGGCACGTAGCGGGGCCACCGCCGTCAGCCCAGTAGCCGCTCGCGCATGTGCGTCAACACCGTGTCGAGGGCGCTGCGCGTGGGTTGGCCCGGCTCATCGATGAGATGCTCGGTGAGGACCGAATGCGGAGCCATCGTCGCCTCGGGGTTGGCGTCCTGGTCGGCGAGTTCGACGGCGATGAAGGAATCGCCGAGTTGGCGGCGCAGGTAGGCGAACCGTTCGTCGGGAACGAAGCGGTCGCTTCTAAAGCGCAGCCCGAGCACGGTCAGCCCGTCAGCGCAGCGCTGTTGCACGGTCGCCAGGTCCTCGTCGCTGATGTCGATACCGCAGCGCTGTCGGCGGGTCAGCGGCACCGGCATCGACGGTTGAGACAGAACGGGAACCACCAACCGGTCGTCGACGGCCATGGCCAAGGCGAACCCGCCGGTGAAGCACATGCCCACAGCGCCGATGCCCGGCCCGCCGCAGCGCTCATGCTCGTGGGCGCCGAGGGCGCGCAGCCAGGCGGTGACCGGTGAACTGCGCCCGGTGGCCAGGACCACGAACTCGCGGCGGACGCAGATCTGCAGCACCGTGCGCGCCATGTATCCCGCGCTGGCCGGCCAGCCGTGCGCCTGAGGGTTCGGATCGCGGCCGGCGATGCCGAACAGGTCCGGCAGCACGGCGGTGAGCCCCAGGTCGCGAAGGCGGCGGGCGAACTCGGCCACCTTGGGGGTGATGCCCGGGATCTCGGCCATCACGATCACGGCGGGGCCGGTACCGGAACGCAGCACCGTGTGGGTGATCCCACCGTGGCTGAACGGTTCGCGGGTGAAATCAGAGAGTGGATCGTCGGCCACGGGCGTCTCCTGACAGTCGGGTTGCGGCGAAGCGGTCAGCCCCACCGATTCGTGTTCTCGGCGGCCACAAGCGGACGTTCATCGCCGCGGCAGGGCACCGACGCGGTCCCAGGCGCTGCGATCGTGACTGCCGACGACGGTGACCTCGTCGCCGTGGTCGGCGACGAGCTCCGACAGCCGTCGCAAGTTCTGAAGTTGCGCGCGGGGACTGCTGGGGTGTCCGGCGACCAGTTGTGCCGCGAGGGCCAGGGGGCGGGCGGCGCCGCCGTCGATCGCGGCGGGCAGGGTGTAGGCGTCGCCGGCGTGGAGCAGCCATCCGCTGCCGGTGTCGACGGCCACGCCGCAGTGCCCGCGGCTGTGCCCGTACAGCGGGATCACCAGGATCTCCGGCGGAACGCCGGGAAGGTCACGGACCGCCTCGAAGCCGAACCACCGCTGACCGCCGCCGCCCTCGTTGACCTCCCACTTGACGCCGTGCCCGCAGAGCTGCTCGGTCCGGTAGCGGATCCGCTCGATCGGGGTCGGTCGCCGGCTGGCCCGATACTCCGGGCCGTGAACGTGAACCGAGGCCCACGGGAAGTCGGCCAGTCCTCCGGTGTGGTCGTAGTCGAGATGAGTGACCACGATATGACGCACATCGGTGGGGTGATAGCCCAGGGCCTCGATCTGCCGGAGCGCGGTCTCGCTCTCCCGCAGCGCAGGCCGGATGAGGTGGCGCGACCACCCCAGCAACCCGGGGTCACGCACGCAATTCAGTCCGAAGCCGGTGTCGACCAACACCAGCCCGGATGCGGCGGTCTCGATCGCCAGGCAGTGATCGACGGTCCCGAACGCCATGGTCCCGCAATTGAGGTGATGAACTCGCATCGCCGCACCTAACTTGTTTCGGCCGTCGCCGCGGGGCGCCGCCGGCCATCGGGGAACTGACCGCCACGGGGCCACCGCACCCAATTAGTGCACATCACGAATAATGTGTCAATAAGTGGTCCCGGCGCGGTCGGGGCGAGCCCGGATATCGGCGCAAGCGTTCGTGATGCGTCGGATTTCGGTAGGTTTGCACCGGTCAGGAGCCAGGGCGTCGCGGTCCGCAGTCCCGCGGAATACCTGAGCCCGGTGCCGGACTGAAGCGCCACAGGAGAGAACCGATGCCGCGACGATCGGCGCAGTCGACACGTCGTGTCGGTCGCCCGCCCGGGGGAGGCAAACCCGCCGACCAGGCCCGCGCGGAGCTGCTCGACGCCGCGGAGCGTTCGCTGCTCACCCACGGTTACCGCGGCTCGACGATGGAATCCATTGCGCACGCGGCGGGGTGCACGCGCACCATCATCTACCGTCATTTCGCCAACCGCGATGAGTTGATGGGCGCTGTGGTGCGTCGGTACACCACACGGCAGGCCCGCCACATCATGGACCGCCTCGACGATGCGCCGGATCTGGCGACCAAGATCGTCGAAGCGTTCGTCGTGGTGGCAACCGAACTCGTCGACGACCCGATCTACACGATCCTGTCGGAGCGAACCGAATCCGGAACGGTCGGTGGTCTGCTCAGTGCGGCGACACCGTTGGTGTCGGCGGTGGACGCGATGCTCGATGACGTCGCCGACGGCCCGGCGGGTGAGGTGTTGCGCCCCGGCCTTCAAACCCTCGACGCGGCGCATTTCCTCATCCTGTCGGCGTTGAGCCTGCTGTCGGGGCAGGTGCCCGGCAGTCGCGACCCGGCGCAGGTCCGGCGCTACGTTCGGGTGTTCCTGCTGCCTGCGCTTCTCGCCCATCCGCCGGCGGCCGAAGCGGTCTTCGACCCGTCGTGATGACCGTGCCGGTTCGGCGTCAATCCTGCGGTTCGGGCTCGCCGGGGTTGAGCAGCGAATCGACCTTGCTCTCCACCCGGCGCACCGCGGCCTCCACCTCGCACACCGCGGTTTCCACCGCCAGTTGCATCACCAACAGCCGGGTCGCCAACCGCTGCAGCGGGTTCAGCGCGGCCGGACGCCACTGCAGCTGCTGCATCAGTGGGCTGTCGGCGGCGCGGTTCACCAGACGGAACAGCCCCGTCGCGCCGGGAATGAGACTGCGTTCACGGATCGCCTGCAGACTCTCCGGGCCCAACGCGACGAATTTGCCGGCTCGGCCGAACATCCCCGCGGCCCCGGCCACCAAACCGGAGAAGCCCTCCCCGCCGGTGGCCGACTCCAGCCCCGCGACCGCCAACCGCTCGCCGGCCGCTGCGCGCAACCGATCCAGATAGGACTCCACCCCGTCGGGATCGCCACCGATCAGCAGACCCTCCGGCGACAGCGCCACCACCACCTCGCCGCGCTGCCCACCGGTGATCGACGGCAACCGCACATAGGTGTGCTCGTCGGCGCCGTCGGTCGGCTCGCCCGGCCGGTCCGACCCCGCCGCCCCGGTCACCGCGGCCCCCGCGATCGGTACCCGCTCATTGCTCACCTCGTGCCGTCGATTGCCGTCGCCGCAGAGTGTAGTGGGTCACACCGGGGCCGCCGGGCGAATGCGGCGACCGGTCGTGCGGGCGCCTCATCGAGCCACGCTAAGCTACCCGGGTGGAGCCATGCCCCGAATCGGTTGCGGCACCGGTCGTCCTCGAAACCCGTGGGCTTCACAAGTCGTTCAGCCGCGGGGCGGCCGTCACTTCGATCCTCACCGGCATCGACCTACAGATCCGTCGCGGCGAATTCGTGGCGCTGGTCGGTCCGTCGGGATCGGGGAAATCGACCCTGCTGAGCATTCTGGGGTTGCTCGACACCCCCACCAGCGGTGACGTGCTGCTCAACGGCACCAACGTCACGACGTTGTCGCGCAAGAAACTTGCCGCTCTGCGGGGCCGCACCCTCGGCTACGTGTTCCAGTCGTTCAACCTGCTGGCGGGGCTGACCGTCGTCGAGAACGTGATGCTTCCCGGGTTGCTGGCCGGCCGATCCGGCCCCGCCGAACACGGTCGGGCGATCGGGCTCCTCGACCAGGTCGGGGTGGCCGGACTGGCCAAGCGGGTGCCCGCACAGC
Organism: Mycolicibacillus koreensis; assembly: GCF_002104795.1. Taxonomy (GTDB): domain Bacteria; phylum Actinomycetota; class Actinomycetes; order Mycobacteriales; family Mycobacteriaceae; genus Mycobacterium; species Mycobacterium koreense. The sequence continues at coordinate 44,667 of NZ_NCXO01000002.1, forward strand.
TCTCCGGCGGTGAGCAGCAGCGGGTCGCGGTCGCCCGCGCCCTGTTCATGAACCCCGATGTGATCCTGGCCGACGAGCCGACCGGGAACCTCGACACCCCCAACGGCCGCAAGGTCATCGACGTGCTCTACCGGCTCAACGCCGCCGGCCAGACCATCGTGTTGGTCACCCACGACCAGACCATCGCCGACGCGGCACCCCGGCTGATCTCGCTGCGCGACGGCAGTATCGAAGCCGACAGCGCCGAACCCGGCGAGGACCCCGCAGAGGACCCCGGCGAGGTGGACCCCGCCGAAGACCCGGAATCCGACCAGCCATGATCCGTGGACCGCTGGCCACCCTCAGCGTGCTGCGGATCATCAACCTCCGGGCCATCCGCCGCCACGTACTGCGCGCCGCGTTGGCGGCCCTCTCCCTCGGCGGCGGGGTCGCCGTCGTGGTCGCCGTGCTCATCGAAACCACCAGTGTGCAGACCGCCGTCGACGACGTGGGCTATCAGATCGCCGGGCCCGCACCGCTGCGGGTGGTCGGCGCGGCCACCCGCGGCGGCATCACCCCGGAGGCGGTGACGACGGTCCGCGACACCGCCGGTGCCGCCACCATTGTCCCGGTGGTGCGGGCTGTGACGCTGATCCGCGACGGCGACACCGAGGCGTTCGGGCTCGGGCTCGGCGTGGACTGCTCGGCGCAGTGGATCGTCGATCCGCAGGTCTGCCAAGCCGGCCAGAGCGAACCACCGCCGGCCACCTCTGCGGTGCTCGGCGCCTCCCTGGCCCCCGGGGCCGCGTTGATGACCGATGTCGGGTCGATGCCCCTGGCGGATTTCCAGCAGATCGACGACCTCGACGCGATCAACAACGGCCTGGTGGTGGTGCTGCCGCTCAGCGTGGCCCAGACGCAGTTCTCCCGCGGGCCCAACGTGGACATGCTCTACGTCACCCTGGCGCCCGACGCCGACCCCGAACAGGTGCGGGCGGCGCTCAGCGAGGAACTCGGCGCCGGATACACGGTGCAGCCGCGCAGCGAACCGGCCCGCGGTTTCAACGTCAACTCGATCCTGTTGCCGCTGTTGGCGATATTCGCGCTGATCGCCGTCGGGGTGGGGGTGATCCTCATCGTCCAGATCACCCGGCTGTCGGTGGAGGAACGCCGCCGCGAGATCGCGATCGCCGCCGCGCTGGGCGCTTCGCCCCGTTCGATCGCCGCCGGGTTCCTCTCCGAGGCGGCCCTTCTCGGCGCGGTCGGCGCGGTGCTGGGCATCGTCGTGGGTATCGGGATCGCGATCCCGGTCGTTGCCAGTGCCAGTGAACTTACTCGCCAATTCCTCGGGGTGAGTGTTCGTTTGGTGCTCGATCCACGGATCTTCGCCGTCGGGCCGGGGATCGGCCTGCTGCTGGCCGTCGCCGCCGCCTGGCTGCCGGCGTTGTCGGCGGCGCGAACCCCGATCGTCGACGAGCTCTCCGGTCGCGCCGGCCAGGGTCTGGGTAAACCACAGCGGTTGTGGCTCAAGGCTGCTGCGTTACTGGCACTCGGGTTGGGGGGGATGGGCGCGTCGGCCCTGGCCACCCGCAGCGGCGGGCTGCTGGCGTGGCAGGCGACCGTCGCCGATGTCGGAGCGGTCACCGCGATCATCGGGGTCCTGCTGGCGGCGGCGTACCTGAGCGCCCAGCTGATCGTGTGGATCCGGCAACGCCCCGACCTTCCCCGTCACCCGGCACCGGCGTTGGCGCTCACCGGATTGCGAGCGGACTCCTCGCGCACCGCGGCAATCGCCGGCGCGGTCGCCGTACCGGTGGTGGTGGCGATCCTGCTGTCGGGATTCCTGTTGGCCATCAATGCCGGTGGGCGTGATGTCGCCGAAGCGCAGGCCTACCAGAGGGTGGCGGTGACGACCAGCAGTTTCGCCGACTACGGCCCGCTCGACGCCCGTTTCTCACCCGCGACGATGGCCACGCTGCGGTCGCTGCCGAGCCTGGGCAGCGTCGAGCGGATGGCCGAGATCGAAGTCAACCTGCTCGACGGGTCGCTGGCACATGTGCAGGCCCAGGACCGCCCGACCTTCCCGTTCGGCCTGCTGCAGGGCAGCGTCCCCCGCGACGCTCTGGACGCCGACGAACTGGTCGTCGGCGGGATCCTGGCCCGCGAGAAACAGGTGCGCGTCGGCGACCAGATCTATCTGGGCAGTCAGCCGGGCGGGCGCAACATGACGATCGGGTCGATCGTCGCGACCCCCGAGTACGGCGGTCAGCGCATCTACCTGCCCTACGATCTGGCCGAACAGCTCTACGGTCCACAACCGCCCGGGCTTGTGTTCCTCACCCCCGGCCCGGACGCCACCGCCGCGGAACTCATCGCCGACATCACCGCCGCCGACTTCGACCAAGAGGTCCACCCGGTCACCACCGACGGTTACGCCGGCGATATCGCCGAGTCGGTGTCGCGCTACCTGAACCCGCTCAATGCGCTCAAATACGGGCTGCTGGCGATCGCGTTCATCTCGGTGTTGGCCACCCTTTTGCTGGTGGGGATGCGCCGACGCCGTGAGGTGGCGCTCATCCAGGCACTCGGCGCCACCCGCTGGCGGGTGTTCACCATCACCACCACCGAGGCAATCATCGCCGGGGCAACCGGAGCGCTGTGCGGGGCGGTGCTGTCGCTTGTTGTGATCCAGGCGGTCCGCCACGCCGCCATCGTCAACGTCGGGCTGATCGCGCCGATGGTGTTCCCGTGGAACGAGGGCCTGCGTTACGCGGTCGCGGCCACCGTATCGGCGGTGGCCGCCGCGGTGATCCCGGCCTGGCGCGCCACCCGATCCACTCCCGCGGTCGAACTGCGCGACGAGTAGGTTTTCGGCCAGGGCGCACAACGCGGTGCGTTCTCTAGACACGAATACGGAGAACACGATGACATCGAGGGTCACCCCGGTGCCCGGTTTCACCGGTGACGCGATCTATCCCGACAGCCCCGGCTACGACACGGCGCGACAGGTGTTCAACGGACTCATCGACAAGCGCCCCGCGGTCCTGCTGCGCTGCCATACCCTCGACGACATCGTCGCGGCGGTGCGCTACGCGGTCGAGTCCGGTGCGCAGATCGCGGTGCGTGGCGGCGGGCACAGTGTCGCCGGACATTCCAGCACCGACGGCGGTGTGGTCATTGACCTTTCAGCAATGCGTGGCGTGCAGGTCGATCCACAACGACGGATCGCGATGGTCGAACCGGGTGCCACCTGGGCCGACGTGGACCGCGCCACCACCGCGCACGGCTTGGCCTGCCCCGGCGGTGTGGTGTCGACCACCGGGGTGGGTGGATTCACCCTCGGTGGCGGCATCGGCTGGCTCTCCCGTGCCTACGGGTTGACCTGTGACAACCTCGTCGGCGCCGATGTGGTGGCGCCCACGGGCGAGGTGCTCACGGTCAGCGAGACCGACGACCCCGAGGTGTTGTGGGGCCTGCGCGGGGGCGGTGGAAATTTCGGTGTGGTGGCACGATTCGTGTTGCGGCTGCACCCGGTCGACGAGGTGGTCGCCGGGGTGTACAGCTACGCCGACACCGAGGCCGACACCGTGCTCCGGCATTTCCGCGACCGCATGGACGGCGCACCCGACCACCTCGCGGCGATCCTCGACTTCTCCACCGACATCACCTCCGGACGCAACCTGGTCAATATCCTCGGCTGCTCGACACGCACCGACGCAACCGGGCAGAACGACGTCGATGCGCTATTGACGGTGCCTGCGGCGTCCACCGAACCCGCGGTGGCGCTGCGGCACACCCTGCGCTACGCCACCTGGCAGCAGGTGATCGACCAGACCGCGCCGTTCGGCTGGTTGAACTACTGGAAGTCGGTGTTCCTCACCGAATTGTCCGACGAAGCGATCCGCCGCATCTCGCTGCTGGGCCGCGCCCGCCCGACCGCGCAGACACGGCTCCACCTGATCCGCCTCGGCGGGGTGGCCGGACGAGTCGCACCGGAGGCGACCGCGATCGCCACCCGCACCCACCCGTACATCATTCACCTGATGACCACCTGGACCGACCCGGCCGACACCGAACGGTGCCGCGCCTGGGCCGGCCAAGCCTACGAGATCCTGCGCCCGCTCGGCCCCTCGAGCGCCTATCTCAACTTCGTCGGAGACGAAGGCCAAGAACGCATCCGGGCCAGCTTCGGTGACGAGACCTATCGCCGCCTCGCCGCGTTGAAGGCCCGCCTGGACCCGACCAACCGGTTCGCGCTCAACCACAACATCGAACCCGCCGCGCCCACCGCGGTGTAGACACACGGGCACCCCAGCGCTCAGCGCGGCGCCGGCACCAGACCCTCGGCGGCATACCAGCGGTAGGCCTCGCTGATCGCGGTCGCGAACGGTGTGCACGGCACCCCCAGTTCGGTGCGCGCCTTGGTGCCGTCGGCGTAGATGCCGTAGCCGGACAGGCGCATCTGCTTGGCGTCGATCGGCAACCGCGGGCCGATCACCGTGCGCACCGCGGCCACCGCCCCGGCGGCCACCGGAATGATCCAGCGCGGCAACGTCACCGCCGGCGGCGGGGAGCCCACCATCTCGCACACGGTGCTGAACGCGTCGTGAAACGTCAGGTTCTGCCCGGCCAGGATGTAGCGCTCGCCGACCCTCCCACACTCGGCCGCGCCGAGGTGACCGGCCACCACATCGGTGGTCGACACGAAGTTGGTGCCCCCGGGTGCGGCCACCCGCAGCCGCCCCTGGGCGGCCTGCACCACCATCGCCGCGGCGATCCGGTTCACATCGCGCGGACCGATCACCACCGACGGGTTGACGGTCACCGCCGGCAGCCCGGCGGCGACCGCGCGGGCCACCTCCGCTTCGGCCAGCCACTTGCTGTGCCCGTAGGGAAACCGGCGCGGTGCCAGGTTGAACGCATCGGTCTCGAGAAGTTGGTGCCCCGGTGGCGGGACCCCCAGTGCGGCAATGGAGCTGGTGTAGACGAATCGGGTGACCCCGGCGCGCAGGGCGGCCGCAGCCATCGTGCGGGTACCGATCACGTTGGTGCGGTAAAGCTGCTCGCGGCCGCGGTAGCGCCAATAGTCGGAGATCGCGGCGGTGTGGAACACCCAGTCGCAGTCAGTCATCGACTCGGCGAGACGGTGTTCATCATCGAGAACGTCGCCGATGACACCCTCATAGGTCAGACCCTGCAGTGCTGCCGGTGACGACGATGCCCGGTGCAGCACCCGTACCTGCACACCGCGGTCGATCAGGCCGGCGACCAGGTTGGCTCCGACGAATCCCGTACCGCCGGTGACGAACGCCCGCATCGCGCCTCAGAACCGGTAGGTGGTGCAGCCGACCTCGACCCCGGAGCCGACGGTGATGATCAACCCGAGATCGCCGGGGGCGACCAGATTGTGGCGGCGGACGTGGTCGATCGCGTACGGCAGCGACGAGGTGAACAGATCGGTGTCGGAGGCCACCCCGACGAACCGCGACCGCGGGATGTCGATGCGGGCGGCCAACTCACCGAGGGCGGCACCCGGCAAATGCGGGGGCAGCACCACCGCGATGTCGGCGGGTTCCAGCCCGTCGGCCGTCAGCAGTTGCTTGACCGCCGACGGGATGCAACTGGTGTACACCGCCGCGAGGTCGGGGTCGCGGTCGATGCGCAGCCAGGTTCGTCCGTCGCGCTGCTGGGTGTAAGTGGTCAATGCCTCGCGGTACTCCGGGTGGTGGTCGAAGACGAAGCGGCCGAAGCCTTCCCCGTCGGGGTCGGCGTTGCCGCTGAGCAGCAGCGCCGATCCGGTCTCGGCGATCCCGTACAGCGGGTAGCCGCTCTCGGGGGTGTTGTTCTCGATCTCCGACGCCAGCACCATCGCATGGCCGGTGCGGCCCGCAGCGATCATCCCGGCCGCGACGTGGCAGGCGTTGAGGAAACCGACCGCACCGTTGAGCACATCGAACGCCAGCGTCGTCGGCTCGGCGGCGGAGTGGATGTCGCCGTTGATGTCCAGTTCCCCGGCGACCAGCGCCGCCACCGCGGGCTCGGAGAGGAAATCGTCGCGGTAGATCCCGGCGTGGATCATCAGCCCGACCGCTTGGGGGGCCACCTCGGCGCGGTCCAGGCAGGCCCGGGCGGCGGCGACCGCCGCACCGATCGACGATGTGGCCGCCGGGTCGACCGCCGGCGCCAATCCGACACTGTCGATACGCACCCGCGGTGTCGCCGGCAGGTCTCGGCGGTCCGCGCTGCGGCGAGTGCTGCGGGCCGGGGGCCTCGGCCCCCCGGAATCGGCGGCCAGACGCAGTCGGTCGGGCAGGTCGTCGAAGGTGTACAGCGCGGTGCCCACGGTCTGACCGGAGCCGGTGATCGAGAACACCACGTTGTCGCCGGAGTTGATCCGGTTGGCGGCGATGCTGTCGGCCAACGCCACGAAATGGCTGGTAGTCGCGGTGTTTCCGCGTTCGGCAAGGTTGTAGATGGTGTTGCCCCGATGGGCTGCGCCGGCACCGAAGACACGGTTGATGGCACCGACCGCGTCGTTGATCGACGACTCCGACGTCTGGTGCATCAGCAGGTGGTCGATGGTGTCGGGCCGCCAACCATGGCGCCCCATCACCTCGGCGACGTAGGGCACCGAATGTTTCACCGCCACCGCGGTCTGGGTGACCGAATCGGTGACCATGATCGCCCCGCCGTGCGGGCCGTCGGTGGCCTTGGCGATGCAGAGTTTCGCGTAGCGGCTCAGAGTGGCCATGTCGAGGTCACGGAACCCGACCCGGTCGCCGGTGGCGCGCTCGAGCACCACCGCGGCCCCCGCGTCACCGAGAGTCAGGCAGGCCAGCCGCGGATCCATCGGGCCGGCGATCTCGCGCTGGGCGGTCTCGGTGAGATGGCTGATGTACTCGCCGCTGACCACCAGCGCCGACCGGATCAGCCCGGTGGCCAAGAACGCGTCGGCGACATCGATGCCGGTGAACATGCCCGCGCAAGCGTTGTTGATGTCGAACGCCACTGCGTGGGAGAGCCCGCAGACATCGCGGAGTCGGGCGGCGGTGCTGGGTTCGAAGCTGAACATGTGGCCCGGACCGTCGCAACGGGAGATGTTGCAGGCGATGATCAAGTCGATGTCTTCGGGCAGGTAAGTCGACCGGGAAAGCGCTTGTGCTGCGGCGCTGCGCGCCAGATCGATCGCGTACTCGCCGTCACCGGCCATCCGGCGGTTTTTGATTCCGGTCAGCCGCTCCAACGGAATCCGCACCTCGTTGCGGCACCCGGCGAGGACCGTCTCGGTGGCCACCACCCGCGGCGGTAGGTACACCCCCAGGCTCTCGATCACCGTGGGGTGCGCGCGCGCCGCGGTGCGCGGCGCGGCGACCGGGGCCGCCTGTGCGGCCGTGGGTGCCGCCGGGGCTGCCCCGGTGGCCGCGGGGACCACCTCCGTGGCGTCGGGGAGCGGCCCGAACTCGGCGGCCAGTTCGGCGATGGTGCCGTAGACGAACAGTGATTCCGGCCGCAGCGCCAACCCGTGATCTCCGGCCTGCATCGCCACCTCCAACGCCTGGGTGGAGGCGCCGCCGAGGGAGAAGAAGTCGTCGGTGACCCCGACGCGGTCCACGTCGAGCACCGACCGCCAGATCTCGGCGAGCACCTGCTCGGTCCGGGTGCGCGGGGCGATGTATTCGGCCAGCGTCAACGGCGCGGCCGCATCGGCGGCGGCCAGCGCCCGCCGGTCCACCTTGCCGCTGGAGGTCAACGGCAGCGCGTCGGTGACCCGGAACACCGCCGGAATCATCGCCGCGGGAAGCAATTCGAGCAGGAACCGGCGCAGTTCGCCGGTGCCCGGGGCCGCCGCACCGGCGGGGACGACGTGCGCCACCAGCAGGGTGGCGCCGTGGCCGTCGCGGGCGGCGACCACGGCGGCGTCGGCGATGCCGGGGTGACGGGTCAGCGCGGCCTCCACCTCGCCGGGCTCGATGCGGAACCCGCGGACCTTCACCTGGTTGTCGATACGTCCCAGGTACTCGATGTTGCCGTCGGCGCGGTAGCGGGCGCGATCCCCGGTGCGGTAGAGCCGGGCACCGGGGTTCGCGGAGAACGGGTCCGGGCGAAACGCGGCCGCGGTCAACTCCGGCCGGTCCAGGTAGCCGCGGCCCACCGCCACCCCGCCGATGAACAGCTCGCCGGCCACCCCGACCGGCACCGGCTGCCCGTGAGCGTCGAGCAGGTGGATGGTGGCGTTGGCGATCGGTCGGCCGATCGGGATCACCTGCTCGTCCACACCGCGCCGGCAGTGATAGTGGGTGACGTCGATGGCCGCCTCGGTGGGGCCGTAGAGGTTGTAGAGCTCGGCGCCGAGGGCGGCGAAGAAATCGTCACGCAGGTCTGCGGGGAGAACCTCGCCGCTGCAGAACACCCGACGCAGGCCGACGCATTCGGTCGCATCCGGTTCGGCGAGGAACCGGCGCAGCATCGACGGCACGAAATGGATTGTGGTGATGGCGTTGTCGACGATGGTGCGCACCAGGTAGGCGGCGTCCTTGTGGCCCTCCGGTTTGGCGATGACCAATCCGGCGCCGGTGATCAACGGCCAGAAGATCTCCCACATCGACGGGTCGAAGCTCAACGGGGTCTTGTGCAGAACCCGGTCCGCTTCGGTCAACGGATAGGCCGACTGCATCCACCGCAGCCGGTTGGTGATGCCGCTGTGCGCGTTGAGTGCGCCCTTGGGGGTTCCGGTCGACCCGGAGGTGTAGATGACGTAGGCCAGGTTGTCGGCACCGACCCCGGTGACCGGTGCGGTCTCGGCGGTGAGCGCGGAGATCGCCGGGGCGTCCAGGCAGAGCCGCGCGCCGGTGAACTCGGGGGGCAGCTGCCCCAGGTGCCGACGGTCGGTGAGGCAGGCCGGGGCGTCGGCGATGTCGTCGAGCATCGCCGCGATCCGGTGGGCCGGTTGCGCCGGATCCACCGGCACGAACGCACCGCCGGCCTTGAGCACCGCCAGCAGCGCCACCACCAGTTCCACCGAGCGGTCCAGCAGCACCGGCACCACCACGTCGGGGCCGACCCCGAGCTGGTGCAGCCGGTGGGCGAGCCCGTTGGCGCGACGCTCCAGCTCGCCGTAGCTCAGGGTGTGGTCGCCGCAGCGGGCCGCGAGCGACTCGGGGCGGCGCGCGGCGGTGGCGGCAACCAGCTCGTGCAGGCAGTGCCCGGCGTCGTCGGGTGGCGCAGCGGTGTCGTTGAACTGCCCCAGCTGTCGCTGCTCATCGGCGGTGAGCAACGGCAACGCCGAGACCTTGGTGTCGGGGTCGGCGGCGATCCCGGCGAGCAGGGTGGTGAAATGCCCGGCCATCCTCTCGATGGTGGCCGCGTCGAAGAGGTCGGTGTTGAACTGCAGGGCGGCTTCGAGGACCCGCCGGTCGTCGGGGCCGTGCTCACCCATCTGCATGGTCACGTCGAACGGGGCGCCGCCCTGCCCGATGTGTACGGTCTCCAGCGGCAGTTGCCCGGGGACGGCCCGGGTCTCGGCGGTCTCGGCGGTATCGGCAGGATGGTCGGTGAAGTTGCGGGTCTGTTCCCAGGCGAACGACACCTGGAACACCGGGGTGCGGCCCGCGTCGCGGGGTGGGCGCAGCCGCTCGACCAACAGCGGGAACGGGTAGTCCTGGTGGGCGATCGCGCCGAGCACCGTGTCCTTGACCTGGGCCAGCAGCGCGCGAAACGTCGGGTCGTCACCGACATCGACCCGCAACGCCACCGGGTTGGCCAGATAGCCGACCAGTCCGGTCACCCCGGCACGGTCCCGGCAGGCGAACGGCGAGCCGATGATCAGGTCGTCAGCACCGCTGTAACGGGCGAGCAGCGCGGCGTAGGCGGCCAGCAGCGTCATGTACGGAGTGGCGCCGGCGGCGCGCCCCGCGTCCTTGAGTGCGGCCGTGGTTGCGGCGTCGATCGAGAATCGGTGCAGCGCACCGCGGTAGGTCTGCACGGCCGGTCGGGGCCGGTCGGTGGGCAGCTGCAGGGTGGGCAGATCCCCGGCCAGCCGCTGACGCCAGTAGGACCACAGCCGCTGCCCGTCCTCACCGTCGAGCCTGCGCGCCTGATCCTCGGCGTAGTCGACGTAACGCTCGGCGGGCAGCGGGGGCACCGGACCGCCGTGTTCGGCGGCGTAGAGACGGCGCAGCTCGTCGAGAATGATGTCGATCGACCAGAAGTCGACCGCGATGTGGTGCACCGCCAGCACCAGGATGTGTTCCTCGGGGCCGCGCCGCAGCAGGGTCAGGCGCAACACCGGTCCGGTGTACAGGTCGAAGGGGCGGTCGGTTTCACGGCGGATCCAGCTGTGCACCTCCGCCGGGTCGGTGCCGATGTCGTGGTGGGCGATGCGTACCGGCCACGACGGGTGCACCAGCTGGCACGGTTGGCGATCCCGCTCGGTGTAGGTGGTGCGCAACATCGGGTGCCGGTCGACCAGCGCCTGGGCGGCGCGCTCGAGTGCCGCGGTGTCGAGGACGCCGCTGATCCGACCGGCGTAGACCACGGTGTAGGCGGCGCTGTCGGGGGCGAGCTGGTGGACGAACCACAGCGAGCGCTGGCCTTGCGACAGAGGGTGTTCACTGGCGGAGCGCTCGGCCTTCTGCATCAACAGGCGCGCCAGCAGCGCGCGTTTCGCCTCCGGGGTGAGCGCGGAAACGTCGATCGGGGTGTCGGTCATCGGTGTTCCTCATTCGCAGGCAGGTTCCGGGGGGCCGCAGTGGAGAGGACGTCCCGGAGCAACTCGTCCACGGCGTCATCGGAGAGATCGCCTACCTGGGCCAACAGGTCCATGTCCGGCGTCGGGGCCGGGGCTGCCGGGGCACCGGGTTCGGCGGCGGGGGGCGGGGCACCGAGATCGCCGGGCAATTGAGTGCTGAGCCAGTCGGCCAACGCCCGCACGCTCGGCCCGTCGAGCAGTCGGGCCACCGGAACCACGACACCGAGTTCGCGTTCCACCTGGATGCGCAGCTCCAAGGTGATCAGCGAATCCACGCCGAGGTTGTTCAGCGGTGCGTCGAGGTCCAGCCGCGCGGGGGCCAGCCCCAGCTTGGCTGCCGTCAGATCCCGCAAGTAGGTCTCGATGACTTCCCGGCGTCGATCCGGATCGGCGTCGCGCAACCGCAGGCGCAGATCCCCGGCGGCCGCGGGCGGGGCGGCCGGCGCGGCATCGCGCAGCGCGGTGAGCATCGGGATGGTGGAACCGGGACGCCACTGCGCCCAGTCGATGTCGAGCACCGCTACCTGGGTGGCCGAACGCGGCAGCAACACCGCCAGCGCCCGCAGCGAGTCGGTCGCAGTCAGCGCGTGGACCCCGTAGTGGCTGAAATGCCGGTGCAGTTCGGAGCGGGTGAAGAACCCCAGATCGGCCCACGGCCCCCAATTGACGGCCAGCGCCGGCAGACCCAGAGACCGGCGGTGCCAGGCCAGCGCGTCGCAGAAAGCGTTGGCCGCACCGTAGTTCGCCGCCCCGGGGGAGCCCAGCACGGAGGCCGCCGAGGAGAACAGCACGAAGAAATCCAACTCGGTTCCGGCGGTCGCGGTGTGCAGGTTCCAGGCGCCGTCGACCTTCGGGGCCATCACCGCCCGCAGGTCGGAGGTCTGGAGGCGGTCGAGGATCGCGTCGGCGACGGTGCCGGCAGCGTGCACCACCCCGCGCAGGGGCGGCATCCCCGCCGCGGCCGTCTCGGCCACAACGGCTTTCACCTCGTCGATGCGGGTGACGTCGGCGGCGACCACCTGCACCTGCGCGCCGGTGGCTTCCAGTGCCGCGATCGCGTCGCGGGCTGAGGGCCCCGGCGCGCTGCGCCCCGTCAACAGCAGGTGCCGTGCGCCGCGTTCCACCAGCCATTCGGCGACCACCAACCCGACCGCACCCAGTCCGCCGGTGATGAGATAGGTCGCATCATCACGAATGTCGGTGATCGTCGGATGGTCGGCCACGGTCACCGCGAGTCGCTCGGAGTCGACGTCGTCGTAGCCGATCAGGCGTCCCACATAGCGGCGGTAGCCGTGCAGCACCACCTCGGTTTCGGCGGAGTCCGCCCACAGCTCACCGAACAGGGCGCGCAACTCCTGGGCGCCGGGGTCGGCGGACAAATCGACCAGGGTGCAGCGCAATTCGGGATGCTCGTGGTCGACGGTGCGTCCCAATCCCCACACCGGGGCCTGGGCGACGGCGACCGCGGCGGCGGGCTCGTCGTCGGTGACCTGTACCCCGCCGGTGACCAGCCACAGCCGCGGCGGTACGGGCCAGTCGGCGCGGGAGAGCGCTTGCACCAGGTGCACGACGCTGGCGGTGCCGACAGTCGCGGCGTCCTGCAAACCGGACAGCGTGGTGTCTCGCGTCGGACATGCCAGCAGGTTCCACAGGTGGACCACGGCACGCACCGGCGGGCGCTGCTCGGCGGCGAGAATGTCGACGAGGACGCGGAACTGCTCGGGGCGGGCGGGATCGAGATGGAACGTGTCGGCGGTGGGCCGTGCCACGGCGTCGAGTCCGGGGACGGCGGCGACGAACACACCGGACTGCCCGTGGGCCTCGAGGTAATCACGCAGCGTGTCCTCGACGGTCGCGCCGTCACCGAAGATCAGCCAGCTGCCGGCGGGCGCCGCGGGCTCCGCGCCGTCGGATTCGGGTGTGATCGACGCCGGCTGCCAGTGCAGTTGGTACAGCCGGTCGCGCAGATCGACCGGCAGCGGCGGCAGCGCCGGGGTCAACCGCTGTAGGCGCAGCCCGGCGGCGCGCACCACCACCGCACCGTTGTCGTCGAGCAGGGTGACCTCGCCGGTGGGCACGGCGGCGTCGGTCAAGACGGCATGGCACCAGGCGACGTCGGCCAGTGTTCCGGTCTTGTCGATCGCCTCGATCCCGGAGGCCACGAAGATCCCGGCCTCGGCGCCGGGCAGCGTCGCGGCCAGCACCCGCACACAGGCGTCGACCACGGCCGCGGCGTCCATGTCGTCGACCGTGCAGCGTTGCGCGCCGGGGCCCAGACGGGCCAGCGCCTCACCGTCGCGGCGCCACAGCGTGGTCACCACGCGCAGCGCCGACCCGTAGTGCAGTCCCGCGTCGTCGAGTTCGTCGTAGAACCGGTCGCCGTCGACCTCGCTGGCGCAGCGCCCCCGCACGACGTCGAGGGGGCCGGTGGCGTCAGCGGCGACGGCCGGTGGCGCGGTGGCGACGGTGCCGTGCGCCAGGCGCGACCAACTCCGCGGGTGCGTCGCGCCGGCCGTGTGATCGGCGGTGTAGCAGTCGAAGCTCACCGCGGTGGCGGGGTCGCCGCGCAGCACCACCTGCAGGGTCTGTCCGGCGGCGTCGTGCAGCGCCCACGGCCGGTCGAAGACCACGTCGCGCACCGTCCGCTGTGCGCGCCCGAACGTCCGGGTGATCGCGACGAGCGCGAGCCGCAGCACCAACGCGGCCGGTGCCACGGTGGTGCCGTTGATCCGGTGCCCGGCCAGTGCCGGCAGCGCCTCGGTGCCCACGGACACCTCGGCGATCACGGTGTCGGGGTGGGCCGCCGAGTGCAGCGGGCCGACCCACGCCAGCCCCGTCTCGGCGGGTCGCGCGGGGGCCGCGCCTGCCGGGGTGGGCAGCGCGCCGGCGTCGAGCCAGGCCCGCACATGCTGCCAGGGATAGGTCGGGGCGGGGATGGGGCGCGACCCCGCCGGGAACACCTGCCGCCAGGCGATCGGCTGGCCGAGGGTGTACAGGGCGCTCAGTGACCCCAGGGCGGCGGCCCGACCGAGCTGGCCGCTGTCCTCGCGGCGCAACGACGGCAGCACCGTGCACGGCGTGTCGAGATGCGCGGCGTCCTCGCGCACCCCGATCAGCAGGATCGGATGCGGGCTGATCTCGACGACGGTGTCGTGGCCGGACCGCAGCAGATCCTGCACCACCGGGGAGAACCGCACCGGGCGGCGCAGGTTGTCCACCCAGTAGTCGGCGTCGAGGGGGCGGTCGGTGAGCAGGCCCCCGGTGACCGTCGAATAGAACGGAACGGTCGGTGCGGTCGGGGTCAGATCGGCCAGCGCAGCGCGCAGATCGATGGTGAGCGACTGCATCTGGGGACTGTGAGAGGCCACGTCGACGTCGATCCAGCGGCAGAACCGGTCCCGGCGTTCCAGTTCGGCCATCAGGTTGGCCAACACCGGCTGAGCCCCGGATAGCACCGTGGAGCGGTGGCTGTTGTGCGCCGCGACCGCCACATGGTCGGTGTGCCCGGCGATGAGCTCGCCGGCCTCGGCCTCGGTGAGCTCGGTCAGCACCATGGTGCCCTGCCCCCGCACCCGGCGCAGCAGCCGGGCCCGTGTGGCGATCACCCGCGCGGCGTCGTCGAGTGTGAGCGCACCGGCCACGTGCGCGGCGGCCACCTCGCCCATGCTGTGCCCGACGACGGCGGCGGGATGCACTCCCCAGGAGCGCCACAGTGCCGCCAGCGCCACCTGGATCGCGAAGATCGCCGGCTGGATCACCCCGATATCGCCCAGCGGCGTGCCGCTGTGCTGACCGACACCGGTCATCTCGGTGATCACCGACATCCCCAGGTGGGGTTGCAGCGCCTGGTCACACGCCAGCAGCGCCTCGGCGAACACCGGCTCCTGCTCGTGGAGCCGCCGACCCATGCCCAGCCACTGCGAGCCCTGCCCGGAGAACACGAACGTCACCGTCGGCGCCCGGCCGGGCCGCCGGCGCCCGACCGACAGTCCCGGGCGCTCCTCGTGCTGGCGGTACGCGGCCAGGGCTTCGAACATCGCCGACTGGGAGTCGCCGACGACGCACAGTCGGTAGTCGTGGTGGCCGCGCCGTGCTCCGGCGGTGTAACACAGATCGCCCAGCGGCGCCCCGGTCACCAATTGCATCTCGTACTCGCCGACGAGCGCGTCGAGCGCCTCCGGTGATCGCGCCGACAACGCCAGCAGTTCCGGGCGGGATGCCGCGGCGGCGGGAGTGGCCCGCACCTGCGGCGCCTCGGTGAGAACGACGTGGGCGTTGGTGCCACCGAAACCGAACGAACTGACCCCGGCGACAGCGCGACCGGTGTCCTCCGGCCACGCGGTCAGGGTGTCCACCACCTGCAGCGGCAGCTCCGCGAACGGGATGTGCGGGTTGGGGTCGGTGAAGTGCAGGCTGGCCGGGATCTGCCGATGCCGCAGCGCCAGAGCCACTTTGATCAGTCCGGCCACCCCGGCGGCCGCCTCCAGGTGCCCGATGTTGGTCTTGACCGACCCGACCAGGCAGCGGTCGCCGTCGCGACGCCCGGCGGCGAGCACCGCGCCCAACGCCTTGGCCTCGATCGCGTCCCCCAGGGCGGTGCCGGTGCCGTGCGCCTCGACGTAGCCGACCGCCGCCGGGGCGATGCCCGCGCGCCGGTAGGCCTCTTTCAGCACGGCCTCCTGCGCTGCGGCGCTGGGGGCGATGAGTCCGTTGGTGCGCCCGTCGGAGTTGGTCGCACTGCCCCGGATCACCGCGTAGATCGGGTCGTTGTCGGCGATGGCCCGGCTCAGCGGCTTGAGCACGACCACCCCGGCGCCTTCACCGCGGACATAGCCGTCAGCGTCGGCGGCGAAGGTCTTGCAGTGCCCGTCGGCGGCCATCACCCGCGCCTTGGTGAAGTTGATCATCAGCGCCGGCGACAGGATCACGTTGACCCCGGCGGCCACCGCCATCGTGCACTCGCCGTCGCGCAGGCTGCGGCAAGCCAGATCGACCGCCACCAGCGACGACGAGCAGGCCGTGTCGACCGCCAGCGACGGGCCGTGGAAGTCGAACATGTAGGACAGCCGGTTGGCGGCGATGCTCAACGCGTTGCCGGTGCCGGTGTAGGCGTCGACAAGTTGGGGCTGCCCCAACCGCAGGGCGCCGTAGTCGTTGGTGGCGATACCGACGAACACCCCGGTGCGTGAGCCGGCCAGATCCTCGGGAACCTGCCCGGCGTCCTCGAGTGCCTCCCACGCCACCTCCAGCAGCAGTCGCTGCTGGGGATCCATCTGGTCGGCTTCGCGGGGGGAGATCCCGAAGAACGCCGCGTCGAACTGGTCGACCCCGCGCAGGAACCCGCCGTCGCGGGTGACCGCGGTGCCCGGCACCGCAGGGTCCGGGTTGTAGAACGCATCCGCGTCCCACCGGTCGGCGGGAACCCGGCCGACCGCATCGACCCCGCCGGTCAGCAACTGCCAGAAGGCATCCGGGCCGTCGGCGCCGGGGAAGCGGCAGCCGATCCCCACGATCGCGACCGGTTCGTCGCGCGGCGCGGCAGGCTGGTCGCCGGCCGTGGCCGCGGGTTCGTCGTCGGCACCGGCGAGGTGACGGGAGAGGATGTCGATGCTCGGGTATTCGTAGGCGATCGTCGGGGTCAGCTCGGTGCCCAGCCACTGCTCCAAGGCGGTGGACAACCGGACGGCGTGCACCGAGTCCAGCCCGTAGTAGGCGAACGGCTGGCTCGTGTCGATCTCGGCGGCCGGCACCTCCACCTCCGCGGCGAGCCGCGCGATCAGCCACTGGCGGATCTCGGTCACGCTGCGCGGTCCCGCGGCGGCCGTCGCCGGGGCGGGTTCGGCGCCTGCCTCGACGGTGTCGGCCACCGGCGACGGGCTCGCCGCCTGCCAGGCGGTGACCACGGGCAGGGTGTGATCGAGGTACTGCCGGCGTGCGGCGTGACGTTGGATCTTGCCGCTGGAGGTGGTGGGAAGCTGCAGCGGTTGGGCGAGCACCACCGCGTGGGTGCGAACCTGATGTGTGGTGGTGACCGCGGTACGGATCCGGTCGATGAGCGTGTCGAGTTCGGCCGCACCGAGCCGGCTGGGGTCGACCTCCTGGACCACGACAAGCTGTTCACCGCCACCGGATTCCGGGGTGACCGCGAAGACCGCGCCCCGGCCGCGCAGCAACGCCGGGTCGCAGTCCTGCACGGTCAACTCGATGTCGTTCGGGTAGTGGTTGGTGCCGCGGATGATGATGAGGTCTTTGCTTCTCCCGGTGACGAACAGTTCGCCGTCGTGAAGGAAACCCAGATCCCCGGTGCGTAGGAACGGGCCTTCGCCGGTGTCGGCGAGGCGGGCACCGAACGTCTCGGCGGACTGCTCGGGCCGACCCCAATAGCCGCGGGCGACGCTGGGCCCGTGCACCCAGATCTCACCGACGTGGCCGGACGGGCACTGCCGGTGGGTCTGCGGATCGACGATGACAACCCGCTGCCCGCCCTGCGGACGGCCGCAGCCCACCAACGGTGTGGCGGCCGGGTCGTCGGACGCGATGACGACGATCCGGTTGTCGCGCAACGCGACCCGATCGACATCGAGAACCATCGGCTGCGGGGATTCGGAATCTCCGGAGACCAGCAGGGTGCCCTCGGCGAGGCCGTAGACCGGGTAGTAGGCCTCGGGACGGAATCCCGCCGGCGCGAACGCCGCGGCGAAATCACGCAGGGTGGCCGGACGCACCGGCTCGGCGCCGCACATCGCGACCGACCACGAGGACAGGTCCAGGGCGGCCCGCTGCTCCGGTGTGGTGAGTTCCACGCACATGTCGAAGGCGAAGTTGGGTGCGGCGGTGATCGTGGCCCGGTGCCGAGAGATGGCCTCCAGCCAGCGCAGTGGACCCTTGATGAAGGCGGTCGGTGACATCAGCACCGAACTGCCGCCGACGTAGAGGGTTTCCAGGATCCCCCCGATCAGACCCATATCGTGGAACGGCGGCAGCCAGAACACCCCGACGGCGTGGTCGTCACCGTTCCAGGTCTGCCGGATGGTCTCCAGGTTGTGCATCAGGTTGGCGTGGCTGAGCATCACCCCTTTGGGGGTGCTGGTCGATCCGGAGGTGTACTGCACCATCGCGATCGTGTCGGGGTCCAACGTGGGTGTGTCCCAGCGATCTTCGTCGCCGTCGGACGCATCGGTGACACACCAGTGCAACGCCCGTTCACCGGTCAGCAGCGCATCGACGGTGGGAGCGATCCGCGGGTGCAGCTCCCCGACGGTCAGCGCGAACCGCGGCTCGACGTCGGCGACGATCGACGCCACCCGCGGCACCAGGTGCTCACGCATCGGTGGATGCACCGGAACGGCGATCGCCCCGGCGTACAGACAGCCGAACAGTCCGGCGATGAAATCCAGCCCCGGCGGGCAGAGCACCAGAACCCGTTCCCCGACGGTGCCCTGCTGCTGCAGGTTCGCCGCGATACGCCGGGCCTGAGTGTCCAACTCCCGATAGGTTATTTCGGTGCTGTGTTGTTCCTCACCGTCACGGGAGAACGAAAAAGCCACCCGATCGGGATAACGGGCGGCTTGGCGAAGCAACAGATCCGGCAGCGTGCGGGCGATGGGAGTGACGGTGACGGGCGCGAATTCGTCTGCCATCGTTACTCCCTCACCCAGCCACAGTGCTGACTCGTCAGAACAGGAACAGAAACCCTGATTGTGCTGTGTCACTGCTGATCACGCTGATTTACTCCCGGCGGGCAATTCCGGGAGAAAAGAGCTCGATCAGCGTGGGCTGCGACACGATCACGTTGAGGTAAATGCACCCCTTCAGTGCTCTTAGAGAAATCTCATATTTAGACTGCTCTGAACGCTCTATTTTGTCAATATTTGTTGGTGTTAGATTGGCTACGTGAACCCGACAGGAGATGACCTGGCCGGGATCGCCGAGTTGAGCAGCCTTGACGACCCGGTCCGCCGCCGGCTCTACGACTATGTCGCCGCGCGGCCGGCGCCGGTGACGCGCGACGGCGCCGCCGCCGCGGTGGGTGTCGGTCGCTCACTGGTCGCCTACCACCTGGACAAGTTGGTCGACGCCAGGATCCTGGCTGTCAGCTACGAACATCGTTCCGATCGGCGCGGACCGGGGGCGGGGCGCCCGGCGAAGTACTATTCGCTGGCCCGCGAGGAACTGTCGGTCAGCGTGCCGCCCCGCAGCTACGGACTGTTGGCGGCGCTGCTGGCCGAGGCCGTCGCGGCCGACGGGACCGGCGCGGTCGGCGCTGCGGTCGCCGGTGCGGCCCGCCGCTACGGCAGCGACAACGCGGCCGGCGGTGATCTGATCGAGGCGCTCGGCGGTTACGGCTATCAACCGGTGCCGGGCGACGACGGAGTGATCACGCTGCGCAACTGTCCGTTTGACCGCATCGCCACCGAACACCCGGAATTGGTCTGCGAACTCAACCTGCAGCTGATCCAGGGCATGCTCGAAGCGCTCGGTGAGGACACCGGGTGTGCGACGCTGGCGCCCGCCACCGGCCGATGCTGCGTCGTCCTGCGTTCCTGATCGGTACGACCTGCCGGCCACGGCGGCCGGGCTGTTCTCGGCACCGCAGTGTGCCGGTGGGCTTACGTCGAACCGTATTTCGCCAAGGCCGTCGACGGATGAGCCGAGTTCATTTGCGCGCCACAATGACCGGGGCCGGTGACGTCTGTGCGACCGCTGCGCTGACCGACCCCAGCAGCATTCCGGTGAACCCGCCCCGGCCATGGCTGCCAACCACCACCAGCTGGGCCGACTCGGCCAACGCGATCAGGTGCGCGGTGGGCTGGTGAGGTTCGACGACCCGGCGCACCACCACATCGGGGTAGTGCTCCTGCCACCCGGCGAGCCGCTCGGCCAGGGTGAGCTCCGCGTCGGGGCGGATGGCCGGCCAATCGAATTCGACGTAGTCGAGAACCTCGGCATCGCTCCAGGCGTGCAGTGCGACCAATTCGACGCCACGGCGTGCCGCCTCCTCGAACGCCAGCGCCGTGGCGACCTCCGAAACCGGTGAGCCGTCCACGCCGAGCACCACCGGCAGAGCGGACCGTTCGGCCGCCGACGCTGCGTCGGCGTGGATCACCGCGACCGGACACTGCGCATGATGCAACACCCCGGTGCTGACCGACCCGAGCAGCAACCGGCGCAGCAACCCGGTGCCGCGCCGGCCCACCACCAGCATCAGCGCGTCGGCGGACACCTGCACCAGGGTGGGCACCGGGGCGGCGAAGAACACCTGGGAGTGGATCTGCGGGCGCGGCCCGCCACCCCGATCGATCTCCGCCAGCGCCTCGTCGATGACGCGCTGTGCGCCCTGCCGTTGGCGCAGGCTCGGCTCATCGGGCACCGCGGCGACCGGACCGCCGACCGCCAGCAGATTCCACGGCGGGGTGTCGATGACGTGGACGACGGTCAGCGGCACACCGCGGTCGGCGGCCTCGCCCGCGGCCCAGCGCACCGCCGCGCGTGAGGACGCCGACCCGTCGAACCCGACCACGATGCCGCCCTGTGTCACCGGAGGTGTTCCCTTCCTCGAGGCGCGCCCACCGACGCGCCCGGGTCGACGCTACAGCCGGCGCAGCACGATCGGCATGCCGTCCATGGGAACGGGCATGCCCCCGTAGTCCCAGTGCGCGCGGTAACCGGGGTGGGCCAACTCCACGCGGTACCGGCGCAACAGCCGGTGCAGCACCGTCTTGATCTCCATCCGGGCGTAGACCATCCCGATGCACTTGTGGGCGCCACCGCCGAACGGCGCCCACGCATACCGGTGCTTCTTGTGCTCCTCGCGCGGCGGCAGGAACCGGTCGGGGTCGAACCGCTCGGGATCGCGGTAGAGCTCGGGCAGCCGGTGATTCATCCCCGGCCAGGTCATCACCAGGGTGCCGGCCGGCAGGTAATGGCCGAGAAGATCGGTGTCGCGCACGGTCTCTCGGGCATTCAGCGGCAGCGGGGTGACCAGCCGCAGCGACTCGTTCATCACCAGGTCCAGCGTCGTCAGACTCTCCAATGCGTCCATGTCCAGGGGGCCGTC
Organism: Mycolicibacillus koreensis; assembly: GCF_002104795.1. GTDB lineage: Bacteria > Actinomycetota > Actinomycetes > Mycobacteriales > Mycobacteriaceae > Mycobacterium > Mycobacterium koreense. The sequence continues at coordinate 65,450 of NZ_NCXO01000002.1, forward strand.
GCCGAGCTGCGCGGACTCCGAACGGGCCCGCTCCTGCCAGTGCGGATGGGCAGCCAAGTGGTAGGTCATGGTGCTCAACGTCGACGTGGTGGTGTCATGGGCGGCCATCATGAGAAAGATCATGTGGTTGACGATGTCGCGGTCGCTGAAGGTGTTGCCGTCCTCGTCGGCGGCGCGGCAGAGCACCGAGACCATGTCGGTGCCGTCGGTGCCGCGCCGTTCGGCGACACGCTGGGTGAAGTAGTCCTCCAACACCCGCCGCCCCCGCAGCCCGCGCCACCATTTGAACGGCGGCACGCTGGTGCGGATGATCGCGCCGCCGGCGCGCGTGGTCTGTTCGAACGCGTGGTTCACCGCGTTGACGAGCTTGCGATCACCGCGCAGGTCCTGGCCCATGAACACCACCGACGCCACATCGAGGGTGAGTTCCTTGACGGCCGGGTAGAACAGGAACCGCGGATCATCGGTGGGCCAATCGCTGACCAGTGCGCTGGCCACCCGGTCCATCTCGGTCACATACCCCGCGATCCGGGGCCGGGTGAACGCCTCCTGCATGATCCGCTTGTGGTGCAGGTGCTCATCGAAGTCGAGCAGCAGCAGCCCGCGCGGAAAGAACGGGCCGATGACCTTGACCCACCCCGAGGTCGAGTAGTCCTTCTGCTTGTTGGCGAAAATGGTCTGGGTGGCGTCGGGGCCGGTGGCGACGACGGAGGGCAGCACCGGGGAGTCGGCGAAGAACACCGGGCCGTGGGTGCGGTACAGATGCATTGGGTAATCCGGTCCCTGGCGGACGGCTTCGATGGTGTGGCCGATGATCGGCAACCCGCCGTCGCCGACCACCGGACGCAACCCGCTGCCCGGCGGGGGTTCGGCGAGCACCCTGCGCTTCCACTCCCGGTCGACCAGGCGCTTTTCCAACGCTCCCATTCCGGGGATGGTGTTCACCGTCGGCGTCACCCGCCGCCTGACCCGGTCCACGAGGTAGTGCGGGGTGCTGACGGTGGTCATGACGCCTCCCTCACCGTGACGCGGCACCGCGACACGCGATTGTGAACTGCGACACACTCATGGTCGGGTGGGAGTTGACAGATGTCAAGGATGCTCGGGCCGGGCGCGGCTCAGTTGTAGGCGGTGCTGCCCTCGACCGGCCGGGTGGTGCTGACGATCTTGGCGACACAGTGGTCACGGTCGAAACCCTGCTGGCGACACCACATCAGCGCCCCGGCCGAATCCGGGAACGTCACCCCGGCCACGGTCACCCAGTAATCCGGGGCGGAGAACGTCGACCAGTCGCCCGACCACAACAGCCGTGCCCCCGGGTAGCGCTGGCGCAGCATCAGGTGCTCCCGCAGGGTCATGGTGTCGTCCCACACCACGCCGTCGTCGACGACGCCGGGCCGTTTGGAGCTCAGCTGCGGCACCCACCGGTCGGTGATCATGACGCGCACGTACGGAAGGTCCGATTCGGCGACGTAGCGCAGCCGGTCGCCGCTTGTCTCCGGTGCGGTCCCGACCAGCGGGGGAGCCGCGGTGGCCGGCGGCGGCGCGGCGGCGGTGATCGTCGTGGTCGAGGTGACCGGCCGCTGCTGGGCGGTGGTGGTTGTCGGGCTCGGGGTCGGACGGGTCGGGCTCGGGTAGGGCGGTGTCGGCTGCGCGACCAGCGACCGGGGGGCCTCGGCGGGCCCGCCGGGATCACGGTTGATCATCAACCCGATGATCACCCCCATCGCGCCGAGCAGCAGCGCGGCGGCCAACCCCACCGCGACCGGCAGGATCCACCGCCCGGGCCGGTCGGTGCTCACCGCGGACGTGGCGGCCACCGTCGCCGCGGTCGACGCCGGTGCGCCCGGGGCGGCGGCCAGCAGCGTATCGGCCTGGGTGAAGCCGGTCGCGGTCCCGGCGAGGGCGCGCTGGGCGGCCCGACCCAGTGCTGCGGCGCTGCCGTAACGGTCGTCGGGTTCTTTGGCCATGCCGCGGGCCACCACGACGTCGAGGGCGGCGGGCACCGCCGGGTTGAGCTCACTGGGACGCGGCGGCACACCGCGCAGATGCCCGGCCATCACCGACTCCAGACTGGTCCCGGGAAACGGCGCCACACCGGTCAGTGCCTCGTGCAGCACGCACGCCAACGCGTAGATGTCGGCCGCCGGTGTGGTCGGAGCATCGGAGAACCGTTCCGGGCTCATGTAGGCGATGCTGCCGATCTGGGTTCCGGTCACCGTCAACCGGGTGTCGTCTTTGCCTTCGGCCAGCCCGAAATCCACCAGGTAGGCGAAGTCGGACGCGGTGACGATGATGTTCTGCGGTTTGACGTCGCGGTGCACCACACCCTCGGTGTGGGCGGCGTCGAGCGCCTCGGCGACCTGACCGACCAGGGCGACCGCGCGATCCGGGGACAGCGGCCCGGCGGCGATCAGCTCGTGCAGGGTGTGGCCGTGCACGAGCCGCATGTCGATGTAGAGCCGGCCGTCGGTCTCGCCCCAGTCGTGGATCGGGATGATGTGCGGCTCCTGCAGGATCGCGGCGGCATGCGACTCGCGCTGAAACCGGGTGCGGAACCGGTCATCTCCGGAGAACTGTTCGGCGAGGATCTTCAGCGCGACGGTGCGGTGCTTCTCGGTGTCTTCGGCCTCCCACACCTGGCCCATCCCGCCCTCACCGAGCAACTCCATGAGCCGGTATTTACCGAACGTGCGGCCACCCTGCGTCTTTGCCGTCGCCACCTGCGTCTCCTTCGACAACCGCAGTATGCACCGCGGCACCGACAACCGCGCCGGGATAGCGGAAGCCTGCGGGGCGGCGCGTGCCGGGAGGCCGGGTTCAGCCGACGCGGCGCAGCACGATCACGTTGTCGGTGAGGGTGGCCGGGTCCCCGGCGGGGCTCACCGCGTCACGGACGCGGGCCTCGGCGCGCACCCGCTGCCAGCGCGCATTGTCCAACGCCAACGCGGCCAGCACCTCATCGACGGTGTCGAAGTGATGCTCGTGGTGATCCGGCGCCCAGGAGGGGGCGGCGGCGTGATCGACGATCAGCAACACCCCGCCGTCGGCGACAGCACCGGCGGCACGACCCAGGATCGCGGCGCGGTCCAGCTCCACCGGCGCGTGCAGAAACTGCGCCGACACCAGATCGAAGGTCCCCTCGGGAAAACTCTGAGACAGATCGTGGCGCTCAAAACGGATGCGTGATGCCATGTTTCGTTCTTCGGCGAAAGCCTGGGCACGCTGCAGCGCGGTCGCGGAAATGTCGACGGCCACCACCTGCCAGCCCTGCTCGGCGAGCCACACCGCATCCGCGCCTTCACCGCAACCCAAATCCAGCGCGCGGCCCGGCGTCAGCTCAGCCGCCTCGGCGACGAGCTGAGCGTTTGCGCGGCCACTCCACGTGCGTTCCGTCTCGCCGTAGAACTGTTCCCAGAACGCGCGCGGCTCCTCGGTCGGTTCGCTCACATCCCCACCTCCAGATCGCGTCGGATACGGGCACCGGCGCGCCGGTGTCGACTGGCAGCGACCGCGCCGAGCCGCCTATCGTTCCTTCATGGCCGGCTCAAGCAAACCACGCGAGCGGGCGCTGGTCACCGGCGCTTCCTCGGGCATCGGCGCGGCGTTCGCCGAAGAACTCGCCGAGCGCGGACACGACCTGGTGTTGGTGGCGCGTCGCGCCGATCGCCTCGAGGGTCTCGCCGGGCGCCTCGCCGAGACCCACGCCATCGAGGCCGAGGTGCTCGTCGCCGACCTCTCGGTGCCCACCGAGACCGCCGCCGTTGCCGCCCGGTTCGGCGCCGGCGACATCGGCTTGCTGATCAACAACGCCGGCATCAGCGGGTTCGGCCCGTTCGATCAGACCGGCCCGGCGCTGCTGGCCCGCGTCGTCGAGGTCAACGTGTCCGCACCGACCGCGCTGGCCCGGGCCGCGGTTCCGGCGATGCTGGGACGCGGCGGCGGGGCGATCATCAACGTCGCGTCGGTGCTGGCGTTCTCCGGTGGGGTGCCGCCGGCGGCGCCGATGCCGCACCGAGCGGTCTATGCGGCCACCAAGGGCTACATCGTGACCTTGAGCCGGGTGCTGGCCGCCGAGCTGGCCGACACCACCGTGCGGGTGCAGGCGCTGTGCCCGGGGCTGACCGCCACCGAATTCCACCTCAGCGACGGCAGCACCCCGGTGCCCGGTGCCCGGGAACAGGTGCACGACGACGGCGGCATGCCGGCCGGCGACGTGGTGACCGCCTCGCTGCTCGCCTTGGAGCGGGGGGAGACGGTCTGCATTCCGGGGCTGGCGAACCCCACCGCGCTCGACGATCTGGCCAGCGCGGAGGCGGTCATCCGCACCGCCGCCGGCGCTGGGCTCGCCGAGCGCTACCGGCGCAATCGCGGTTAACCGCGCAACCGCACCATCCGGGTGGTGGAACTCTCGTCGAGTTCCACCAGCTTGGAGCGGGAACGCAGGAAATCGCTGAACGATTTGAACCCCAGCGACTTCTCACTGAACGACGGGTCCATCCGCTTCATCTGCGCTTTGACCGCCGAGTTGTGCAACCAGTCGACGTCGTCCTTCTCCGAGCCGATCTGCAGCGCCCGGGTCAACAGCCGGGTGGCGTCCTCCTGCGGATCGGGACCGGCGTCCTCGGGTTCCAGATCCGCCTCGCCGTCGGCGTCCTCGGCGTCCTCGGCATCCTTGTCGGTGGCCTTGTCCACCGGGGCCAGCGGCGGCACCCCGGGCACCGCGTCGTAGCTGACGAAGTCGTCGCAGGCCGCAGCCAGTGCACGGCTGGTCGCCCCGGCCACCCCGATGCCGACCACATAGCGGCCCAACCGTTTACACCGCTGCGCCAAGGGGATGTAGTCGGAGTCGCCGGCCACGATCACCACATGGGTCAGATCCGGCAGCCGGAACATGTCCTCGACGGCGTCGACCGCCAGCCGGATGTCGGCGGCGTTCTTGCCGTAGGCGGCGGCCGGGAACAGCTGCACCAGATCGACCGCGCGCCCCACCAGCTGGTGGCGGTAGCCGACGTTGACCTCCGCCGACCAGTCCGCGTAGGCGCGGGTGAGCACCAGGGTGCCGAACGAGGAGGCGTAGTCGATGATCGCGCCGACGTCGATGGTGGCCCGCGCCAGCCGCTCGGTGAACTTGTCCAGGCCCTTGGCCCGGTCACGCTGAAACGAGTTGCGTCCGTTGACCTGGTCGTAGCGGGAGATCACGATGTTGTCGAAGTCGAGGTAGACCGCCACCCGGGTGTCGCCGGTTTCCGTCATGGCACCAGTGTGGTCTATCGGCCCGGGGGTGGCGAAAAGAGCCCCCGACTCGACCCGGTGGCGCGGCGGCTCAGGTGGTGCGCAGCCGCTCGGCCAGCCCGCTGGCCCGCACGGCGCGGCGTTGCAGCGCGGCGCGGATCGCGGCTTCGGAGCCGACGATGCGGACCTTGTGCTGCGCGCGGGTCACCGCGGTGTAGAACAGCTCCCGGGTCAAAAGCCGCGACTCCATCGGCGGCATCAGCACGCTGACCTCGTCGACCTGGCTGCCCTGGCTTTTGTGGATCGTCATCGCGTACATGGTCTCCACGTCGGCGAGCCGGCTGGTGGCCACCGGCAGTGGCCCGCTCGCCGTCGCCAGCACCGCGCGCAGCCCCTCACCGTGCACCGCCACCACCCCGGTGTCGCCGTTGCGCACACCCAGGCCGTAGTCGTTGGCGGTGACCAGCAGCGGCTGACCGGCGTACCACGGCGCCCACGCCGGGTCGTCGGTCTGCTCGGCCACCCACCGGCGGATCTGCCGGTTCCAGTGCGCCACCCCGTGCGGGCCGTTGCGGTGCGCACACAGCAGCCGGTGCGCGTCGAGGGCCGCCAGGGCCGCCTCGGCGTCGCCGCTCACGGCGGCGCGGCGCACCGCCAACGCGTGCGGCACCACCACCGCGCGCACCCGCGGTGCCGGGTCGACGCCGTCGTCGGCGCCGATCCACTCCAGGTGCTCGCCGCCGGCGGCCAGCAGCCCCATCACCGCATCGGCGTCACCGTCCCGGATCGCGCTGGCCAGCGCCCCGATCGACTCGCCGAACCGGTGGGAGGTGGCCAGGGTCGCCACCCGGGTGTCGGGGCGGGCGGTCAACCCGTCGACGAGGTCGGCGAGCACCGCCCCGGCCTCGACCGAGGCCAGCTGGTCGGGGTCACCGACCAGCACCAGCCGGGTGTCGGGGCGCACCGCCTCCAGCAGCCGCGCCATCAACGTCAGCGACACCATCGAGGTCTCGTCGATGACGATGACGTCGTAGGGCAACCGGTTGGTCCGGTCGTGGCGGAACCGCACCGAGCTGCCCGGGCGCCAACCCAGCAGCGCGTGCACGGTGGTGGCCTGCAACCCGGCGAGCCGGTCACGGTCCGCGGCCGACAGTTCGGCCACCTTCTCCGCGACCGCCTCGGTGAGTCGGGCGGCCGCCTTGCCGGTCGGGGCGGCCAGCGCGATCCGCAGCCCGGCCCGCCCGTCGTGCTGAGCCTGCGCGGCCAGCAGCGCCAGCAGTCGCGCCACCATCGTGGTCTTGCCGGTGCCCGGGCCGCCGGTGAGCACGGTGACCGACTGCCCCAACACCACCTCCGCGGCGGCGCGCTGCTCGCCGTAGCGTCCGGGTGGGAAGTACCGGTCGAAGGCGGCCGCGTCGGTGCTGACCGGTCGCGGTGCGGACAGCGCCAGCAGATCGGAGCAGACCTGCTGTTCCTCCCGCCAGTAGCGATCCAGGTAGAGCAGCCGGTCGTCGTGGACGTGCAGCACCTGCGCGGCCACCAGGGGACTGGCCGTGATCGCCGCCAGCCACTGCCGCGGCTCCGGCCACGGCAGCGTGGCCGGGTCCACACCGTCGCCGGGTGCTGCGGCCGCGACCTCGGCGGCCACCCGGTGCAGATCCACGCAGACCGACCCGGCTCGCAGTGCGCGCACCGCCAGCGCCACCGCGAGTGCGACCGACGGATCGGGATCGGCGCCGAGGGCGGTGAGGCGCTGGGCGGTGTGCACGTCGGCGGTCTCCAGGACCCCGGCGTCGTTGAACTGCCGCAGCACGCCGCCGGCTCCGGCGGCGATCCGCCAGTCCGGCCCGGTCCACGGCGTCGCGCCGTCGGGTGTCGCGGTCATGACGCCACCGGCCCGCGGTGCAGCAACTCCGAGAGGGCGGTGACCAATCCCGGTGGCGGCAGCCAACTGAACACCCCGGTCGGATGGTCGTCGATGCGGGGGGTGTCGGGCCCGCACATGCCGCGTAGGAACAGATACACCACACCGCCGAGGTGGCGCCGCGGATTGTAGTCGGGCTGGCGCCACCGCAGGAACCGGTGTGCCACCGCCGCATACAGCAGTGCCTGCAGCGGGTAGTCCGAGTGCAGCATCGCCTCGACCAGCGCCGCGGGGCCGTAGTCGCCCGCCGACTCGCCCAGAAAGTTGGTCTTGTAGTCGACCACCAGATAGCGGGGGCCGGGCAGGCGCAGCACGGCGTCGATCGACCCGGACAGGTAACCGCGCAACGATTGGCCGCCGAGGGCTTCTGAGGCCAGCCGGTCGGCGTAGCAGGCGAACGGATCGGAGGCGGGCAGGTGCTCACGCAGCAGCGGGGCGAGGTCGGCCAGTCGCAACTCCGGGCCGTCTGGGCCGTCACCGCCCATCAGGGGGATCTCGAAATCCAACTCGCACAACCGATCCTGAAGACCGATCTGACGCAGGGTCAGATCCTCGGCCAGCGGCCCCAGGGGGGTGTCCTGCATCGGCAGCAACGCGACGGCCAGATCGGCGGGGGCAACGTCGATCGGCCACCATTGGGTGTGCCGTTCGATCTCGGTGCGCAACGCCGCTGTCAGATCAGCTGCCGTCGGGTCGGTGGTCTCCAGCGTGGCGTGCACCAGGGACCCGAACGCCGCCCCGCGTGGCAGATCGGCCATCGGCGAACGGATCTGGGTACCGGGAGTGTCGGCGACGCCGGTGGCGGCCGCGGCGATCTGGGGTTCGTCGAAGGGTTCATCGAAGGGCTCGTCGGAACGCACCGCGACCTCCGGCTCCGAATGCACCCCGGCGGTTCCGGCCTGCTCGGCGTGGCGCAGCAACGCCGAATAGGAGGTGCGCCGCCACCCGAGGTCGATCGCGCGATCGAAGTGGCGCACCGCGAACGGGCCGTCGGCCTCCTGCCGGGGCGCGGTGACCGGCGGGCCCACCACCGAGGGCTCCAGCGTCAGCGCCCCGGCCTGTTGCCAGTCGGTGAACACCGCCCACGCGTCGGCGTCGGTGACGGCGCGCTCGCAGGCCACCGGGACCTCCGCCTCGCCGCGGCGCCGGCCGCGTAGCAGCCGCGACAACCCGCCGTTGACCTCGTCGTAGGTCGGGGCCCACCACGCCACCACCTGGCTTTGCGCCCGGGTCAACGCGACATAGGTGAGCCGGATGTTGTCGCGGGCGGCCTCGAGCCGGTGCAACTCGTTGACCGCACGCCGATCCGGGGCGTGCCGCCCACCGAGGTGTAGACAGCGGACGTCGGCGCCGTCGGCGGTGTCGTGATAGAGCAGGATCTCGTCGCGGAAGATGTGCCGGTTGAACGCGAACGGCAGGTACACGATCGGGAACTGCAGGCCCTTGGCGACGAACACGGTCATGATCTGCACGGCCGCGGCGTCGCTGTCCAACCGGCGGTTGCGTTCGGCGGCGCCGGTGCGCTCCTCGCACTGCCGGCGCAGCCAGTCGCGCAGGCCGGGCAGCCCCAGCCGGTCACGGTGGGCGGCCTCCTGCAGGAGCTGACCGACGTGCACCAGGTCGGTCATCAGCCGTTCCCCGCCGTGCCGGCTGAGCACCCGCCGGCCCATCCCGGCGAGTTGGGCGGCCTCGAGCACCGCGGCGATCCCGGCGCTGCGGGCATGATCGGTCCACTCGCGCAGCGTGTCGGCGACCCGGTCGGTGAGCAGGTCGCCCTCGCGCGACAACGTCTCGGCGGTCTCCCCGAAGAACGCGGTGCACGCCGCGGCCCGCACCAGCGCGCTGCGGTGCGGCTGGTCGAACGCCTCCAGCAGGCACAGCCAGTCCCGGGCGGCCGGTGAGGTGAACACGTCGGTGTCGCCGGTGTAGACCACCGGGATGCCCGCCTCGACCAGTGCGTCGCGGCAGGCCCGGGCGTCGGCGTGCGCACCGACGATGACCGCGATGTCACCGGCTTGCACCGGCCGGCCGTCGAACTGCGCCCCGGAGCCCAGCAATGCGCCGATGTCGGCGGCCAGATCGGCGGGGATGTGGTCGCGCAGCACCGAGATCGGCACCGTCTGGGTTCCGCTGGCGCCCACGGTGTCGCGGGCCACGACCCGCAGCCGCACCGGCGCGTTGTGCGGTGCCCCGCTGAGCCGGTGACCGGGCCGGTCCGCCGCGACCGGCTGCGCCACGATCTCCGGGTGGCCCAGCTGCGCACCGCCGAGCAGCACCTGCAGGCTGTCGACCAGCACGGCGTCGCTGCGGTAGTTGGTGGTCAGGGTGCGCCGGTCGTCGGCGCTGCGGGCGGCGGCCAGATAGGTGTAGATGTCGCCGCCGCGAAACCCGTAGATGGCCTGTTTCGGGTCACCGATCAACACCAGCGTGGAGTGGCCGCGAAACGCCCGGTCGATGACCTGCCACTGCACCGGGTCGGTGTCCTGGAACTCGTCGACCATCACGATCGACCAGCGCCGCCGCATCCGTTCGGCGGCATCAGATCCGGCCTGGCTCAACGAATCCGCCAGCCGGGTCAGCAGGTCGTTGTAGCCGAGCACCCCCAGGCGGCGTTTGCGCCGGTCCAGCTCGTCGAGCACCTCCAGGGCGAACTGCCGGCGCGCGGCGGTCGCCGAGCCCGGCTCGGGATCACGCGGTCGCAGCTGTGCGGCCGGGTCCTCGACGACGCGGGTCGCCAGCTCCAGGGCCTCGTTGCGGGTGAGCGCCGGCGGGTTCTCGTCGTGGCCGAACCGGGCCAGATAGAGGTCGTCGACGATCTCGGTGACCAGATCGGTGAGGCTCTCCACCAGGGTCACCGATGGGTCGGTGTCCCCGGCGACCCCCAACGATTTGAGCACCAGCGAACAGAACTGGTGGATGGTGACGATGGTGGCGGCGTCGAACCCGGCCAGCGCCGCCCGAAGCCGGCGCACCCGCTCGGCGCGCACCGCCTCGTCGACGTCGCGCAGCTGGGTTTCGAATGTGTTGGCCGGGCTGCGCCGGTCTTCGAGCACCGCGAGTGCGGCGGCGATCTGGTCGCGCACCCGCTCGCGCAACTCCCGGCTGGCCACCCGGCCGAAGGTGATCAGCAGCAACTGGTCGAGGGTGGCGTGGCCGTCGGCGACGTACCGGGTGACCAGGCCCGCCAGCGCGAACGTCTTGCCGGTGCCGGCGCTGGCCTCCAGCACCAGGGTGGACCCGGGGGAGGGTAGCGGGCCGGACAGCTCGAACGGCGCGGCGCTCACAGCGTCGTCTCCGCGGCCAGCAGCGGTGTCCACACCCGCATCGCCAACGCGCCCAGCCGGGTTGCCTCCCCGGCCCGGGCCTCCTCGGGGCGCGGCGCGGTGAGCAGGCGCTGCAGGTCGGCGCCGGCGCCCCACGCCATCCGGTGCGCGGGGGTGTCGTTCTCGCCGGGGAACCTCCCGTTGTTCCATTCGGCGGCGGCCGCAGCAACGGGGTCGTCGCCGTTGCGCCGGGCGGTGGCCCAGGCGTAGGACGTCTTCAACGGCAGCGGCAGCGGTTCGCACCGGCCGGTGTCGTAGCAGGCGACCAGTTCGGCCAGGGTGGCCGCCGGGTCCGGCGACGGCGCCAGCAGCCGCTGCGCGGCGCGGGTGCCGCGACCCCGTCCGATGCACAGCGCGCTCCACTGCCGTCCCGGATGGCCGGCCGCCAACGCCAGCAGCGGGATCCAGGCCTGCAACAGATGTTTCGCGGCCAGCCGCGAGTAGGTCACCGCCACGGTGCGTTCACCGTAGACGGGGGACACGGTGCCGCTGAGGCGCCGGCCGTCACCGAGGTCGACGTCGACGTCGTAGCCGGCGGGATCGCCGACCCGGTGCGGCAGCGCCGCCTCGGCCAGTCCGCGGGCCTGGTCGCGGATCTCGCAGGCCGCGCGCATCCCGATGCGCCCGGGCGGCAGCGTTCCGCGGCGCCACTCGGCGTTGGCCGCCGAATCGGGGTGCATCCCGGCGAGCATGTCGTGCAACATCCGGTCTCCGACGGACCATTTGGCCAGGTTGTCGATCTCGACGGGCATGGCGTCGTCGACGCCGTCGACCTCGTACGGCAGGGCGAAATCCAGGGCCCGGAAGAACCCCCTGACCGGGTCGGCGAAGAAACCCAGCAGGTCGGTCAACGCGACGTCGGTGGCGGGCGGGGTGGCCAGCCGGGCTCCGAACAACGCCGGCGGGTCGCTGCGCCGCCCGGCCGCCGCCTCGGCGGCGGTGAGCGCGACCGGGTCGAAGGTGAACGGGGTGTCGGGGATGCCCAGGGCTCCGGGGCGAACGTTGGCGGCGTCGAACGGTTGCAGAGGGTGACCGGTGAGCACGGCGGTGCGCACCGGCTCGGCGGTGGTGGCGTCCAACGCGTCGAGCAGCTCGGCCAGTGGCACCGCCGGCGGCTGGGTCTTACCGGTGTGCTCGTCGGCGCCGGTGTAGGTGATCACCAGCGTCTCGGTGGCCGCGCAGACCGCGTCGAGCAGCAATTGGCGGTCCTCGGAACGGATGTCGCGCTCACCGGTGCGCGGCGCACGGGCCAACACGTCGTCGCCGTCGGGCAGATCCAGCCGGGGGAACACCCCGTCGTCCACGCCGACCAGACAGACCACCCGATGCGGCACCGACCGCATCGGCACCATGGTGCACACGGTCAGCGACCCGGTGCGGAAATTCGCCCGGGTGGGCCGCCCGGCCAGGCAGTTGCCCAAAAGCGACCGCACGTCGGGCAGCAGCAGGTCGGTCCCGGCGCGGTCACCGGCATCGGTGAGCACCTGGGCGAATTCGCGGTCGAGTTGTCCTTGCTGCCAACCGTCGTCGGTGTCGACGCGGGTCAGAGCGGCCACCGCATCGGTCAGCGCGGCCAGCCACGCGGGCAACGGCTGAGCGCCGGTGAGCGAGTCGAGGGCCCGCTGGACCCGGTCGACGAACTCGGTGAGCCGACCGGCCAACTCCACCCGGTTGCTGCCGACGTCGTCGAGCGGCAGCGCGGTGCCCAGCCAGGCCTGCGAATCCTGCGACATCGCCACCCCGGTCAGGATCCGGTCCAAGCCGAACCGCCAGGTGTTGTGCACGAAATCGCCGAGGCCGTAACGGCGTCGATGCTCGGCGTCGAAACCCCAGCGGATGTTGGTCTGCTGCACCCAGCCGGTGATCACCTCGATGTCGTCGTCGGTGAAGGCGAACCGGCCCCGTACCGGCGGCGCCTGCGCCAGGTTGAGCACCGCCGAGGCGGTGGCCCGCCCGTCAGCGAGGTCGAGCAGTTCGGCGGCGACCGCGAGCAGCGGATTGGTCTGGTGCAGCGCCCGATCGGCGAGCTGCACGCGCAGCAGATGCGCCGGATGGTTCTCCCCGGCGAGCTCGCCGAGACCGAACCCGGCGGCGATCAGCGGGGCGTAGGTCTCGATGTCCGGGCACATCACCACGATGTCGCGGGGCTGCAGGGACGGGTCGTCGTGGAGCAGGCCCAGCAGCACCTCGCGCAGCACGTCGACCTGCCGGGCCGCGCCGTGACAGGAGTGCACCTGCACCGAGCGGTCCCCGGCGCGGTGGTGGCGCCCGGCCGGGCGCACCGCGTTGGCGGCGATGTCGGACTGCAGCCACCCCAGCAGAGTGTCGGCGGCGGGTGCCGGCCCGAGATAGTCGTCGGTCGCTGCCGTCGGCAGGGCGCGGCGCAGCTCGCGCGCGTCGCGGCCCAGCGTGGTCAGCAGGGGATGGGCGGTGACCGTGGCACTGGGATCGTCGCGGCGCGCCACCGCGGGTCCCGTCGCCATGTCCTGCATCTGACGCCACAGCGCGTCGGAGGGGTGCGGCAGCCACAGGTGCAGCTCGTGGTGGGTGGCCAACGCGGTCAGCAGTTCCACATCGGTGACCGCCAGCCGGGTGTGCCCGAACAGCGACAGCCGGGCGGGCACCGCGGGCAGCGCCGCGGCGCGCAGCCGGTCGAGCATCTGCTGGTGGCGCCGATGCGGGGGGACGACCCCGTCCACGGCGACCAGAGCGACCAGGGCCCGCCACAGCGGCGGCTGCCAGGCCAGGTCCTCGTCGAGGGGACCGCCGGCGCCATCGGTGTCCGCACCGTCGAGCCAGTCGACCAGCAGGTGCGGGCGCTGCCGGGCGTAGGAGGCGAACAGCCCGGCCAGCCGGCGCGCCACCGCGTAGCGGCGGCCGCGCCGCAGCAGCGCCTCCGCGCCGTCGTCGAAGTGGCCCAGGTGGGCGGCGAGAATGCGGCACCACGGCTGATCGCAGTGGGCGTCGATGACCGCCAGCAGCGGCCAGGTCAGTGCCTCCGGTGACCACGGGTCGGCCCGCTCGGGACCGTCGATCCCGGTGTGCACGGTGAGCTCGGCGATCAACGACGCCGGGGACCGGAATTGCACACCGGCGCAGACCCCGTCGCCGCCGATGGCGCCCAGCAGATGCGAAAGACGCTGGGACAGCCACCGTTCCACGCCGCGGGCCGGCACCATCACCACATCGGTGGCGAACGGGTCGGTGGGCGGGACCGCCAGCAGCGCACCGAGCCGCTCGGCGAGCAGGTCGGTGCGCTCGGCGCGGTGCAGATGGAGCGGCACATCGCCCACCTTAGGACCTCGCCCCGACACCGAACCGCGGCCCGGCCGGCGAGACCTCATGCCCGGCTGGCAGACAGATCGGGAGGATGAGCACCGTGACCGAATACACCGCCACGCCCCGGCTGACCGCGCGTTTCGGGCAGGTGTTGGCCTTCACAGCAGTGATGGACGGTTCGAACGGGCCCCGGTGAAGGCTCTGCTGGACACGAGCGTGGTCGTCGCCACGGATGTCGGTCCACTGGACGGAGACCTCGCGATCAGCGCTGTAACACTGGCCGAGCTGCATTTTGGTGTCCTGGCGGCCGCGCAACGCACGGTTCGGGCCGAACGGTTACGTCGACTGCTGGTGCTGCAACGGTCCTTCGACGCGCTGCCGGTCGATGGCGCTGTGGCCGCGAGCTTCGGGCAGATCGGCGCTGCGGTGCTCGACGCCGGGCGGCAGCCACGTGCCCGCTCGATGGATCTGCTCATTGCGGCAACCGCCCATGCACACTCGGCCAGGCTCTACACACGCAACGTCGACGAATTCCGTGGACTGGAGGCCCTGATCGACGTGGTGCCGGTGTAGGCGGACTTCCGTATCGGCGGCGTAATCCCGGTGGGAGCCGGTGCGACAATGGGCCCATGGCAGCCAGCACGGCCCCGCGCGGGCAGTACGGGATCGACGGGTCGTTTCACACGGTGTCGGCGCGCGGACAGGCCGCGGCGCTGACCGTCGCGGCGGTCGGCCTGGGCGGATACGCCCTGCGCAGCGCGTCACGATCCCGCTGGGGGCGGGCGGCGGTGGCGGCGGCGCTGGACGCGGGGCTGTGCGGTCAGGCCGGGCTGTATCTGCACGCCACCCGGCGCGGCAAGTTCGCGGTGTGGGCGGAGATCCTCGATGCGCTCGCGCTCACCGGCGACGAGACCGTGCTCGACATGGGCTGTGGCCGCGGTGCGGTGCTGTGCGCCGCGGCAGCGCGGCTCACCACCGGCCATGCGATCGGTGTGGATCTGTGGCAGGCCGACCAGACCGGCAACACCCCGCAGACCACCTTGGCCAATGCAGCCCTGGAAGGGGTCGCCGACCGGGTGGAGGTGCGCACCGCCGACATGACCGCGCTGCCGCTGGAGGACGCCAGCATCGACGTCGTGGTCTCCAACCTGGCGATCCACAACATTCCTGGCGAGGAGGGCCGGCTGGCCGCCCTGCACGAGGCGGTGCGGGTGCTGCGTCCCGGTGGGCGGCTGGCGATCGCCGACCTGTGGGGCACCGACCGTCACGCCCACCGACTCGGTGAACTGGGTTGGCAGCGGGTGCTGCGCCGCAATCTGGGGTGGCGCATGTGGTACGGCGGTCCTTGGGCGCCAACGCATCTGGTGACCGCCACGAAACCCGACAGCGCCGGGCCCGCCGGTTAGCCCCAGGTCCCCGGCAGCAGCGGCATCCGGCCGCCGGCGGTGTCGTCTTCGGGGTGGGGTTGGCCGGCCGCCCGGGTGAGCCCGGATGCCGCGATCGGTTCGACGGTCGCGGCGGTTCCGGGCATGCCCACCGTGGCCGAACCCCGCTCGGAGGCCGTGGTGGTCGTGGCGGGGCCGGTCGCGGCCGGCCCGGCCCACTGCGGTTCGACCTCGACGGTCATGTCGACGGTTTCGTTGCCGTGGTCGTGTCGGGTGGCGTGGCGACGCCGGCGGGCACGACGTGCCGCGGCGGTCGCCGCCCGTGCTGCCGCGGCGGCCGCGGCGCCGTCGGGTTCGCGGGCCTGCCGCGGTGTGCCGGCCCCGGTACGCATCCCCGAATCGATGTCGATGCGCGGCGGCCCGGCGACGAACGGCGGCACGACCGTCGCCGCGCCGGTCGCGGGCGGTGCCGACGGCGGCGGCCCGCCGGAGGCCGGTGCCGGTGCCGGGCCGGCGGGTGCCGAACCGGGCGCCGGCGCCGGTGTTCCCGGGGCGGCCACCGGAGCGCCGGCGGCCGCGGGCGGGGTCCAGTCGGCGGGCAGGTCGGTCGGCAGCGGCAGCGTCGCCGGCGGAGCGGGCGGCGCCAGGGCGGCCAGGCCCGCCAACCCCGCCAGCCCGCCGCCGGCGGTGACCGGGGCGAGCGCGGCGCCGGCCACCGCGAGCAGCAACTGCGGCGACTGGCTGATCGCGGTGATCATCTGCGCGACGTGGGTGGGCCAGTCGAACAGGGCCACCGCGACCAGATACTGCATCGACTGCAGCGCCTGCGCCGGGTTCTGGCCGAACTCCAAGGCGTTTTCGAACAGCTCCAGCGAGCGGGCCAGATACCAGATCGGTTCGGCCGCATTCCAGTAGTAGTCGTACGGGTTGCCGTTGAGCAGCCCGGCGGCGGGATCCCAGTGCACTCCGAACACGTCGAGGACGCGGGCCACCACATCGGTGAGGGCGTTGGAGATCATCGGCTGATGCGCGGTCTGGGAGTTCTCGATCCCGAGGCTTTTCAGCAACGGCTCCAGCGCATCGAGCAGCGGCTGCAGCGGGTTGGCCGGCGACGGCTCGGTGGGCTCGGCCGGTGTGGTCTCGGCGCGCAGGATCGGTGGAGCGGGCGTGGTGGCCGGCATCGCCGCCAGGGCCGTTTCGCTGGCGACCTGGTAGAGGCTCATGGTGGTCGCCGCCTGCACCCACATCCGCACGTAGTCGGCCTCGTTGACCGCGATCGGAATGGTGTTGATCCCAAAGAAGTTCGTCGCCACCAGCGTGGCGTGCACGGCGTGGTTGGCGGTCAACTCCGGTGGGGTCGGCATCGCGGCGAGCGCGGTGGTGTAGGCCGCCGCGGCGGCGTCGTGGCGCCCGGCGGCTGTCGCGGCGTCGAGGCTGGCCTGCTGCAGCCATGCCTGGTAGGGCAGGTGTGCGCCGCGGTAGATCGTCGCGGTGGAGCCCTGCCATGCCTCAGCCTGCACGCCCGCCAGCACCGCTTCGAGGTCCGCGGCCGCCTCCGCGTAGCTGGTGCTCAGCGCGGCCCAGGAGTCGGCGGCGGTGAGCAGTGCGGCCGGGCCGGGCCCGGAGTGCAGCAACGTGGAGTGCACCTCCGGCGGCGCCGCCATCCAGACCGGCGCGGTCATCGGGCGCTGCGCACCATCACGACCGACTCCATATGCCACCCTTCCTCAACAAAAAGTTTGGACATCCGAAATATTAATATCGGACTGGGGTGACTCGCTAGGGTGCGGGTGCGACGTCGGTCAGTCGCTGCGCGCGGCGCCGTCTCGCCGGGGCCACCGCACCGCGGCGAGCGCCACGAGCGCCGCCAGACCCGCCAGCAGCGGCCACACCCCCACGGCGTCGACCAGCCCGGCCAGCCAGCCTTGGACCGCGGCGGCCGCGCCGATGACGGGGTCGTCGTCGGGGGTGGAGTCGGTGAAGAACATCCGCGCCTCGTAGTAGCCGTAGTAGGCGACGTAGAGCCCGGTGAGCAGCACCACCGCCCCGACGATCCGGTTGATGTGCGGCAGCACCCGGCGCAGCGCGGCGGCCGCCGACGCACCGGCCAACGCCACCGCCAGCGCCGCGAGACCCACCGTGATCGTCATCCCCGCGGCGTAGGCGAGAAAGGCCAGCAGACCGGTGACGACGGAGCCCTGCTGGAACGCGGTGCCCACGACCGCGAGGAACGGGGCGATGGTGCAGCACAGCGACGCCGTCGCGTACGCCACGCCGTAGCCGTACATCGACCGCAGGCCCGCGCCCGGAGCACGCTCACCGACCGGGTTGGGCATGAGCACCGTGAAATCCCGACCCGACAGCAGCCAGGCGCCCACACCGATCAGCATCACCCCGATCCCGATCGTGGCCAGCGGCAGATACTTCTCCGCGGAGACGACCAGCGGTGCGATCAGCAACCCGAAGACGCCGAAGACGGTGAGGAACCCGGCGGCCATGGTCACCGTGGCCGCTGCCGCCCGGGTCAGTGCGGCCGGCTGGGATCGCGGCTGGGCGCCGCCGGCGATCACCAGCATCAGATAGCCGGGCAGAAAGGCGAAACCGCACGGGTTGAGGGCGGCGACCAGGCCGGCACCCAACGCCAGGCCCAGGGCCGCGGTGTCGATCACGATCCGGTCAGCGCCGCCACCCGCTGGTCGAGGTCGTCGGCGGAGAGTTCGCCTTTGACGACGCTGACCTCGCCGTCGGCGGTGACGAACGCGAACGCCGGCTGCGCGGTGACGCCGAACTTCTTCCACACCGTGGCGTCGGTGTCGGCCAGGTGGGTCATCTGCCCCAGCGAGTACTTCTCGACGAACTCCCGCATCGCCGGCGGCTGGCTGGCGGAGGCGACCCCGACGAACGTCACCGTTGGGTGGGCGTCGGCCGCGGCGCCGACCATCGGGGCTTCCCGCTGACAGGTCGGGCACCACGGCGCCCAGAACCAGAACACCGCGGGGGTGCCGCGCAGGGTGGCGCCGTCGAAGGCGTCGCCGTCGAGGGTGGTCGCCTGGAACTGCAGCTGCGGCGGGCCCTCACCCGACGTCGGCGGATTCTCCGCGGCGCTGCCGCAGCCGGCGAACACCAGCAGCACACCGACAAGCGCCACCAGCAGCGAGGCGAGCCGGCCACGGCGCCCCACGGCGGTGGACGACGGCAGCGAAGGCACCACGGTGGACATTGCCGACCACCGTACCGATCCGGGAGGGCGCATGCTGGAAGGCATGAACAGAAACGACATCACCGAACAGATCGTGGTGGCCCGGCTGCAGGCGGGGCTGAGCTGGCAGGACCTGGCCGACGCCATCGGCCGCCCGGTCGTGTGGACCACCTCGGCGCTGTTGGGTCAGCATCCGCTGCCGGTGGAGGCCGCCAAAATCGTGGTGGACACGCTCGGACTCGACGCGGCGGCGGTGCCGGTGCTCGCCGCGGTGCCGATGCGGGGCGCCCTGGATTCCCCGGTGCCGACCGATCCGACGATCTACCGGTTCTACGAGGCGGTGCAGGTCTACGGCACGGCGATCAAGGAACTGATCCACGAACAGTTCGGCGACGGCATCATGAGCGCGATCAACATGAGCGTCGACCTGCAGAAAAAACCCCATCCCAGCGGGGATCGGGTGGTGGTGACCTTCGACGGCAAATTCCTTCCCTATGAGTGGGTTTCCGCCGCCGAGCGGTAACCGGCGATAACCGGTGATAGCGGTCACGGGCGCGGGGCGGCCGAGTTAGCATCGACAACCGTGGCACCGGCCGAGGCATCTGCGGGCTCGCCGCTGCGGGCCGATCTGGTCCTGTCCGGCAGCGGCGTGCGATTCATCGGGTTGGTCGGCGCCGTCGTCGCGCTGATGGAAGCCGGATACTCCGTCGAGCGGGTTGCCGGGGTCTCCGGCGGCTCCGTGGTGGGTACGGTGCTGGCGGCCGCGTCGGTGGGCGATCAGCTGACCCCGGCGGAGATCAAGGAGCTGGCGCTGTCGGTGCCGCTGCGGCGATGGCGTGACGCCGGCCCGCTGCCCCTGGTCGGGCAGGCCTGGGGGTTGCTGCGCGACTCCGCGCTCTATCGCGGCGATGTTGCCCACGACTGGATCCGCGGCGAGTTGGCCAACCTCGGCGTGCGGACCTGGGGGGATCTGCGTTACGACGGCGATGCGCTGCTACCGGAGCGCCGCTACCGGGCGGTGGTCAACGTCGCTGATGTGACCACCGGGCAGTTGGTGCGCCTGCCGTGGGATTACCGGCGGGTCTACGGCCTGGATCCCGACGAGCAGTCCGTCGCCGATGCGGTGCGCGCGTCGATGGCGGTGCCGTTCTTCTTCCGGCCCGTCACCCTGCGCAGCGTCGACGGCCGGATGTCGACCCTGGTGGATGGCGGCGTGCTGTCGAATTTTCCGGTGTACTCGTTCGACCGTCGGGACGGTCGCGCACCGTTGTGGCCGACGTTCGGGATCACGGTGATGCCCGAACTCAGCGCCGGCCCGGGCGGGATCGAAGAACTGGTGCCGGTCTTGAAACCCTTGCGGCTCTTCGATCATGCCTCGCTGCTGGAGAACCTGATCACGACCATCCTGGTCGGCCACGATCACGCCTACCTCACCCAGCCGTGGGTCAACGTGCGCGCGATCCGGGTCAACCCCACCGACATCGGTGTGCTCGATTTCGGGGTGTCCCGCGCGCGGCTGGAGCAACTGTGCGACAACGGCTACGCCGCGATGCAGGAATTCCTCACGACCTGGGACTGGCCGGCCTATCTGCGCATGTTCGATCGATCGCACTATGTGCATCCCGAGGTGCAACCCGAGGTGCATCCCGAGGTTCATCCCGAGACGGGCATCCCGAGTCACCCGCCGACGACGCCTGACGGCCCGTAAGGCGGTTCCTCAGGTCGCGAATTCGGCTTCGATGCCGTCGATTCCGGCGCGCAACGCCTCCAGCGCCCGGGCGCGAGCGCGTAGCTTGCTGGCCGCGTGGGCCCGCTGGTGCAGCCCCGCGAACTCCCGGGCGGCCTCCTCGGCGCGGTCGAGCACCACCTCGGGCAGCACGATCTCGTCGACCCAGCCGGCCGCCAGCGCAGCCTCCCCGAAGTACACCTTGGCCAGCCCGACCGCCTGCTGGTAGGCCGACGGGGTGAGCCGCAACTCCATGATCGCCAACGCGGCATACGGCAGCGTCATCCCGATGGCGACCTCGTTGGCCTGGATGTTGCAGGCCGGGGCCGCCACCCGGTGATCGCCGCAGCACAACAGGAACGACCCCATCGCGATGGCGTGGCCGGTGCAGGCGATCACGACCGGTTTCGGGTACGACAACAACCGGTGGGCCAACTCGAACCCGCCGCGCAGCATGCCGATGCCCGCCTGAATGTCGCCGCCGGTCAGCACTTTCAAGTCGAACCCGCCGCTGAGCACCCGCTGGTTGCCGGCGATCACCAGCGCGCCGACATCGTCGCGGTCCGCCTGGTCGAGGGCCTCGCCGATGGCCTGCTGCATCGCCGGGCCGAGCGCGTTGACCTTGCCGTCGTCGAGGGTGATCGTCGCGATCGAGTCCTCGCGGCGATAGCTGACGGGGTTATTCATCGTGGATCGTCACCGTTCCTGGGTCGGGGAGGGGTCTCGGGCAGTCCGCGGTGGCGGCCCGCCGCGGCGGTGTCGAGGCGCACGGTGGCGTCGGGGTCGACCCCCTGCTGCGGGGGCGGTGGGCCCTGGGGCGCCGGAGGGGCCTGTTGGTCGCGCCAGCGTTCCTGGACGTCGCGGGCGGCGTGCTCAATCCGGTCGATCTCCTCGCGCAGCACCTCGGGGCGGTTCTCTTTGGCCGCGTAGTGAAAGTAACTGAGCACCCCACGCAGCAGCTCCAGCTTCTGCTTCTCCCGGCGGGCCAGGTCGTGGGTGGTCATCAACTCGATGCGTTGGGTCGGCGGCAGCGCGGTCCAGTCCAGCAGAATCTCGCTGCGCAGCGGTGTGCGCCGCGACCGCCGGCCCCGCCACCACCGGCCGCCGCCGTCGGCGGGCCGGTCGTAATAGGTGAGGGTGCCGGTGAACACCGACTCGATCTGACTACCGATCTGGGCGCGGTCGCGGGCCGAATCCCAGACCAGCCGCCACTCCTGCCCGGGCGCCAGGCTCGGCAGACGCTCCGGGAGGTCGAGTTCCACGACGTCGGCGAAACCGTCGGCGGCGTTCTCGTAGGCCGCCACCGTCGGCGGGCTGGTGAACGAGAACCCGATGTCGTAGGCGGTGCGTTGGCCGAAGTTGCGGACCACCAGTTCGATCAGATGCCAGTCGGTGGGGTGCGGCTCCATGAACATCGCCGCCGCCGGCCGGGACTCCTCGGCGCGCAGCTGACGGGCCTTACGCAGCTGGCTGAGCACGAACAGCAGCGCCAGCAGCGCCAGCACCAGGGTCAACCACACCGCGATGGCCAACCACGTCACCGGCCCGGCGTGTGTCAGGTCATACCACCGGTCGTCAAGCCACCTGGTCACAATCATCCTCCGCTCATACCGCCGCCGACGCTGACAGCCGGGGTCAGCCGCCCATCATCATGCGCCACTGTTCCAGGGTGGTGGGGCGGAACACATAGTTGCTGCGGGTGACCTCCGAGAGTGCCGCGCTGGGGTCGGTGGAGTACCAGTGGCCCGGATACACCGTGGGATCACCCGGCAACGCGGCGATTTTCTGCAGGCTGCGATACATCTCGTCGGAGTCGCCGCCAGGAAAATCGGTCCGGCCGCATCCGTCGAGGAACAACGTGTCGCCGGCGACCAACCGTCCGTCGAGCAGGAAGCATTGGCTGCCCGGGGTGTGCCCCGGGGTGTGCAGCAGCTCGATCGGGATGTCGCCGACAGTGATCCGGTCGCCGTGCTCGTGGCCGGTCAGGTCACCCACGGCCACCCCGGTCACCCGCGACACCCAGTCGATTTCGGCGCTGTTGACGTGGACCGGCACGCTGGTCCGTTCCAGCAACTCCACCAGGCCGTTGAGCTCGAAGCCCATCATCGACCCGCCGACATGGTCGGGGTGATGGTGGCTGACCAGGACCCCGGTCAGGCGCATCCCGTCGGCTTCGACCGCGTCGACCAGATCGGCGGCGGCATAGGCCGGGTCCACCACCACCGCCTCGCCGGTCTGCCGGTCACCGAGCAGGTAGGAGAAGTTGCGCATCTGTGTGGCGATCGGGTCCCCGGCGGCGTAGTCACGTCCGGAGAGCAACTGGCGGAAGTAGAGGCGGTCGGAATCAGCCATGAACACAGCGTAGTCACCTGCGGTTTGGTGCGGATGGGGGCCAGACGGTACCCTCTTTTCTGGCCCGCTGCGCGACCAGCGGGTAAGGCCCCCTTAGCTCAGTCGGCAGAGCGTTTCCATGGTAAGGAAAAGGTCAACGGTTCGATTCCGTTAGGGGGCTCGGTGACGCCGGGCAGGCTGGCGGCGGGTACCCGAGGCGATGTAGCTCAGGTGGTTAGAGCGAACGACTCATAATCGTTAGGTCGCCGGTTCAAGTCCGGCCATCGCTACAAGTCAACCCCCAAGTGTGAAAGAGGACAGCAGACGTGGCCTCCAGTACCGATGTACGGCCCAAGATCACCTTGGCCTGTGACGTGTGTAAGCACCGCAACTACATCACCAAGAAGAACCGGCGCAACGACCCCGACCGGCTGGAACTGAAGAAGTTCTGCCCCAACTGCGGCAAGCATCAGCCGCACCGCGAGTCGCGCTAAGGCGCCAAACCCGTAGGATCGCAGAACGTGGCGCTATCTCAAGAGCTCGTCGGGAAGCACTACCGCTACCCCGACCATTACCAGGTGGAGCGGGAAAAGATTCGCGAGTTCACCCTCGCGGTCAAAAACTCCGACGCGATATTCCAGGACGAAGCGATCGCGGCTGAACGCGGTTATGCGACGTTGCCGGCACCGCTGACGTTCATCTCGGTGTTCGTCTACAAGGCCCAGATCGCGTTCTTCGACCACGTCGGTGTCTCCCTCAACGACGCTCAGATCGTTCAGGTCGACCAGGTGGTCAAATATCACCGACCCGTGGTGGCCGGAGACAAGCTTTACTGCGACGTGAGCGTCGACTCGCTGCGCACCGCGCACGGCACCGACATCATCGTCACCAAGAACATCGTCACCAACCGGGACGACGAAGTGGTACAGGAGAGCTACACCACGCTCGCGGGGCGTAGCGAAGAAGATGGGGAGAGTGGCTTTTCCGATGGCACTGCGTGAGTTCAGTTCGGTCCAGGTCGGTGACCAGTTGCCGGAGAAAACGATTCCGTTGACCCGGCAGGACCTGGTCAACTACGCCGGCGTCTCCGGCGACCTCAACCCGATCCACTGGGACGACGAGATCGCGAAACTGGTCGGGCTGGACACCGCGATCGCCCACGGCATGCTGACCATGGGCATCGGCGGCGGCTACATCACCGATTGGGTCGGCGACCCGGGCGCGGTGACTGAGTACAACGTGCGGTTCACCGCGGTGGTGCCGGTGCCCAACGACGGCAAGGGTGCGGAGATCGTGTTCTCCGGCCGGGTGAAGTCGGTGGACCCCGAATCGAAGTCGGTGACGATCGCGATGTCGGCGACCACCGGGGGCAAGAAGATCTTCGGGCGTGCCACGGCCTCGGCGAAGCTGGCGTAGGCGGGTCCCGAGCCGATGGCACTGAACAGGGATATCCGCGGGATGGTCCACGACTATCCGGACTATTTCATCGTCGGGCGGGAGAAGGTCCGCGAATACGCCAAGGCGGTCAAGGCCGAAGACCCTGCCACCTTCGACGAGGACGCCGCCGCCGAACTCGGACACCGTGCTCTGGTCGCCCCGCTGACCTTCATCTCCACCATGGCGCTGCTGGTGCAGCAGCATTTCTTCCGCGTGGTCGACATGGGCATGGAGACCATGCAGATCGTGCAGGTCGACCAGAAGTTCGTTTACCACAAGCCGCTCTACGCCGGCGACAAGGTGTGGGCGCGCATGGAGGTCGAGTCGGTCAACGAACGGTTCGGCGCCGACATCGTGGTCACCAAGAACAGCCTGCGTGACGACGACGGGGACCTGGTCATGGAGGGATACACCACCATGATGGGCCATGAGGGCGACGACTCGATCGGGGTGAGGTTTGATCCCGAGACCGGTCAGGTCGTCCGCAAGGACTGATTAGTAACCGAGGGTTGCGGCAGGGTACACTCGGACCTCGGGGTTTTCCCTCTACCAGCGCGCTGCCTATCGGTTTTCACCGGCCGGACGGGGAGCGCGCTAGTCATGAACGCCGACGCCGATGGGAAGCGGCGGCGCTCGTGTAAGCCTCGGCGTGCGGGTTGGGCTGCCAACCTCAAACGGGCGTAGCTCAACTGGCAGAGCAGCGGTCTCCAAAACCGCAGGTTGCAGGTTCAAGTCCTGTCGCCCGTGCTCAAGTGAATACGTGTAATGGTGGACACTAGGACAGTGACGCCGAGCATGACCGACGACCGAACGTAAGGAGCACGCGGTGAGCGACGAGCTCGACGGTGCCGACGCCACCGATGCCGGGGCAGCCGACGCCCAGGGCGCTGTGGTGACCCAGCCGAAGCGGCCCACCGGTAAACGGTCGCGTCAGCTCGCCAACGCTGCCGACAGTGCTGCCGCCGATCGGGACGAGGCGGTCAAGTCCAAGGACGCCAAGGGGGGCGCAGAGCCCAAAGACGCCAAAGATTCCCAAGACGCCAAAACCGGCAAGGGCGCCAAATCGGTCAAGGGCGCCAGGGGTTCCAAAGGCGCCAAAGATTCCAAAGACTCCCAGGGGCCGTCGCGCAACCCGTTCCTGTTCGTCTTCAACTACCTCAAGCAGGTGGTCAACGAACTGCGCCGGGTGATCTGGCCCAACCGCAAGCAGATGATCACCTACACCTCGGTGGTGCTGGCGTTCCTGGTGTTCATGGTCACCCTGGTGGCGCTCTCCGACTACGGTCTGGCCAAGCTGGTGATGCTGGTATTCGGGCAGAACACGTGACCGACTACCGCGACGAACCGAGCAATAGAGAGGAATGACAGCCGTGACTACCTTCGACGGCGACACACCGTCCGCTGAGGCGGTGGACGCAGCCGACACCGCAGCAGCGGTTGACGAGGTCGAAGAGGTCGACCCTGCCGTCGCGCTCAAGGCGGAACTGCGCACCAAGCCGGGCGACTGGTATGTCATCCACTCCTACGCCGGCTACGAGAACAAGGTGAAGGCCAACCTCGAGACTCGTGTGCAGAACCTCGACGTCGGTGACTACATCTTCCAGGTGGAGGTGCCCACCGAGGAGGTCACCGAGATCAAGAACGGCCAGCGCAAGCAGGTCAACCGCAAGGTGCTGCCCGGCTACATCCTGGTGCGGATGGATCTGACCGACGACTCCTGGGCGGCGGTGCGCAACACGCCCGGCGTCACCGGGTTCGTCGGCGCCACCTCCCGGCCGTCGGCGCTGTCGCTCGACGACGTCGTGAAGTTCCTGCTGCCGCGCACCCCGGCCAAGAAGGCCGCCAAGGGAGCGGCCAGCACCGCGGCCGCGGTCACCGAGTCCGGGCTGGAGCAGCCGACCATCGAGGTCGACTACGAGGTCGGCGAGTCGGTCACGGTCATGGACGGTCCGTTCGCGACCCTGCCGGCCACCATCAGCGAGGTCAACGCCGAGCAGCAGAAACTGAAGGTGCTGGTGTCGATCTTCGGTCGCGAAACCCCCGTCGAACTGACCTTCACCCAGGTCTCCAAGATTTAGAGCGATCTCGGCGCGACCTGCGCGCCGGCGATCACCGAGTGCGAGAAAGGACCCCACTCATGGCCCCGAAGAAAAAGGTCATCGGGCTGATCAAACTGCAGATCGAGGCCGGTCAGGCCAACCCCGCCCCGCCGGTCGGTCCGGCGCTGGGCCAGCACGGCGTCAACATCATGGACTTCTGCAAGGCGTACAACGCCGCGACGGAGAACCAGCGCGGCAACGTCGTGCCGGTGGAGATCACCGTCTTCGAAGACCGCAGCTTCGAGTTCGCGCTGAAGACCCCGCCCGCTGCCAAGCTGCTGTTGAAGGCGGCCGGTGTGGCCAAGGGCTCCGGGGAGCCGCATAAGGACAAGGTGGCCAAGGTCAGCTGGGACCAGCTGCGTGAGATCGCCGAGACCAAAAAGGCCGACCTCAACGCCAACGACGTCGAGGCCGGTGCGAAGATCATCGCCGGCACCGCCCGGTCGATGGGGATCACCGTCGAGTAGCGGCGTTCCCCACACCTGAACGCCCCACAACTGAACGCCCCACAACTGAATACGAACCGCGTGGGAGGGCTCGCTTCGGCCCGCCGACCACGACTCCAACACCACCGATTGGATTGTTTTCAATGAGCAAGAACAGCAAGGCATACCGCGCCGCCGCCGAGAAGGTGGACCGCGACAACCTCTACACCCCGCTGCAGGCCGCCGCGCTGGCCAAAGAGACCTCCTCGACCAAGCAGGACGCCACCGTCGAGGTGGTCATCCGGCTCGGGATCGACCCCCGCAAGGCCGACCAGATGGTGCGCGGCACCGTCAACCTGCCGCACGGCACCGGTAAGACCGCCCGCGTGGCGGTGTTCGCGGTCGGGGAGAAGGCCGAGCAGGCCACCGCCGCCGGCGCCGACATCGTCGGCGGCGACGACCTGATCGAGAAGATCCAGGGCGGTTTCCTCGACTTCGACGCGGCGATCGCCACCCCGGACCAGATGGCCAAGGTCGGTCGGATCGCCCGGGTGCTCGGCCCGCGCGGGCTGATGCCCAACCCGAAGACCGGCACCGTCACCCCCGACGTGACCAAAGCGGTCACCGACATCAAGGGCGGCAAGATCAACTTCCGCGCCGACAAGCAGGCCAACCTGCACTTCATCATCGGCAAGGCCTCCTTCGACCAGACGAAGCTGGCGGAGAACTACGGCGCCGCCCTCGATGAGATCCTGCGGCTCAAGCCGTCGGCGTCCAAGGGCCGCTACCTGAAGAAGATCGTCGTGTCGACGACCACCGGCCCGGGCATCCCGGTCGACCCGTCGATCACCCGCAACTTCACCGAGGCCTGACGTCGAAGACCCGGCGCCGGGTGCCCCGCCGTCCGCCGGGGCGCTCCGGTCACTTCTGCAGGGTGTACTGGTGCACGCTGGTGTAGCCGTCTCGGAATAGGCCCACACAGCCGGTGAGGTACTTGTAGTAACGGTCGTAGACCTGCTGGGACTGGGCGGCGATGGCCTGCTCGCGGTTGGCCTCCAGTGCCTCGGCCCACAGTTGCAGGGTCCGCACATAGTTCGGCCCGATCTCGTGCACGCGGGACACCGTGAAGCCGGCCTGCTCGGCGTGGTCCTGCACCATCGACACCGTGGGCAACCGACCCCCGGGGAAGATCTCGGTCATGATGAACTTGTTGAACCGCACCAGCGACATGGTCAGCGGCAGGCCGAGCCGCTGGGCGTCGTCCTGGGTGATCGCGGTGATCGTGTGCAGCAACATCCGCCCACCGGCGGGCAGCACCCGGTAGGCCTTCTCGAAGAACGCGGGCCGAGGAACAGCTCGAAGAAGTCGTTGGAGATGTCGTAGATCGCCTGCAGCTCGCCGTATTTGGGAGTCAGCTCGGCCATCGCCCCATGCTACTGCCGCAGCCTGGGGGCGCGGGGTGCTCGCCGACGACGAGCCGCAGCCCTACTTCTGCAGGGTGAACTGGTTGATGTCGGTGTAGCCGCCGCGGAACAAGTCGGCGCAACCGACCAGGTACTTGTCGAACCGGTCGTAGGCGACCTGGCCCTGGATCTCCAGCGCCTTCTCCTTGTTGGCGTGCAGTGCCTGGGCCCACAGCTCCAGGGTGCGCACGTAGTGCTGCTGCAGCGAGTGCACCCGGTTGACGGCGAAGCCGGCACCCTCGGCGTGCTGTTCGACCATCGCGATCGTCGGCAGCCGCCCACCCGGGAAGATCTCGTCCATGATGAACTTGGTGAACTTCGCGGTGCTGATCGTCACCGGCGGGTGCTCGCCGTCCGGGTCGGTGAAGTCGTGCACACAGATGGTGTGCAGCAGCATCCGACCGTCGGCGGGAAGCGCCTTGTAGGTGGTGTCGAAGAACGCTTCGTAGCGGTCGAACCCGAAGTGCTCGAACGCGCCGATCGAGACGATCCGGTCGACTTTCTCGTCGAACTCTTCCCAGCCCTGCAGGCGCACCTCGACGGTGCGGTCGGTCTCGATCTTGGCCAGCCGTTCCTCGGCCGCCTTCTGCTGGTTCTTGCTGATCGTCAACCCGATCACGTTGATGTCGTAGGTCTCCAGCGCCCGCTGCAGGCCGCCGCCCCAACCGCAGCCGATGTCGAGCAGCGTCATCCCCGGCTCCAGGCCGAGTTTGCCCAGCGCGAGGTCGAACTTGGCGTTCTGGGCCTCGCTGGTGGTCATGTCGTCACGCTCGAAGTACCCGCAGGTGTAGCCCATCGTCGGCCCGAGGAACAGCTCGTAGAACTCGTCGGAGATGTCGTAGATCGACTGCAGTTCCTCGTACTTTGGCTCCAATTTGGCCATGAAATTAAATCTCCCAAACCGTTCGATGGCGTGACTGTGACGTTGACCGCACTATCCGGCGGCGCGGAATAGACCAATCTCCGATCTTACCTCGCGGCGGGGGTCGCGCCCAAACTGAGCGATCCGGTCACCGGGTGAGCGCAAACGTGGCGGTCAGCTCGCCGACCACCCTGTCCCACAGCGGTTCGGGCAGGTCGTGGCCCATGCCCTCGACGAGCACCAGCCGTGAACCGTCGATCGCGCGGGCCACCGCCGCGCCCCCGGACGGGCGCATCAACTTGTCGGCCAGGCCGTGGATCACCACCGTGGGCGCATCGACCTGCCGGTCGTAGCCGAGCAGGCTGCCGGTGCCCAGGATCGCCCCGAACTGCCGGGCCACGCCCCACGGGTAGAAGCTGCGCTCGTAGCCCTCGATGGCGTCGGCGCGCAGCTGCGCCTCCGGGGTGGGGTAGCCGGGGCTGCCGATGATCCGGCTGACCCGCACCGCGTTGTCGATGATCACCTCCCGCGGGGAGTCCGGTGGCGGCCCGGTCAGCAGCGACAGCAGCGCCCGTGGCGCCGGTGGCGGCAGGAACGGCTGGTTGTTGCTGGAGAAGATCACCCCGAGGGAGGTGGTGCGCTCGGCGAAGCGGGCGGCGACGACCTGGGCGATCATCCCGCCCATCGAGGCGCCCACTATGTGGGCGCGCTCCAGCCCGAGATGGTCGAGCACCGCGGCGGCGTCGTCGGCCATGTCCTCCAGGGTGTACACCGCCGGGCTGCGCCAGCCCAGCCACGACCGCACCATCCGCACCGGCACCGGACTGGTGGTGCGACGACGGTCCAGTTTGCTGGAGAGTCCGACGTCACGGTTGTCGTAGCGGATGACCCGCAGCCCCTGGGCGACCAGGCGCTCGCAGAACCCGGTGCGCCACAGCAGCAGCTGCGCGCCGAGCCCCATGATCAGCAGCACCGCCGGGTCGGCGGGGTCGCCCATGTCCTCATAGACGATGTCGAGCTCGCCGGAGCGTGCCGTGCCGGTGCGGACCTCCATGCTCACACCTCGCCGTCGGCGGGGGGATCGATCGCGGCGATCGCCGCGGCCGGATCGTCGGTGTGTTCGCGGCTCACATCGACCATGAAGTTCGCAAAATATCCGGTCAGCTGCGGGTCGGACATCATCTGCCAGCGCGGAGCCAACAGCTTCATGTAGCGCTCCACGTAGAGGAACTGCTTGCCGATCAGCACCAGCTCGCGGGGCAGTTTCACGTCGTAGGCATCGGCCAGGGCGGAGAGCTGCTTTCCGATCTCGGCGTAGGACATGTCGCCGAGGGACGTCATCGTCAGCGGGGTGGCGAACGCCTCGAGGTCCTTGGCGGCCTGCCCTTCGGGCTTGACCGTGCCGACCGCACCCATCAACACCACGATCTTGCCGGCGGCGGCATGGTCCTTTTTGACCAGCAGCGCGTACACCAGCTCCCGCAGCAGCCAGCGGGTGCGCGGGTCGATGCGGCCCATGATGCCGAAGTCGAGGAACACCACCCGGCCGGCGTCGTCGACCAGCAGGTTGCCGGCGTGCAGGTCGCCGTGGAACAGCCCGTGGCGCAGGCCGCCCTCGAACGTCGCGAACAACAGCGCTTTGATCAGCTCCACCCCGTCGAAACCGGCCTTGCGGATCTGTGCGGCGTTGTCGATGCGGATGCCCGACACCCGCTCCATCGTCAGTACCCGCCGGCTGGTGTGATCCCAGTGCACATCGGGCACCTTGATGTTCTGCCCCAACGGGGAGGCGTGCAGGTGGGTCACCCAGGTCTGCATCGACTGCGCCTCGATGCGGAAGTCGAGCTCCTCGGCGAGGTTGTCGGCGAAGTCGGCCACCACGTCCTGGGCGGACAGCCGCCGCCCCAGCTTGGCGATCTCCACCAGTTGCGCGAACCGTTTGAGGATCTGCAGGTCGGCGGCGACGCGGCGGCGGATGCCGGGACGCTGGATCTTGACGACGACGTTCTCGCCGCTGTGCAGGGTGGCGAAGTGCACCTGGGCGATCGACGCCGAGGCGATCGGCGTGTGATCGAAACTGGCGAACAGCTCCTCCGGCGGGGCGCCGAGCTCCTCGATGAACAGCTTCTGCACCGCGGCCGGGTCGGCCGGCGGCACCGCGTCGAGCAGGCTGCGGAACTCCCGCGACAGCGGCTCCCCGAACGCCCCGGGGCTCGACGCGATGATCTGACCGAACTTGACGTAGGTGGGGCCCAGGTCGGCGAAGGTCTGCGGGATCTGCCGGATCACCTTGTGCTGCAGCGAACCGCGCCCCGGCAGGCTGGTCAACACCCGCAGCGACGTGCGGGTCAGCTGCCACCCCGTCGCGCCGATTCGGGCGGCCTCCACCGGCAGCGGTACCCGGTCCAGCGTGGCCACCTCACGATTGTTGGTGGGAGTCATCCCCGTAGTGTGCCAAATCTCCGGTGGCGGCTGGCAACTATCGTGAGCGCCCTCACCAGCGGTGTCGCCCGGTGCGCAGACCCGGAATCGCGTCGGCGGGGCGGACCGCGGCCGTACAGTGCGGTGATGCGGGTTCTCAGCGTCGAGGCGACCGAACTGTTCGTCGGCCCGGCGCAGGACCCCCAGCAACTGGTGCGGCTGACCTACACCGGCTGCGTGACCCCCACCCCGGTGCACATCGGCGGCGACGGGGTGTCCGGGCGGGCGGTGGCCGACCCGTCCCGTGAGTGCCTCGAGATCCCGGTGCGGGTGCACGGCGCGGTGCCCGGGCAGCGCCGCCACGCCCGACTGCACACCGGTGACAGCGCCGACGCCGGCTCCGACTTCACCTTCACCGTCGCCGAGCCCGGCTGGACGATGTATCTGATCGGGCACTTCCACTACGACCCGGTGTGGTGGAACACCCAGGCCAACTACACCAGCGCCTGGACCGAGGACCCGCCCGGCGCCTGCCGTCAGGACAACGGCCTCAACCTGGTCGCCGCGCACCTCGAGCTTGCCCGCCGCGACCCCGACTACCGGTTCGTGCTCGCCGAACTGGACTATCTCAAGCCGTTCTGGGACACCCACCCGCAGCACCGCGCCGAGCTGCGCCGCCTGCTCGCCGACGGCCGCGTGGAGGTGATGGGCGGCTGCTACAACGAGCCGTCGACCACCCTGACCGGAACCGAGACCACGGTGCGCACCCTCATCCACGGCATCGGCTTCCAGCGCGACGTGCTCGGCGCCGACCCCGCCACCGGCTGGCAGCTCGACGTGTTCGGCCACGACCCGCAGTACCCGGGGCTGGCCGCCGACGCGGGCCTGTCCTCCACCGCCTGGGCGCGCGGCCCGCACCACCAGTGGGGGCCGATGGCCGACGGCGGCGACCCGCGGCGCATGCAGTTCCCCAGCGAATTCGAGTGGATCGCGCCCAGCGGGCGCGGTGTGCTCACCCACTACATGCCGGCGCACTACGCCGCCGGCTGGTGGATGGACGCCGCCACCGATCTCGCCGCCGCCGAGGAGGCGGTCTATGACCTGTTCTGCGGGCTCAAGAAGGTCGCCGCCACCCGCAACGTGCTGCTGCCGGTCGGCACCGACTTCACCCCGCCGAACCGGTGGATCACCGCGATCCACCGCGACTGGGCCGCCCGCTACACCTGGCCGCGGTTCGTCTGCGCCCTGCCGCGGGACTTCTTCGCGGCGGTGCGCGCCGAGCTGGCCGCGCGCCGCGTCGAGCCCGCCCCGCAGACCCGGGACATGAACCCGATCTACACCGGGTGCGCGGTGTCCTACATCGACACCAAACAGGCCCACCGCGCCGCCGAACAGGTGGTCGGCGACGCCGAACGTTTCGCCACGTTCGCCGCCGCGCTCACCGGGATGCACTACCCGCAGGCCGCGCTGACCAAGGCGTGGACCCAGCTGGCCTACGGGGCCCACCACGACGCGATCACCGGCTCGGAATCCGACCAGGTGTACCTGGATCTGCTGACCGGGTGGCGGGACGCTTGGCAGCTGGGCACCGCCGCACGCCGTCACGCGCTGGCCGCGCTGTCGGCGGCGGTCGGCGGGGTCCGCGACGTGGTGGTGTGGAACCCGGTCGCCGAGGACCGCACCGACCTGGTCACCGTGCATCTCGGCGCGCCACTGCCGGCGGGGGTGCGGGTCCTCAACGTCGCCGGCTCGGTGGTGCCCGCCCACGTCGACGACAACGGGCACACCGTGACCTGGCGTGCCGACCAGATGCCGTCGCTGGGCTGGCAGAGCTATCGGCTGGTGCCCGCCGAGACCGTCACTGGCTGGACGCCGATCGCCGGCACCGGCATCACCAACGGCCGTCACCACATCGCGGTGGACCCGGATCGCGGGGGCGGGGTGGCCTCGTGGCGCCGCGACGGCCGGGAGCTGATCGCCGACGGCGCCGTCGGCAACGAACTGGCGCTCTACGAGGAGTATCCGGCGCATCCGCGCTCCGGGGAGGGGCCGTGGCACCTGGTGCCCAGCGGCCGGGTCGACGGCTCGGCGGACTGCCCGGCCGAGCGGGTGCAGGCCTACCGCGGACCGCTGGGGGAGCGGCTGGTGGTGCACGGCCGGCTGGCCGGGCGGTTCGGGCCGCGGCTGGCCTACACCCAGACCCTGACCGTCTGGCACGGCATCGACCGGGTCGACTGCACCACCCGCGTCGAGGGGTTCACCGGCTCCGACGAGCTGCTGCGGCTGCGGTGGCCGTGCCCGGTCCCCGGGGCCGCCCTGCCGGTCGCCGAGGTCGGCGACGCGGTGATCGGCCGGGGTTTCGCCCTGCTGCACACCGCCGACGGGCGCTCGGTGGACACCGCCCGCCAGCCGTGGACGCTGGACACCGCCGCGCACCGGTGGTTCGCGTTGTCGAGCACCGCGCGGGTGCGCATCGGCGCGGTCGTGCGCGCGATCGGTGTGGCCGAGGTGGTGCTCTCCGCCGGGTCCGGCATCGAGGCCCGCCGGCTGATGACGGCGCTGGCCGGTGCCGGGGTGACCGCCACCTGCGGGCACGCCGACCGGCCGCGCTACGGCGACCTGAGCGTCGACTCCAACCTGCCGGATGTGCGCCTGGCGATCGGCGGTCCGCAGCGCAACACCTTCACCCGGGCGGTGCTGGCCGCCGCCGACCCGGCCTACACCGCCGAACTGAACCGCCAGCTCGAGGCGCGCGGGCACGCCCGGGTGTGGGTGCCGGCGGCCACCCCGCTGACCGCGGTGTGGACCGCCGAGGACGGCCCGGTGGATCTGCGCGCGCCGCGGGCGCTGCCGGTGCTCATCGTCGCCGGCGGGCAGGCCGCCGTCGACGCGCTCGTCGACGACCTCGTCGACGCCGAGATCGCCGTCGCCCAGCACCCCCCGCCCGGTGCCGCCGAACCCGAACCGTTCGAGGACCGCACAATCGCGCTGCTCAACCGCGGGACCCCCGGTATGGCCGTCGACACCGCCGGCACCCTGCACACCGCGCTGCTGCGCTCCTGCACCGGATGGCCGTCGGGAGCCTGGACCGACGGGCCGCGCCGCACCGCACCCGACGGCAGCCCCTTCCAGTCGATGCACTGGACGCACACCTTCGACTACGCGCTGGTCGCCGCCGACGGGGATTGGCGCGCCGCCGGCATCGCCGGACACGCCGCGCGGTTCGCCGCCGAATTGCAGGCGGTGCTGCCACCGGCGGCGGACACCGCGGGGGCCTTGCCCCCCACCGGGGCGCTGCTGCGCGCCGACACCGACGGGGCGGTGCGCGTCGGCGCGGTCAAGCCGACCGGCAACCCGCTGGCGCACGGCAGCGCCCGCCCCGTCGACCCGGCCGCGGTCACCGTGCGGCTCACCGAGACCCACGGCCGGCCCGCCGAGGTGGACCTGCGGACCGGACCCGGCCGCCTCGACGTGCTCGGCCGCGCCGATCTGCTCGAACAGCCCCGCGCCCACGACACCCCGCGGCGACTGCACGGCTACGAGACCGCCACCGTGCTCACCCGCCTGCACGTCGACCCGATCCCCACCAGACCAAGCCCGCCGGATCCGCGGCTGGACACCGAGGCCGCCCAGCCGCTGTTCGCCCGCTACTGGCTGCACAACCGGGGGCCGGCCCCGCTCGGTGGGCTGCCCGCGGTGGCGCACCTGCACCCCCCGGCCGCGCAGACGGGCCCCGGCGAGCGGCTGGGGCTGCGGCTCACCGCGGCCAGCGACTGCACCGACACCGCCCTCACCGCCGAACTCACCGTCACCGGCGCACCCGGCTGGGCGACGGCGCCGGTACGCACCGTGTCGCTGGCCCCCGGCGCCCACACCGACACCGAGGTGGTGGTCGACGTGCCCGCCCACGCCGAGGCCGGCCTGTATCCGGTCACCGCGCGGCTGCGGCTCACCGACCCCGGCCTGCCCGCCGCCTGGGGGCAGCCCGTCGAGGACGTGTGCGTGGTCACCGTCGGCGACCCGGCCGCCGCGCGGCTGCTGTACCTGGTCGACGAGCCCGCCGAGGTCGATCTCAGCGCCGGGGACCGGGCCACGCTGTCGGTCACCGTCGGCACCGACGCCCGCGCCGACCTGGCGGTCGAGGCGCACCTGATCAGCCCGTGGGGCACCTGGGAATGGACCGGTCCGCCGTGTCGCGGCGCCACCGTGCCCGCCGGCGGGACCGCCACGCTGCGGTTCGCCGTGGCGCCGCCGCCCTGGGTGAGCCCGGGGCAGTGGTGGGCGCTGATCCGGGTCGGCGCCGCCGGGCAGCTGCTCTACAGCCCGGCGGTGCGGCTGGTGGTGCGGTGAGCGCGCCGGCCCCCGCCGATCTGGCCGTCGACATCGGCGGCACCACCATCGCCGTCGGCCTCGTCGACGCGGCCGGCACCCTGGTGCACACCGCGGTGCGCCCCACCCCCCACGGTGACGCCGAAACGGTGTGGGCCCAGGTCGCGGCCCTGATCGCCGAGACGGTGCGCACCGCCGGCGGGCGGGTGCGCGCCGCCGGGGTGGTCTCGGCCGGCCCGATCGAGCGGGACGCCGGCACCGTCAGCCCGATCAACATCGCCGCGTGGCGCTCCTTCCCGCTGCGCGCGAGGGTGCAGGCGGCGCTGCCCGGGGTGGCGGTGCACCTCGGCGGGGACGGCACGGCCATGGCGCTCGGCGAATCCTGGCGCGGGGCCGGTCGAGGGGTCCCCAGCATGCTGGGCATGGTGGTCTCCACCGGGGTCGGCGGCGGACTGATCCTCGACGGCGCGCCCTACCCGGGGCGCACCGGCAACGCCGGGCACGTCGGGCATGTGGTGGTCGATCCCGCCGGGGCGCCGTGCCACTGCGGCGGGCGAGGCTGCGTGGAGACCGTCGCCGCGGCGCCGGCGCTGGTCGGCTGGGCCCGCAGCAACGGCTGGACCGGCAGCGACGCCAAAACGCTGGCCGCCGCGGCCGCCGCCGGCGACCCGGTGGCGACCGCGGCGTTCGCCCGCGGCGCCGCGGCGCTGGCGGCGATGATCGCCTCGGTCGCCGCGACCTGCGATCTGGATCTCGTCGTGGTCGGCGGCGGCGTCTCCCGCGCCGGCGCGGTGCTGTTCGACCCCCTGCGCGCCGCGCTGGCCGACCACACCGGGCTGGCGTTCCTGCGCGGGCTGCGGGTGGTTCCCGCCGCGCTCGGCGCCGACGCCGGGCTGGTCGGGGCGGCCGCGCTGACCCGGCCGCACGGACCGCGTTTTGGCTGACCGGCGCCCGCCACGCTAAGGTGGTCGGCGTTCCACCACAGATCCACCGAAGACCGTCGGTCACCGAGCAATCGGTTGAAGGTCCGGGAAAACCCGGCGACCTGCGCAGGAGGACGAGGCACCACGATCGGGCGCTCCGATCGCTGTTCACGCCCCGACCGCATCCTGCGTCGGGGCGTTCGCGTTTTCTCGGGGCTTCTGCGCTGATCGCCCGCGGCGACCGACCCGCCACCATACGACCCTCAGGAGGTACGCATGGCGAGGGCTGACAAAGCCGCCGCGGTTGCGGACATCGCCGAGCAGTTCAAGGCATCGACTGCCACCGTCATCACCGAATACCGGGGCCTGACGGTGGGCAACCTGGCCGAGTTGCGCCGCTCCCTGAGCGGTTCGGCAACCTACTCGGTGGCCAAGAACACGCTGGTCAAGCGTGCCGCTGCGAAGGCCGGCATCGAAGGTCTCGACGATCTGTTCGTCGGTCCCACGGCGATCGCGTTCATCGACGGTGAACCCGTCGACGCCGCGAAGGCCATCAAGAACTTCGCCAAGGACCACAAGGCGCTGGTCATCAAGGGCGGCTACATGGACGGCCGCCCGCTCAGCGTCGCCGAGGTGGAGCAGATCGCCAGCCTGGAGTCCCGCGAGGTGCTGCTGTCGATGCTGGCCGGCGCGATGAAGGCCAACCTGTCCAAGGCGGCCGGGTTGTTCAGCGCCCCCGCCTCCCAGGTGGCGCGGCTGGCCGCGGCACTGCAGGACAAAAAGCCGGCCGACGCGGCGGACACCGCCGCCGCCCCTGAAACCGGTGACGCCCCCGAGACCGCCGAGGCCCCGGCCGACGCTGCCGAGGAAACCCCGGAGAGCGCCGAGTAGCACCGGCGCGCACCACAACTACACACCCCACCCCGAAACCCACCCTGGTAACTAGGAAAGGACCCACACCATGGCCAAGATGTCCACCGACGAACTGCTCGACGTCTTTAAGGAAATGACCCTGTTGGAGCTGTCGGACTTCGTGAAGAAGTTCGAGGAGACCTTCGACGTCACCGCGGCCGCCCCGGTCGCCGTGGCCGCCGCCCCCGGGGCCGCCCCGGCCGGTGCCGCCGAGGCCGCCGAGGAGCAGTCGGAGTTCGACGTCATCCTCGAGGCCGCCGGCGACAAGAAGATCGGCGTCATCAAGGTGGTGCGCGAGGTCGTCTCCGGTCTGGGCCTCAAAGAGGCCAAGGACCTGGTCGACAGCGCACCGAAGCCGCTGCTCGAAGGTGTCGCCAAGGAGGCCGCCGAGGAGGCGAAGACCAAGCTCGAGGCTGCCGGGGCCACCGTCACCCTCAAGTAGTCGACCGTTCGCAGAACCCCCGGGATACGCGGTATCCCGGGGGTTCTGCGCATCAGGAGACGGGCGTTGTCGTAGTGTGCTGCGACAGGCAAATTTCGGTGGGCGCGCACAAACGTGATGCAGCGCCCGCCCGTGAGTTACAGTGACGGGTGCCACAGGGGTAACGCAGGTGGCCACAAGCGTAAAGCGGAAGGATGTCGCGTGGGCGTAGCAATCGAGGTCGAGGGGCTGACCAAGTCTTTCGGCTCGTCGCGAATCTGGGAGAACGTCACGATGA
Source organism: Mycolicibacillus koreensis (assembly GCF_002104795.1). Classification (GTDB taxonomy): domain Bacteria; phylum Actinomycetota; class Actinomycetes; order Mycobacteriales; family Mycobacteriaceae; genus Mycobacterium; species Mycobacterium koreense. Next base: position 103,442 of record NZ_NCXO01000002.1, read on the forward strand.
CCATCCCGGCGGGCGAGGTCAGCGTTCTGCTGGGCCCGTCGGGTACCGGTAAATCGGTGTTCCTCAAGTCGCTGATCGGTCTGCTGCGTCCCGAGCGCGGCTCGATCAAGATCGAGGGCACCGACATCATCCAGTGCTCGGCCAAGGAGCTCTACGAGATCCGCACGCTGTTCGGGGTGCTGTTCCAGGACGGCGCGCTGTTCGGGTCGATGAACCTCTTCGACAACACGGCGTTCCCGCTGCGTGAGCACACCAAGAAGAAGGAGAGCGAGATCCGTGACATCGTCATGGACAAGCTCACCCTCGTCGGGCTCGGCGGCGACGAGCTGAAGTTCCCCGGGGAGATCTCCGGTGGTATGCGCAAACGTGCCGGGCTGGCCCGCGCGCTGGTGCTCGACCCGCAGATCATCCTCTGCGACGAGCCGGACTCCGGTCTGGACCCGGTGCGCACCGCCTACCTGAGCCAGTTGCTCATCGACATCAACGCCCAGATCGACGCCACGATCCTCATCGTGACCCACAACATCAACATCGCGCGCACCGTGCCGGACAACATGGGCATGCTGTTCCGCAAGGAGCTGGTCATGTTCGGCCCCCGCGAGGTGCTGCTGACCAGCGACGAGCCGGTGGTCAAGCAGTTCCTCAACGGTCGCCGGATCGGCCCGATCGGGATGTCGGAGGAGAAGGACGAGTCGACGATGGCCGAGGAGCAGGCCATGCTCGACGCCGGCCAGCACCACGGCGGTGTCGAGGAGATCGAGGGCGTGCCGCCGCAGCTGTCCGCCTCGCCGGGGATGCCCGACCGCCAGGCGGTGCACCGGCGCCAGGATCGGGTGCGCTCGATCATGCACACGCTGCCGCAGGCCGCTCAGGACGCGATCCGCGAGTCGCTGGAGGACACCCGCTCCTACCAGCCCAACGAGCTCGGCACCGACGTCATCGAGTACCCCGATGAGGCGCCGACCGCGGTGATCCCCCCGCAGCAGGGCTGACCACCGCGCGTCGTTCACGAAACCCGGCAGTGAGGAAACTCACCTGCCGGGTTTCGTGTATCCGGCGGGCGACCGGTGCGGCGGCCCCCCGCCGCCGCGGCAGATCGGTCCGCGGAAATGCTTGACGGAAGGCCGTAAACAGGTCAATCTGTTGGTCAACATGTCGTTGCCGGAAGTGGTTGGGACGAATCGGGCGGTAGCCAGCGCCCGACGGTCCGCGGAGTCGCCGAGGCATCGCGGTTGAGGAATGCCGGGCGCTGCGCTATCGTGTGAGGTTGCGCTGGCTGCCCCCTGCCCACCTCACGCCCATCAGACATCGTGGCCCTAGCCTGAGCTCGCTCCACGCTCAGTGACTCGGCCGTGTGGGTGAGACCCGGACAGGCCGTCTGCCAGCCGAACCGACGCAGATATCGCGGCGAACGGGTCGGTCGACCCGCCGGTCGCATGAGGTGCTGGAAGGACGCATCTTGGCAGTCTCCCGCCAGAGCAAGACGAACCCCTCAACCCCACGCAACGGCTCCGTGCCCGGCGCGCCCAACCGGGTCTCCTTCGCGAAGCTGCGCGAGCCGCTCGAAGTTCCCGGTCTGCTCGACGTGCAGATCGACTCGTTCCAGTGGCTCATCGGTGCCGACGAGTGGCGGCAGAAAGCGATCGACCGCGGCGAGATCGACCCGAAGGGCGGCCTCGAGGACGTGCTCTACGAGCTGTCGCCGATCGAGGACTTCTCCGGCACGATGTCGCTGTCGTTCTCCGATCCGCGTTTCGATGACGTCAAGGCGCCCGAGGAGGAGTGCCGCGACAAGGACATGACCTTCGCGGCCCCGCTGTTCGTCACCGCCGAGTTCATCAACAACAACACCGGTGAGATCAAGAGCCAGACGGTGTTCATGGGTGACTTCCCGATCATGACCGAGAAGGGCACCTTCATCATCAACGGCACCGAGCGTGTCGTGGTGAGCCAGCTGGTCCGCTCGCCGGGGGTGTACTTCGACGAGAGCATCGACAAGTCCACCGAGAAGACGTTGCACTCGGTGAAGGTGATCCCCAGCCGGGGCGCCTGGCTGGAGTTCGACATCGACAAGCGCGACACCGTCGGTGTGCGCATCGACCGCAAGCGCCGTCAGCCGGTCACCGTGCTGCTCAAGGCGCTCGGCTGGACCAACGAGCAGATCCGGGAACGCTTCGGGTTCTCCGAGATCATGATGTCGACGCTGGAGAAGGACAACACCGCCGGCCCCGACGAGGCGCTGCTGGACATCTACCGCAAGCTGCGCCCGGGCGAACCGCCCACCAAGGAGTCGGCGCAGACCCTGCTGGAGAACCTGTTCTTCAAGGACAAGCGTTACGACCTGGCCCGGGTGGGGCGCTACAAAATCAACAAGAAGCTCGGCCTGGGTGACGGGTCCACCCCGATCACCTCGACCACGCTGACCGAAGAGGACGTCGTCGCCACCATCGAGTACCTGGTGCGGCTGCACGACGGCCAGACCGAGATGACGGTGCCCGGCGGGGTCGAGGTCCCGGTGGAGACCGACGACATCGACCACTTCGGTAACCGGCGCCTGCGCACCGTCGGCGAGCTGATCCAGAACCAGATCCGGGTCGGGCTGTCCCGGATGGAGCGCGTGGTCCGCGAGCGGATGACCACCCAGGACGTCGAGGCGATCACGCCGCAGACCCTGATCAACATCCGCCCGGTGGTCGCCGCGATCAAGGAGTTCTTCGGCACCAGCCAGCTGTCGCAGTTCATGGACCAGAACAACCCGCTGTCGGGGTTGACCCACAAGCGCCGTCTGTCGGCGCTGGGGCCCGGTGGTCTGTCGCGGGAGCGGGCCGGGCTGGAGGTCCGCGACGTGCACCCGAGCCACTACGGCCGGATGTGCCCGATCGAGACCCCGGAAGGCCCCAACATCGGTCTGATCGGGTCGCTGTCGGTGTACGCGCGGGTGAACCCGTTCGGGTTCATCGAGACGCCGTACCGGCGCGTCACCGACGGGGTGGTCACCGACGTGATCGACTACCTCACCGCCGATGAGGAAGACCGCTACGTGGTGGCGCAGGCCAACTCCCCGCTCGACGAGCAGGGCCGGTTCAGCGAGCCGCGTGTGCTGGTGCGCCGCAAGGGCGGCGAGGTCGAGTACGTGTCCTCCGCGGAGGTGGAGTACATGGACGTCTCGCCGCGCCAGATGGTCTCGGTGGCCACCGCGATGATCCCGTTCCTCGAGCACGACGACGCCAACCGTGCCCTGATGGGCGCGAACATGCAGCGTCAGGCGGTCCCGCTGGTGCGCAGCGAGGCCCCGCTGGTCGGCACCGGCATGGAGTTGCGTGCCGCCATCGACGCCGGTGACGTCGTCGTCGCCGAGAAGGCCGGGGTGATCGAGGAGGTCTCCGCCGACTACATCACGGTGATGGCCGACGACGGCACCCGCAGGACCTACCGGATGCGCAAGTTCAACCGGTCCAACCACGGCACCTGCGCCAACCAGCGTCCGATCGTCGACGCCGGGCAGCGGGTGGAGGCCGGCCAGGTCGTCGCCGACGGTCCCTGCACCGAAGACGGCGAGATGGCGCTCGGGAAGAACCTTCTCGTGGCGGTCATGCCGTGGGAGGGGCACAACTACGAAGACGCCATCATCTTGTCCAACCGGCTCGTCGAAGATGACGTGCTCACCTCGATCCACATCGAGGAGCACGAGATCGACGCCCGCGACACCAAGTTGGGCGCCGAGGAGATCACCCGCGACATCCCCAACATCTCCGACGAGGTGCTCGCTGACCTCGACGAGCGCGGCATCGTGCGCATCGGTGCGGAGGTCCGCGACGGCGACATCCTGGTCGGCAAGGTCACCCCGAAGGGGGAGACCGAGCTGACCCCCGAGGAGCGGTTGCTGCGCGCGATCTTCGGGGAGAAGGCCCGCGAGGTCCGCGACACCTCCCTGAAGGTGCCGCACGGGGAATCCGGCAAGGTCATCGGAATCCGGGTGTTCTCCCGCGAGGACGACGACGAGCTGCCGGCCGGGGTCAACGAGCTGGTCCGGGTCTACGTCGCGCAGAAGCGCAAGATCTCCGACGGTGACAAGCTGGCCGGCCGGCACGGCAACAAGGGTGTGATCGGCAAGATCCTGGCGCAGGAGGACATGCCGTTCCTGCCCGACGGAACCCCGGTCGACATCATCTTGAACACCCACGGTGTGCCGCGACGGATGAACATCGGCCAGATCCTGGAGACCCACCTGGGGTGGATCGCCAAGACCGGCTGGAACGTCGACGTCGCCGCCGGCACCCCGGAGTGGGCGACCACACTGCCGGAGGAACTGCTGGAGTCCGGGCCCGACACCAAGACCGCGACCCCGGTCTTCGACGGCGCCCAGGAGGAGGAGCTGCAGGGCCTGCTCGCCTCCACGCTGCCCGACCGCGACGGCAACGTCCAGGTCAACAGCGACGGCAAGGCGGTGCTGTTCGACGGCCGGTCCGGGGAGCCGTTCCCGTACCCGGTGACCGTCGGCTACATGTACATCATGAAGCTGCACCACCTGGTGGACGACAAGATCCACGCCCGCTCCACCGGGCCGTACTCGATGATCACCCAGCAGCCGCTGGGCGGTAAGGCGCAGTTCGGTGGTCAGCGCTTCGGTGAGATGGAGTGCTGGGCGATGCAGGCCTACGGTGCGGCCTACACGCTGCAGGAACTGTTGACGATCAAATCCGACGACACCGTCGGGCGGGTCAAGGTCTACGAGGCGATCGTCAAGGGCGAGAACATCCCCGAGCCGGGGATTCCCGAGTCGTTCAAGGTGCTGCTCAAAGAGCTGCAGTCGCTGTGCCTCAACGTCGAGGTGCTGTCGTCTGACGGTGCGGCCATCGAGTTGCGCGAAGGCGAGGACGACGACCTGGAGCGCGCCGCGGCGAACCTCGGGATCAACCTGTCGCGCAACGAGTCCGCGTCCGTCGAGGACTTGGCCTAGTTATCGCCGCTATCGACTAGCCATCAGCTTTATTCGTTACCAAAACCCGCAAGGGGAAAGGGAGTTACGTGCTCGACGTCAACTTCTTCGATGAACTCCGAATCGGTCTGGCCACCGCCGAGGACATTCGGCAATGGTCCTACGGCGAGGTGAAGAAGCCGGAGACCATCAACTACCGCACCCTCAAGCCGGAGAAGGACGGCCTGTTCTGCGAGAAGATCTTCGGACCGACTCGCGACTGGGAGTGCTACTGCGGCAAGTACAAGCGGGTCCGCTTCAAGGGCATCATCTGTGAGCGCTGCGGCGTGGAGGTCACCCGCGCCAAGGTGCGCCGTGAGCGCATGGGCCACATCGAGTTGGCCGCCCCGGTCACCCACATCTGGTACTTCAAGGGTGTGCCGAGCCGGCTCGGTTACCTGCTGGACCTGGCGCCGAAGGATCTGGAAAAGATCATCTACTTCGCCGCCTACGTGATCACCGCGGTCGACGACGAGATGCGGCACAACGAGCTGTCGACCCTCGAAGCCGAGATGGGCGTGGAGCGCAAGGCCGTCGAGGACCAGCGTGACGCCGACCTGGAGGCCCGGGCGCAGAAGCTCGAAGCCGACCTCGCCGAGCTGGAGGCCGAGGGAGCCAAGGCCGACGCGCGGCGCAAGGTGCGTGACGGCGGTGAGCGCGAGATGCGTCAGCTGCGTGACCGTGCCCAGCGCGAACTGGACCGGCTCGAGGAGATCTGGACCACGTTCACCAAGCTGGCCCCCAAGCAGCTCATCATCGACGAGAGCATCTACCGCGAGCTCGTCGACCGCTATGGCGAGTACTTCACCGGCGCGATGGGCGCGGAGTCGATCCAGAAGCTGATCGAGAACTTCGACATCGACGCCGAGGCGGAGTCGCTGCGCGACGTCATCAAAAACGGCAAGGGCCAGAAGAAGCTGCGGGCGCTCAAGCGTCTCAAAGTGGTTGCGGCGTTCCAGCAGTCGGGCAACTCGCCGATGGGCATGGTGCTCGACGCGGTTCCGGTGATCCCGCCGGAGCTGCGCCCCATGGTGCAGCTCGACGGTGGCCGGTTCGCCACCTCCGACCTCAACGACCTGTACCGCCGGGTGATCAACCGCAACAACCGGCTCAAGCGTCTGATGGACCTCGGCGCGCCCGAGATCATCGTCAACAACGAGAAGCGGATGCTGCAGGAGTCCGTCGACGCCTTGTTCGACAACGGTCGTCGCGGCCGGCCGGTCACCGGCCCGGGCAACCGCCCGCTGAAGTCGCTCTCCGATCTGCTCAAGGGCAAGCAGGGACGCTTCCGTCAGAACCTGCTCGGTAAGCGTGTCGACTACTCGGGCCGCTCGGTCATCGTCGTCGGCCCGCAGCTCAAGCTGCACCAGTGCGGTCTGCCGAAGCTGATGGCACTCGAGCTGTTCAAGCCGTTCGTGATGAAGCGGCTGGTCGACCTCAACCACGCGCAGAACATCAAGAGCGCCAAGCGGATGGTGGAGCGCCAGCGCCCCCAGGTGTGGGACGTCCTCGAAGAGGTCATCGCCGAGCACCCGGTGCTGCTCAACCGTGCGCCCACCCTGCACCGTCTGGGTATCCAGGCCTTCGAGCCGCAGCTGGTGGAGGGCAAGGCGATTCAGCTGCACCCGCTGGTGTGTGAGGCGTTCAACGCCGACTTCGACGGTGACCAGATGGCGGTGCACCTGCCGCTGTCGGCCGAGGCGCAGGCCGAGGCCCGCATCCTGATGTTGTCGAGCAACAACATCCTGTCGCCGGCGTCGGGCCGGCCGCTGGCCATGCCGCGTCTGGACATGGTGACCGGGTTGTATTACCTGACCACCGAGATCGAGGGTGAGACCGGCGAATACACCCCGGCGGCCAAGGACGCCCCGGAATCCGGTGTGTACTCCTCGCCGGCCGAGGCGATCATGGCCGCCGACCGCGGCGCGCTGTCGGTGCGGGCCACGATCAAGGTGCGCCTGACCGACCAGCGTCCGCCGGTCGAGGTGGAGACCGAGCTCTTCGGTGAGAACGGGTGGCGCCCCGGCGACGCCTGGACCACCGAGACCACGCTGGGGCGGGTGCTGTTCAACGAGCTGCTGCCGGTCGGGTACCCGTTCGTCAACAAGCAGATGCACAAAAAGGTGCAGGCCGCGATCATCAACGATCTCGCCGAGCGCTACCCGATGATCGTCGTCGCCCAGACCGTCGACAAGCTCAAAGACGCCGGGTTCTACTGGGCCACCCGCAGTGGTGTCACCGTCTCCATGGCCGACGTGCTCGTGCCGCCGCGCAAGAAGGAGATCCTCGACGCCTACGAGGAGCGGGCCGACAAGGTCGAAAAGCAGTTCCAGCGTGGGGCGCTCAACCGCGACGAGCGCACCGAGGCGCTGGTGGAGATCTGGAAGGAAGCGACCGAGGAGGTCGGTAACGCGCTGCGGGAGCACTACCCGAGCGACAACCCGATCATCACGATCGTGGAGTCCGGCGCCACCGGTAACTTCACCCAGACCCGCACCCTGGCCGGGATGAAGGGTCTGGTGACCAACCCCAAGGGTGAGTTCATCCCGCGTCCGATCAAGTCCAGCTTCCGCGAGGGCCTGACCGTGCTGGAGTACTTCATCAACACCCACGGTGCCCGTAAGGGTCTGGCCGACACCGCGCTGCGCACCGCCGACTCCGGTTACCTGACCCGTCGTCTGGTCGACGTGTCGCAGGACGTGATCGTGCGCGAGCACGACTGTGGCACCGAGCGCGGCATCACCGTCGAGCTCGCCGAGCGCCAGCCCGACGGCACGCTGATCCGGGACCCGTTCATCGAGACCTCGGCGTACGCACGGACATTGGCCGTCGACGCCGTCGACGACAGCGGCACCGTCATCGTCGAGGCCGGCCACGACCTCGGCGACCCGGCGATCGAGGCGGCGCTGGCCGCCGGCATCACCGCGGTGAAGGTGCGTTCGGTGCTGACCTGCGCCACCGGCACCGGGGTGTGCGCGCTGTGCTACGGCCGCTCGATGGCCACCGGCAAGCTGGTCGACATCGGCGAGGCCGTCGGCATCGTCGCCGCCCAGTCCATCGGTGAGCCGGGCACGCAGCTGACCATGCGCACCTTCCACCAGGGTGGTGTCGGTGAGGACATCACCGGTGGTCTGCCGCGCGTGCAGGAGCTGTTCGAGGCCCGGGTGCCGCGCGGCAAGGCGCCGATCGCCGACGTCGCCGGGCGCATCCGCCTGGAGGAGGATGAGCGGTTCTACAAGATCACGATCATCCCCGACGACGGCGGTGAGGAGCTGGTCTACGACAAGCTGTCCAAGCGTCAGCGGCTGAAGGTCTACAAGCACGATGACGGTTCCGAGCGGCTCCTGGCCGACGGCGACCACGTCGATGTGGGTCAGCAGCTGCTGGAGGGCTCCGCCGACCCGCACGAGGTGCTGCGCGTGCAGGGCCCGCGGGAGGTGCAGGTCCACCTGGTCAAGGAGGTCCAGGAGGTCTACCGCGCCCAGGGTGTGTCGATCCACGACAAGCACATCGAGGTGATCGTGCGCCAGATGCTGCGTCGGGTGACGATCATCGACTCCGGTTCCACCGAGTTCCTGCCCGGGTCGCTGACCGAGCGGGCGGAGTTCGAGGCCGAGAACCGTCGGGTGATGGCCGAGGGTGGGGAGCCCGCCGCCGGTCGTCCGGTGCTGATGGGGATCACCAAGGCGAGCCTCGCCACCGACTCGTGGCTGTCCGCGGCATCGTTCCAGGAGACCACCCGGGTGCTCACCGACGCGGCGATCAACTGCCGCAGCGACCGCCTCGAGGGCCTGAAGGAGAACGTGATCATCGGGAAGCTGATCCCGGCCGGGACCGGAATCAGCCGCTACCGCGACATCCAGGTGCAGCCCACCGAGGAGGCTCGGGCCGCTGCGTACACGATCCCGTCGTACGAAGATCAGTACTACAGCCCGGACTTCGGCACCGCCACCGGTGCCGCCGTGCCCCTGGACGACTACGGCTACTCCGACTACCGGTAAGGGCGCCTGCCTGCGCTTCGAAGGCGCCCCCGAGTCGCCCTTGGAGTCACCCTCGAGTCACCCTCGGCGCCGAACGTGAAGCTGGTTTCACGTTAGGCGCCGAGGGTGAACTTATCTTCACGTTCGGCGCGCGGTGGGCGTGCGCGTGGCCACGCGGTCGGCGTGCGGCGGGGCGGGACCGGTTCGGCCGGTCACTAGACTGGCCGGCGTGCTCATCGGTTCTCATGTCAGCCCCAAGGATCCGATAGCGGCGGCGAAAGCCGACGGCGCGGACGTGGTGCAGATCTTTTTGTCCAACCCGCAGAGCTGGAAGCCGCCGACACCGCGTGCCGACGCTGCAGCCCTGCGTAATGCGGATCTGCCGATCTACGTGCATGCGCCGTATCTGATCAACGTGGCCTCGGCGAACAACCGGGTTCGGATCCCATCCCGCAAGATCTTGCAGCAGACCTGCGACGCCGCCGCCGACATCGGGGCTGCCGGGGTGATCGTGCACGGCGGCCACGTCACCGCCGACTCCGAACTCGACGATGACCTCGCCGAGGGGTTCGCCCGGTGGCGCAAAGCCCTCGACCAACTGGACTCCGACGTGCCGGTGCTGCTGGAGAACACCGCCGGTGGGGAGCGGGCGATGGCGCGCCGCTTCGACGTGATCGCCCGACTGTGGGACCGCATCGGCGACACCGGTGTCGGCTTCTGTCTGGACACCTGCCACACCTGGGCGGCCGGTGAGGCGCTCATCGACGCGGTGGAGCGGATCACCGCGATCACCGGGCGCATCGATCTGGTGCACTGCAACGACTCCAAGGATGCCGCCGGGTCCGGCCGTGACCGGCACGCCAACCTCGGCACCGGCCAGATCGACCCGCAGTTGCTGGTGGCGGTGGTGAAAGCCGCCGGCGCACCGGTGATCTGCGAGACCGCCGAGGACGGGCGCAAAGACGACATCGCCTTCCTCAAAGAGCACGTGGCCGCCGGGCGCTGAATCGCCGCGCGCCCCGGAGTGCCAAACCTCGCCCCGTCTCGGGCGTTGAGGCGGCGGCGAAAGCCGCAGATGCTGCTGAGATCGACGCCCCAGCGGACACACACCGTCATATACGCGGGTGTATGTCCGCTGGGGCATCGATCTCAGTCATGACTTCGGCCAGTGGGCCCCGGCGGGGCACCGGCAGGCCCCGCCCCACCTGCAATTACAGTTCTTGTGCGATTGGCGCAATAATGTAACACTAGGTTATGGCTGATACGCACACCGTCACCAACCAAGTGGCGCCCCTGCAGGGCTACAACCCGGCGACATCGCCGGTGCTCCGCGAGGCCCTGATCCGGGAGGGCGGTGAGTGGGGCGTCGAGGAGGTCGCCGAACTCGGCGCACTCTCCGGGTCCGCCCAGGCCCAGCGCTGGGGAGAACTCGCCGACCGCAACCGGCCGATCCTGCACACCCACGACACCATCGGCAACCGCATCGACGAGGTCGAATACGACCCCGCCTACCACGAGCTGATGCGCACCGCGCTCGAACACGGTCTGCACGCCGCGCCGTGGGCCGATGACCGGCCCGGCGCCCACGTGGTGCGTGCGGCCAAGATGGGGGTGTGGACCCCGGAGCCGGGTCATCTGTGCCCGATCTCGATGACCTACGCGGTGGTGCCGGCCCTGCGCTACAACCCCGAACTCTCCGCGATCTACGAACCGCTGTTGACCAGCCGCACCTACGACCCGCAGTTGACGGTGCCCGCCACCAAGGCCGGGATCACCGCCGGCATGTCGATGACCGAGAAACAGGGCGGCTCCGACGTGCGCGCCAACAGCACCGAGGCCGCCCCCAACGCCGACGGCAGCTACACCCTGACCGGGCACAAGTGGTTCACCTCCGCGCCGATGGGCGACATCTTTTTGGTGCTCGCCCAGGCGCCCGGCGGGCTGAGCTGCTTCCTGCTGCCCCGCATCCTGGCCGACGGCACCCGCAACCGGATGCACCTGCAGCGTCTCAAGGACAAACTCGGCAACCATGCCAACGCCTCCTCGGAGATCGAATACGACGGCGCCACGGCCTGGCTGGTGGGGGAGGAGGGCCGCGGCGTCGCGGTGATCATCGAGATGGTCAACCTGACCCGCCTGGACTGCACCCTGGCCAGCGCGACGAGCATGCGCGCCGGACTGAGCCGGGCGATCTATCACACCCAGCACCGCAGGGCATTCGGCGACTACCTGATCGACCAGCCCCTGATGCGCAACGTGCTCGCCGACCTGGCGGTGGAGGCCGAGGCCGCCACCCTGCTCGCGATGCGGATGGCCGGGGCCACCGACAATGCCATCCGCGGCGACGAGCGCGACGGTGCGCTGCGGCGCATCGGCCTGGCCGCCGGCAAATACTGGGTCTGCAAACGCGCCACCGGTCATGCCGCGGAGGCGATGGAATGCCTGGGCGGCAACGGCTACATCGAGGACTCGCAGATGCCGCGGTTGTACCGGGAGGCGCCGCTGATGGGGATCTGGGAGGGATCGGGCAACGTCAGCGCGTTGGACACCCTGCGCGCCATCGTGACCCGCCCCGAATCGGTTGAGGTGCTCTTCGACGACCTGGCGAGCACCGCCGGGGCCGACCCGCGGCTGGCCCGCCACGTCGACACCCTCAAGGCCACCCTCGGCGACCTCGATGACGTGACCGGCGCCCAGTACCGGGCCCGCCAGATCGCCGAGGACATCGCCCTTGCCCTGCAGGGCATGCTGCTGATCCGCCACGGCAACCCGGCGGTCAGCGAGGCGTTTCTGGCGACCCGCTTTGACCGCAAGGGGGGATCGGCGTACGGGACATTGCCGAGCGGGTTGGATCTGGATCCCATCCTCGGGCGTGTCCTGGTGACAGACTGACGGCATGCGCCACCACATCGCCCCGGTCGAATACGACAACCTGCGGACGATGACCTATGAGGTCACCGACCGCGTCGCCCGCATCACGTTCAACCGTCCCGAGCGGGGCAACGCGATCACCGCCGACACCCCGCTGGAGCTCTCGGCGCTGGTGGAGCGCGCCGACCTGGATCCGAACGTGCACGTGATCCTGGTGTCGGGCCGCGGGGAGGGCTTCTGCGCGGGCTTCGACCTCGGGGCCTACGCCGAGGGCAGCGCCCCGGCCGGCGGAGAGAACTACCGCGGCAGCGTGCTCGACGGCAAGGTCCAGGCCGACAACCATCGCCCGGACCGGCCCTGGGACCCGATGGTCGACTACCAGATGATGAGCCGGTTCGTGCGCGGCTTCTCCTCGCTGATGCGCGCCGACAAACCGACCGTGGTGAAGATCCACGGCTACTGCATCGCCGGCGGCACCGACATCGCACTGCACGCCGACCAGATCATCACCGCCGACGACGCCAAGATCGGCTACCCGCCCATGCGGGTGTGGGGAGTCCCGGCGGCGGGACTGTGGGCCCACCGCCTCGGTGACCAGCGCGCCAAACGACTGCTGTTCACCGGTGACTGCCTCACCGGGGCGCAGGCCGCCGAGTGGGGCCTGGCGGTGGAGGCGCCCGCGGCCGCCGACCTCGACGAGCGCACCGAGCGGTTGGTCGCCCGGATCGCCGCGATGCCGGTCAACCAGTTGATCATGGCCAAACTGGCGCTCAACAGCGCGCTGCTGCAACAAGGTGTCGCCACCAGCCAGATGCTCTCCACCGTGTTCGACGGGATCGCCCGCCACACCCCGGAGGGGTACGCCTTCGTCGACGACGCCACCGGCAACGGCTTCCGTGAGGCGGTGCGCCACCGTGACGAACCGTTCGGCGACCACGGCCGGCGCGCCTCCGGGGTGTAGCCGGTGCCGGGCCCGCCGCGACGGCTGACCGCCCGATCGGTGGTGCTGTCGGTGCTGCTGGGCGCGCACCCCGCACACGCCGATGCAGCCGAATTGATCCGTCTCACTGATGATTTCGGCATCAGAGACACCACCTTGCGGGTAGCGCTGACCCGCCTGGTGGGCGCCGGTGATCTCATCCGGTCCGACGACGGCTATCGGCTCGCCCCGAGACTGCTGGCCCGCCAGCGCCGCCAGGACGAAGCGCTGGACCCGCAGACCCGCAGCTGGCACGGTGACTGGACGACGCTGATCATCACCAGTATCGGCAACGATGCGCGCTCCCGTGCGGAGCTGCGAACCACCCTGCAGCACCACCGTTTCGCCGAATTGCGCGAGGGGGTGTGGATGCGTCCGGACAATCTACGGCCGGTCCTCGACGACGCCACAGCGGCCCGGTTGCGCGTGCTGCGCTCGCGTGACAGTGCGCCGCGTGAATTGGCTCGGCAGTTGTGGGATCTGACCCGGTGGGCGCGCGACGGCGAAGCCCTGCTGACCGAGATGGCCGACGCCGGCGACGTCCCGGGCCGGTTCGTCGTGGCCGCAGCGATCGTGAGGCTGTTGCTCACCGACCCGGTGCTGCCCAGCGAGTTGCTGCCCGACCGGTGGCCCGGCGAGCGGCTGCGCCGGGCCTACCGGGAATTCGCCGCCGAATTCTCCGCGCGCCTGCCCGGTGGCGCCGCGCATCCCGAATTCGCCGCTGACAGTGTGGAGGTGTCATGACCGATCTGGTCGAGGTGCACCGGTCCGGACCGGTCACCACTGTGGTGATCAACCGGCCCGCGGCACGCAACGCGGTGAACCGCCCGACGGCCGAGGCGCTCTACGACGCCTTCGCCGCTTTCGACGCCGATGACGACGCCGCCGTGGCGGTGCTCTGCGGAGCCGGCGAAAGCTTCTGCGCCGGAGCTGATCTCAAGGCGTTCGGCACCCGTGAGGTCAACCGGGTCGCCCCCGACGGCCCGGGCCCGATGGGGCCGACGCGGATGGTGCTGTCCAAGCCGGTGATCGCCGCGGTGCACGGCTACGCGGTCGCCGGCGGACTGGAACTGGCGCTGTGGTGCGATCTCCGGGTCGCCGCCGAGGACGCGGTGTTCGGGGTGTTCTGCCGCCGGTGGGGCGTGCCGCTCATCGACGGGGGCACGGTACGGCTGCCGCGGCTGATCGGTCAGAGTCGCGCGATGGACATGATCCTCACCGGCCGCGCGGTCGGCGCCCGCGAGGCCGCGGCGATCGGGTTGGCCAACCGGGTCGTGCCGGCCGGGCAGGCGCGGGTCGCCGCCGAGGAGATGGCCGCCGAACTCGCGGGCCTGCCGCAGCGTTGCCTGCGCGCCGACCGGTCCTCGGTGCTGCACCAGTGGGGCCGCCCGGAGGCCGACGCGTTGGCATCTGAGTTCGACAGCTTCGCCGCGGTCGCCGCCGAAGCCGCCGCCGGGGCGGGGCGGTTCAGTGCCGGGGCGGGCCGGCACGGCGCACCCGGTTAACCCCGGTGGACGGTGTTCTCCGAACCGAGGTCGCTGACGGCCGGATCGCCGTCGCGGTAGGTGACGGTGTTGTTGAACCCCACGATCGACAACTCAGCGTCGATGCGTTCGACGGTGATCTTGTTGTCGGTGCCGCCGATCTTCACCGAGTGACAGGTCCCGGTCACCGTCAGGGTGTTGTTCGACCCGCCCACGTTGAGTGATTTGCCGTCCCCGCAGTCGAGTTCGGCGGTGGTGCCCACCGACCCGTAGTTGACGGTGTCGCCGACCTGCAGTTGCGCCGTGGGGCTGCCGGAGGCGGGTTCGGCGGAGTCCTGGCGCGAACCGCACCCGACCGGCACGCCGGCGAGCAGCAGCACCGCGAGCGCGGCCGGGACGCGGTGACGGCGCATGCTAGGCCGGGATGCGCTGCAACCGGTTGGCCATGCCCAACTCGCGGCCGCGGTCGATCAGCGCCGGCTCGCCGTTGTGGAACAACACCGTCTGGTCGATGCCGAACGCCGTGATGTCGTTGACGATGGTGTCGGCGATGACGGTGTTGCCCGAGCCCTGCAACGTCACCGCCCAGCAGGTGCCGACGGCGTTGATGACGTTCTGCGAGCCGTTCACATAGAGCGTGGCGTTGTTGCAGTCCACGGTCTGGTGGATGCCCTGGCCCATGATGTGGGTGTCGCCGTAGATCGCCCCGGCCGGGGCGATCGGGACGATCAGCGCCGCGGCGAGGCCGGTGGCGCACCCTGCGGCCAGCGCGCCGACGGTCGTCGATTTCACCGTGCACCACCTCCGGGGGAGTCGCGGATGATCCGATTGCTCGGATCGGTCCCGAGAGCCTATGACGAGCCCATGACGAGCCTAGAGGTGTCCCCGAGAAGCCCCCGAGAACACTACGAGCAGACTACGACGGTCGGGGGCGCTGTGGGCCGGTGATGGGTGAGTTGGCCGACTCCGCGGCACGGGCGGTCCACTACAGTGCGGTCTGAACGCGTCTGGGCGCGGCGAAGCGGCGGCGGGGCCGTGGAACATGAGCGGGATGGAGACGCATGACAACGCGGCCGGCGCGGCTGAGTCGGGAGAGCATCGTCAACGGTGCCCTGACGTTCCTGGACCGGGAGGGCTGGGAGCCGCTGACGATCAACGCCCTCGCCGCCCAGCTCGGAACCAAGGGCCCGTCGCTGTACAACCACGTCGACAGTCTCGAAGATCTGCTCCGCACGGTGCGGATGCGCGTCGTCGACGACATCATCGGGATGCTCAACCGGGTCGGTCAGGGCCGTGAGCGCGACGACGCGGTCGTGGCGATGGCCGGCGCTTACCGCAGCTACGCCCACCACCACCCCGGCCGGTACTCGGCGTTCACCCGGATGCCGCTGGCCGGCGACGATCCGGAGTTCACCGCCGCCACCCGGGCGGCGGCGGGACCGATCATCGCGGTGCTGGCCTCCTACGGGCTCGGCGGGGAGGAGGCGTTCGGCGCCGCGCTGGAGTTCTGGTCGGCGATGCACGGATTCGTGCTGCTGGAGATGACCGGGGCGATGCAGGGCGTCGACCCCGATGCGCTCTACACCGACATGGTGCAACGGCTCGCCTCCGGGATCGAACGCCGAACCCGCTGAACGTCGCCGGGGCCGGCCCCGGCGGGGGCCTGACGGGAACGCCGATCTGCCCTAGGGTTGGACACAGATCCCAACCGGCCGCGACTCGCAGGAGTTGATAACGCATGCTCGAGGGATTCGAGCTGGATTCCAACCCCCGACTCTCCTCGGTCACCCACATCGCGGGGATCGCCACCTGGGTGATCGCCGCGATCGCCGTGGCGTATCTGCTGGGCTGGGTGATCTCCTGGCTGCTGCGGCGCTTCGGCCACGACAGCGGCATCGTCCACGACCTGGCGACGTTCACCCGCTGGCCGTTTCGCACGACGTTGATGGCGATCGCGGCGAACATCGCGCTGGCCGCCACCGTCCCCGCCGACACCGTCTGGCGCCCCCGCATCGACCACGGGCTGCACATCGTGATCATCGCCGCGCTGACCTGGCTGATCGCCAGCCTGGTGATGGTCGCCGAGCGGCGCGCCGTGGCCCGACTGACCGTCGGCGACGACCACCTCACCGGCGGGCACCGGCGTCGGCGCCGGATCCAAACCCAGGTGATGACGCTGCGGCGGCTGGCGATCGTCATCATCATCGTGCTCGGCGCGGCGGCCGCACTGATGACCTTCCCGGGGTTCACCCAGATCGGCACCACACTGTTCGCCTCTGCCGGGGTGCTCTCGGTGGTGGCCGGTCTGGCCGCCCAGACGTCCCTGGGATCGGTGTTCGCCGGCATGCAGATCTCGTTCTCCGACGCGATCCGCGTCGGAGACATCGTCGTGCTGGAGGGCGAGTACGGCCGCATCGACGAGATCACCCTGACCTACGTGGTCGTCCAGATCTGGGACCAGCGCCGGCTGGTGCTGCCCACCACCTACTTCACCACCAACCCGTTCGAGAACTGGACCCGCAACGCCACCGAACTGTTCGGCACCGTCGAGATGGATGTGGACTTCACCGTCCCGGTCGACGAGATGCGCGCCGAACTGCAGCGCATACTCGCCGACAACAAACTGTGGGACGGGCGCGCCTCCTCGCTGCGGGTCACCGACGCCGTCGGCGGCTACCTGCGGGTGCGTCCGACAGTCAGCGCCGCCGACGCCGACTCGCTGTTCCTGTTGCGCTGTGCGGTGCGCGAAGGCCTGATCGATTGGCTGCAGCGCACCTACCCCGATGCGCTGCCGCGATTCCGCGTCAGCCAGCAGCAATCCGCGCCCGCCGAGGCCGTCGGGTCGGCGCTGTCGGGGCGCAGCGGTGGCGCTGACGGCACCCATTGAGGGTGCCGGGCCGGTGTTAGACCGGTCTCGGACCGGTGCCGGGCGCGCCGCCGGGCCCCGGTGACGGCTGCTGCTTTGACCTGCCCGACCAGCGGCGGGTATCGTAGGACCTCGTGCCTGGCCGCTGACGGCGCCTCGGGTGACCGTCAGGCGTGCAGCCGGGCCGATTCGCGTGTCCAGTGTGCAACGGAGGAAATCCGCGGCCAGCGCATGCGACACACCCGGTCGCGGGGTACTGCGGCAGGGCATAACTGCAGTACGACAAACTTTTAACAACGGAGCGACACAGGAAGCCGGTAGATGCCAACCATTCAGCAGCTGGTCCGCAAAGGGCGCCGCGACAAACCCGCCAAGGTCAAGACCGCGGCCCTCAAGGGCAGCCCGCAGCGCCGCGGGGTGTGCACCCGCGTGTACACCACCACACCGAAGAAGCCGAACTCGGCGCTTCGCAAGGTGGCGCGTGTGAAGCTGACCAGCGGCGTGGAGGTCACCGCCTACATCCCCGGCGAGGGCCACAACCTGCAGGAGCACTCGATGGTGCTGGTGCGCGGCGGCCGGGTGAAGGACCTGCCCGGTGTGCGCTACAAGATCATCCGCGGCTCGCTGGACACCCAGGGTGTGAAGAACCGCAAACAGGCCCGCAGCCGTTACGGCGCCAAGAAGGAGAAGAGCTGATGCCGCGTAAGGGTCCGGCTCCCAAGCGTCCCCTGCTCAACGACCCGGTCTACGGGTCGCAGCTGGTCACCCAGCTGGTGAACAAGGTGCTGGTGCAAGGAAAGAAATCGCTGGCCGAGCGCATCGTCTACGGTGCGCTGGAACAGGCCCGCGACAAGACCGGCACCGACCCGGTCATCACGCTCAAGCGCGCGCTGGACAACGTCAAGCCGTCGCTGGAGGTGCGCAGCCGTCGTGTCGGTGGCGCCACCTACCAGGTGCCGGTCGAGGTGCGTCCGGACCGCTCCACCACGCTGGCGCTGCGCTGGCTGGTCAGCTTCTCCCGGCAGCGTCGGGAGAAGACCATGGTCGAGCGGCTGGCCAACGAGATCCTCGACGCCAGCAACGGCCTGGGGGCCGCGGTCAAACGCCGTGAGGACACCCACAAGATGGCCGAGGCGAACCGGGCTTTCGCTCACTACCGCTGGTGAGCTGGCGCGCCGCCCGCCGGCGCAGACGAACATCGAAGTCAAGTAACCGAAAAGAGTTGGGAAAACTTCTGTGGCACAGAAGGACGTGCTGACCGACCTGAACAAGGTCCGCAACATCGGCATCATGGCGCACATCGACGCCGGCAAGACGACGACGACCGAACGAATCCTGTTCTACACCGGCGTCAACTACAAGATGGGCGAGACCCACGACGGCGCCTCGACCACCGACTGGATGGAACAGGAGCAGGAGCGCGGGATCACCATCACCTCCGCGGCGGTCACCTGCTTCTGGAACGACAACCAGATCAACATCATCGACACCCCCGGCCACGTCGACTTCACCGTCGAGGTGGAGCGGTCGCTGCGGGTGCTCGACGGTGCGGTCGCGGTGTTCGACGGCAAAGAGGGCGTGGAGCCGCAGTCCGAGCAGGTGTGGCGCCAGGCCGACAAGTACGACGTGCCGCGGATCTGCTTCGTCAACAAGATGGACAAGCTCGGTGCGGACTTCTACTTCACCGTCGGCACCATCAAGGACCGCCTCGGCGCCAAGCCGCTGGTCATCCAGCTGCCGATCGGTGCGGAGAACGACTTCGAAGGCGTCGTCGACCTGGTCGAGATGACCGCCAAGGTGTGGCGCGGCGAGACCAAGATGGGCGAGACCTACGAGACCGTCGAGATCCCCGCCGAGCTCGCCGACAAGGTCGAGCAGTACCGCGGTGAGCTGCTCGAGGCGGTCGCCGAGACCGACGAGGCGCTGCTGGAGAAGTACCTGGGCGGGGAGGAACTCACCGTCGAGGAGGTCAAGGGCGCGATCCGCAAACTGACCGTCTCCAGCGAGATGTACCCGGTGCTGTGCGGCAGTGCGTTCAAGAACAAGGGCGTCCAGCCGATGCTCGACGCGGTCATCGACTACCTGCCGTCGCCGCTGGACGTCGAGTCGGTGCGCGGCCACGTGCCCGGCGACGAGGACCAGGAGATCTTCCGCAAGCCGTCGGTCGACGAGCCGTTCTCGGCGCTGGCGTTCAAGATCGCCGTGCACCCGTTCTTCGGCAAGCTGACCTATGTGCGGGTCTACTCCGGCAAGGTCGACTCCGGTGCGCAGGTCGTCAACTCCACCAAGGGCAAAAAGGAGCGGCTGGGCAAGCTGTTCCAGATGCACTCCAACAAGGAGAACCCGGTGGAGTCGGCGTCGGCCGGCCACATCTACGCGGTGATCGGACTGAAGGACACCACCACCGGCGACACCCTCAGCGACGCCAACAAGCAGATCGTGCTGGAGTCGATGACGTTCCCGGACCCGGTCATCGAGGTCGCCATCGAGCCGAAGACCAAGAGCGACCAGGAGAAGCTGTCGCTGGCGATCCAGAAGCTCGCCGAGGAAGACCCCACCTTCAAGGTGCACCTGGACGCCGAGACCGGCCAGACCGTCATCGGCGGGATGGGCGAGCTGCACCTGGACATCCTCGTCGACCGGATGCGCCGCGAGTTCAAGGTCGAGGCCAACGTCGGTAAGCCGCAGGTGGCCTACCGCGAGACCATCAAGCGCAAGGTGGAGAACGTCGAGTTCACCCACAAGAAGCAGACCGGTGGCTCGGGGCAGTTCGCCAAGGTCATCATCACCTTGGAGCCGTTCACCGACGAGGAGGGCGCGACCTACGAGTTCGAGAACAAGGTCACCGGGGGGCGCATCCCGCGCGAGTACATCCCGTCGGTGGACGCCGGGGCGCAGGACGCCATGCAGTACGGCGTGCTGGCCGGCTACCCGCTGGTGAACCTCAAGCTCACCCTGCTCGACGGCGCGTACCACGACGTCGACTCCTCGGAGATGGCGTTCAAGATCGCCGGCTCCCAGGTTTTGAAGAAGGCCGCGACGGCGGCCCAACCGGTCATCCTCGAGCCGATCATGGCTGTCGAGGTCACCACGCCCGAGGAGTACATGGGCGATGTGATCGGTGATTTGAACTCCCGCCGTGGCCAGATCCAGGCCATGGAAGAGCGCAGCGGTGCCCGCGTCGTCAAGGCGCACGTCCCGCTGTCGGAGATGTTCGGCTACGTCGGCGACCTGCGGTCGAAGTCACAGGGCCGGGCGAACTACACCATGGTGTTCGATTCCTACGCCGAAGTGCCGGCGCAGGTGTCGAAGGAGATCATCGCCAAGGCGACGGGGGAGTGAGCACCCGCCCACGACACCGCACGACGACGGGTGCATGAGCGTCCGCTGACGCACCCGGAGTAATCTTGCCCGGTCACTACCGCGGCACAACTGAAAACATCCACACTGCTGTAACAGGCACCAACAAGTCCAGGAGGACACAGAAGTGGCGAAGGCGAAGTTCGAGCGGACGAAGCCGCACGTCAACATCGGGACCATCGGTCACGTTGACCACGGCAAGACCACGCTGACCGCGGCTATCACCAAGGTTCTGCACGACAAGTTCCCCGACCTGAACGAGTCGCGCGCATTCGACCAGATCGACAATGCGCCCGAGGAGAAGCAGCGCGGTATCACGATCAACATCTCCCACGTGGAGTACCAGACCGACAAGCGGCACTACGCCCACGTCGACGCGCCCGGCCACGCCGACTACATCAAGAACATGATCACCGGTGCCGCCCAGATGGACGGCGCGATCCTGGTGGTCGCGGCGACCGACGGCCCGATGCCGCAGACCCGCGAGCACGTGCTGCTGGCCCGTCAGGTCGGTGTGCCCTACATCGTGGTCGCCCTGAACAAGTCGGACATGGTCGACGACGAGGAGCTCCTCGAGCTCGTCGAGATGGAGGTCCGCGAGCTGCTGGGCGCCCAGGACTTCGACGAGGAGGCCCCGGTGATCCGGGTGTCGGCGCTGAAGGCCCTCGAGGGTGACGAGAAGTGGGTCGAGTCGGTCGCCCAGTTGATGGAGGCCGTCGACGAGAAGGTGCCGGACCCGGTCCGCGACACCGACAAGCCGTTCCTGATGCCGGTGGAGGACGTCTTCACCATCACCGGGCGTGGCACCGTGGTGACCGGCCGTGTCGAGCGTGGCGTGATCAACGTCAACGAGGACGTCGAGATCGTCGGGATCCGTCCGGATACCACCAAGACCACCGTCACCGGTGTGGAGATGTTCCGCAAGCTGCTCGACCAGGGCCAGGCCGGTGACAACGTCGGTCTGCTGATCCGCGGGATCAAGCGTGAGGACGTCGAGCGCGGCCAGGTCGTGGTCAAGCCCGGCACCACCACCCCGCACACCGAGTTCGAGGGCCAGGCCTACATCCTGTCCAAGGACGAGGGCGGTCGGCACACGCCGTTCTTCACCAACTACCGTCCGCAGTTCTACTTCCGGACCACGGACGTGACCGGTGTGGTGACGCTGCCGGAGGGCACCGAGATGGTGATGCCCGGTGACAACACCGAGATGACCGTCAAGCTGATCCAGCCGGTCGCCATGGACGAGGGCCTGCGGTTCGCCATCCGTGAGGGTGGGCGCACCGTCGGTGCCGGCCAGGTCACCAAGATCATCAAGTAGGTTCAACGCAGGGCGCGAGCCCCTGGCGCGAGCCGATGCGGAAGTCCCCGACACCATGGTGTGCCGGGGACTTTCGCATTCTGCGCGTCACGCCCTCGCCGACGGGTGGAACGTGTTGCAGTTTAGGCTGCTAGCCTCACCTGGGTGAGCGAGAACCAGAACCCCGATAAGCCGCTGGACGGACAGGTGGCGTTCGTCACCGGCGCCGCCCGCGGGCAGGGCCGGTCGCATGCGGTCCGTCTGGCCCGCGCCGGCGCCGACGTCGTCATCTCCGACATCTGCGCCCCGGTCTCCGAGTGCATCACCTATCCGCCGGCCACGCCGGAGGAGTTGACCGAAACGGCCCGACTGGTGGAGGCCGAGGGCCGAAAGGCGCTGGCGCGTCAGGTCGACGTCCGCGACGACGCCGCGCTGCAGGGCTTGGTCGCCGACACCGTCGAGCAGTTCGGTCGCCTCGACATCGTCGTCGCCAACGCCGGCGTGCTGACCTGGGGCCGGCTGTGGGAACTCAGCGACGAACAGTGGAACACCATCGTCGATGTCAACCTCACCGGCACCTGGCGCACGCTGCGCGCGACGGTCCCGGCGATGATCGCCGCCGGCAACGGCGGATCGATCGTGGTGGTCTCCTCCTCGGCCGGGGTGAAGGCGACCCCGGCCAACGGCCACTACTCGGCGACCAAGCACGGGCTGGTCGCGCTGACCAACACCCTGGCGCTGGAGGTCGGCGAGTACGGTATCCGGGTCAACTCGATTCACCCCTACTCGGTGGACACCCCGATGATCGAACCCGAGGCGATGGCAAAGGTTTTCGCCGATCATCCGGCGTATCTGCACGCATTCCCGCCGATGCCGGTCAAAAACGACGGCTTCATGAGCCCCGACGCGATCTCCGATGTGGTGCTCTGGCTGGCCGGTGACGCCTCGGCGACCCTGTCCGGCGCCCAGATCCCCATCGACAAGGGCTCGCTGAAGTACTGACGCGGCCCACGCGGCTCACTGTAGGTAGCGTTCGACGGCCTGCGGGGCACCAACTGACGCGGTACGACGACCACCGGGGCCTTTCTGTCGCCGGCGGCGGCCGGCCCGGCACGGTTTTCTGGCCCGCCGGCACGTTGCGGCAGGAATGCTCACGGCCGGATGCACAAGGGCCGCCGCGATCGTGTATGAACTTCAGATGGGCAGTAGCAGCGGAACGCAGGGGATCGTCATCGTCGGCGGCGGGCTGGCGGCGGCACGCACAGCAGAGCAGCTGCGCCGAGCCGACTACTCCGGCCCGATCACCATCCTCAGCGACGAGGAGCACCTGCCGTATGACCGGCCGCCGCTGTCGAAGGAGGTTCTGCGCAGCGAGGACCACGGCCTGGCCGACGTCACCCTCAAACCGCAGGAGTTCTACGACGACAACGACATCACGCTGCGCCTCGGTGCGGCGGCCGCCGGCGTGGACACCGCCGCCCGCACCGTGAGCCTCGCCGACGGCGGCACCGTGGGCTACGACGAGCTGGTCCTGGCCACCGGGCTGGTGCCGCGACGCATTCCTGACATGCCCGACCTCGACGGCATCTGTGTGCTGCGCTCCTTCGACGAGAGCCTGGCGCTGCGCCGTGCCGCGGCCTCGGCCCGCCGCGCGGTGGTCATCGGGGCCGGCTTCATCGGCTGCGAGGTCGCGGCCAGCCTGCGCGGGCTCGACGTGCAGGTGGTGCTGGTGGAACCGCAGCCCGCACCGCTGGCGTCGGTGCTCGGTGAACAGATCGGCGCCCTGGTGGCCCGGCTGCACAGCGACGAGGGGGTCGATGTGCGCACCGGGGTGGGGGTCTCGCGTATCCGCGGGCACGGCCACGTCGAGTCGGTGGTCCTGAGCGACGGCGCCGAAATCGACACCGACCTGGTCGTGGTGGGCATCGGGTCGCGCCCGGCCACCGACTGGCTTGACGGCAGCGGCATCGACGTCGACAACGGGGTGCTGTGCGACCCGGCCGGGCGCACCAGTGCGCCGCACGTGTGGGCACTCGGCGACGTCGCCTCCTGGCGCGACCAGTCCGGACACCAGGTGCGCGTGGAGCATTGGAGCAACGTCGCCGAACAGGCCCGGGTGGTCGTGCCGGCGCTGCTCGGCCAGGACGCACCCGCCACGGTGGTCGTTCCCTACTTCTGGAGCGACCAGTACGACGTGAAGATCCAATGCCTCGGCGAGCCCGCCGC
Organism: Mycolicibacillus koreensis; assembly: GCF_002104795.1. GTDB lineage: Bacteria > Actinomycetota > Actinomycetes > Mycobacteriales > Mycobacteriaceae > Mycobacterium > Mycobacterium koreense. Next base: position 127,483 of record NZ_NCXO01000002.1, read on the forward strand.
CACCGACGTCGTCCACCTCGTCGAGGACGACGGCCGGAAGTTCCTCGCCTACTACGACCGTGACGGGGTGATCGCCGGGGTGGTCGGAGCGGGACTGCCGGGCAAGGTGATGAAGGTGCGGGCCAAGATCGCGGCCGGCGCCCCGATCACCGAGGTGATGGACTAGAAGGCGGCGTCGAATCCGCCGCGCACCACGTCGAACGCATCACCGAGCGCCTGCGGCAGCGACACCGAGTCGTCGGCCAGCCAGCGCTCGTAGGCGCTCAACGCCACGCCGAGCATCGTCCAGGCCACCGTCTGCGGTCCCAGCGCCGAGGCGGGGGTGCCGGTGCGCTCGGCGACGAACTCGGCGATCACCGCACGCCACCCGGCGTACATGGTCATCGAATACGCCTGCAGCTCCGCGGTCTCCAAGATCACCCGCATCCGCTGACGATGCCGCGCGGTTTCCAGTTCGTCGAACGTGTTGAACGTCAACAGCGCATCGCGTAGCGCATCGCCCAACGGCACCGCGTCATCGACGTGGTCGAGCAGTGCGCGCAGCGTCTGCAGGTGGTCATCGAAGGCGCCCCAGGGCAGAGCGTTCTTCGATCCGTAGTAGCGGAACAGGGTGCGCCGGGCGATCCCGGCGGCCTGCGCGACGTCATCGACGCTGACCTCACCGAAACCGCGGGCGGTGAACAGGTCGATCGCCACATCACTGATGTGGTCGGGGGTCGTCGACCGGCGACGCCCCGCCCGAGTCCGCGGAGAGGGGCCCGGACCACGTTGCATGGCGACCACCGTCTTCCTTTTCTGGCACTCGATGCCATATTATGGTCACCGATTGTGACCGACCCGACAGCCCCATGTCGAGTCCCCGCCGACGAAAGGCCAGTCTCATGGACGCCGACCAGCAGACCGAGAACACCGAACTCGTCACCGAGAGCCTTGTGGAGGAAGTCTCGATCGACGGGATGTGCGGGGTCTACTGAGCGTGCCCGCACCCGCCGTGACGGACTTCGACCCCGACGTCACCTGGCGGTTGCATCCTCAGGTGGCGGTGCGCCCCGAACCGTTCGGGGCGCTGCTGTACCACTTCGGAACCCGCAAGCTGTCGTTTCTGAAAAACCGCACCATCGTCGAGGTGGTGAACCTGCTGGCCGAGCACCCTGACGCGCGTTCGGCGTGTCGGGCGGCCGGCATCGCCGACGAGGACAGCGCCCCTTATCTTCACGCCCTCGGCGTGCTGGCCCGCTCGAACATGCTCGTCCCCGAGGAGAAGCCATGACCTCCGTAGCCCCCGTCCCACGTCTGGTCGACCAGTTCGAAAGCGGTTTGGATGCGCCGATCTGCCTGACCTGGGAGCTGACCTACGCCTGCAACCTGGCGTGCGTGCACTGCCTGTCCTCGTCGGGCCGGCGTGACCCGCGGGAACTGTCCACCCAGCAGTGCAAGGACATCATCGACGAACTCGAACGTATGCAGGTGTTCTACGTGAACATCGGTGGTGGCGAACCGACTGTGCGGCCGGACTTTTGGGAACTGGTCGATTACGCCACCGCTCACCACGTGGGGGTGAAGTTCTCCACCAACGGCCTGCGCATCACCCCGGAGGTGGCTGCCAAGCTGGCGGCCAGCGACTACGTCGACGTGCAGATCTCCCTCGACGGTGCCACCGCGGAGGTCAACGACGCCGTCCGCGGGGTCGGCTCCTACGACATGGCCATTCGGGCTCTGCAGAACCTCGCCGACGCCGGTTTCGCCGACGCCAAGATCTCGGTGGTCGCCACCCGGCACAACATCGACCAACTGGACGATTTCGCCGCGCTGGCCGACCGCTTCGGAGCAACCCTGCGGATCACCCGGCTGCGCCCTTCCGGTCGGGGCGTGGATGTTTGGGATGACTTGCACCCCACCGCGGCCCAGCAGGGTCAACTCTACGACTGGCTGGTCGCCAAGGGTGATCACGTGCTGACGGGGGACTCGTTCTTCCACTTGTCCGGACTGGGGCAACCCGGCGCACTGTCGGGGCTCAACCTGTGCGGTGCCGGCCGGGTCGTCTGCCTGATCGATCCCGTGGGCGACGTGTACGCCTGCCCGTTCGCCATCCACGACCGGTTCCTCGCGGGAAACGTGTTGAGCGACGGCGGATTCGACAACGTCTGGAAGAACGCCCCGCTGTTTTTGGAACTACGCGAGCCGCAGGCCGCCGGGGCGTGCGCCACCTGCGAGTTCTTCGACAGCTGCCGCGGCGGGTGCATGGCGGCCAAGTTCTTCACCGGGCTGCCCCTGGATGGCCCGGATCCCGAATGCATCCAGGGCTACGGCGAATCGGCGCTGGCCGCTGACCGCCAGAAGCCCCGACCCAGCGGTGACCACTCCCACCGGGGTCGGCCCGCCACGCCGGTGCCGCTGACCCTCAGCGCACCGCCCAAACGACTCTGTGATGAAAGCCCGGTGTAGTGATGGCCCGTGACCAGTGGTTCGAGACAGTCGCTATCGCGCAACAGCGCGCCAAGAAGCGACTGCCCAAATCGGCGTATTCATCGCTGATCTCGGCGAGCGAAAAGGGAATCACGGTTTCGGACAACGTCGAATCCTTCGGCGAACTCGGATTCGCGCCGCACGTCGTCGGGGCGCCGGCTAAACGTGATCTTGCCACAACCGTTATGGGCCAAGATATCTCGATGCCCGTCGTGATCTCCCCGACTGGTGTTCAGGCTGTCGACCCCGACGGTGAGGTGGCCGTCGCGCGCGCCGCAGCCGCACGGGGGACGGCGATGGGGCTCTCCTCGTTCGCCAGCAAGCCGATGGAGGAGGTCATCGCGGCCAACCCGCAGGTGTTCTTCCAGATCTACTGGCTCGGTGGACGCGACGCGATCGCCGAACGGGTGGAACGGGCCCGTGCCGCCGGGGCGGTCGGCCTGATCGCCACGACGGACTGGTCGTTCTCGCACGGCCGGGACTGGGGCAGCCCGAAGATCCCCGAGAAGATGGATCTGCGCACCATGGCCCGGATGATGCCCGAGGCGTTGGCGCGTCCGGGCTGGTTGTGGCGCTTCGGCAAGACGCTGCACCCGCCCAACCTGCGGGTGCCCAACCAGGGCAAACGCGGCGAGGCGGGGCCGCCTTTCTTCGACGCCTACGGCGAGTGGATGGGCACGCCGCCGCCGACCTGGGATGACATCGCCTGGTTGCGCGAGCTGTGGGGCGGCCCGTTCATGCTCAAGGGTGTGATGCGGGTCGATGACGCGAAAAAGGCTGTCGACGCGGGAGTTTCGGCGATCTCAGTGTCGAACCACGGCGGCAACAACCTCGACGGCACACCCGCGGCGATTCGGGCGCTGCCGGCGATCGCCGACGCGGTGGGCGACCAGATCGAGGTCCTTCTCGACGGCGGTATCCGCCGTGGCAGTGACGTCGTGAAGTCGCTCGCACTGGGAGCGCGCGCGGTGATGATCGGGCGCGCCTATCTGTGGGGGCTGGCCGCCGCGGGGCAGGCCGGGGTGGAGAACGTCCTCGACATCCTGCGCGGCGGGATCGACTCGGCGTTGATGGGGCTGGGCTGCTCGTCGGTCCACGACCTCACCCCGGAGCACATCTTGATCCCCGAGGGCTTCGCCCGTCCGCTCGGAGTCGACGCAGCGGAGCGCCTCGGCCGCTGAGTCACGGTGCGGACGGTGCAGGCGTGACGAACGTGACGGCCTGTTCATCGCCGGGTGCGGTTGGGCGGAAAAACTCCGCCGAACCCGGCGAAAGTCTCGCGCTCCAGGCGGATTCGACCTACCATCGGCGAGTGGCTTTCCCTGTCGAACTTGGTGGGTTGACAGCTGCACAGGTGTCTGAGTCCTCGGCCGCGCTGCTGGTCCCGGTCGGGTCGACCGAGCAGCACGGCCCCCATCTCCCGCTGGACACCGACACCCGCATCGCCACCGCGGTGGCCGGTGGGGCCGCCGCGCGGCTGGCCGAGCACACGCCGTGGAGGCTGGCTCCCGCCCTGGCCTACGGGGCCAGCGGTGAGCACCAGGGTTTTGCCGGCACGATCTCGCTGGGCACGGAGGTCCTGACGACGGTGCTGGTGGAATACGGTCGGTCCGCCGCGCAGTGGGCGCCCCGGTTGGTCTTCGTCAACGGCCACGGCGGCAACGTGCAGGCCCTGCGGGCCGCAGTGGCCCTGCTGCGCCGGGAGGGCCGCGACGTCGCCTGGGTGCCGTGTACTACGGTGGGCGCCGACGCACACGCCGGGCACACCGAAACGTCGGTGATGCTGTATCTGTCGCCGCTGGAGGTGGTGACCGACCGGCTCCAACGGGGCAACGACGCATCGTTGGCCGAGCTGATGCCGGCCATCCGGCGCGGCGGCATCCGTGCGGTGAGCGAGGTAGGGGTGCTGGGGGATCCGACGACGGCGACCGCGAGCGACGGTCAGCGAATCTTCACCGAAATGGTCGCCGAGTGTGTCCGGCGGATCACCGCCGGGGCCGTGGGTGCTGACGGGATGCTGGGATGAACCAGCCTCGCCTGCCCGATGGCTTCGCCGTGCAGATGGACCGCCGGGTCCGGGTGCTCGGCCGCGGCTCGGCGCTGCTCGGCGGGTCGCCGACCCGACTGCTGCGGCTGGCGCCGGCAGCTCAGATGATGCTCACCGACGGCCGGCTGCAGGTGCGCGACGCCGACAGCGCCCGGCTCGCGCGCACACTGCTGGACGCGACCGTGGCCCATCCCCGGCCCGAAAGCGGCCCCTCGCATCACGACGTGACTGTTGTTGTCCCGGTGCGCGACAACGCATCCGGTGTGCACCGGCTGATGCGTGCGCTACGCGGACTGCGGGTCATCATTGTCGACGACGGCTCGGCCGAACCGCTCCGAGCCGAGGATTTCGGCGGCGCCGAATGCGCCGTTGAGGTGCTTCGCCACGGCAGCAACCGCGGGCCCGCCGCCGCCCGCAACACCGGTCTGCGGGCGGCCGCCAGTGACTACGTCGCCTTCCTGGACTCCGACGTGGTGCCACGTCGCGGCTGGCTGGAGGCGCTGCTGGGGCATTTCTGCGATCCGACGGTGGCGTTGGTCGCCCCCCGCATCGTCAGCCTGGCCCACGACGACACCCCGATCGCCCGCTACGAGGCGGTGCACTCATCGCTCGATCTCGGCGGGCGTGAGGCTCCGGTCATCCCGTACAGCACAGTGTCGTATGTGCCGAGCGCTGCGATCATCTGCCGACGTGACATCCTCACCGACATCGGCGGTTTCGACGAGGGCATGCGCTCCGGTGAAGACGTCGACCTGTGCTGGCGACTGGTGGAAACCGGTGCCCGGCTGCGCTACGAGCCGGTCGCGCTGGTCGCCCACGATCACCGCACCCGCCTCGGGGGCTGGCTCTCCCGCAAGGCCTACTACGGTCAGTCCGCCGCGCCGCTCAGCGAGCGCCACCCCGACAAGACCGCGCCGCTGGTGGTCTCCGGGTGGACGATGGCGATCTGGGCGGTGATGATGCTCGGCGCTCGGGTGGGCTATCCGGCGTCGCTGGTTCTGGCCGCGCTGACCGGCGGAAGGGTCGCGCGGGCGATGCGCGGACCCGATACCCGGGCCTACGACGTGGTCGTCGTGCTGCTGCGCGGACTGATGTCCTCGGTGCTGCAACTGGCGTCGGCGCTGTGCCGCGAGTACTGGCCGTTGGCGCTGATCGGGGTGCTGGTGTCACGGAGGTGCCGGCAGGCGGTGGTGATCATCGCCGTGGTCGAGGGGCTGGTGGATTGGCTGCGCCGCAGTCGCACCGCCGAATCTGACCTCAAACCGATCGGCCCCCTGATCTACCTGCTGCTCAAGCGTCTCGACGATCTCGCCTACGGGGTCGGCGTCTGGAACGGGATGGCCCGCGAGCACAGCCTTCGGGCACTGCGGCCCGTGATCCGGGCCTAGGACGTTGTCCGCGCCGACCCGCGATGTGGTGGTCATCGGTGCCGGCAGCGCGGGCTCTGTCGTGGCGGCCCGCCTCGCCGCCGACCCCTCCTGCGCGGTCACCGTGATCGAGACCGGTACCCACCCGCCTGCCGGAACCCGGTCGGCGGCCCGGCTTCCGCTCGGCGAGCGCTCCACCGTGGTGCAGCGGTACCCCAGCCGCCTCACGGCCGCGCCACCGCGCTGGACGCAGCTGGTGCGAGGTTGCACCGTCGGCGGGTCCGGTGCCGTCAACGGTGGATACTTCTGCCGCGCGATGCCGGCCGACTTCGACACCGGCTGGCCGCCCGGCTGGGCCTGGCCGCAGGCACTGGAACACTTCCGGGCGCTCGAAGACGACCGCGACTTCGCCGGCCCCGCCCACGGCCACGACGGACCCATCGTGGTGGCGCGCAGCAGCGATTTCGTCGGTGCCACCGAGGCGTTTGTCGCCGCAGCGCGACACGCCGGATTCCGGTGGATCCCCGACCTCAACGACGCCGGACACGACCTGCCCGACGGGGTCGGGGCGGTGCCGTTGAACATTCTGCAGGGCAACAGGAGTGACCCGGGAACAGCGTTCTTGCAGCCGGTGGCGGGGCAACCCAATGTCACGGTGATGACCGAGACGACCGCGGTGCGGCTACAGATCGCCGCCGGGCGGGTCGTCGGGGTCGATATCGTCGGTCCCGACGGTCCGTCGACGATCTATGCGGACCGAATCGTGTTGTGCGCCGGTGCTATCGGGACAGCGCAGCTGTTGATGCTTTCCGGGATCGGCGACGAGGGCCTGTTGGGCCGACTGGGGATCCCGTTGGTGCAGCCATTACCGGTCGGCCTTAACTGTGTCGACCATCCCGAGTGGCTGTTTGCGGTCGAGTGGCCCGCGGTGTCGGGGCATCCCCCGTTGGAAGTGGTTCTGACCACCGCGGATGGTCTTGAAATTCGGCCCTATACTACGGGATTCAGATCGATGGTCGGTGAATCGACTGGCGGGCAGGATGATCCGGTTCATATCGGGGTGGCATTGATGCGACCGCGACGGCGGGTTCTTGTGACGCTGGATTCGGCGGATCCGTCGATCGCTCCGCGGATCGAGCAGGACTATGACCGGGAGCCCGCCGATGTCGCCGACCTCGAAAGGGGCGCACTGCTGGTCGACGAACTCGTCGGCGCGGCGGGTTCGTCGCCGGTGTGGGCCACATCGCAGCATCTGTGTGGGAGTGCCCCGATGGGCCAAGTCATCGACGAGCGCTGCCGGGTCCACGGCGTCGACGGGCTGTGGGTGATCGACGGCGCGGCGCTACCGGTGATTCCCCGCCGCGGCCCGCACGCCACGATCGCGATGCTCGCCCACCGGGCGGCAGAATTCGTCGGAGACGGGTCCGCTCAACGCACCCGGTAGCGGATCGGCAGGTGCTTGAGCCCGCCGACGAACGTCGTGGCGATCAACTGCGGCTCACCGGCGAGTTCGATCGACTCCAGCCGTGGGACCAACTCGGTGAAGAAGCTGTTGATCTCCATGCGGGCCAACGCCGACGCCACACAGAAGTGCACGCCGTATCCGAACGACAGATGCTTGTTCGGATCGCGGCTCACATCGAAGCGGAACGGATCGTCGAAGACGGCCTCGTCGCGGTTGGCCGACACATACGACAGGTACACCGAGTCCCCTTCGGGGATCGGCACTCCGGCGACGGTCGTGTCGGCGGTCGCGGTACGCATGAACTCCTTGACCGGGGTGACCCAGCGGATGATCTCCTCCACGGCGGTCGGCATCAGCGTCGGGTCCGCACGCAACCGGTCGAGCTGATCGGGGTGTTCGACGAGCGCGCGCAGACCCCCGGCGATGGCGGCACTGGTGGTGTCGTGCCCGGCGGTGGCCAAGATGACGTAGTAGGACGCGGTGTCGACGTCGGACAGTGGCGCACCGTCGATGCGGGCGTTGGCGATGGTGGAGGCCAGATCGTCGGTCGGGGTGGCACGGCGCTGCGCGGTGAGGGCGGCGAAGTAGTTGAAGAAGTCCAGCAGCACCGGGAACTGCTCCTCGGGGGTGAACCCGCGCCGGTACTCGTCGTCGTCTCCGCCGAAGAGTTCCTGGGTCAACCTGAGCATCCGTGGGAAATCCGACTCCGGCAACCCCAGCAGCGACATGATCACGTACAGCGGGTAGTTGACCGCGACCTCCTGGACGAAGTCGCAGTCGGGTCCGATCTCGGCCATCTTGTCGACGTAGATCTTGGCCAGTTCGTCGACGCGCGCCTTCATCGCCCGCATCGCCTTGGGCCGGAACCAGTCGGCGGCGATGGCCCGCATCTTGTGATGGTGCGGGTCGTCCATGTGGATCAGGGTGCGCAGACCCATGCCGGCGGCCAGCTGCGCCTGCTGGATGTCGTCGGCCTCGGCGGTCGTCAGCACCGGGCGCGGCGCGTTGATCCACAGCGCGTTGTCGCGCTCGATGTCCATGATGTCGGCGTGGCGGGTGACCGCCCAGAACGGCCGATACGGCGGACGGTCCACCAGCGACACCGGGGCGTGGACGCGCAGATGACTCAGCGCTGCGTGCAGGCGGTCCTCGTCGGTGTAGGCGGTCGGGTCGGCCAGCACCGCGGCGGCCTGGTCGACGATCGGTGCGGGCATCCGGCGCTCCTCCACGTGACGGGTGTCAACTGGTGTCCAGTCTGGCCGATCGGTGGGCCTGTCGGGGCGCGTTGCGGCGATTGCTCCCAGTAGGCTTCCAAGGCGTGTGGACCGGATCGTCACGCCGCCGGGCGTGGATGCGCCTGCTGCTGATGGCCCTGGTGACGGTGCTGGTGGGTTCGGGCTGCGCCCAGGGCCACGGTGCCGTGCCCGCCGCGGCGCTCGAGGCGACGCCACCGGCGGCGGTGGTCACCCCGGATGCGGCCGTGGTCGGCACCGAATCCGGCCCGGTGCGCGGTGTGGTCGAGGCCGACCACCGGCTCTTCGCCGGAATCCCTTTCGCGGCGCCGCCGGTGGGTCCGCTGCGCTGGCAGCCGCCGCGCGCGCCCGCCCCGTGGACCGAGGTGCGCGACGCCACCCGGCCGGGCCCGGCGTGCATCCAGGACCTCACCGGGGCGGGCCGCGAAGACTGTCTGACCCTCAACGTCTGGACTCCGGTGCGTCGGGCCGCCCAGCGCCGCCCCGTGCTGGTCTGGATCCACGGCGGCGGCTTCATCAACGGCCACGGCGATATCTATGGCGCCCGCCGGCTCGCCGCCCGCGGCGACATCGTCGTGGTGACCCTGAACTACCGGCTCGGCGCCCTGGGGTTTTTGGCCCACCCCGCCCTCGGGCCGCACGGCCGCGTCGGCAACTACGGTCTGCTCGACCAGCAGGCGGCGCTGCGGTGGGTGCGCGACAACATCAGCCACTTCGGTGGTGATCCGGCCAAGGTGACCATCGCGGGGGAGTCCGCCGGCGCCATGTCGGTCTGCGATCACCTCGTGGCGCCGGCGTCGGCGGGGCTGTTCCGCTCGGCGATCATCCAGAGCGGGCCGTGCCACGCCCAGGTCGACATCGACACCGGCGAACGGATCAGCGAGACGTTCGCCGCCGACCTCGGCTGCGGTGGCCCCGACGGTGACCCGCAGGACATCGCCCGGTGTCTGCGCGCCCTGCCGGCCGACCGGCTGGCGACCTCGCCGTGGTACGTCCACATCGACACCCACTCGCTGACCGGCCCGGTCACCGGCACCGCGGTGCTGCCGGTCGACCCGGTCGACGGTTTCGCCGCCGGCCGGGGTGCGCGGGTGCCGGTGCTGGTGGGCAGCAACCACGACGAGTTCACGATGTTCGCCGCGCTGACCTATCGGCGCACCGGCGCGACGTTGACCGCCGCGGAATACCCGGCGGCGCTGGCGCGCACGATGGGCGACGACGCGGCCGCGGTGCGCGCCCAGTATCCGCCCGCCCGCCACGGGGGCAGCGTCTCGTTGGCGTTCTCCGCGGCGGTCGGTGACCACGTGTTCGCCTGCGTCGCCAACCGGATGGCCGAGGCGTTGGCCGCCCACCCGCCGCCGGTGTACGCCTACGAGTTCGCCGATCCGCACCCCCCGGCGCCGCAGGGGCTGGCCGGGATCCCGTTTCCGCTCGGCGCCAGCCACGCGCTGGAGGTGGGCTACCTGTTCGACATCGCCGGGCTACCGGCCCCCAGCCCCGCCCAACGGCGCCTCGCCGACCAGATGATCGACTACTGGACCCGCTTCGTGATCACCGGTGATCCCAACGGCCCCGGCCAGCCCCGCTGGCCGGCCTTCACCGACCGCACCGGTGGAGCCCGGTGGATGTCGTTGCGCCCCGACGGCAGCCGGGTCATCACCGATTTCGCCGCCGATCACCAGTGCGGGTTCTGGGACGCGCTGGCCGCCCGGGAGCGCTGAGCCGCGCCCCGGGGCCGGCACCGCTCAGTCGGCCGGGGTCACCCAGGTAGTGATCTCGGCGTGGACCACCTCGGTGCCGTCCCGGTCGGTCACGCTGACCGGGATCACCAGTTCGGTGCCCTCGGTGATCGCGGCGAAGTCCGGGATCACCGGCAGGCGCGCCTCGGCGCGCAGCGAGGTGGTCGCCTTGGCCAGGTACTGCACGGTCATCGCCTTGGGGATCCAGCGGTGGCTTTTCGGCACGGTGGCCTCCATCAGCATTCCCATCGCGATCTCGGCGGCGTTGCAGGAGGCGATCGCGTGCACGGTGTGCAGATGATTGTGGATGAAAAACCACTTCGGGATCCGCACCTGGGCCAGTCCGGGCTCCATGCGCACCACGTGCGGCAGCACCGAGGCGAAGTAGGGGACCCGCGCCATCGCCGCCGCGGAGAACAACCGGCTGCCGCCGGGACGGCCGGCCAGGCGCTGCCAGGCTCGGTAGGTGCTGGTGGAATCGGTCATACCGTCAGACCCTACCCGCTACCTTACTCTGGAGTAAGATCAAGCCGTCGGTGCTCGCGTCGCACGCGGCGGCTGTGAGTTTGAGCACCACCGGGCGCGGCGGCCCGCGACGGTGACAAACCCGCCGGTGGGGCCCTCGCCGGCGGGGTGGGGGCGGATTTGGCCGACGCCCCGATCTGGGGCATACTGTTCAGGTTGCCTTGAGCCGGGCTGTGTCCGGGCAGGGCATCCGACCGGCGCCCACCCGGGCGCCTCCGGTCCCACCTCGGAGCGCGACGAATTCTCGGCGCGACCCGGTGCAGGTACGGGCGACACACCCGACCGCGGGGGACCGGTGTACCAGGACAGGTAAACAGCGGCGGCAACGCCTCCCACCTGCGGGTGTGGGGCACCACGGACCACTGAGGCCCAGGGCGGGCCTTCGAGGAGTGAGGTAGGAACAGCGTGGCGGGACAGAAGATCCGCATCAGGCTCAAGGCCTACGACCATGAGGCTATTGATGCGTCGGCGCGCAAGATCGTTGAGACGGTCACCCGGACCGGGGCCAACGTGGTGGGTCCGGTGCCGCTGCCGACCGAGAAGAACGTGTACTGCGTCATCCGGTCCCCGCACAAGTACAAGGACTCGCGGGAGCACTTCGAGATGCGCACCCACAAGCGGCTGATCGACATCCTCGATCCGACTCCGAAAACGGTCGACGCCCTGATGCGCATCGACCTGCCCGCCAGCGTCGACGTCAACATCCAATAGGGATCCGGGAGTTCAGAGAAACCATGGCACGTAAAGGCATCCTGGGCACCAAACTGGGCATGACGCAGGTGTTCGACGAGAACAACCGGGTCGTCCCGGTCACCGTGGTCAAGGCCGGTCCGAATGTGGTGACCCGCATCCGCACCCCCGAGCGCGACGGCTACTCCGCCGTGCAGCTGGCCTACGGAGAGATCAGCCCCCGCAAGGTCAACAAGCCGGTCACCGGCCAGTACGCCGCCGCCGGGGTGAACCCGCGTCGGCACCTCGCCGAGCTGCGTCTCGACGACGAAGCCGCGGCCGCCGACTACGAGGTCGGTCAGGAACTGACCGCCGAGATCTTCGTCGACGGCAGCTACGTCGACGTCACCGGCACCTCCAAGGGCAAGGGTTTCGCCGGGACCATGAAGCGGCACGGCTTCGCCGGACAGGGCGCCAGCCACGGCACCCAGGCGGTGCACCGTCGCCCCGGCTCCATCGGTGGCTGCGCCACCCCCGGCCGGGTGTTCAAGGGCACCCGGATGGCCGGCCGGATGGGCAACGACCGGGTGACCACGCAGAACCTGCTGGTGCACAAGGTCGATGCCGAAAACGGCGTGCTGCTGATCAAGGGCGCGGTCCCCGGCCGCGCCGGTGGGCTGGTCATGGTCCGCACCGCGATCAAAAAGGGTGAGAAGTAATGGCTTCGGTAAAGATTGACGTGCATTCGCCGTCCGGTAAGAAGGAAGGCTCCGTGGAGCTGCCGGCGGCGCTGTTCGACGCCCCGGCCAACGTGGCGTTGATGCACCAGGTGGTCACCGCACAGCGGGCCGCCGCGCGCCAGGGCACCCACTCGACCAAGTCGCGCGGCGAGGTCCGCGGCGGTGGTCGTAAGCCCTACCGGCAGAAGGGCACCGGTCGCGCCCGCCAGGGCTCCATCCGCGCCCCGCAGTTCACCGGTGGTGGTGTGGTGCACGGTCCGAAGCCGCGCGACTACAGCCAGCGGACCCCGAAGAAGATGATCGCCGCCGCGTTGCGCGGGGCGCTGTCGGACCGGGCCCGCAACGACCGCATCCACGCGATCACCGAGGTGGTCAGCGGCCAGACCCCGTCGACCAAGAGCGCCAAGGCGTTCCTGGCCACCCTCACCGAGCGCAAGCAGGTGTTGCTGGTCATCGGGCGCAGCGACGAGGTGGGCGCCAAGAGCGTGCGCAACCTGCCGGGCGTGCACATCCTCTCGCCGGACCAGCTCAACACCTACGACGTGTTGCGCGCCGACGACGTGGTGTTCTCGGTGGAGGCGCTCAACGCCTACATCGAGGCGCACACCGCCAGTACCGAGGAGGTTTCGGCCTGATGGCAACGATCACCGATCCCCGCGACATCATCTTGGCCCCGGTCATCTCGGAGAAGGCCTACGGCTTGATCGACGACAACGTGTACACGTTCTTCGTGCACCCGAACTCGAACAAGACGCAGATCAAGATCGCTGTCGAGAAGATCTTCGGCGTCAAGGTGGCGTCGGTGAACACCGCGAACCGCCAGGGCAAGCGCAAGCGCACCCGGGTCGGGTTCGGCAAGCGCAAGAACACCAAGCGCGCCATCGTCACGCTGGTGGACGGCAGCAAGCCCATCGACCTGTTCGGAGCGCCGGCCTAGCCGTCGATAGAGAAAGACGTAATAGCTATGGGAATTCGCAAGTACAAGCCGACGACCCCGGGTCGTCGCGGTGCCAGCGTCTCCGATTTCGCTGAAATCACCCGGTCCACGCCGGAGAAGTCGCTGGTACGTCCGCTGCACGGCAAGGGCGGGCGCAACGCGCACGGCCGGATCACCACGCGCCACAAGGGCGGCGGGCACAAGCGTGCCTACCGGGTGATCGACTTCCGTCGCCACGACAAGGACGGCGTCGACGCCAAGGTCGCCCACATCGAGTACGACCCGAACCGCACCGCGAACATCGCGCTGCTGCACTACCTGGACGGCGAGAAGCGCTACATCATCGCCCCGCAGGGCCTCAAGCAGGGCGCGGTCGTCGAGTCGGGTCCCAACGCCGACATCAAGCCGGGCAATGCCCTGCCGCTGCGTAACATCCCGGCCGGTACCGTCATCCACGCCGTCGAGCTGCGTCCCGGCGGCGGGGCGAAACTGGCCCGTTCCGCCGGATCGAGCATCCAGCTGCTCGGCAAGGAAGGCAGCTACGCCTCGCTGCGCATGCCCTCCGGTGAGATCCGGCGCGTCGACGTGCGCTGCCGCGCCACCGTCGGCGAGGTGGGCAATGCCGAACAGGCCAACATCAACTGGGGCAAGGCCGGCCGCATGCGATGGAAGGGCAAGCGCCCCACCGTCCGTGGTGTGGTGATGAACCCGGTCGACCACCCGCACGGTGGTGGTGAGGGTAAGACCTCCGGTGGTCGCCACCCGGTCAGCCCGTGGGGCAAGCCCGAAGGACGTACCCGTAAACCCAACAAGCCGAGCGACAAGCTCATCGTCCGACGCCGGCGCACCGGCAAGAAGTCGCGCTAGGAAGTCGAGGAGTAGCCAGCGATGCCACGCAGCCTGAAAAAGGGTCCGTTCGTCGACGACCATCTGCTCAAGAAGGTCGACGCACAGAACGAGAAGAACACCAAGCAGGTCATCAAGACCTGGTCGCGTCGGTCGACGATCATTCCCGACTTCATCGGGCACACCTTCGCCGTGCACGACGGGCGCAAGCACATCCCGGTGTTCGTCACCGAATCGATGGTGGGCCACAAACTTGGTGAGTTCGCGCCGACCCGCACGTTCAAGGGTCACATCAAGGACGACCGGAAGAGCAAGCGCCGATGAGTGTTTCCACTGAGTACCCCTCCGCGACCGCCAAGGCCCGCTTCGTGCGGGTGGCGCCGATGAAAGCGCGCCGGGTCATCGACCTGGTGCGCGGTAAGTCGGTGGCCCAGGCGCTCGACATCCTGCGCTGGGCACCGCAGCAGGCCAGCACTCCGGTGGCCAAGGTGATCGCCAGTGCGGCGGCCAACGCCCAGAACAACGACGGGCTCGACCCCGACACCCTGGTCGTCGCCGCGATCTACGCCGACGAGGGCCCCACCGCCAAGCGGATCCGTCCGCGCGCCCAGGGCCGCGCGTTCCGGATCCGGCGGCGCACCAGCCACATCACCGTGGTGGTGGAGAGCCGCCCGGACAAGGGTCAGCGCGGCAGCGGGTCGGCCAGCAGCGCCCGGGCGCGCCGCGCCCAGGCCAGCAAGGCCGCCGCGGCGAAGAAGGCACCGGCCGCCAAGGCCACCACAGCCACCACAGCCACCAAGGCCGAGAAGGCTGAGAAGGCCGGCCCGTCTGAAACTCCCGAGACCCCTGACGCGAAGGGAGGCTCGCAGTAGTGGGCCAGAAGATCAACCCGCACGGTTTCCGGCTCGGTATCACCACCGACTGGAAGTCCCGCTGGTACGCCGACAAGCAGTACGCCGACTACGTCAAGGAAGACGTCGCGATCCGGCGGCTGCTCTCGACCGGTCTGGAACGCGCCGGCATCGCCGACGTGGAGATCGAGCGCACCCGTGACCGGGTTCGGGTGGACATCCACACCGCGCGTCCGGGCATCGTCATCGGTCGTCGCGGCACCGAGGCCGAGCGGATCCGGGGCGACCTGGAGAAGCTCACCGGCAAGCAGGTGCAGCTGAACATCCTCGAGGTGAAAAACCCCGAGTCGCGCGCCCAGCTGGTGGCCCAGGGGGTCGCCGAGCAGCTGAGCAACCGTGTCGCGTTCCGCCGCGCCATGCGCAAGGCGATCCAGTCCGCCATGCGTCAGCCCGGCGTCAAAGGCATCCGGGTGCAGTGCTCCGGGCGTCTCGGCGGTGCGGAGATGAGCCGTTCGGAGTTCTACCGCGAGGGGCGGGTGCCGCTGCACACGCTGCGCGCCGACATCGACTACGGCCTGTATGAGGCCCGCACCACCTTCGGCCGCATCGGCGTGAAGGTGTGGATCTACAAGGGCGACGTCGTCGGCGGCAAACGCGAACTGGTCGCCGCGCCGGCCGGTGCCGACCGTCCGCGCCGGGAACGCCCCGCCGGGGGTCGGCCGCGTCGCAGCGGCGCCTCGGGCACGACCGCGACCAGCACCGACGCCGGTCGCGCCGCATCCGGCGCCGAGGAGGCGCCCGCCACCGCAGGTGCCACCGAGCCGGCGGCCGAACCGCAGAGCACGGAGAGCTGAACCATGTTGTTTCCCCGCAAGGTCAAACACCGTAAGCAACACCACCCCCGCCAGCGTGGCCTGGCCAGCGGTGGCACCACGGTGAGTTTCGGTGACTACGGTATCCAGGCGCTCAGCCACGCCTACGTCACCAACCGGCAGATCGAGTCGGCGCGTATCGCGATCAACCGGCACATCAAACGTGGCGGCAAGGTGTGGATCAACATCTTCCCGGACCGCCCGCTGACCAAGAAGCCCGCCGAGACCCGGATGGGGTCGGGTAAGGGCTCGCCGGAGTGGTGGGTCGCCAACGTCAAGCCGGGCCGGGTGCTCTTCGAGCTGAGCTACCCCAACGAGGCGATCGCCCGGGCGGCACTGACCAGGGCGATGCACAAGCTGCCGCTGAAGGCGCGCATCGTCACCCGAGAGGAGCAGTTCTGATGGCAGTGGGAGTTTCCGCCGGTGAACTGCGCGAGTTGTCCGACGAGGAGCTGACCGACCGGTTGCGCGAGTCCAAGGAAGAGCTGTTCAACCTGCGCTTCCAGATGGCGACCGGCCAGTTGAGCAACAACCGCCGGCTGCGCACCGTGCGTCGGGAGATCGCGCGGGTCTACACCGTGCTGCGCGAACGTGAGCTGGGCCTGGCGTCGGGCCCCGATGGTGAGGAATCGTAATGGCAGACAACCAGACCAAGGGGCCCAAGCACACCCCGCGCACCGAGCGGACCCGGGGGCGGCGTAAGACCCGCATCGGGTACGTCGTCAGCGACAAGATGCAGAAGACCATCGTCGTCGAACTGGAAGACCGCGTGCAGCACCCGCTGTACGGCAAGATCATCCGCACCACGACCAAGGTCAAGGCGCACGACGAGAACGGCATCGCCGGCGTCGGCGACCGGGTGTCGCTGATGGAGACCCGTCCGCTGTCGGCCACCAAGCGGTGGCGCCTCGTCGACATCCTGGAAAAGGCCAAGTAGCCCGCGGCTTCCCGGCTAGTCTTTGGCCAGACAAGCCGCGCGAGCAGACACGAAAGTCCCCGCCACGCCGAGCGTGCGGGGACTTTCGTGTCAGTCCGGCGGGTGAACCCGGGAGGCGGCCCATGGAATTCGACGGCAAGATCGGCCTGGATATCCGCGATTCCGAGCCGGACTGGCAGCCCTACGTCGCGCCGCGTGCCGCCGCCGGGGCGCCCAACGTGCTGTACCTGGTCTGGGACGATGTCGGCATCGCCACCTGGGACTGCTTCGGCGGGCTGGTGGAGATGCCGGCGATGAGCCGGATCGCCGCCGCCGGGGTGCGCCTGGCGCAGTTCCACACCACCGCGCTGTGCTCGCCGACTCGGGCGGCGCTGCTGACCGGACGCAACCCCACCACCGTCGGGATGGCCACCATCGAGGAGTTCACCGACGGATTCCCCAACAGCCACGGCCGTATCCCCGCCGAGACGGCCCTGCTCTCGGAGGTGCTCGCCGAGCACGGCTACAACACCTACGCCACCGGCAAATGGCATCTCACGCCGCTGGAGGAGGCCAACCTGGCGGGCAGTAAACGGCACTGGCCCATCGCGCGCGGCTTCGAACGCTTCTACGGGTTCCTCGGCGGGGAGACCAACCAGTGGTACCCCGACCTGGTGTACGACAACCATCCGGTCGCCCCGCCGGCCACCCCCGAGGAGGGCTACCACCTGTCGGCCGACATCGCCGACAAGACCATCGAGTTCATCCGCGACGCCACGGTGATCGCGCCGGACAAACCGTGGTTCGCCTACGTGTGCCCGGGCGCGGGGCACGCCCCGCACCATGTGGCCGCCGAGTGGGCCGACCGCTACGCCGGCCGGTTCGACATGGGCTACGAGCGCTACCGCGAGATCGTGCTGGAGAACCAGAAGCGGTTGGGCCTGGTGCCCGCCGACACCGCACTGTCGGCGGTCAACCCGTATGCCGACGCCACCAGCGCCGACGGGCACCCCTGGCCGGCGCTGGACACCGTGCGGCCATGGGAGACCCTCAGCGCCGACGAGAAACGCCTGTTCGCCCGGATGGCGGAGGTGTTCGCCGGGTTCCTGTCCTACACCGACGCCCAGATCGGCCGCGTCCTGGACTATCTGGCCGACACCGACCAGCTCGACAACACCGTCATCGTGGTCATCTCCGACAACGGCGCCAGCGGGGAAGGCGGCCCCAACGGCTCCGCCAACGAGAACAAGTTCTTCAACGGCTACCTCGACACCGCCGAGGAGGCCGCCCAAGCCCTCGAGCTGCTCGGCTCCCCGGAAACCTACAACCACTACCCGATCGGGTGGGCGATGGCGTTCAACACCCCCTACAAGCTGTTCAAACGCTACGCCTCGCACGAAGGCGGGATCGCCGACCCGGCGATCATCTCCTGGCCGGCGGGGATCGCGGCGCGCGGCCGGGTGCTCGACACCTACATCAACGTCTGCGACGTGACGCCGACCGTCTACGACCTGCTCGGCATCACCCCGCCCGCCACCGTGCGCGGTGTCGCGCAGAAGCCGCTGGAGGGGGTGAGCTTCAAAGCGGCGCTGATTGACCCGGCCGCGGCGACCGGGAAGCAGACCCAGTTCTATTCGATGCTGGGCACCCGCGGCATCTGGCATCAAGGCTGGTTCGCCGGCACGGTGCACGCCGCGGCACCGTCGGGCTGGGGCCACTTCGACGCCGATCGTTGGGAGCTCTACCATCTCGAGTCCGACCGCAGCCAGGTCCGCGACCTGGCCGCCGAGCACCCGGAGAAGCTCGCCGAGCTCCAAACGCTGTGGTCCGCCGAGGCGCACAAATACCAGGCGCTGCCGCTGAGCGACCTCAACGTCCTGGAGATGATGGCCCGGCACCGCCCGACCCTGGCCGGTGAACGGGACCGCTACGTCTACTATCCCGGCACCGCGGAGGTGCCGTTGGGGGCGTGCGTCCAACTGCGGGGCCGCTCGTTCGCGCTGCTCGCCCGGGTGCACGTGGAACGTCGCGACGCCGCCGGGGTGCTGATCAAGCAGGGCGCCCGCCACGGCGGCCACGTGCTGTTCCTGCGCGACGGGCACCTGCACTACGTCTACAACTTCCTCGGCGAGCGGGAACAGTGGCTGTCGGCGCCGCAGCCCGTCGGGGTGGGTGAGCACATCCTCGGGGTGCGCTACGAGCGGTCCGGCACCGTGCCGGCCACCCCCACCGGGATCGGGACGGCGACGCTGTACGTCGACGACACCGCGGTGGCGACCCTGCCGGAGATGATCACCCAGCCCGGCGCGTTCGCCCTGGCCGGCGGGGGAGTGAGCGTGGGCCGCAACACCGGCCAAGCGGTGTCGAACGCGTACGTGGCGCCGTACCCGTTCACCGGCGGACGGATCCGCGACGTCACCGTGGATGTGTCCGGTGAGCCCTACATCGACGTGGAAAGGGAGCTGGCGGCGGCGTTCGCGCGCGATTGAGCGAGGCCGTCACCGCCGTAGGCTGCTCGCATGCTCTCGGAGTTGGTCGATCTGCCCGCCGCGACCTTCACCATGGGGGCGATCGGCTTCTACCCGGAGGAGGCGCCCGCGCACCCCGCCACGGTGGCGGCGTTCGCGGTGGAGCGCCACCCGGTCACCAACGCGCAGTACGCCGGGTTCGTCGCCGACACCGGTTACGTGACCGTCGCCGAGCAGCCCCCCGATCCGGCGCTGTACCCGGGGGCCGACGCGGCGGACCTGGTCGCCGGGGCACTGGTGTTCACGCCCACCGCCGGACCGGTGGATCTGCGGGATTGGCGCCAATGGTGGTCGTGGGTGCCCGGGGCGTGCTGGCGTCACCCCCGCGGTCCCGGCAGCAGCATCGACGCCATCCCCGATCACCCGGTGGTGCAGGTGGCCTACCCCGACGCGGCGGCCTACGCCCGGTGGGCGGGCCGGCGGCTGCCCACCGAAGCCGAATGGGAGTACGCCGCGCGCGCCGGCGCCGACACCGTCTACCCGTGGGGCGACGAGATGCACCCCGGTGGGCGGTTGATGGCCAACACCTGGCAGGGCGCGTTCCCGTACCGTAACGACGGCGCCGCCGGCTGGGTGGGCACCTCCCCGGTGGGGACGTTTCCCGCCAACGGCTTCGGTCTTGTCGACATGATCGGCAACGTCTGGGAGTGGACCGCCACCCGCTTCGCCGCGCGCCACGGTGGCAGTGCCCCCGAGGCCCCCGAGGCCCCCGACGCGGCATGCTGCGCCCCGTCGCACCGGGCCGACCCGGACATCAGCCAGGTCCTCAAGGGCGGTTCGCATCTGTGCGCCCCCGAGTACTGCCGGCGCTACCGTCCCGCGGCGCGTTCCCCGCAAGCCCAGGACACCGCGACCAGCCACATCGGGTTCCGCTGCGTCAGCGGCCCCGACGGGTGAGGCGGGTCCCCGATTCCGCTCAGGCGCTCGCCAGCCCGGCGACGGCGGCGATCGCGTAGCCGGCGGCGATCGCGGCCGGTGCCAGCGGCACCGAGATCAGCCCGATCAGCATGCCGCGACCGATCTGCCCGGACCGGCCGCCGCGGCGGACCAGGGCGGCGGCCACCGCCAGGTCGACCACGATGACCGGGACGAACAGCAGATAAAGCAGGAAATACGGGACCGCGAACCAGGCCGCGAGATTGCCCAGCAGCACGTTGAGGCCGGCCGCCAGGAAACCCGCAGCGCCGTAGCGCTGTGCGCTGCGCTGCTCCGTGGACGCGGTCATCTGCGGAGCCTCACCGGTGGAAGACGACGCCGATAGCGGTGGCCCCGACGGCGACGATGCCGGCCGACGCCGCGACACTTAGGCCCAGGCCTCGTCGCCACGACGACGGGGCCCGCGTCAAATACCCGGCTGCGGCGATCGCGGCCCCCGCGGTGATCGCGGCCCCGGTCAACAGCCAACCGAGCTCCAGGTCCGCGAAGGCCGATGTCGTCGCCAACAGCCACAACACGCCGATCATGACCGCGATGACGATCTCGGCCGTGATCGGCACCGCCCAGGTCGCCACCCGCCAGGTATCGACCTGCTCGTCGGCGATCCGGTCCGCCGCCACGTCCGCTGTGCCCATATCCGCTCCCGCTGTCGGTGGTCGCCGCCGTCGCGCTCCCATAGTAGGGCGATGACGTGCCGGCGGACCGCGGAAGCCGCTCGGCGTGGGCGGCCCCGGCGCGGTGTTAACGATTCGGTTGCAGGGGCGTGCCGCGGCGCGGACAACGCCACCGGTCATGGTCTGCTGGATCCGATGAGCTACCCGGTGATCTCGATGCGATACCCGCTGGCGGCCGTCGCGGCGGCGCTGGTCGGGCTGGCTGTGGCCGCGCCGGCCGGCGCGGCCCCCGACTTCGACGAGCAGGGCTATGTGAACTCCACGGCGCGCTGCAGCACCACCGCCGTCGTCTTCGGGGCCACCGAGCGGTCCCGGGTGGCGATCTGTGACGACGGCGACGGCGGCTACCAGTACCGCGGGGTGCGCATCGAAGACGGCGCGAAGCTGATCGCCGCGGCGTCCTCGTCGGGGTCGGGAACCTACACCGCCACCCGCGACGGGATCACCTACACGGTGTCGGCGGCATCGCTGAGGATCACCGACGGCGACCGGACGATCCGCACCGAGCCGATGGTCGACTTCCACGGCGCGCAGCCCGACACCGACACCGACACCGATGCCGACACCGACACCGACAGTTCGCCGCCGGAGGAGCAGAGCCCCGCCGACACCCCGGCCCCCAGCACCCCGCTGCCGCCGCCGCTGCCCGCCGAGGAGGGCCACGTCGCCTCGTGAGCCGGGCCCGGGTGCGGCTCAGTGCACGTCGAGGCGGCGGAACGCGACCAGCGCCGCCGCAGCGAACACCAGTGTCATCGCAGCGAGCGCCAGCGCCCAGGCCCACGACAGGCCGTGCTGGAGCTGGTTGTCGCCGACCGCGTAGAAGAACGGGGAGAAAAACCGCCGCGGATGCAGCCAGTCGACCACCGGCGCCAGCGAGTTGATCAGGTAGGTGGCCGCCGCGATCCCCGATGTCACCCCCAGCGCGAGCCCGCGGCTGCCGGTGGCCGTCCCGATCAGCAACGCCAGCGTCCCGAAGACCAGCCCCAACAGCCACACGCCGACGGTGACTCCCACCAGCGCGACCGACCCGATCCGCAGATCGAACCAGCGCCCGGTCAGGACGCACACGGCGGTGACGACCGGCACCGGCAGCGCCTGCAGGGCCAACGCCGCCAGCTTGGCCAGCAGGATCGAGCGCCGGCTCACCGGCAGCGTCGTCACCAGCGCCAAGCTGCCGTCCTCGTTCTGCCCGGCGATGGCCGACCCGCCGTAGCCGATGGTGGCGATCAACACGATCAGCGGCACGAAGTTGCCGTACAGGTTGGCGTTGAGCCAGCCGTCCGGGGAGGTCAGCCCCGACCCGGCCGCGCCGACGAGGGCGCCGAGGGTGGAGTTGGTGAGCGCGTCGAGGTCGGTGTCGTTCTTCACCACCGGGTACAGCGTCACCACGAGGAACACGTACACCGCCATCCCCAGGCTGTAGCCGATGATCAGCCGGCGGCGCAGCCGCAGATCCAGCAGGGTGACCGCCGTGCTCATCGCGGCTCCTCCCCGCGGTGCTCCTCGCCGCGGTAATAGTCGCGGAACAGCTCATCGAGGCTCGCCGGGCGCGCCGTCATGTCCACCGCGTCGGCCTCGGCGGCCTCCCGCAGCAGCGCCCCGATCGGGCCGGTCACCGACAACTCGACTTCGCGGCCGTCACCGCCGAGCACCGCCACGCCGTCCAGAGCCGCGAACCGCACGGGGTCGACGGGGGCGGCGAAACGCAGCCGCACCGTCTTCGGGGCCGTCGCCCGCAGGTTCTCCACGGTGTCGGTGACCACGATCCGCCCGTCGCGGATGATCGCCACCCGGTCGACCAGCCGCTGCACCTCGTCGAGGTCGTGCGAGGACAAGAACACCGTGCGCCCGGTGGCGACCGTCTCGCGCACCAGCCGGGCGAACTCGTCCTGCAGCAGCGGGTCCAGCCCAGAGGTGGGCTCGTCGAGCACCAACAGCTCCGGGCGGTGGGCGAAGGCGTGCAGCAGGCCGATCTTCTGCACGTTGCCCTTCGACAGGGTGTGGATCGGGCGATCCAGTTCGGCGCTGAACCGGTCGACGAGGTCGTCGCGGCAGCGCCGGTCGCCGGGAGTGTCGGTGCCGCGGATGCGGGCGAACCGGTCGAGGATCTGCCGGCCGGTCAACCGTGGATACAGCGTCAGCTCCCCGGGCAGATAACCGATGCGGCGGTGCACCGCCACCGCCTCGGTCCACGGGTCGTGGCCGAACACCCGCGCACGCCCCGCGGTGGGCGCGTACAGGCCCAGCAGCAGCCGGATCGTCGTCGTCTTCCCGGCGCCGTTGGGGCCGAGAAACCCGAACACCTCACCGGCGTCGATGCTCAGCGCCACGTCGCTCACCCCGCGGTGGGCGCCGAACCGCCGGGTCAACCCCTCGGCGTGGACCACCGCGGCCGACCCCGCGGGGGTACCGTCGCACCCCCGTCGCGTCGTCGTGGTGGCCATGGGCTGCAGTGTAGGTGCCCGACCGGCGCCAATTTGGCGGAAAGGCGGTGGTCACCCTAGTATGTAGGGGTTGCCTAGGGCAGACCTCGGCTGGCCGTCACCGGTCGGCCCCGCGTGCCCGTGGCCAACGACAAGACCGCGCACGTCCAGGTCGGTATCTGGCGTGTCTATACCACCAGGTCAGGAGATCGAGTGATTCAGCAGGAATCGCGGCTCAAGGTTGCCGACAACACGGGCGCCAAGGAGATCCTGTGCATCCGCGTGCTCGGCGGGTCCGGGCGGCGCTACGCCGGGATCGGCGACATCATCGTGGCCACCGTCAAAGACGCCATCCCCGGCGGCAACGTCAGCCGCGGCGATGTGGTCAAAGCGGTGATCGTGCGGACCGCCAAGGAACGCCGCCGCCCCGACGGCAGCTACATCAAGTTCGATGAGAACGCCGCCGTCATCATCAAGGCCGACAACGACCCGCGCGGAACCCGCATCTTCGGGCCGGTCGGCCGGGAACTGCGCGAGAAGCGTTTCATGAAGATCGTGTCGCTGGCCCCGGAGGTGTTGTAGATGAAAGTGCACAAAGGTGACACGGTGCTGGTGGTCGCCGGCAAGGACAAGGGCGCCAAGGGCAAGGTGATTCAGGCCTACCCGAGCCGCAACCGGGTGCTGGTCGAGGGCGTCAACCGGATCAAGAAACACACCGCGGTGTCGACCAACGAGCGGGGGGCGCAGTCCGGCGGCATCGTCACCCAGGAGGCGTCGATCCACGTCTCCAACGTGATGGTCGTCGACTCCGACGGCAAGCCGACCCGCGTCGGGTACCGGGTCGATGAGGAGACCGGCAAGAAGGTCCGGGTCTCCAAGCGCAACGGCGAGGACATCTGATGACCACTGCAGAGAAAGTTCAGCCACGCCTGAAGGTGCGTTACCGCGAGGAGATCCGCGACGCGCTGAACAAGGAATTCGGCTACGCCAACGTCATGCAGATCCCCGGCATGGTCAAGGTCGTGGTCAACATGGGTGTCGGTGACGCCGCCCGCGACGCGAAACTGATCAACGGCGCGGTCAACGACCTGTCGCTGATCACCGGTCAGAAGCCGGAGATCCGGCGGGCCCGCAAGTCGATCGCCCAGTTCAAGCTGCGCGAGGGCATGCCGATCGGGGCGCGGGTGACGCTGCGCGGCGACCGGATGTGGGAGTTCCTCGACCGGCTCACCTCGATCGCGCTGCCGCGTATCCGCGACTTCCGTGGCCTGTCGCCCAAGCAGTTCGACGGCACCGGCAACTACACCTTCGGGCTCTCCGAGCAGTCGGTGTTCCACGAGATCGACGTGGACTCCATCGACCGGCCCCGCGGGATGAACATCACCGTCGTCACCTCGGCGACGACCGACGATGAAGGACGAGCGCTGCTTCGGGCCCTCGGCTTTCCGTTCAAGGAGAACTGAACAGATGGCAAAAAAGGCACTGGTCAACAAGGCCCAGCGCAAGCCCAAGTTCAAGGTGCGCGGCTACACCCGCTGCAACAAGTGTGGGCGCCCGCGCGCGGTCTACCGCAAGTTCGGGTTGTGCCGTATCTGCCTGCGCGACATGGCGCACGCCGGCGAACTGCCCGGCGTGCAGAAGAGCAGTTGGTGAGCCGATGAACGCGGCCCCCTTTACCCGAACCCCACAGATGCGGAAGGCCCAGCAGGGAACCACCGCAAGGAAGGTGACCCGGCTGTCATGACGATGACGGACCCCATCGCAGACTTTTTGACGCGTCTGCGCAACGCCAATTCGGCGTACCACGACGAGGTGAGCCTGCCGCACTCCAAGCTCAAGGCCAACATCGCCGAGATCCTCAAGCGGGAGGGCTACATCAGCGACTTCCACGTGGAGGACGCGCGAGTGGGCAAGACGCTGGTGGTGGAACTCAAGTACGGCCCGAACCGGGAACGCAGCCTCGCGGGGCTGCGTCGCATCTCCAAGCCGGGGCTGCGGGTGTACGCGAAATCGACCAACCTGCCCCGCGTGCTGGGCGGTCTGGGCGTGGCGATCATCTCCACATCCTCCGGGCTGGTCACCGACCGACAGGCAGCCAGGCAACGCGTGGGCGGCGAAGTCCTCGCCTTCGTGTGGTAGCGGGGACAGGAAGCTTAGGTAGAAGATATGTCGCGAATTGGTAAGGATCCGGTGCTGGTGCCGGCGGGCGTCGATGTCACCATCGACGGCCGGCACGTCTCGGTCAAAGGTCCCAAAGGAGCTCTGGAGCTGAACGTCTCGGAGCCGCTGGGCGTCTCCCGCAACGACGACGGCGCGATCGTCATCACCCGCCCCGACGACCACCGGGACAACCGGGCGTTGCACGGGCTGAACCGCTCGCTGGTGGCCAACCTGGTCACCGGGGTGACCCAGGGCTACACCACCAACATGGAGATCCACGGCGTGGGTTACCGCGTGCAACTCAAGGGCTCCAACCTCGAGTTCGCTCTCGGTTTCAGTCACCCGGTGGTGATCGAGGCCCCGGAGGGCATCACCTTCGCGGTGGAGTCCCCGACGAAGTTCTCCGTCTCCGGTATCGACAAGCAGCAGGTCGGTCAGATCTCGGCGGTCATCCGTCGGCTGCGCCGCCCCGACCCCTACAAGGGCAAGGGCGTGCGCTACGCCGGCGAGCAGATCCGCCGCAAGGTCGGAAAGACAGGTAAGTAGTCATGGCGCAAACACAGCCAGCCACCGACTGGAAGCCGGTGGGGCAGAACATCTCCGCAGCGCGACGGGTCGCCCGCAAGCGTCGGCACGCCCGGTTGCGCAAAACCATCTCCGGCACCGCGCAGCGTCCGCGTCTGGTCGTGCACCGGTCGTCGCGGCACATTCACGTGCAGCTGGTCAACGACCTCAACGGCACCACGCTGGCCGCCGCGTCGTCGATCGAACCCGATGTGCGCGCCGTGGACGGCGACAAGAAGGCCCACAGTGTGCGGGTCGGACAGTTGATCGCCGCGCGGGCCAAGGCCCTCGGCGTCGAGTCGGTGGTCTTCGACCGCGGCGGCTACAGCTACGGCGGACGGATCGCGGCGTTGGCCGATGCCGCCCGCGAGGACGGATTGAACTTCTAATGACGATCAGCTACGGAAGGACCGCATGATGGCGGAGCAGCCGAGCGGCGCGGGCGCGCCGAACACCGGTGGTGGCCGCGGCCGTCGCGACGGTGGCCGGGGCGGCCGGGACCGGGACGACAAGAGCAACTACCTGGAGCGCGTCGTCGCGATCAACCGGGTCTCCAAGGTGGTCAAGGGTGGCCGCCGGTTCTCCTTCACCGCGTTGGTGGTCGTCGGTGACGGCAACGGCATGGTCGGTGTCGGCTACGGCAAGGCCAAGGAGGTGCCCGCCGCGATCGCCAAGGGTGTCGAGGAAGCCCGCAAGGCCTTCTTCCGGGTGCCGATGATCGGGGGCACCATCACCCACCCGGTGCAGGGCGAGGCCGCGGCCGGGGTGGTGCTGCTGCGCCCGGCCAGCGCCGGTACCGGTGTGATCGCCGGGGGCGCGGTGCGTGCGGTGCTCGAATGCGCCGGCGTGCACGACATCCTGTCGAAGTCGCTGGGCAGCGACAACGCGATCAACGTGGTGCACGCCACGGTGGCCGCGCTGAAGATGCTGCAGCGCCCCGAAGAGGTTGCGGCCCGCCGTGGTCTGCCGATCGAAGACGTCGCGCCGGCCCGGATGCTGCAGGCCCGGCGGGAGAGCGAGGCGGTGGCCGCCTCGACAGCCAGCGAAGGAACCGCATAGCCATGGCAGAACTGAAGATCACCCAGGTGCGCTCCACCATCGGTGCCCGGTGGCACCAGCGGGAGAGCCTGCGCACACTGGGGTTGCGCAAGATCCGCCAGACGGTCGTCCGCGAGGACAACGCCCAGACCCGCGGTCTGATCAAGGCGGTCCACCACCTGGTGAATGTTGAGGAGGCATCATGACGCCGATCAAGCTGCACGACTTGGCGCCGGCCCCGGGGTCGAAGACCAAGCGCATGCGGGTGGGTCGCGGTGACGGCTCCGGCAAGGGCAAGACCGCCGGGCGCGGCACCAAGGGCACCAAGGCCCGCAAGAACGTGCCGGTCACCTTCGAGGGTGGCCAGATGCCGATCCACATGCGGTTGCCCAAGCTGCGTGGGTTCCGCAACCGGTTCCGCACCGAGTACGCCGTGGTCAACGTCGGCGACCTGGCCCGGCTGTTCCCGTCCGGCGGGACCGTCGGGGTCGACGAGCTGGTGGACAAGGGTGCGGTCCGCAAGAACACCTTGGTCAAGGTGCTCGGCGACGGCAAGGTGAGCGTCAAACTCGACGTCACCGCCCACAAGTTCTCCGGCAGCGCCCGCGAGAAGCTGACCGCCGCCGGCGGATCGGCCACCGAACTGTAGGTCCCAGCGACCCGCGAGCAGACGCAACAGCCCCCCGCACGCCCGGCGTGCCGGGGGCTTTCGCGTCTGCGGGTCAGGTCTGCGCGCGAGCACCCAGCGCGTCGGCGAACAGGGCTTGGCGCACAGCGAGTTCGCGGGGATCGCTCCAGAGGTGGAAGCCCATCCGGTTCATCACATAGGCGAACCCGGTGCCGGTGTCAGGGTCGGCGAACCCGAACGATCCGCCGAGGCCGGGTGTGCCGAACGCCGCATCGGAGGAACCGAACCGGAAATGCGGCACCGGTTTGCAATAGCCCAGCGAGAAGGCCGAATCCACGTGGAGCACCTTGTCGCGCGGACCGCCGCTGGGCGTCGGCGCCGGGGTCGCCAACTCGGCGAGCGTCGCGGCGGTCAGCCCCAGCTCCCGGCCTCCCGTGGCGGCGCACCCGTAGGCGCGCGCCACCGCATCGGCGGTGCCGATGCCGTTGGCGGCCGGGATCTCCACGGTGCGGATCTCCTCGCGGTTGAAGTCGCGCGTCGGGTCGATCCCGGCGATGATGTTGGCCGCGCGCCCGGTCAAGCCGAACGGGTTCAGCAACGCCAGCACCAGCCGCGGCGGCAGCGCCCCCAGATGCAGCAGCGCGGCGGCGCGGTGCCAGCCGTGCAGGTGGGCGACCCGGTCGCGATCGACCTGGGGCGGCAGGCCGATGTGCAGATCCAGCCCCAGGGGCGCGGCGACCTCGTCGGCGAAGAATCGGCCCAGGGTGCGCCCGGCCGGGTCGGCGTGGCGCAGCAGCTCGGACTCGTACCAGCCCAGCGTGATCGCGTGATAGCCGTGCCGGGTGCCCGGCGGCCACGCCGGGGCCTGGGCGGCCAGCGCATCGGAGAGCCGCTGGGTATCAGCCAGGTCGCTGACCTGCAACCGCGTGTCGAGTGCCGGCAGGCCCGCCTGGTGGGCCAGCAGCTGGCGCACCGTGATGTCGGCCTTGCCGGCCCGGGCGAACTGCGGCCAGTAGTCGGCGACGCGGGCATCGTAGTCGAGCAGACCGCGGGAGGCGGCCACCGCCAGCGCCAGCGACGAGATCCCCTTGGACGTGGAGTAGAGGTTGACGACGGTGTCGGGACGCCACGGTGCACGGGTCCGGCCGTCACGGTAGCCACCCCACAGGTCGACGACCTTGCGCCCGTTGCGATACACCGCCACCGCCGCCCCGATTTCCGCGCCCCGGGCGAAATTCGCCCGGAACGCATCGGCGACCGGGCCGTATCCGTCGTCGACGTCGCCGTGGACAGCGTCAGCAGGAACCGGGGTTTTACGGGGCATCCCGCGGTTATAACAGCTGCGGCAGCACCTCGGCGGCCAGTTGTTCCATCTGGTCGTGATCCTCGGGCACCCCGGCGCCGACCGGGTTGAGCACGACGGTCTCGGCGCCGGCGTCGATGACCGCGGCCAGCCCGCCGGCGACATCGGCGGCGGTGCCGGCCACCGCGACGGCGGCCGCATCGCGCAACCGGCCCCCGTAGATCCGGTCGATTCCGGCGAGCACCCGCTGCCGGGCGCGGTCCGCGTCGGCGTCGACCGTCACATACACCCGTTTGCCGATCCGGAACCCCGACCCGTCGCGACCCTGGGCGGCCAGTTCCCGACGCAGCACACCGACCTGCTCGGCGAACGCGGCCGTCGTCGCCGAGCCGGCACCCATGAACCCGTCGCCGTGGCGAACCGCGCGCGCCAGGGCGGCGTCGGCGTGCCCGCCGAACCACAGCGGGGGATGGGGACGCTGGATCGGTTTGGGGGCGATCGCGACGTCCTCGAGCTGGCGGAAACGCCCGGTGAAGCTGATCCGCGGATCCGGCGACCAGGCCGCCTTCATCAGCTCGACGCCCTCGGTGAACCGGGCGATGAACGTGGCGCGCTCGACACCGAACGCCGCGAAGCGCCGCGACGGGCCGCCCGTGCCGATGCCGAGGTCGAGCCGGCCGCCGCTGAGGCGGTCGATCGTGGTGGCCGCCGCCGCCAACTGCAGCGGGTCGTGGACGGTGCTCACCAGCACCGCCACGCCCAGCCGCAGCCGCTCGGTGCACGCCGCGGCGTAGGCCAGCACCTCCAGGGGAGCCAGTACCGGGGCCGCGCCGAGCGCCTGCTCCAGCGTCCAGCCGCCCTCGAAACCCAACGCTTCGGCGCGAGCCAGATAGGACCGCAGCGCCGGAGCGTCGTCGCCGGTGAGGTCGAACTGCGGGATCGAGATGGACCATCGCACCTCCTCACGCTACGTCGGTAGGCTCAGACCATGTTCTCCTTGCTGCCCGACCTGCCCGGCGCCGATGAACTGCGCGGGGTGCTGCGCCGTGTGGACACCGCGCGCCACCGAGGTGTGCCCGACGGTTGCGTGCTCGAACTCGACCTGCAGGCGGTGCCGCGGGAGACCAGCACCTTCGACCCGCTGGCGATCCTCAGCGCCGGCGGGCGCCCACCGGTGCTGCGCGACGTCGTCGACGCGCTGTACCGGGCCGCCGAAGACCCGAGGGTCGCCGGACTGATTGCGCGGGTGCAGCTTCCGGCGGCCACCGCCGGACCGGTGCAGGAACTGCGGGACGCCATCGCCGCATTCAGCGCCGCCAAGCCGTCCCTGGCCTGGGCCGAGACCTATCCGGGGACGCTGTCGTACTACCTCGCCTCGGCGTTCGGTGAGGTGTGGATGCAGCCGTCGGGGACCGTCGGCCTGATCGGATTCGCCACCAACGCACTGTTTTTGCGCAGCGCCCTGCAGAAGGCCGGTATCGAGGCGCAGTTCGTCGCTCGCGGTGAATACAAATCCGCCGCAAACCTTTTCACCGAGGACGGCTACACCGAGGCGCACCGGGAGGCCGACACCGCCTTGGTGGAGAGTCTGCACGCGCAGGTGCGCGACGCCGTGGTGCAGTCGCGCGGCGTGACCGCCGAGGCGCTGGACGCGTTGGCCGACCGGGCGCCGCTGCTGCGCGACGACGCGGTGGAAGCAGGACTCGTCGACCGGATCGGGTTCCGCGACCAAGCCTATGGCCGTATCGCCGAACTCATCGGCGCGCCAGGGATTTCCGCCGACAGCGGTGATCCCGACAACGATGCGGACGCACCGCCGCGGCTGTACCTGTCGCGCTACGCCCAGGCGAATGCGCCGCGTCCGGGACTGCCGAGCCTGCCGGGCCGCAAACCCAAACCGGCGATCGCGGTCGTCACCGTCGCCGGTGGCATCGTCAGCGGCCGCGGTGGGCCCCAACCGTCCCCGCTGGGACGGGCCAATGCCGGCGGCGACACGATCGCCGCGGCGCTGCGGGAGGCCGCCGCCAGCGAGGAGGTCGCCGCGATCGTGCTGCGGGTGGACAGCCCCGGCGGGTCGGTGACCGGGTCGGAGACCATCTGGCGTGCGGTGGCCAAGGCGCGCGAGGACGGCACACCGGTGGTGGCCTCCATGGGCGCGGTCGCCGCGTCGGGCGGTTACTACATCTCGGCCGGCACCGACGCGATCGTCGCCAATCCCGGAACCATCACCGGTTCGATCGGCGTGGTGACCGGCAAACTCGTCGCCCGCGACCTCAAAGAACGCCTCGGCGTGGGCAGCGACACCGTGCGCACCAACGCCAACGCCGACGCCTGGTCGATCAACGCCCCGTTCACCGCCGAACAGCAGGCCCAGGTGGAAGCCGAAGCCGACCTGTTCTACACCGATTTCGTGCAGCGGGTCGCCGAGGGCCGCAACCTCGCGGTCGACGCGGTGGACAAGGTGGCCCGCGGCCGGGTCTGGACCGGCGCCGACGCGCTCGCCCATGGCCTCGTCGACGAACTCGGCGGGCTGCGCACCGCGATCCGGCGGGCCCGCGTGCTCGCCGGCCTCGAACCCGACGCCGACACCCGCACGCTGCACTATCCGGGCTCGTCGCTGCTGGAGCTGCTGCGTCCACGGCCGTCATCGCAGCCGGCGGCGGCGTCGCTGAGCGAGGCCGCCGGTGGGCTGCTGATGCGGACCCTGACCGGCGTGGTCGACGAGATCGACCGCACCGTCAACGGTGCCAGTGTGCTGTGGCTGGGGGACCCGCGCCGCTGAGCGCGGTTACGCGCTCAGGGTGCCGTCGAGGTAGATGATCTCGCCCAGCGGATCATCGGTGTCCTCCAGGGAGGGCAGCGGGATGTCGTGGCGGGCGAAGAGTTCGGCGCGGGAGAGCTCGTTCATCGTCCAGCCGTGCTCGCGCAGGTACTCGGCGCCGTGGTGACGCTCGCCGGTGAAGATCAGGTCCCCCATGTCGAGGTCGAAGCCGTGTTCGCGGAACCGTTCTGAGGCTGCGCGGGCCTTCTCCGGGTCGAAATCCTTGAGACCGGGCACATATTCGGTGGCGATCGTGCTGCCCGGCGCCGACAGGGCCGTGATGTTGTCGAAGAGCCGGTCCTGAGCCTCCGGCGGCAGGTAGATCAGCAGGCCCTCCGCCACCCACGCGGTCGGCTCCTCGGGGTCAAAACCCGCTGCCCGCAACGCCGCCGGCCAATCCTCGCGCAGGTCGATGGCGACGGTGCGACGCGTCGCGGTGGGTTCGGCGCCGAGGTCGGCCAGGGTGCGGGTTTTGAACTCGATGACCGCGGGCTGGTCGATCTCGTAGACGGTGGTGCCCGCCGGCCATGCCAGCCGGTAGGCGCGCGCGTCGAGCCCGGCCGCCAGGATCACCGCCTGGCGCACCCCGGTAGCAGTCGCGGCCAGGAAGTAGTCGTCGAAAAACTTGGTGCGCAACGCGACCCCGTCGACCATCGCCTGCATCCGGTCGGCGGCGCCCTCTTCGACCGCGGCCAGGTCGAGTTCGCCGTCCATCAGCCGAGTGAAGAAGTCGACCCCGACCGCACGCACCAGCGGGGCCGCCAGCGGGTCGTCGATGAGTCCGCGAGGGTCGCGGGTGGCCATCGCGCGACCGGCGGCGATCATCGTCGCGGTGGACCCGACGCTGGAGGCCAGATCCCAGGTGTCATCGTCGGTGCGGGCCATCGGAATCTCCTTGGGTGAGGGTGGCGATGATCGACACCGAGTTACGCATCGAATCCACGGCATCGGAATCCGGGTAGCGGCGACCGTAGTCGGCGAAGACCTCCGGGCGGGTCCGGGAGCTGATCTGCCAGCCCTGATCGCGCAGATACTCTGCCGCCGGGGTGCGTTCGCCGGTGTAGAACAGCTCCGAGAGGTCGACGTCAAAGCCGTACTCACGCCACGCGTCGCTGATCACCTGGCTGCGCTGGCCGAGCGCCTTGCCCCCGTCGGGGTGGTATTCGGTGGCCAGACGGCTGCCCGGGGCCGACAGCGCGGTGATCGTGTCGAACAACTGATCCTGCGCCTGCGGCGGCAGATACGCCAGCAGTCCTTCCGCGCTCCATGCCGTGGGCACGGTCGGGTCGAAGCCGGCGGTGCGCAGCGCCGCCGCCCAGTCATCGCGCAGGTCGACCGCGACGGCGTGGCGCGTCGCGGTGGGTTCGGCGCCGAGGTCGGCCAGGGTGCGGGTTTTGAACTCGATGACCGCGGGCTGGTCGATCTCGTAGACGGTGGTGCCCGCCGGCCACGCCAGCCGGTAGGCGCGCGAGTCCAGCCCGGAGGCCAGGATCACCGCCTGGCGGATCCCGGCGTCGGCGGCGGCGGTGAAGAAGTCGTCGAAAAACCGGGTGCGCACCGCCATCATCGCGGTCATCAGCGCCGGCCCGTCGGCCGCGGGGTCGGCGGGGTCGGAGGGGTCGGAGGAGAAAGTGATCTCCCCGTCGACCACCCGGGTGAAGAACTCCACCCCGACCGCACGCACCAGCGGCGCGGCGAACGGGTCGTCGATGATCGCGTCGGGTTCGTCACTGGCCAGGGCGCGCGCGGCGGCCACCATGGTGGCGGTCGCTCCCACGCTGGAGGCCAGATCCCAGCTGTCTCCGGGCGTTCTTGAGTCGGTGCGTGACATTGGCTTCACCCTAAAGCGTGGCGGTGATGAAGTGCAGGTCCAAAAACCCGGGGTCGCCGGCGGGGTCTTCCCCGGGATCTTCCCCGGAGTCGCCCCCGGAGTCGCCCAAGGGCGGGAACCCGTGCTCGGCGAGCAGGTCGGTGACGGCGCGCGACTGCACCTGCCAGCCGTGCTCGTTGAGGTAGACGGCGGCCTCGGTGCGCTCCCCGGGGAAGAACAACCCGTCGGGGTCGAGGTCCAGGCCGTGGCGGCGCCACCCCTGCGCGGTGACGCGCATCCGCTGCAGCATCTTCTCCTGGCGGTCCGGGCCGGGAGCCGGGGTGTTCTCGGTGGCCAGGCGGCTGCCCGGGGCCGACAAGGCGGTGATGGTGTCCAGCAGCCGGTCCTGGGCGTCGGCGGGTAGATAACCCAGCAGTCCTTCCGCGCTCCACGCCGTGGGCGCCGTCGGGTCGAAGCCGGCGGTGCGCAGCGCCGCCGCCCAGTCATCGCGTAGGTCGACCGCGACGGCGTGGCGCGTCGCGGTGGGTTCGGCGCCGAGGTCGGCCAGGGTGCGGGTTTTGAACTCGATGACCGCGGGCTGGTCGATCTCGTAGACGGTGGTGCCCGCCGGCCACGCCAGCCGGTAGGCGCGCGAGTCCAGCCCGGAGGCCAGGATCACCGCCTGGCGGATCCCGGCGTCGGCGGCGGCGGTGAAGAAGTCGTCGAAGTAGCGGGTGCGCACCGCCATCATCGCGGTCATCCGCCGCTGATCGGCGCCGGTGCCGGTGCCGTCGGCGTCCAGGTCGGCGGCGGTGAGCTCCCCGTCGACCAGGCGGGTGAACACCTCCACCCCGACCGCGCGCACCAGCGGCGCGGCGAACGGGTCATCGATGATCGCGTCGGGTTCGTCGCTGGCCACCGCCCGGGCGGCGGCTACCGCGGTCGCCGTGATCCCCACGCTGGAGGCCAGGTCCCAACTGTCGTTATCGGTGCGTGCCATCACCGCCCCCTCTCTCCAAGTTATTTAGATACGGTAAGTATATGCGCACGGGGGCCGGTCGGTGGCCGGTGGGCGCCGGTGGCGGGCCAGCCGTTGTTCAAGACCGGGTCGGGGGGACTGTTACTCTCATAGACTGCTTCACGCGTCAGGCCGTCTGGCACGGCCTTCGGGGGCTCGACGCATGATGTAGGACTGTCCGGACGCTGGTGCGACCAGCCCATTTACACGCCGTGCCGAAGAACCCGGCGTGTGCAGGAGGAGAAGAGTGCTCTCGGCTTTCATCTCATCGATGCGGACAGTCGACCTGAGACGGAAGATCCTGTTCGCGCTGGGGATCGTGGTCCTCTACCGGGTGGGGGCGGCGATCCCGTCCCCGGGGGTGGATTACCCCAAGGTGCAGCAGTGCATCGAGGAGGTCAGCGGTGGGGAGGCCGCGCAGGTCTACTCCCTGATCAACCTGTTCTCCGGCGGTGCGTTGCTGCAGCTGACGGTGTTCGCGGTGGGCGTGATGCCCTACATCACCGCCAGCATCATCGTGCAGCTGCTCACCGTGGTGATCCCGCGGTTCGAGGAGCTGCGCAAAGAGGGTCAGTCCGGCCAGAACAAGATGACGCAGTACACCCGGTATCTGACGATCGCGCTGGCGATCCTGCAGTCCACCTCGATCGTGGCACTGGCCGCCAACGGCGGGTTGCTGCAGGGCTGCACCTACTCCCACGAGATCATCGCCGACTCGTCGATCTTCACCCTGGTGGTGATCGTGCTGGTGATGACCGCCGGCGCGGCGCTGGTGATGTGGATGGGTGAGCTGATCACCGAGCGCGGTGTCGGCAACGGGATGTCGCTGCTGATCTTCATCGGTATCGCCGCGCGCATCCCGATCGAGGGCAAGTCGATCCTGGACTCCCGCGGCAGCACCGTGTTCGCCATGGTCTGCCTGGCGACACTGATCATCATCGTCGGCGTCGTCTTCGTCGAGCAGGGTCAGCGCCGCATCCCGGTGCAGTACGCCAAGCGGATGGTGGGCCGCAAGATGTACGGCGGCACCTCGACCTATCTGCCGCTCAAGGTCAACCAGGCCGGTGTTATCCCGGTGATCTTCGCGTCCTCGTTGATCTACATCCCGCAGCTGGTCACCCAGCTGGTGCGCAGCGGCGGCAGCGGCGGCGCCGGCGACGGCTGGTGGGACAAGCTGGTCGGCACCTACCTGTCGGACCCGTCGAACATGGTCTACATCGCCGTGTACTTCGGGCTGATCATCTTCTTCACCTACTTCTACGTCTCGATCACGTTCAACCCCGACGAGCGTGCCGACGAGATGAAGAAGTTCGGCGGCTTCATCCCCGGCATCCGCCCGGGCCGCCCGACCGCGGACTACCTGCGTTACGTGCTCAACCGCATCACGCTGCCCGGGTCGATCTACCTCGGTGTGATCTCGGTGCTACCGAACCTGTTCCTGCAGATCGGCAACACCGGGGCGGTGCAGAACCTGCCGTTCGGTGGGACCGCGGTGCTGATCATGATCGGTGTGGGTCTGGACACGGTGAAGCAGATCGAGAGCCAGCTCATGCAGCGCAACTACGAAGGGTTCCTCAAGTGAGAGTCGTTCTGCTCGGACCGCCCGGGGCGGGCAAGGGCACCCAGGCCGTCAAGCTGGCCGACAAGCTCGGGATTCCGCAGATCTCCACCGGCGATCTGTTCCGGCACAACATCTCCACCGGGACCGAGCTGGGCGTTCAGGCCAAGAAGTACCTCGACGCCGGCGACCTGGTGCCGGCATCGCTGACCAACGCCCTCGTCGAGGACCGCATCGATCAGCCCGACGCCGCCGGCGGGTTCATCCTCGACGGCTATCCGCGATCGACCGAGCAGGCCCAGGCGTTGCAGGCCATGCTGGAGCGGCGCGGCACCCGCGTCGACGCGGTCGTGGACTTCCAGGTCTCCCAGGAGGAGCTGCTGGCCCGGCTCAAGGGGCGCGGCCGCGCCGACGACACCGACGACGTGATCCGCCACCGCATGCAGGTCTACCGCGACGAGACCGCACCGCTTCTGGAGTACTACCGCGACGAGTTGAAGACCGTCGACGCCGTCGGCGACGTCGAGGAGGTCTTCGAGCGGGCCCTGCGCGCCCTGGGACGCTAGGCCATGGCGCTGCCCGGCTGGCGCAGCCGCAGGGTCGTGCCGCAGCGCAGCGACGGTGAACTCGACGCGATGGCCGCCGCCGGTGCGGTGGTGGCGGCCGCGCTGCACGCCGTGCGGGCCGCGGCCGGGCCCGGGGTGTCGACCGGCGAACTCGACCGGATCGCCGAAGCGGTGATCCGCGACGCCGGGGCCACCCCGTCGTTTCTGGGCTATCACGGCTATCCGGCGTCGATCTGCAGCTCGGTCAACGACCGGGTGGTGCACGGTATCCCGGCGGCCACCGAGACGCTGCGCGACGGCGACCTGGTCTCGGTGGACTGCGGTGCGATCCTGGACGGCTGGCACGGCGATTCGGCGATCACCTTCGGGGTCGGGGCGGTGTCGGCCGACGACGAGGCGCTGTCGACGGCCACCCGCGAGTCGCTGCAGGCCGGGATCGCGGCCATGGTGCCCGGCAACCGGCTCGGTGACGTCTCGCACGCGATCGAGTCGGGCACCCGCGCGGCGGGGACCCGGCTGGGCCGCGCGTTCGGCATCGTCGCCGGCTACGGCGGGCACGGCATCGGCCGGCAGATGCACATGGACCCGTTTCTGCCCAACGAGGGCCCGCCCGGGCGGGGCCCGCGCCTCGAGCACGGCAGTGTGCTGGCCATCGAGCCGATGCTCACCCTCGGCACCGCCGAGACCGTCGTGCTCGACGACGAGTGGACCGTGGTCACCGCCGACGGCTCGCGCGCCGCGCACTGGGAACACACCGTCGCGGTCACCAACGACGGCCCCCGCATCCTGACGCTGGCCTGACGGCGCGGCCGGGAATGCGGTAGGAAAAGGCGTGGCTGCATCCGATCCGGCCGCTCGGGCCGACCACGGTGATCCGATCGCGGCGGCGCGGGCCAACTGGGAGCGCGCCGGCTGGGGGGAGGTGGCCGACGGCATGGTCGCGGTCACCTCGGTGATGCGGGCCCATCAGATCCTTTTGGCCCGGGTGGAGGCGTCGCTGAAGCCCTACGACCTGAGCTTCTCCCGGTTCGAGCTGCTGCGGCTGCTGGCGTTCAGCCGCACCGGGGCGCTGCCGATCGCCAAGGCCTCCGACCGGCTGCAGGTGCACGTCACCAGCGTCACCCACGCGATCCGCCGGCTGGAGGGCGCCGGGCTGGTGCGCCGGCGCCCGCACCCCACCGACGGGCGCACCACGCTGGTGGCGATCACCGACCGCGGGCGCACCACGGTGGAGCAGGCCACGCTGGCGCTGAACGCCGAGGTGTTCGCCGACATCGGCATGTCGGCGCGCGAGTCGCAGACCCTCGCCGCGGTGATCGAGACCCTGCGCCGCACCGCCGGCGACTTCTGACCGGCCGCGCGAGGAGGCGCGGGGGACTCGCGGCGGGCTGGTCCGTGTGCGGATCGGTCCGCCCCAAGCGGCGTGTCGCGGACGAATCGGCACAACCGACGGGGGCCACGCCGAGACCGGCACGCCGAGACCGGCACACCGAGACCGGCACGCCGAGACCCCGGTCAGCGCTGCGCGGCGCCCACCCCGACCGGGATCAGCGCGGTCACGGTGGTGCCCACGCCCGGTCGGGAGCGGATGTTGAGCCGCCCACCCACCAGTTCGGCCCGCTCGGCGATCGACAGCAGTCCGTAGCCGCCCATCTCGTCGCCGCCCAGCGGGTTCTCGAACGTGTCGAAGCCGACCCCGTCGTCGGTGATCTCCAGCCGCGCCACCTGCTCGGCGACGCCGAACCGCAGTCGGGCCATGCTGGCGTGGGCGTGTTTGACGATGTTCTGCAGGCACTCCTGGGCGATCCGGTACAGCGCCACCTCGATGTGTTCGGGCAGCCGGATGTCGGCCAGGTCGACCTCCAACGCCAGCTGCGGCACCGACCGGGCCAGGCTGGCCAGCCCGCCGGCCAGCCCCAGATCGTCGAGGACCGGCGGGCGCAGACCGCCGATCGCCGCGCGCGCCTCCTCCAACGTCAACCGGACCAGGTCGCGGGCCTCGTCGAGCTGCTCGGAGGCGTCGGCGGGGTCGCTGCCGACGGCCCGGGCGGCGGCGTCGAGACGATAGGACAAGGTGATCAGCCGCTGGGAGATGCCGTCGTGGATGTCGCCGGCGAGGCGACGTCGCTCGATCTCCTGGGCCTCGATGACCTGCTCGACGAAGAGCTCGTGGGCGCGTTCGCGGGCCACCAGCTGCCGGTGCAGCCGGGCCTGGTGCAACGCCCCGGCGATGAGCCGGCCGATCACCAGCAGCAGCTCCACATCACCGTCGGTGAACTCTCGGCGCGTCACGGTGTGCACGTTGAGCACCCCCACCAGCCCGCCGGGATCGGTCTCCATCGGCACCGACACCATCGAGGTGAAATCGCGCCCGCGCAGCGACTCGAACGGCAGATACCGCGGGTCGGACTCCTTGTCGTCGGTGATCACCACCGGCTGGCGGTGGGCGGCGACCCACCCGGAGATCCCCGACCCCAGCGGCAGCCGGATCTTGCCGACCTGCCCGTCGAACGGCGGGGTCGCCCCGGTCAGCGTCAACGACCGTTCGGTGTCGTCGAGCACGTGCACGAAGCAGACGTCCGCGCCGGTGGAGGCGGTGATCATCCGCGCGGCCGCCGCGGCCAGCGGCTCCACCCCGGGGCCGGCGGAGGCGGCCTGGATGAGTTCGCGCAGCAGCGCCAGCTCGTGGGCGTTGTCGACGAGTTCGCGCACCGCCTCCGAGCCGCGGGCGTGCCGGCCGCGGGTGGCGCTCACTGGTAGATGCCTTCCCGCAGCGCGGTGGCCACCGCCCCGGTGCGGTCGGAGACCTCCAGCTTGCGGTAGATGGCCCGCAGGTGGGTTTTGACGGTCTCCTCGCCGATGACCAGTTTGGTGGCGATGCCGCGGTTGGACAGCCCCGCCACCATGTAGGACAAGATCTCGCTTTCCCGTTGGGTCAGGCCCTGACGGGCGCCGGGCCAGAACTCGTCGCGCTGCAGCCGCGCGGCGGTGTCGGCGGCGCGAGCGGCCAACCCCGGGTCGATCACCAGCTCGCCGCGGTGGGCCAACTCCAGCTGGCGGACCAGGTCGTCGCTGCTGATGCTTTTGAGCAGGTAGCCGCGCGCCCCCACCCGCAACGCCTGGAACAGGTACTGCTCGTCGTCGTAGACCGAGAGCATCACCACCTTGCGCTGCGGGTCGTCCTCGCGCAGCTGACGACACAGGTCCAGGCCGCTGGCGCCCTGCATCCGCACGTCGCAGAGCACCACGTCGGGCTGCAGGTCGGCGATGACCGCCCCCGCCCGTTCGGCGCCGACGGCGTGCCCGACGACCTCCACCCGGTCGGCGAACGCGGTGAGCATCGCCTTGAGACCCTCGATGACCATCTCGTGGTCGTCGACGAGGACCAGGCGCACCGGCGCGCCGCCGGGGTCTTCGGTCATGGCCATACTCTAGAGCCGCCCCGGCGTCCGGCGCGCAAAACTCCTCACCGGCCTCCCCCCACTGGGGGAGGCGCGCACCGCCGCGGCGGTGCAGGCTGAAGAGCATGCGAACCAGCCGCGAGACGCGGACGTTCTGGTGGGACCGGGAACGTCCAATCGCCCCGGAGGTCCCGCCGCTGCGGGCGGTGGTGTTCGACATCGACGCGCTCGGCGAGATCGACGCCGACGGCGACCCCACCCCGCGCGCCGGCCTGATCGATCTGGTCATGAGCCTGTTCGTGGCCGGGATCTGGGTGGCGGTGGTCAGCACCGGGCGTCGGCGCCGCACCCAGGTGATGGTGCGCGAGCTGATCGGCGACGGCCTGGTCGAAACGATCGTCACCGGCGAGGACCTGCCCGACGGCTGCCCCCGGCGGCGCACCGAGGCGCACCGGCTGGCGCTGTGGGAGCTGGGGGTGCCCCCCGAGCAGGCGCTCGCGGTGGTCGGCACCGACCGGGCGCTGCGCTCGGCCGCCGAGGCGGGCCTGCCCGCGGTGGTCATCGCCCCGGGACGCACCCCGGCGTTCCCGGACGCCGCGGCGGTGCGCCGCGGATACGACGGCTACACCGACGGCAGCGGTCCGCTGCTGGCCGCCGGCTGCCAGCAGCTGCGCCGCCGCTGGCTGACCGACCGGGGGCTCAGCGCAGCGTCGTGATCACGACGCTGAAGTCCTCGTCGGGATGTTCGCGGGCCAACTCGGTGTAGAGGTCGGCGGCGTGACCGCCCAGCGGGGCGCGCGCGCCGGTGGAGGCCACCGCATCCATCGCCAGCCCGAGATCCTTGGTCATCAGGGCGGTGGCGAAACCGGCCGCGAAGTCGTGGTTGGCCGGTGAGGTCGGCACCGGTCCGGGCACCGGGCAGTTGGTGTGCACCGCCCAGCAGTTGCCGGTCGCCCCGGTCATCACGTCGAACAGCGACTGCGCCGACAGTCCGAGGCGCTCGGCGAGCACGAACGCCTCGGCGACCGCCGCCTGCTGCACCGCCAACACCATGTTGTTGCAGATCTTGGCGGCCTGGCCGGTGCCGCTGGCGCCGCAGTGGATGATCTTGGCGGCCATCGGCTCGAGCACCGGGCGCGCACGGGTGACCGCGTCGGGCTGCCCACCGATCATGAACGCCAACGTGCCGGCCGCCGCGCCGGGCACCCCGCCGGAGACCGGCGCGTCCAGCTGCGCGAGACCGTGCTCGGCGGCCAGGGTGTGCAGGGCGCGGGCGTCGTCGACCGAGATCGTGGAGGAGTCGATGAGCAGGGCCCCCTCGGGCACCGCCGGAAGGATCTGCTCGTAGCAGCGGCGCACCACCGCGCCGTTGGGCAGCATGGTGATCACCACGTCGGCCCCGGCGACCGCGTCGGCGGCCGAGTCGAATCCGACCACCCCGTCCTCGACCGCCCCGGCCAGCGCCGCGGGCGCGGGATCGAAGCCGTGCACCGTGAACCCGGCGGCGACGAGGTTCGCCGCCATCGGGGCACCCATGTGGCCCAAGCCGAGAAACGCCACCGTGGCCGTCTGTGTCATCGGTTCTCCTTCGCCGGGGGGTGTGCGCGGGCTAGGTGCGGGCACGCGCGGCCTCGGCCCGGCCGATCACCACGCGCATGATCTCGTTGGTGCCCTCGAGGATGCGGTGCACCCGCAGGTCCCGCACGATCTTCTCCAGCCCGTACTCGCGCAGGTAACCGTAGCCGCCGTGCAGTTGCAGCGCGGCGTCGGCGACGTCGAAGCAGGCGTCGGTGACGTAGCGCTTGGCCATCGCGCACAACGTCACCTTGTCCGGCGCGTCCGCGTCGAGGGCGTCGGCGGCACGCCACAGCAGCAGCCGGGAGGTCTCCAGCGCGGTGGCCATGTCGGCCAGGGTGAACCGGATGGTCGGCTCGTCGAGCAGGGCGCCGCCGAACGCCTGCCGGTCGGCGAGGTAGTCGACGGTGCGGGTGTAGGCGGCCTGCGCCCCGCCGAGCGAACACGCGGCGATGTTGATCCGGCCGCCGTTGAGTCCCTGCATGGCGATGCCGAACCCGGTTCCCTCGCCGCCGGGCCCGCCGATTATCGCGTCGGCGGGGATGCGCACCCCGTCGAGAATCACCTGCGCGGTCGGCTGGGCGTGCCAGCCCATCTTGTGTTCCTGCGCACCGAAACTCAGCCCCGGGGTGCCGTTTTCGACCAGGAACGCCGAGATGCCGCGGGGCCCGGCGGCTGGCTCGCCGGTGCGTGCCATCACCACGTACACATCGGAGCTGCCCGCGCCGGAGATGAACTGCTTGACCCCGTCGAGCACCCAGTGCTCGCCGTCGCGGACCGCGCGGGTGGCCAGTGCCGCCGCATCCGAGCCGGCACCCGGTTCGGTGAGGCAGTAGCTGGCGATCGCCTCCATCGTCGCCAGCCGCGGCACCCAGGTGCCGCGCTGTTCGGCGGTGCCGAACCGGTCGACCATCCAGGCGCACATGTTGTGGATGGACAAAAACGCCGCCACGGTCGGGTCGGCGGTCGCGAGTTGTTCGAAGATGCGCACCGCGTCCAGGCGGCGCAGCCCGCTGCCGCCGACATCCTCGCCGCAGTAGATCGCCGCCATCCCCAACTCGGCGGCCGCACGCAGCTCGGTGACGGGGAAGTGCCCGTCGGCGTCCCAGTCCAGGGCGTGCGGGGCGAGGCGTTTGGCGGCGAACGCGGCGGCCGTCTCGGTGATGACCCGTTCGTCGTCGTCGAGGTCGAAGCTGCTCATCGCCCGGCTACTCCATGGTGGGCAGGTGGAATTCGGCCTCGTCCTTGATGCCCGACGGCCAACGCTGGGTGACGGTTTTCACCTTGGTGTAGAACTGGATCGAGGCGGTGCCGTGCTGGTTGAGATCACCGAAGCCGGACCGCTTCCAGCCGCCGAAGGTGTGGTAGGCCACCGGCACCGGGATCGGCACGTTGACCCCGACCATGCCGGCCTGCACGCGGGCGGTGAAGTCTCGGGCCGCGTCGCCGTCGCGGGTGAAGATCGCCACGCCGTTGCCGTACTCGTGCTCCGACGGCAGCCGCAGCGCCTCCTCGTAGTCGTCGGCGCGCACGATGCAGAGCACCGGTCCGAAGATCTCGTCGGTGTAGATCGACATCTCCGGTGTGACGTGGTCGAACAGGGTCGGCCCGAGGTAGAACCCGCCCTCGAGGCTGTCGTCGCCGAACTGCAAATCGGCGCTGCCCTGCTCGCGGCCGTCGACCACCAGCTCGGCGCCGGCGGTCACGCCCTGGCCGATGTAGTCGCGCACCCGCTCGCGGGCCGCCCCGGTGATCAGCGGGCCGTAGTCGGCCTTGGGGTCGTGACTGTGCCCGACCCGCAGCTGGCCGATCTTCTCCACCAGTTTGGCGCGCAACCGGTCGGCGGTCTCCGCGCCGACCGGCACGGCCACGCTGATCGCCATGCAGCGCTCCCCGGCGCTGCCGTAGCCGGCGCCGATGAGCGCGTTGACCGCCTGGTCGAGGTCGGCGTCGGGCATCACGATCATGTGGTTCTTCGCGCCGCCGAAACACTGGGCGCGTTTACCCTGCGCGGCGGCGGTGGCGTAGATGTACTGGGCGATGTCGGAGCTGCCGACGAACCCGACCGCGGCGACGTCGCGGTGGTGCAGCAACGCGTCGACGGCCTCCTTGTCGCCGTGGACGACCTGGAACACCCCCGGCGGCAGACCGGCCTCCACGAACAGCTCGGCGAGACGCACCGGCACCGACGGGTCCCGCTCGGAGGGCTTGAGGATGAAGGCGTTGCCGCAGGCCAGGGCCGGGCCGGCCTTCCACAGCGGGATCATCGCCGGGAAGTTGAACGGGGTGATCCCGGCGACGACGCCGAGCGGCTGGCGCAGCGAGTACACGTCGATGCCCGGGCCGGCGCCCTCGGTGTAGTCGCCTTTGAGCAGGTGCGGGATGCCCACGCAGAACTCGATGACCTCGATGCCGCGCTGGATGTCGCCGTGAGCGTCGACCAGGGTCTTGCCGTGCTCGGCGGAGAGCAGCGCGGCGAGTTCGTCGCTGTGGGCGTTGACCAGCTCGATGAACCGCATCAGGACCCGCGCGCGGCGCTGCGGGTTGGTCGCTGCCCAGTCGCGCTGGGCGATCGCCGCGGAGGCGACCGCGGCGTCGACGTCGGCGGTGTTGGCCATCGCGACGGTCGCCTGCACCGCGCCGGTGCTGGGGTTGAGCACCTCGGCGGTGCGCCCGGACGTGCCGGCGTTCGCCTGCCCGTCGATGAAGTGGTCGATCTGTCGTGTCATGGCCGTCCCGCGGAGTGTGCAGTCGAAAAACTTACTAGGACATCCTAGTAAATCGGCGGGGGTGTGGGCAAGACCCGATCGGTGCGCGACGGGTGCGTGTTTGGATGGCGGGATGAGGCTGAGTGCGCGGATGCCGCAGCTCTCCGCGTTCGAGGTGCTGCTGGCGGTGGCCCGCACCGGCAGCCTCGGCGCGGCGGGCCGCGAACTCTCGCTGACCCAGCAGGCCGTGTCGGCGCGGCTGACGTCGCTGGAATCGCAGGCCGGGGTGCAACTGGTGGTCCGCACCGCGCGCGGGTCACGGCTGACCGCGGCCGGGGTGGTGGTGGCCGAGTGGGCCGACCGGCTGCTCGACGTCGCTCACCACGTCGATGCCGGGCTGGCGTCGCTGCGCACCGAGAGCCGCCAGCGGGTCACGGTCGCGGCGAGCCTGACCGTTGCCGAGCATCTGATGCCGCGATGGCTGGTGTCGCTGCGGACCGCGGCCGCCCGCCACGGCACCACCGCGCCCCAGGTGGTGCTCACCGCCACCAACAGCGACCACG
Source organism: Mycolicibacillus koreensis (assembly GCF_002104795.1). Lineage (GTDB taxonomy): Bacteria > Actinomycetota > Actinomycetes > Mycobacteriales > Mycobacteriaceae > Mycobacterium > Mycobacterium koreense. Next base: position 172,450 of record NZ_NCXO01000002.1, read on the forward strand.
TCATCGCGGCGGTCCGCGACGCGACCGCCGACCTCGGGTTCATCGAGAGCCCGGGGGAGCCGGGCGGGCTGCGCAGCCGGCTCGTCGCCCGCGACGAGCTGGTGGTGGTCGTCCCACCCGATCACCAATGGGCCCGCCGCACCACCGCGGTCGGCGCCGCCGAACTCGCCGACACCCCGCTGGTCTGCCGCGAACCCGGTTCGGGGACACGGGATTCGTTGACGGTGGCGCTGCAGGCCGCGCTCGGTGCGACCACGCCGGTGGCCGACCCGGTGCTGGAGTTGTCCTCGGCCACCGCGGTGCGCGGCGCGGTGCTCGCCGGGGCCGGGCCGGCGGTGATGAGCCGGCTGGCCGTGGCCGAAGACCTCGCCGTCGGGCGGCTGCGTCCGGTCGCGGTGGCCGGGCTGGACCTGCGTCGCGAGCTGCGCGCGATCTGGCTCGGCGGGCGCACCCCGCCGGCCGGCGCCGTCCGTGACCTGCTGGCCCACATCGCCGCGCTCGGGCCCCCTGCCTCGCCGTAGAGGCGCCCCGGCCGCACCCCGGCCACAAGCCCACCTTGTGCCCCGCCAAGAACAGCACCCCTACCGGTGGCCGCGATGGTTCGGCAGCATCGGGTTCGGCGTCACCGGGCGCCAGGGACCGAGTGAGGCGACGGACATGAGCGACTACCGCTGGGCGGTTGTGGGAGCGGGGCCGGCGGGCATCGCCGCGGTGGGGCGCCTGCTCGACCACGGTGTGGCCGCGTCGACCATCGCCTGGATCGACCCGGAGTTCGTCGTCGGCGACTTCGGGGGGAAGTGGCGCGCGGTGCCCAGCAACACCACCGTCGCGCATTTCCTCGACTACCTCACCGCCTCCCCGGCGTTCGGCTTCAGCGCTGCCGCGGGATTCCCGCTGAGCTCGCTGGACCCGCACCAGACCTGCCCGCTGGGCTTGGTCGCCGACCCGCTGCAGGCGATCACCGAGCGGCTGGGTGCGCGGGTGTGCGCCCTGCGCACCGTCGTGACCCACCTGGCGCTGCGCGAGCGACGCTGGGTCCTCGACCTCGATCTCGACCACAAGGCGGGCGCCGCGGCCGGAGCCGGGTCGATCACCGCCGACAACGTGATCCTGGCGATCGGGTCGGTGCCCACCCGCCTGCCCGGCGTCGCCGCGCCGGAGATCCCGCTGGACACGGTGCTCGACCCGCAGAAGCTGGCCGCCGAGCCGCTGGACGGTGCGACCGTCGCGGTGTTCGGTTCCTCGCATTCGGCGATGATCGCGCTGCCGAACCTGCTGGACACCGCGGCTGCCACGGTGATCAACGTCTACCGCAGCCCGCTGCGCTACGCGGTGGCGCTGCAGGACTGGACCGTCTACGACGACACCGGCCTCAAAGGCCACGCCGCACACTGGGCGCGGGAGAACATCGACGGCACACCCCCGCCGCGGCTGCGCCGCTACCACGTCGACGACCCGGCCTTGCCGGCCGCACTGCGGCGCTGCGACCGCGTCGTGCACACGGTCGGATTCGTTGCCCGCAGCATCGCCTCGACGCCGCCGGTGCCGGCCTACGACCCGGCCACCGGCATCCTCGCGCCCGGGCTGTTTGGGGTGGGCATCGCCTACCCCGAGTACTGGGTCGACCCGCTGGGCTCGGGGCAGTACCGGGTGGGGTTGCGCAAATTCATGCAGCGGCTGGATACCGTCATGCCGCTGTGGCTGCGCTACGGCCCCTGACGGTCGTGCTCGGCGCGCAACCCGTCGACGAAGGCGCGGGTCTGTGTCCACGACGGCAGCAGCCCCGCCGCCTGCGCCTCGGCGAGGCTCGGGGCGGCGGCGTCGCGCTCGGAGACGATCAGCCGATGCCGGTCGGGCCAGTCGATGCCCAGCGCCGGGTCGGTGGCGGCGATGGTGTGTTCGGCCTCGGGGCGGTACGGCGCCGAGCACAGGTACATCACCGTCGAGTCGTCCTGCAGGGCCACGAAGCCGTGCGCCAGCCCCTCGGACAGATACACGCTGCGTCGCTCACGGGTGTCGAGAAGCACCGCGTCCCAGTGTCCGAACGTCGGGGAGCCCACCCGGATGTCGACGGCGACGTCGAACACTGCCCCGGCCACGCAGGTGACGTATTTGGCCTGGCCGGGCGGCACCGCGGCGAAGTGCAGCCCGCGCAGCACCCCGGCGGCCGACACCGAACAGTTGGCCTGGCGCAGATCCAGCCGGTGCCCGGCGAACCCGGTGAACTCCCGGTCGGTGAACCACTCGAAGAACACCCCGCGCGCATCGCGGTGCTGGCGTGGGGTGATCTCCCACGCGCCCGGGACGGCGAGTTCACGCACGGTCATCTCACTGCCCCCGTTTCGCGTAGCCGGTCTCCACGGCGTCCTTCAGTGGGGCCCACCAGGATTGGTTGTCGCGGTACCAGGCGATGGTGGCACGCAGGCCCGCCTCGAAGTCGGTGCGCGCGGGGCGCCAGCCCAACTCCTCGCGCAGCGGCGTCGGGTCGATGGCGTAGCGCAGATCGTGGCCGGCCCGGTCGGTGACGTGGTCGAAGTCGTCGGGGTCGTGGCCCATCAGCGCCAGGATCATCTGCAGCACCGTGCGATTGTCGCGCTCACCGTCGGCGCCGATCAGATAGGTGCGCCCGATCTGGCCGGCCTCCAGGATCCGCCACACCGCGTCGTTGTGGTCGTCGACGTGGATCCAGTCGCGCACGTTGGCGCCGCGGCCGTAGAGCTTGGCGCGCCGCCCGGTGAGCAGGTTGGTGATCTGGCGGGGGATGAACTTCTCCACATGCTGGTACGGCCCGTAGTTGTTGGAGCAGTTCGACAGTGTCGCGGCCACCCCGTAGGAGCGCACCCAGGCCTTGACCAGCAGGTCGGCGGCGGCCTTGGTCGACGAGTACGGGCTCGACGGGTTGTAGGCGGTGGCCTCGGTGAACCGGGCCGGGTCGTCGAGGCGAAGATCGCCGTAGACCTCGTCGGTGGAGACGTGATGCAACCGCACCCGGTGGGCTCGCACCGCCTCCAGCACGGTGAACGTGCCCACCACGTTGGAGTGCAGGAACGGCGCCGGGTCGGCCAGGGCGTTGTCGACGTGGGTTTCGGCGGCGAAGTGCACCACCGCGTCGGATTCGGCGACCAGCGCGGAGACTACCGCCGCGTCGGCGACATCGCCGTGGACCAGCCGAACCGCGTCGGCGACCGGGGCGAGCGCCTCCTCGCTGCCGGCGTAGGTGAGCGCGTCGAGCACCGTGACCGCCACGTCGGGGCGGTGGCGCACCGTGGTGTGCACGAAGTTGGCGCCGATGAACCCCGCACCCCCGGTGACCAGCAGCCGCATGCGCCAAACCCTAACCGGGCTGGGCGTCCAGACTCACGTTTGCGTGCGTTTACCCCTTGAACTCAAGGCCGTAAAACGCACCAAAGCGTGCGGCTCGACGCGAGCCGGGGGGGGGGGTGACAGGCCGTTTACAGGCCCAGCGGCTCGGCCAGGGCGGTCAACGTCGGCACAAACGCGTCCCAGCCGCCGAGCACCTGGATCGCGACGTGGTCGGCGCCGGCGTCGAGGTGCTCACCGAGGCGAGCCGCGATCTGCTCGGCGCTGCCGTGGGCGACCATCTCGTCGACCAGCCGGTCGCTGCCGGGTGGGCGGACATCCTCGGCGGTGAAGCCCAGTCGGTGCCAGTTGTTCACGTAGTTCGACAGGCCCAGGTACATCGCCAGCGCGTCGCGGCCCAGCGAACGTGCCGCCGCGGCGTCGGAGTCGTGGGAGTCGAGCACCACCTTGTGCTCCGGGGCCAAAAACACCGTGTTGCCGACGAGTTCGCGGGCCTGCCCGGTGTGCTCGGGTGTGGTCAGGTACGGGTGGGCGCCGGCGCTGCGCTGCGCGGCCAACTCCAGCACCTTCGGGCCCAGCGCCGCCAGCACCCGGCGGCTGGTGGGCACCGCCGCGGAATCCAGCGCGTCGAGGTAGTCCACCAGCGCCCGGTAGGGGCTGCGGTAATCCTCGGTGTGCTCGCGGTGGCCGACGCCGATGCCCAGGACGAACCGGCCCGGGTGGGCGTCCTCGATGCGGTGATACGACTCCGCCACCTCCGGGGCGGGAGCCGACCAGATGTTGACGATGCCGGTCGCGACCTGCAGCGTCGACGTCGCCTCCAGGATCGGTTCGACGAAGTCGAGTTCGGCGCCGGGGGAGCCGCCCACCCACAGTGCGCCGTAGCCGAGCTTCTCGACGGTCTGGGCCTGTTCGGCGGTGACCCGGCCGAAGGTCCACACGCCGTAGCGGCCCAGGTCGGGCTTGAGTGCGATCGCGTCGGTCATCGGATGGCTCCTCGGGGGTCTGTGGTTCGGGTCTGTGTGGTTCGGGTCTGTGGTCGGGGACCGCGGCGGGGGATCGGGGTGAGTGGGTCACCGCGCGGCGCGGTGGGGTTCACCCCGGTCTATACCCGACGTCCTGGCAGAATCCAACATCACCGGGCCGGTGACGCGGCCCGGATCGGTGCCCGCGCGGGTCCCTCGGCACGGATTTTGGCCGACGCCGGGGATGCGGGTATCGTGGAGCGTCGGTGCGGCCACCGCGCCGACTCGTTGCGTGCCCTGTCCTGGAAGTCTTCGACGATTCGCAGAATTGATTCGCAGAATTTCCGACCATCGGCTCACGTTTGGGAGTCGGACGGGGCTGCGCTGACACACCGGAGCAGGCAAAACGGAGGATCGCCGAGAAGTCATGGCCAAAAAAGACGGCGCCATCGAGGTCGAAGGCCGAGTGGTTGAGCCGCTGCCCAATGCGATGTTCCGCATTGAGCTGGAGAACGGACACAAGGTGCTCGCCCACATCAGTGGCAAGATGCGCCAGCACTACATCCGCATCCTCCCGGAGGACCGGGTGGTGGTGGAGCTGTCCCCCTATGACCTCACCCGAGGTCGCATCGTCTACCGGTACAAGTAAGCAACCAGCGAGAACAGGATCACAACAGCCGTGAAGGTGAACCCGAGCGTCAAGCCGATCTGCGATAAATGCAGGGTGATCCGCCGGCATGGGCGGGTCATGGTGATCTGCTCCGATCCGCGGCACAAACAGCGCCAAGGCTAGAGCCCGGGCCCGTCCGGGATCGACCCGCCAGCGACACAACTGAATGCAGACCTCCCAGTACCTGTGAGCGGATAGGCCGCTCATCGCACGTCCGGACGGAGGCCGGGCCCCGGAGCAGTCGGCCGGGATGGGCTGGGACCAGACCTCCCCATGAAGAAGTAAGGAACGCCACTTATGGCTCGACTTGTGGGCGTCGATCTGCCGCGTGACAAGCGGATGGAGATCGCGCTGACCTACATCTTTGGTGTCGGCCGCACCCGGTCGCGGGAGATCCTCGCCGCCACCGGCATCGACAAGGACCTGCGCAGCAAGGACCTCACCGACGACCAGCTGACCCAACTGCGTGACTACATCGAAGGCAACCTCAAGGTCGAGGGTGACCTGCGCCGCGAGGTCCAGGCCGACATCCGCCGCAAGATCGAGATCGGCTGCTACCAGGGTCTGCGTCACCGTCGCGGCCTGCCGGTCCGGGGTCAGCGGACCAAGACCAACGCGCGCACCCGCAAGGGCCCCAAGCGCACCATCGCCGGCAAGAAGAAGGCCAGGTAACCCATGGCAACGAAGAAAACGTCGTCCTCCGCCAAGAAGGGGCAGAAGTCCCGCCGGCGGGAGAAGAAGAACGTCCCGCATGGTGCCGCCCACATCAAGAGCACCTTCAACAACACGATCGTGACGATCACCGACCCCGCCGGCAACGTGCTGGCCTGGGCGTCTTCCGGTCACGTCGGCTTCAAGGGGTCGCGCAAGTCGACCCCGTTCGCCGCGCAGTTGGCCGCCGAGAACGCCGCCCGCAAGGCCCAGGAGCACGGCGTGCGCAAGGTCGACGTGTTCGTCAAGGGCCCCGGCTCCGGCCGGGAGACCGCGATCCGGTCGCTGCAGGCTGCCGGCCTGGAGGTCGGCGCGATTTCTGACGTCACCCCGCAGCCGCACAACGGCTGCCGTCCGCCCAAGCGGCGCCGGGTCTAATCGGGTTCGAGGAGGAGAACAAACATGGCTCGTTACACCGGACCCGCCACCCGCAAATCGCGTCGACTCGGTGTCGACCTGATCGGCGGCGACCAGGCGTTCGAGAAGCGTCCCTACCCGCCCGGCCAGCACGGCCGCGCCCGGGTCAAGGAGAGCGAATACCGGCTGCAGCTGCAGGAGAAGCAGAAGGCCCGCTTCACCTACGGCGTGATGGAGAAGCAGTTCCGCCGCTACTACGAGGAGGCCGCCGCCCGCGCCGCCAAGACCGGCGACGAGCTGCTGAAGATCCTCGAGAGCCGGCTGGACAACGTCGTCTACCGGGCCGGGCTGGCCCGGACCCGCCGGATGGCCCGCCAGCTGGTCAGCCACGGCCACTTCACCGTCAACGGTGTGAAGGTCGACATCCCCAGCTACCGGGTGTCGCAGTACGACATCATCGACGTGCGGGAGAAGTCGCTGAACACCCTGCCGTTCCAGATCGCCCGCGAGACCGCCGGCGACCGCCCGATCCCCGCCTGGTTGCAGGTGGTCGGGGAGCGGCAGCGCATCCTGGTCCACCAGCTGCCGGAGCGCACCCAGATCGACGTCCCGCTCACCGAGCAGCTGATCGTCGAGTTCTACTCGAAGTAGCAGTACTTCCGCACCGCGAGGTGCGGGGGCACCCGCGGCGATCACGCCGGCACGGCGACACCGGGCCGGCGCCGATCACCGCGGGACCACCTAGCGGCATCAAATAGCGGGTGCCGAGAAGGAGAAGGAACACCCATGCTGATCTCTCAGCGTCCCACCCTGTCCGAAGAGGTCATCGCCGAGAACCGGTCGCAGTTCATCATCGAACCGCTCGAGCCCGGATTCGGCTACACCCTGGGGAACTCGTTGCGGCGCACCCTGCTGTCGTCGATTCCCGGTGCGGCCGTCACCAGCATCCGCATCGACGGGGTGCTGCACGAGTTCACCACCGTGCCCGGGGTCAAAGAGGACGTCACCGACATCATCTTGAACCTCAAGGGCCTGGTCGTCTCCTCCGAGGAGGACGAGCCGGTCACCATGTACCTGCGCAAGCAGGGTCCCGGTGAGGTCACCGCCGGTGACATCGTGCCGCCGGCCGGGGTCACCGTGCACAACCCGGACATGCACATCGCGACCCTGAACGACAAGGGCAAGCTCGAGGTCGAGTTGGTCGTCGAGCGCGGCCGCGGCTACGTGCCCGCCGTGCAGAACAAGGCCACCGGCGCCGAGATCGGCCGGATCCCGGTCGACTCGATCTACTCGCCGGTGCTCAAGGTGACCTACAAGGTGGAGGCCACCCGTGTCGAGCAGCGCACCGACTTCGACAAGCTGATCCTCGACGTCGAGACCAAGAACTCCATCACCGCCCGCGACGCCCTGGCGTCGGCCGGCAAGACCCTGGTGGAGCTGTTCGGGCTGGCCCGCGAGCTCAACGTCGAGGCCGAGGGCATCGAGATCGGACCGTCGCCGGCGGAGGCCGACCACATCGCGTCGTTCGCGCTGCCGATCGACGACCTGGACCTGACCGTGCGCTCCTACAACTGCCTCAAGCGTGAAGGCGTGCACACCGTCGGGGAGTTGGTCGCCCGCACCGAGTCCGACCTGCTCGACATCCGCAACTTCGGTCAGAAGTCCATCGACGAGGTGAAGGTCAAGCTGCACCAGCTGGGCCTGGCGCTCAAGGACAGCCCGGCCAGCTTCGACCCGTCGGAGGTCGCCGGCTACGACGCCGCCAGCGGCACCTGGTCGGCTGACGCCGCCTACGACGACCAGGACTACGCCGAAACCGAGCAGCTGTAACCGCTGTCCGGTGACGATGCGGTCCGCTGCGGCCGTTGAGGACCCGGACACATTGACAGACACATTGATAAAGGCCCGTCCCGGCCCTACCTGATACGGGGGTCGGCCCCACTGAGGAGAAGTCGCAATGCCCAAGCCCACCAAGGGTCCCCGCCTCGGCGGGTCCTCCGCCCACCAGAAGGCGATTCTGGCGAACCTGGCCACGTCCTTGTTCGAGCACGGCCGGATCCGGACCACCGAAGCCAAGGCGCGGGCACTGCGGCCCTACGCCGAGAAGCTGATCACCCACGCCAAGAAGGGTGCGCTGCACAACCGGCGTGAGGTGCTCAAGAAGATCCGCGACAAGGACGTGGTGCACATCCTGTTCGCTGAGATCGGCCCGCACTTCGCCGACCGCAACGGCGGATACACCCGCATCATCAAACTCGAGCCGCGCAAGGGCGACAACGCCCCGATGGCGGCGATCGAGCTGGTGCAGGAGAAGACCGTCACCTCCGAGGCCGACCGGGCGCGCCGCGCCGCGGCCAAGCAGGCCGCCGACAACGCGCGGGCCAAGACCGCTGCCGAGGAGGCCCCCGAGGAGGCCCCCGAGGAGGCCCAGGAGACTGTAGCGGCCGCGGAGACCGAGACCGCTGAGGCTGCTGATGGGGCGGCGTCCGAGACGGACGACACCGACGACGCCTAGAGCGGACCTGAGCGGGGTGAGCGAGCCGACGACCCGGCTGCGCCTCGATCTCGCCTACGACGGCACCGAGTTCGCCGGCTGGGCGGTCCAGGAGGGGCAGCGCACCGTCGCGGGCACCCTGCAAGAGGCGCTGGCGACGGTGTTCCGCACCCCGCTGCGGCTGGTGGTGGCCGGGCGCACCGACGCCGGGGTGCACGCCGAGGCGCAGGTGGCCCACGTCGACGTGCCCACCGCGGCGCTGCACCACGGCTATCCGCGCAGCCCGCGGCCCGGGCAGCCCGAATTCCTGCCGCTGGTGCGTCGGCTGGCCCGGTTCCTGCCCCCCGACGTGCGGGTGCGGTCCATCCGCCGTGCCCCGGCCGGGTTCGACGCCCGATTCGCGGCGCTGCGCCGCCACTACTGCTACCGGCTGTCCACCGCGCCCTACGGGGTGGACCCGCAGCAGGCCCGCTATGTCACCGCCTGGGCGCGCGACATCGACGTGGATGCGATGAACGCCGCGTGCGCGCCGCTGCACGGCCTGCACGATTTCGCGGCGTTCTGCCGTCACCGCCCCGGCGCCACCACGATCCGTGACCTGCAGGAGTTCACCTGGAGCCGCGCCGATCACCGGGTCAGCGCCCGGGTGGTCGCCGACGCGTTCTGCTGGAACATGGTGCGCTCACTGGTCGGCGCGGTCCTCGCCGTGGGGGAGGGCCGCCGCGACGGCGGCTGGCTCGCCGGGCTGCTGACCGTGACCAGCCGGTCCAGCGATTTCGCCGCCGCGCCGGCGCGCGGGCTCACCCTGGTGGGGGTGGACTACCCGCCCGACGACCAGCTTGCCGCCCGCACCGTCGTCACCCGCGACGTGCGGTGTCGCGACGAGTTGTAGCGCCGTTACACCCGCCCGGCCACGAACGCGGCGGCCTGGTTGGTCAGCCCCGGCACGTAGCCGCTGTGGGCGTCGAAGTCGTCGCCGGCGGAGCAGACCGGGTCCCCGTTGGCGCACAGGTCGATGGTGCGGTTGCCGTAGACCGGGCTGTTCGACAGAGGCTGGCCCAGCTTGGCCGACGGGTTGCCGAACACCGCGATCGCCGCGACATGGGAGTCGGTGCCCGGCGGCAGCGGCATCGAGAAGCCCAGCCCGGGCACCGGGGAGGCGGCGATCACGTCGATGACCGCCGCGCCCTGCGAGTAGCCGCCGAGCACGATCCGGGTGTCCGGGCAGTCGTTGACAGTGCCCTGAACGTGCGCACTGGCGTCGTTGGCGCCGTCGGCGGCCGCCCGGAAGTCGTAGCTGGCCGGATAGTTCACCGCGTACACCCCCACCGAGCGGCCCCCCACCTGGGAGCGCAGGGCGCTGATGAACGCATCCCCGACACGACCCGCCCCCGGGGAGTCGTTGGTGCCGCGGGCGAACACGACCTCGATGTCCGAACACGCCGCCGAGGCGTTCGGCAGCACCGCGGAGAACGGCGCCGGCAGCAGTGCGGATGCCATCAGCAGCGCTACCGGAGCGACCGCTGCGGCCAGGATGCGGGAACCACGACGAAGGATAGCCACGTCGATATGTTAGCGCACCTAATTGATAAAGCCCTCGGGGGTCAGGTGCGACGGTGCGAGTTTGCCCGCGACGAACGCGGCGGCCTGGTTGGTGTAGACCGGGATGTAGCCGTCGGTGTGGTCCTTCCAGTCGTTGCCCTCACCCTCGTGGCAGATCGGGTCGCCGGGGTTGCACAGGTCGATCGCCTTGGACGCGAACAGCGCGCTTTGACTGGAGATCGGGCCCCCCATGCGGTTGGCGGCGTTGCCGAACACCGCGACCGCGACGACGTTGTCGGCGTACTCCGCCGGCAGTGAGGAGCCCCAGTTGATCCCGACCGGGGTGCCGGTGACGATGTCCATCACCGAGGCGCCCTGGGAGTAGCCGCCGAGCACCAGTTGGGTCTCGGGGCACTTGTCGGCCATGAACTTCACCCGGTTGATCGTGTCGTTGGCGCCGTCACCGCCGCCGAGCTGCAGACGCCCCGCCGGGTAGTTCACCGCGTAGACGCCGATGTTCTGGCTGGTCTGCTGGCGCAGCGCGTCGACGAGGGCCGCACCGACCCGGCCGATGCCGGGCGCCTCGCTGGTGCCGCGGGCGAAGATCACCTCGACGTCGGTGCAGTCGCCGTCGGCCGCGGCCGCCGGCAGGGCGGTCGGGGTGACGAGCAGGAAGCTGATCGCGAGCATCGCCGCGGCCGCCGAACCGAGGAGGCGGGCGAGGTGCGACGCGGACAAGTTCACAGATTTCACCCTCACAGGGTAGCGGCCCATGGCGTCGCGCGCCGCCCCCGTGCCCGTCGCCCGCCCGAGGGTGCGCGGGTGCTGCGGCCCCGCTCCCACCACAGCCAGCCCGCCGCCAGGGCGGCCAGCGCGCCCACCCCGCCGGAGACCACCGCCCGCGCCGGCGCCCGACGTGACGGCACCGCCGGGACGCCGGATGCGGCAGGTACCGGGGACGGCAGCACCCGGACCGGGGCCGTGAAACGGGGCAAGGTGGTCGG